>DATMRF010000034.1:0-267220 GCA_035566435.1 Candidatus Acidiferrum sp.
GGAAAAAGCAAAGCTGGCCCTGGTCGCCTGGAAGAGTTGGCTTTCCTGGACTCATTTCAATTTCCTTTGGCTGCACTCTGAACCCCCCATAGTTCGCCACTCCCCATGACGTCTCAAAACCTTTTGAGACAGTCTCTGGAATGCGTCCCTAACGGAGGGAGGGACCAGGGGCGGTTGGGCAAAGCGCAGAGGGAACTAACCAGTGTGCTGGAGAAGAGGCGGTCGGCGGCGGACTGGGTGAAGAGGTGACGGATGTCGGCCAGGAGAACCTGGATGAGTGGATTGGTGGATTGATGGATTGGAGTCGCAGGGAGTTGATGGTTGAGAGTTGAGAGTTGAGAGCCGGCAGATTGGGGAAGATGGAGTGATGGGCCTGAAGACGAGGAGGATGAGGATGAGAAAGAGGATGAGGACGCGGGTGACGACGGGGAGGATGACAAGGCGTGGAAGGCGTCGAGGACGCGTTGGGGCCAGTGGCCGCCGATGATTTGGGCGAGGGCGAAGAGAGGACGCCAGTTGTCGCCGAGGCGGTTGTAGGCAGCCGGAGGCATGACGGGGTCGCAGGCGGCGATGGCGGCGAAGTTGTCCTGGGTCCAGCGGGCGATTTTGCGGCCGAGGATGGTTTCGGTTTTGGTGTGGCGCTTGTCGAAACGGGCCTGGAGGGAGCCGGGCGGGGCTTTAACAAAGGGAATGATAATGGAGCGGTCGCGGAGGGTGGGGGCGAGGTGACCGATGCCGGCGAGGGCGGTGGCGGCGAAAGCTTTAAAGGAGCGGACGATGTGGCCTTCGCAACGGTAAACGCAGGCGCCGGGGTCGTTGCCGGCGTTGAGGAGACCGCGGAGTTCGGGGTAGAGATGGAGGTAGGCGTCCAGTTCGTCCAGGAGGAGGGTGGGTTGGTGCAAATGGACGATGCGGAACAGGACGGCGGGTTTGAGGTTGTCGGTGCGAAGGACATTGGGGGTCATGGTGGCCATGAGGTTGAGGGCGGTGGTTTTGCCGCAGCCCGGTTCGATGGAGGTGAGGTTGAGGCGCGGGGTTTGGGTAAAGGCGCCGATGGCATGGGCGTGAGGGGTCCAGAGGGTGAAGACGACGGGGGCGCCGGCCGGCAGGTAGAGGTAAAGGAGGTAGCGGTCGTGGACCTGGTCAAAGAGGGCGGGGGCGTCGAGGATAGGTTCGGGCCAGGGTTGGAGCTGAGGCAAAACGACGGCGTTGGCCTGGGCATCGTCTTCAAGGATGCGGGCGCAGCCCACGGCGTCATCGAGGGTAGCGAGGCGGAGGTGGAGGCGTTTGGCTTCGGCGCGGCGGCAGCGGTCGTAATCGGTAGTGGGAAGGCGGGCGAGGCGGGCGAACGCTTGTTGGTCGGTCTCGGGTTGGCAGTTGGAGCCGGGATTTTGAACAGGAGGAAGCGGAGGAAACAGAGAGGCTTCGGAGTGCGGAGTGGATTCAGTTGCAGGTGGCGAAACGGTGTTGATTTTTGACTGGTCAGAATTTTCGAGCGGCAATTGGTGGTCATCGGAGCCAGATAAAGGTTCGCCGTTGGGGTCTGGTGTTTGAACAGGAGGCAACGGAGGCAACAGAGGGCCTTCGGAGTGCGGAGTGTCGAGTGCGGGGTGCGGAGTGGATTCAGTTGCCGGTAAGGGAGCGGTTTCGATTTTTGATTGGTTTTCGCCGGACGGCAAGGGGTACGTGACGCCGGGTGTGTTCTGGGCGATGACCCAGAGGTGAAGGGCCTGATGCAGGGGCGGAAGGTTCTGATTGACTTCGTATCCGCGGGGTAAATGGGAGAGGGCGTCCTGGAGGAGGGGGCGGTTTTCCGGGATGGCGAGGGTTTCGATGGCGCTGAGGGCCTCTAGGAGCGGGGCGCCGAGAGCGCTGGGGGAGCGGAACTGGGCGGCCCAGGCAGCACAGAACTGTTCGTGGTCGAGGTCGGCGGCCAGGAGGCCGGCCGCTTCCGGGGACAGAGAGTGCTTCAAATCTTCCAGGAAACGGGTGAGGATAAGGCGGTTGAGGGGGCGGAGGAGGCTGGCATGGATGAAGTATTTAAGCTGAGGGTTCATAGGATAGTTGATAGTTAATAGTTGATAGCCGGACCAGTTGTTGGCCTCCTTCGCTGAAGCTATGGAGCCCGGGTAGTTGACGGTTGATGCTTGATTGAAATACGGGTGCGCCGGGGGAGCAGCGCCAGGACGGGGAAGTGACTTGAATTTGGGCATAGCGGAGCACTGCCCGGAACACGTTTTGCCAGGTTTTATGCGGGAGAGCCTCATGTGCGGCGTCAGCGCCCTGCATGGGAGTGAAAGAAGCATAAGTTGCGCCAATTGGCTGAAAGGCAGGATGCAGGATGTGGAATGCAGAAATGAGAGCGACTGGGCGGAGGCGAGGTGGACATTGGGTGTCCAGGTGAGTTGGCATTTTTTGCGGGGGACGCCGGCAAGAAATGTTTAACTTGGGGTGAGACGGGGAGGAGAGATTTACCGCAGGTTGCGCGGATTACACGGATGGAGAGATCGGCAGAAACGAGGAGGTTGGAACGGGTTGCGCAGGATGGGCTGGGCGAGATGTTCGAGGCCGGCTTTGGGTTCTGTGACACACAGCAGCTTTGCCGACGCGAAGCTTTGTGGACAGCACAGGGGGCGTTATTTAGGCATCATGCTGTGGCTCGCAGAGATACACTCCTTCAGTCGGGGTTGTGTGCTCACAGCTTCCTGAACTCCTGCTGTCAGCCAAACACTGACAGAACTATCGCCTCGACTCCAATTAAGTAACTTCGCTCCGTATCCTACTGTGACGGCACTATGTGGAAAAGACATTGTGCCGTTCTTGCCATCGTTTTGTGTGCCACTCAATGCGGCGCGACGATTTATGCAGCCGTGCCAACCGTGTCCGTGGTCGCGAGTGATCCGACGGCGACGATCGGGACAACCGATCCTGGGGTGTTTACGTTCACGCTCGATGGAAGCACCACCACAAGCCTTGGGGTCAATTTTTCGCTGGGCGGCTCGGCGGCGAAATGGACCGACTACCGCCGTTTGCCGGAAGGCGATATGCCGGTTTCAATCACGATTCCGGCGGGGGCTGCGTCCGCAAGTCTGACGATTTATGCGATGGCCAACTCGACGCTCGCCAATCCGGAAACCGTCAGCCTGACGCTTGTAACAGACCCGGCTTACACTGTCGGATTGCAGAACAATGCCGTGGTGAGCATTCAGCCCAGTTCCGGTTCAACCCCAACGAACCCTCCGGCGAGCACCAACAATGCTCCTGCCACAACCAACAGCACGGGGAGCGTGATTGACGATACCGCGCTCGCGCTGCCAAAAGTTGGTGACAACAGCCTGCGCATTTTATCGCCGACCTTGCTGGAGTTGCGCGTTATCAATACCAAACAGCTCGATCCCGCGACGGTTGCGAATTGGAACCTCGTCAACGCCTCGGGCCTGTTCGTTGCGCCGGCGCTCTCGGCGTTTTCCGTGACCGTGAACGGGCAGGCCGCGGTCGTACAATCGGTTGGTTTCAAACGCCGCCCGCGTTACGCGCCGCTCGTCGGATATGATTTGCGGATTGAAAACTGTCTTTACCTGCAACTGGCGACACCGGTTGCGGACAATCAAACCGTCACCGTCGTCAATCCCGACGGCACGTTGTGGGGCAGCGGCACGATTTACAGCACGACCGCTGATCCACTTCGTTACAGTCCAGCAATTCACGTGAACCAGGAAGGTTATATGTCGTCCTACCCGAAGAAGGGCATGGTTGGCTATTACGCCGGCAGCATGGGCGAAATGGCAATTCCGTCCACGGGTTTTTCCCTCGTGGACTCGAGTAGTGGCGCGACGGTCTTTACCGGCACGACGACGCGGCGCAGAGACGTCGGCTACAATTACATGCCGACGCCGTATCAGACTGTTTTTGAGGCGGACTTCAGCGGTTTCACGACCCCAGGCCAATACCGCCTGGTGGTGCCCGGCCTGGGCGCATCGCTGCCGTTTTTGATTAACGACGGCATCGCGATGGACTTCGCCCGGACTTATGAGATGGGCTTGTTTGAACAGCGCAGCGGCTACAATGTGGCCATGCCGTTCACGCGCTTCGCGCACGCCGCCGACCACACCGTGCCGGCGAGTGTGCCCATGAACTTATCTTCGGCATTCGCATTCACCTGGACGACGATTTCCAGTTACGCAAACGCTGCCAATGCGGACAATCCGACGCAAACCGCGCCGTTGCTCACCAGTCCGTCAGCGCAGCTTTATCCGTTCGTGAACCAGGGACCGGTTGATGTGTCCGGCGGCCATTTCGACGCGGGCGATTACAGCAAATACACCTGGGATTGCGCGCAATTGGTTCACACCCTGATGTTCGCGGTGGATTCACTGCCCGGCGTCGCCTCCCTCGACAACCTTGGTATCCCCGAAAGCGGGGACGGCATCAGCGACGTGATGCAGGAGGCCAAGTGGGAAGCCGACTTCCTCGCCAAAATACAGGACGCCGACGGTGGATTTTATTACGTTGTTTATCCCCAAAACAGCGAATACGAAGGCAACGTCCTGCCCGAAAACGGCGCTCCGCAGGTTGTTTGGCCCAAAAACACCGCCGCCACCGCCGCGGCCGTCGCCGCGCTGGCGGAATGCGCCTCCTCGCCGCTGTTCAAACAGACGTATCCAACCGCCGCCAGCAATTATCTGGCAAAGGCGACACTCGGCTGGAGTTTTCTGACCAACGCCATTGCCAAATACGGCAAGAACGGCGCGTATCAAAAGCTCATGCACTTCGGTGACGATTTCACCGACCAGGACGAGCTGGCGTGGGCCGCTTGCGAAATGTTCCTCGCCACTGGCAACCCGTCCTATCGAACCACACTCGAATCGTGGTTTCCTGATCCGACCGATTCGGCGACGTTTCGCTGGGGTTGGTGGCGCATGTTCGCCTGTTACGGCAATGCGGTGCGCGATTACGCCTTTGCCGTGAAAAGCGGACGTTTGCAGGCAAGCCAGGTCAACGCAAATTATCTTGCGAAATGCATCAACACGATCACCGACTGCGGCGATGACAATCTGAAGTGGTCGCAGGACAACGCCTACGGGAGCAGTTTCCCTGACGCGACGAAAAATGTGCGCGGCGCGGGCTGGTATTACTCCCCCGAGCAGGCGTTTGACATCGTCGTCGCGTATCAATTCAATCCGAATCCGGCGTACCTGGACGCCATCCTGCGCAACCTGAACTACGAGGGTGGCTGTAATCCCGTCAACGTGTCCTACGTCACCGGCCTGGGCTGGAGACGCCAGCGCCAAGTGGTGGACCAATACTCGCAAAACTCCGGGCTGGCGCTGCCCAAGGACGGCATTCCGATCAGCAACATCCAGCAGGGGTTCGTCTTCGTAAACACCTACGGCAGCGAACTCACCGAGCTTTGCTTTCCGTCCGACAACGCCAGCACCGCGCCGTATCCGTATTACGACCGTTGGGGCGACGCGTTCAACGTGACGACCGAAGCGTCCACGGACGACACGGTGCGCGGCTTCGCCGGTATCGCGTGGCTCGCGGCGCAAACTTCGCTGAGAACGCAATCCTGGACTTTCGCGACTTCGCAAATCGCTGCGCCGGCAACCGTCGTGCCCGTGGGTCAGCCGGTGACCATTTCGTTGCAATCCGCCCTCGACTTAACCGGCGCCAATCGCATAGTGTGGGAAGGGCGGGATCAGGAACCGGCCTACGGTTCGACGTTCACGTTCACGCCGCAGAACAACGGCACGCAGTGGGTCCAAGCCGAAGCTCAATGGCCGGACGGACGCCGCGTGTTCGCAACGGCGAGTTTTACGGCGAACAATCCGAACGTCGTATGGGTGGAAGACGCCATCCCGGCCGGGGGCGCGCCCGGTTCCGGTGGCGGGGATTCCTGGAATTGGATCAGCAGCAATCCCTCGCCGTACTCGGGCAGCGCGGCGCATCAATCCGTTTCTGCCGCGGGGCTGCACGAGCATTGGTTTGGTAACGCCACCTCGACGCTCGCCATCAGCACGGGTGACACCTTGTATTCCTATGTTTACCTCGACCCGTCGAACGTGCCGAGCGAGATAATGCTGGGGTGGAACGACGGCAGCAGTTGGGAGCATCGCGCGTTTTGGGGAGCGAACAACATCACCTACGGCGTCACTGGAACCGCCAGTCGCGCTTACGTGGGACCGCTGCCGGCTGCCGGGCAGTGGGTACGGCTCGCGGTTCCCGCCAGCCAGGTTGGGTTGGAAGGCAGCACGCTCAATGGCATGGACTTTTCCGCCTATGGCGGAGGTGTTACCTGGGATTACGCGGGCAAGACGAGTGTAATCGGCACCGGAACTAACTTGTTCGTCTCCGTGCCAAGCATCATCAACCATGCCGCCGGAAGTACCGTGCAACTCACGTGGCCGAGCGTCGTGGGCAAGATCTATCGCGTGGCGTGCAAGAACACTCTCAGCGACCCAAGCTGGACTTACCCCACCGGCGATATCACCGCGACGGGTGCGAGCACGGCGTGGGTTGACACGACGGCCGCCGGCTTGAGGCAACGCTTCTATCGGATTGAGATGATGAACTGAAGCTCATCTCCTCAATCTGAAAAACCGCTGTGGATCGGTGAAATGGTTGGTGTAAGGACTGGTGGCATTCGCCAAATCGATGAATTGCCCGGCGAGGTTCGTCGCGGTCTGCAAGGTCCAACCTGAACCCCAGGAAAGCACGAGTTGCTGGCTGTTGTGATCGGCAAAGAAAAGGGCGTCGGGAAGAATCTCGCCGGTGGGGAGGATGCGCGCGGGATAGGTGCCGGCGGCCAGGTTCGCCGGATTGTGGAACTGAATCTGGGTCAACTGCGGACCGGTCAGAGCGGCGGCGCTGTTTCCAAAAAGGATCCGCTGCGCGCCGCCGCCATAAAGCGAGCCGCTCCAGTTTTCGATAATCAGGGTCGCCTGGTTTGACCAGCCCAGGCTGTGGCTGTCGCCGAACTGCACATTCCCGGAGCCGGATGGCATGTAAACCGTGGAATGAGTGTTGTCGCCTGAATTGAGTTGCAGCGGGCCTAACTGCCACGTTCCGGAACCGAAAGACAGGTAGGCATTGGCGACGCTCAGCGTTCCAGACTGGTTTATGGTCCCGCCGGTGACGGTGAATATGGCCGACGACGTCACTACGATGTTCGAGACGCTCAAATGGCCACCGCTCAACAGGAATCCCTGCCACAGGGGCAGACCGCTGTTGCCGGCAATGGACAGCTGGTTCGCTATCGTGTGAACGCCCCCGCTTTGACTATACCCGCCCACCCACGAAGCGCCGATGCTCGTGTTGTTGTCGCTCAACATTCCGCCGGACAGGGTGAGGTAACCGTACGCCCCGGCGACCAGTGTCACGTCGCCCGCCACCGAGTTCGTACCGCCGGTCTGATGGTAGGCTCCGTTAATATACATTGCGGCGGTGGAGAAGGTTCCGCCGTTCAGCGTCACGGAACCATAGCCGATGTTGTCGCGATTAATCCAACCTGACGCGGTGCTGACCCCACCGGTCACGGTGGTGGTGCCGCCCGACTGATTGAATGATCCGCGGAGGTCCACACCAATTCCCGAAACAGCCAGGACGCCGTTGGCCAGGGTGTAAGAGCCGTAGCCGTAGGTGCCGATGGACAGCGAGCCGAAATTGGTTCCTCCGGTTTGGAGCACTGAACCGCTGCCAAGCGTGGAGCCATCGGTCCACGGGACTTTCGTGTTGCCGTAGTGCACGCCGCCAGCCAAGTGGTAGCTTCCGTCGAAAACAGCCGCATCATAATTCAGGTTTCCGCCCTGCTGGATAAAAGTCCCGCCGCTGAAATAGATGATTGCGTTGAAATCCCCGTCCTGAAAAACGTAGGTGCCTCCGTCGAGGTGGACGATCCCGCACGAGTTGGTTCCGCCATTCTGATAGAAAATGCCGCCGAAGTTTCCTTCAAGGAACAGATGGGAGACGCTGAGCAGGCCACTGTTGAGATTGTAAACGCCCGGCCCGATGTAACCGACATCAATCTGATTCCCAGTGACGACGGAATCGCTCTGATTGAATGTGCCGGCGATGGACATGCCCGAGCCGGTTGGTCCGTTGAGCTGCAACGCGGACGAAAGCATGGTGACGGCGGAATTGCTCCCGACCGTCAGCGAGTTCACCTTCAGCGGCGTCTGGAAACCCGAGTAATTCAGCAGCAGCGTGTCGAACGAATTCGTGGGCGATGAAATTGTCACGGAATCCACGGTCAATGTCTGCGGAAAAGTCTGAGCGGTGTTCGGTCCGATGACGAGGGCCTTCCAACCGGCGTTCGTGAACAGGATGGTTTGATTCGGACCGGGCAGTACGCCGAGCGACCAATCCGGACTCTCCCAGTTGCCGCTGACGGAGCCGGTCCAACTGTTTATCTGCGCGCCGGCATCCAAACACCAGCCGGCGCAAAACAGAAAGCCCATGAGCGCGGCACGACCGGCGCGCGACAGCGGCGGTATCATGGCAATTGTAAATGGAAACCGTCGCATGTGGCACTGTTGCCTCCCACATCGGGAATGAAAATGAGGTAAAGGGTGTAAAGCCGATGCTAAAAGACCCCAGGAGTTGATTCCAGACTTGGCACCATTGGTATTTACATAACGGAAAGAGCGCGCGATCTCCCATGAACAGGCTCGCTGGCTTGGGGACAAACCTCTCAGCCCGACTTGTGCAGATCCCAATGCCTGGCACGGTGGGTAAACACCTCTGTTGTTCACGCCGTCTGAATGGCCGAGAATACCGTGTGGCTTTGAAGCGCCTCCTCTCCTTGCACCTGCTCTGCGCCTTGACATTCGCCTTGCGCGCAGCCAGCCCCGACGCGCGCATCACCGATGAAAACCCTCTGGCGCTGCCCCTACCTGGCGCTTATCAACTACGCATTCTCTCTTCCAATCTGCTGGAACTGACGCGCATCACCACCAAAGCACCGTTGCCAGCGAGACCGAACGAATGGGATTTCGTGGATGCCGATGGCCGCGCGCATCTTCCGAACGCATCGGAGTTCATCGTACTGGCAGGCGAGACGAAGATCGGCGTACAAACTGTCGGCTTCAAACGCCGCGTGCTTTACGCGCCGCTGGCCCGGCGTGATTTGCGCATAGCCAACTATCTTTATCTGCAACTGAAAGGCATGATCTCTGGCGGACAAACCGTAGAAGTAAAGAATCCTTCCGTGAAATTTTGGCCCGCTAACATGAGCTTTGCCGCGACCATGGAACCGCTTCGTTATAGCCCGGCAATCCATGTGAACGAGGTGGGTTATCTTCCGGCATTTCCCAAGAAGGCGATGATCGGTTTCTTTCTCGGCAGCCTAGGCGAGATGGATGTGCCGGCGGAAATCGGTTTTCAACTCACTGACGCGCAGACGGGCGCGGCCGTCCATCGAGGTAAACTGATACACCGGCGCGACGTGGGTTTCGACTATGCGCCCTATCAACAAGTTCTCGAAGCGGACTTCAGTGATTTCAAAACGCCCGGCCAATATCGCCTCACTGTCTCCGGACTCGGCGCGTCGTTTCCATTTTTCATTCATGAGGGCGTTGCGGCGGCTTTCGCTCGGGCTTATGCCCTCGGCCTCTATCACCAACGCTGCGGCACGAGCAACGCGCTGCCCTTCACGCGTTTCGTTCACGACGCCTGCCACATCGCTCCGCCAGAGGTGCCGACGGCGCAGTTCACGAACATGGTTGGGTTCCTCGCCCGGGTGACGGCTGATTATACGAACAATCCGCGCCACACTGCCCCGCAACTCAAGGACTTTGATTCGAGCCTTTACCCGTTCGTGAAACACGGGAAGGTGGATGTCTCGGGTGGCCATCACGACGCGGGCGACTACAGCAAATATACGATCAACAGCGCGGCCCTCATTCACACGCTCGTCTTCGCCGCGGATGCGCTGCCTGGTGTTGGCGAGTTAGACAACCTCGGTCTTCCGGAAAGCGGGGATGGCAAGAGCGACGTGTTGCAGGAGGCGAAATGGGAGGCGGATTTTCTCGCGAAGATGCAAGACGATGACGGCGGGTTCTATTTTCTGGTCTATCCGCAAAACCGAGAATACGAGAACAACGTTCTGCCCGACCAGGGAGATCCGCAAATCGTGTGGCCGAAAAACACCGCCGCTACCGCCGCGGCCGTTGCGGCGCTCGCCCAAGCGTCGTCGTCGCCGCTCTTCAAGAAACAATTTCCCGAAGCAGCGGCCGTCTATTTGGAGAAAGCGAAGAAGGGTTGGGAGTTCCTGGACCGCGCGGTTGCGAAGTTCGGCAACGAGGGCGCGTATCAGAAAATCACGCACTACGGCAATGATTTCATGCACGACGACGAACTCGCCTGGGCCGCGTGCGAATTGTTTCTGGCGACCGGCGACGAATCGTTTCACAAAAAATTGCTCCACTCGTTCCAGCCGGGGGATGATCGCATACGCCGCTGGGGTTGGTGGCGGTTGTATGAAGGATACGGCCGCGCGATCCGCAGCTATGCGCTCGCGGTCAAGAGCGGGAGGGCCAGGAAGGCACAACTCGATCAGTTCTTTTTGAGGGCCTGCGAAGCCGAGGTTGTGGCTGCTGCTGATGATCAACTTCGTTGGTCGCGGCAAAGCGCTTACGGAACAAGCTTTCCAACGGAAACAAAACGTTATCGCGGCGGCGGTTGGTATTTTTCGTTGGACCAGGCCTTTGACCTTGCAGTCGCCTGCGCGCTGGATCATCCCGTAATGAGCGATCCGCGTCCGAAATACGTTGAAGCGATTCTGGAAAACCTGAATTTCGAAGGTGGCTGCAATCCCGTCAACGTCTGTTATCTTACCGGCCTTGGATGGGAACGCCAGCGCGAGATCGTCCATCAGTACGCTCAGAACGATCGCCGCATTCTCCCTCCGAGCGGGATCCCCATAGGCAACCTTCAAAGCGGGTTTGGCTGGCTGGACTTTTACCGCGAAGAACTCGGCGCGCTGAGCTTCCCGTGGGACGGCGCGAAGGAACATCCTTATCCGCTCTACGACCGATGGGGTGACAGTTTCAACCTGCAGACCGAGTTCGTGGTCGTGAACCAGGCGCGCGCACTGGCCACCGCCGCATGGCTGATGGCGCAGACGCCGCTGAGGAATCAACCCTGGAGGTCCGCCCCAGCGACGATTGAATTTGCAACGGTCGGGCCGTCCCAGGTCGCAACTTTGAAAACATCGGTCGACTTGAGCCAAGCGCGAATCGTGTGGGAGGCGCAGGACCGCGAACCGCTCTTCGGCGACCGAATGTCGCTGACGAACGCGGCCGGGTGGATTGAAGCCGAAGCGCAATTGCCCGATGGCCGCCGCGTTTTCGGCGTAACAAATCTATCCGCGCATGCGCACCTTCCGCGTTGAAGCTTTGAGGGATTCTCTGTAGTGCGCCCACCTCTCGCCGGCCTCCACGGCGCCCTGGCGGTTCACGCGCGGCAGCGGCCAATGAATCGCTGGGGTCTTCTCCCATGCGGCGAGAGGTCTTCCCCCACCTGTCAGAATACCACTCACGCTCTTACGTTGATCTGTTCGTTGAAAGCGAACTGGAGTCATGAGAATACTATTTGTTCACGAGCGTTTCGGCGCCTTCGGCGGCGCGGAGGCGAATGTCCTCGCCACGGCCACCGAGCTCAAAGAGCGGGGCCATAGCGTCGGCATTCTCCACGGCCCATACACCGGCAAAGGTGAGGCCGCGTGGCTGAGCACATTTGAGCATCGCTTTCCTTTCGCACGGGGTAGCGAGCCTGCAACCGAGCCGGCAGCGCGTGAAAGTTTTCAACCCGAGCTGATTTACATCCACAAGTTGTCCAACCTGGAATTGCTTGAAAACCTGCTCGACTCGGGCACGCCGATCATCCGCATGGTCCACGACCACGACCTCTATTGCATGAGGAGCTACAAGTACAATTACTTCACCCGCCACATCTGCGACCGGGCGTTGTCGCCGTTCTGCATTTTTCCCTGCGGCGCGTTTATCGCGCGCGATCGCGACGGCGCGTTCCCGCTGAAATGGGTAAGTTACACCGCGAAGGTTCGCGAGCTCGAGTTGAACCGGAGATGCGAGCGCCTAATTGTTGCTACACAGTTCATGAAGGATGAACTCCTGCGCAACCGCTTCGACTCGAACAAAATCGAAATGCACCCGCCGGTGCCGCTGAGCGGCGACCCCTCCTCGGGAAGTTCGTTCAGCGATCGAAATTACATCATCTACGCCGGCCAGATTATACGCGGCAAAGGCGTTGACGCGCTGCTGGAATCGCTGGCGCTGGTCAGGGTTCCGTTCACGTGTTTGATTTTCGGGGATGGCGAGCACCGCCGGTTTTGTGAAAGGCTGAGCCACAAACTAGGGCTGGCGAACCGGGTGTTCTTCAAAGGCTATGTGCCGCCGGACGAGATCGCGATTTCCTACCGCGAAGGCAGCGTCGCAGTCATCAGTTCGGTCTGGCCGGAACCGTTCGGCGCGGTGGGTCTGGAGGCGATGCGCTTCGGATTGCCCGTCGTTGCGTTCGACGCGGGTGGCATCAAAGACTGGCTCATCGACGGTCACAACGGATTTCTAGTGCCCTGGATGGACCGCGTGGCATTCGCAGCGCGGGTAGAGGAACTGCTCGGCGACAAGGCGCTGGCCCGGCAAATGGGCGAGCGCGGACGCCAGTTGGTGGCCGAACAATACGAGTTTTCAGAATACATCAGCGGCTTGGAACAGCTCTTTGCGCGAGTGGTCGGAGAACCGGCCTTCGCGGCTGTCGCATGAGGGCCAAATCGTCATCCAAACTGGTCGCGCTCGTGGGTGGGAGCGGCGCGGGCAAAAGCTGGCTGGCGGCTCGCCTGCACCGGGCATTTGGCGACGAGGCAACGGCGCTGTCGCTGGACGACTTTTACTGCGATCTCTCGCACTTGAGACTTTCAGAGCGAGAAAAGGTCAACTTTGATTGTCCCGACTCAATTGACTGGCCACTGTTCGAAGGCGTGCTTCGCAAACTTCGAAACGGCCTAGCGGCGTTGACGCCCCGCTACTGTTTTTCCTCCCACACTCGACTAACCGAGCGGGAGGCGCGCAGTCCGCGACCGTTCCTTTTCGTGGAAGGTTTGTGGCTTCTGTGGCTTCCGCGCGTGAGAGAACTTTTCGACCTTCGGGTCTTCCTGGATTGCCCTGGCTCTTTGCGTTGGCAAAGACGGTTTGCGCGCGACCTCAAGGAGCGGGGTCGCACAACGGATTCGATCTGCGAACAATTTTTGAACGTTGTTGCGCCGATGCACAACCGTTTTGTCGAGGTACAGAAGACCTGGGCTGATCTCGTCATCGAACAGCCCATTCGCCAAGCCGAGCTCAGCCGATTGATCGCAACGATTCGCGCTTTGAGGGCTGAGCCAGCGCCGACGCCCTTAAAGATGACCGGTTCGCGGGCAGCGACGCCGGCGGCCGAGGCACTTCAATCCTTATGAACATCCACACCTTGAATCCGTATTCTGAACGGTTCGGTCAAATCGCCGTTGCGCGGACAACCCTGGAACGCCAATGGCTGAACTGGAGCGTTCTGTGGCGTCGCTGGTTTCTGCGCTGGCTTGCCGGAAACGGCGAAAGAATGAAACGCGCGTTCGATATCGTTGGCAGCAGCGCGTTTCTCCTCGTCTTCAGCCCGCTGTATCTAGTGCTGGCGCTGGTGGTGAAACTCGAAGATCGCGGACCGGTGTTTTTCGGCCAGACGCGCGTTGGGCGTTTCGGTGAAAAACTGCAGATGCACAAATTCCGCTCGATGCGGCTAAATGCCGAAGCTGAATTTGAAAAGTTGCTCGCCCAAAATGAAAATGCCGAAGGAGTCACGTTCAAGATGAAGAACGATCCACGCATCACCCGTGTCGGCAAATGGCTGCGCCGATTTTCGCTCGATGAACTGCCGCAATTCTTCGACGTGCTGAAGGGCAAGATGTCCCTCGTCGGCCCGCGGCCGTCGACCCCGCGCGAAGTGGCGCTCTACTCGCCTGCCGATCGGCGTCGCCTCGCCGTGAAACCCGGCATCACCTGTTTCTGGCAGGTGAGCGGACGGAGCAACATTGATTTCTCCGGCCAGGTGAAACTCGACGTACAATACATCGAAGCGGCGGGCCTTTGGGTGGACCTCAAGATTCTGATTCGAACCGTGCGGGCGGTTGTGGCTGGAAATGGAGCCTCTTAATGAAAGCCTTGTTAATCTGCCCCGGCGAACACACCGGCGTCGCCGCGCTGACGGAGTTTTCGCCGCTCCCGAACCTTCCAATTCTTGGCAAGAGCCTCGTGGAGTATTGGCTCGCACATCTGGCAACCCTGGGGGCGAAGGAAGTTCTGGTTTTGGCTGCGGACCGCGCGGACGAGGTGCGCGCTGGGGTAGGGGACGGCGCGCGCTGGGGTTTGCGCGTGATCGTGCAATCCGAGCGGCGCGAACTGACAATTGAGGAGGCGCGGGCCAAACATCAAGACGATCAGGCGGCATGGCTTCCGGCGCCAAACGAGGTCATCCTGCTGGACCATTTGCCGAGCCTGCCGCACTTGCCGCTCTTCACGAGCTATGCGGATTGGTTCGCTGCAATGCGGGCGTTGCTGCCGCGCGCTTTGACGCCGGATCGCATCGGCGTGCGTGAGGTGACAGCCGGAGTGTGGGTTGGATTGCGCGCTCACATTGCCTCGGGCGCGAAACTCATCGCGCCCTGCTGGGTCGGCGAAAGAGCCTGGATCGAAGCGGGCGCGACGATCGGGCCGAACGCGGTGCTTGAAAGGGAAGTCTTCATTGCCCGTGGGGCGGAAGTTTCCCACAGCATGATCGGCCCCAAGACCTTCGTAGGCCAGTTCACCGAGGTTCGCAATTCCATCGCCTGGGGCAGCACGCTGGTCAACTGGGAACGTGATTCATGCTTGAAAGTTCCAGACGCGTTTCTGCTTTGCTCGCGTGAACCTCCTCGGGCCCCCCCGGCTCCGGCGAGAATGCCCGCGAAGCAACGGCTTCGCGAATATGGCCGCGAATTACCGACCTCGGCGTTTGCTGAATTCGATCCACCACGTTGATCATGGACATTAGCCGGCAGAACGGGACGTTGAGTGTGTCTGGCATTCGCGAATTGAACTCAGCCAACGCGAATTCATTTCGCTCTGCCGTCGCCACGGCCTTGTCGCACGACCTTCAGGCGGTTGAAATTGACCTGTCCCAAACTCGAACCGTGGACGGCATGGGTCTGGGTGCGCTGGTGTCGCTCTATGAAACGGCCAAGAAAGACGGGAACCGGGAACACATCGCGTTTCGCCTGACAAATCCCAGGCCATCGGTGCAGCAGATGATCGAGTTGGCGCGGCTGCACCATCTGTTTGAGATAGCGCCGCCGGCCGGCACCCCGGACGACGCGCTCTCGTAGTGAACTGATCCCTCAGATGAAATCGATACTTCCCCTGTTCATCTTCATTGACGCTTGCGGCTGGGAAATCA
Organism: Candidatus Acidiferrum sp.; assembly: GCA_035566435.1. Classification (GTDB taxonomy): domain Bacteria; phylum Verrucomicrobiota; class Verrucomicrobiia; order Limisphaerales; family UBA8199; genus DATMRF01. The sequence continues at coordinate 15,481 of DATMRF010000034.1, forward strand.
TCAAAGACCATCCCTTCTGCAACAGCGTTGCGCCGAATCGGCGGCGGCTTGAATCGGTTTTCGGCTACAGCTCGGCGTGCGTGCCGTCCATTCTTTCAGGACGCTGGCCGGACGAGCATCGCAACTGGTGTTACTTCGTTTACGACCCGAAGCATTCGCCGTTCCGATTGCTGAAACCATTGCAATGGCTGCCCAGGACGATCACCAGCCGGCGAATTGTCCGCCGCTGGCTGTCAAAGCTGGTGAAAGCGCAATTGAAGTTTCGCGGATACTTCGATCTTTACAATATACCGTTCCAACACATCTCCCTGTTCGACTTTACGGAAAAGAAAAGCCCGCTCCGTCCGCGGGGCATGAATTGCGGCGCGAACATCGTCGATTTTCTGGAAGAGTCGGGAATTGCCGGCCACGTCAGCAATCCGACTCGCAGCGAAACCGACAATTTTGACGCTGTGCTTGAGGACGTAAAAGTGGGCCGCATCGATTTCGCGTTCGTTTATTGGCCGGACCTCGACGGCCTGCTACATCGCGAGGGCAACCAATCGCCGGAGATTTCGCCGAAACTTCGGGGCTATGAAGAGCGCATCCGCTGGCTGCTCGGGGTCGCGCGGGAGCAGTATGAGGAAGTGCGGCTCTACATTTTCAGCGACCACGGCATGGCCAATTGCGACACGCTGCTCGATCTCAAAACCCGCATCGAGGAATTGCCGTTGCGAATGGGCAAGGACTACGCCGTCGTTTACGATTCAACGATGGCGCGCTTCTGGTTCTTCAATGAGCGCGCGCGCCGCACGGTGGCCGAGACGCTGCGGGAGATCCCCGAAGGCGCCATTGTTCCCGACGCGGAACTGGCCCGGCTGCACTGCCTGTTTCCAGATCGCTATTTTGGTGAACTGATTTTCCTGCTGCGCGAAGGCGTGTTGCTTGTGCCCAGCCACATGGGCGAACGGCCCATTCGGGCCATGCATGGTTACCACCCGGAGGAAAAACACAGCTATGCCGCGCTGCTGACCAATCAGCCGAAAATACCGGATGACGTCACCGCGATTCCGCACATCTATCACCTGATGGTGCGGGACGCGTTACTCGCCCGGGAGCGCAATGGATCCCCGGGCCCGTCCGAATGGCGCGACAAGAGCCGCATCCCGGAAGCACGGAGAGCGCCCGAGCCAGCTCGCGCCTTCTCGGCCCGTCTTGGCGTTCCATGCGTTGAAGGAGAGAGGCTATGAGCCTCCTAATTCAGAAACCCGCGCGGCTTTTGAAAAACCTCCGCGAGATTCGCGCGCTCGGCGCCGATGGCCCGTCGCGCCGCCGGCTCGCCGGGAACATGCTTCAGGCAAACTTGAAGCGCGTGCATCACGGCTGGTCCAGCCTGGCCAATCGGGTGCTCGGCACGGCGACGGTCAACGTGCAGCTTCATTTTCCTGCGGTCATGCCCTTTTACTATCGCCCGGGGACAACCGATTTGCTGGTGCTGGAGCAAGTGTTTCTGGATCGCGAGTACCACATCGAACCCATCGCGCCCGAAAGCATCGAATACATCGTGGACCTGGGCAGCAACATTGGCGTGACCGCGATGTTCTGGGCGCAACGATATCCCAATGCACGAATGGTGTTGGTCGAGCCAGACCCGGACAATTTTGAATTGCTGCACCGCAACACCGCCGCGTTTCAGCACCGTTGCACGTTGCTCAACGCCGCCGTGTCGGATCGGCGCGGCGTCGCCGGGTTCTTCCGCAGCGAGCGCGAATACGGGCATTCGATTCTCAGGACGGACGATTGCGTGGCCGAAATTGAGGTCAAGACGCTAACGATGTCCGACGTTCTCAGCGAAGGGAGATTTCCGCGGGTGGATTTGTTGAAGATGGACATCGAAGGCGGCGAGAGCCTCGTGATGCCGACCATTGGAACCTGGAAGTACGCGCCGCGCTATCTGATTGCCGAACTCCACCCGCCGTATGATTTCAATGCCTTCACGGAACACTGCCGATCCGCCGGGTTGCGAACGACGCAATCGCCGGATGAAGAATTCCGATGCAATCTGCCTTTTGCCGCCCGCGCGCCCACCTTTAATTAAGCTGGAAGCCAACGCCAGTGAGATCATCGAACGAAATGACCCGAACGCGCGGATTGCTGGCAAGCCATTCGGCGGTCGCGTGCAGAATTCCGAGCATTGCTGTGTCCGGCCGATCGTCTCTGAAATATTCCCACCAATGGGTAACGAGCACCGTGACCCGCCGGCTTTCGACGCATTTCTTTACGGATTCCAGCATGGCTGGGTAAGGGCGGTGATACGATAGCAGGCAGCCCGGATGCGTCAGCAGGATCGTCCGGCCAATCTTCCAATGCGATCGCTGGAGCATCTTCTTTAACGCGTATCGCGGCCACCAGGCGAAGGGGAGCCGCCGCAGTTCGAACCATCCGGCCGAGATAACGCGAAAACGTTTTGCGGCCGCGCTCAGACTGACGTGGGAGAATCGGTCATAGGGGGCGACAAAGGCAAGGGGAACGCGAAATCCCGCCGCGGCGAGCGCGGCCGCGCCTTGATCCAGGCGATTTTCGATATCGGTGCGCTGATCAGAATCGAACTCGAACAGCGAATGATCGTAGCCGTGTTGCGACAGGTAGAAACCGGGATTCGCGTGAAGATAGCGGACGAGGCTGCCGTTGTCCACGATGGGAAGAGCGGGCGGCGTGTCGGCGCGTTTCGCGAACAGATACTTTTCCAGCGCGCCGTCGGTGCTGATGGTGTCGGTACGCACGTTCGGAATCGTCGCGAGGTTCACCGGCAGACCGCGGACGAGGAACGGGCGATAAAGCTGTTCCAAGCACTCAACGGGCGTCAGGGCATTCGTGTCGTCGTCACGTAGAATGACGTAGTGCATGTTTCGCCTCGAGCAGTTCCAGGTAGAGTTCTTTGACCCTGCCCGCGACGGACAGGGCGTCGTATTCGCGGGCCACGAGCGCACGGCCTGATTCCGCCAAGCGCGCGCGCAAGGCAGGGTCCAACAAAGTTTGACTGACCGCTCGATGAAATGAGCGCGGGTCTGACAAATCGAACAGCCAGCCGTTTTCGCCGTCCCGGATTAAGGCCGATGCGCCCGACGTCCTGCTGGCGATGACCGTGGTCCCGGCGGCCCAGGCTTCGAGCAGAACCAGGCCGAAGGTTTCGGAAATGGAAGGCAACAACACCGCGCGGGATTGCTGAATCAAACCGAGCAGGCGCGGGTCGCCCGAAGGCAATCCGCCGGTGATCAGAACGCGGTGGCTGAGGCCGAGATCACGGATCTGGCGTTCGAGGCTTTGGCCGTAGGCTTCGTTGGTGCATGCGCCGGCGAGCACGAGCAGCGCTTCGGGATGATTCCGCAGAATCTCCGGCGCGTGCGTGATTAGCCAGGCCTGGTTCTTCACCGGATCAATGCGCCCCGCGCATAGCAACACTTCGCGTTCACGAATTTGCGGAAACGCCTCCCACGCGGCGGCCCGGTGATCTTGCTGATAAGGACCCATGGGAATGCCGTGCGGCTGGACTTCAATCCGTTTGCCAGGATAATTTTTCCGCAGGAGATCAGCTTCGGTGTGATTGCACGCAAATACCGCGTCGGCGTGCTGAATGAGCCGACGCGATTGCAGCAGCAAACCAAAGAGCTTGCCCCACTCGAAACCGGTGTGGGACGGCCCGTTGAACGCAGTTTTCAAAGCCGGCGGGAGATCCAGCAATCCGCCGTGAATCGAAACGACAAACGGCAGCCCCCGGCCGCGAGCAACTGCTGACGCAATGCCTCCCAGCCGGCCAAGTGTGTGGGTGTGGACCAGCGCAACCTCCGGCTCGCGCCAAAGCGCGGGAAGCAAACCGAACGACATCAGGTTGCCACCCAAAGCGATCAGCTGGCGTTTTTCCTGCGGTGAAACTCCCCAGACGGGCACGCAAGTTTTGAAACGTTTAATGTCGCCGTTGTTCCCGTTGAGTGATTCGGGCGCCGCCTGACGATGGTTGTCCGCGGGAACGGTTCCATCTTCGCTTGCGGATGCGGCGGATCGTTTCCCATTGCCATTGACATACGGGCAGTACATCACGGGCGTAACGCCATGCTGGCGGAGGCAATCGAAGAGCCGCTGCAGGGCGGTTTCCGTTCCGCCCCATTCGGCGGGATCATATTTTCGCAGCAGATGAATCACGCGCATGGCCAGGCTTTCGCGGAAGCGGTTTCGGCAAATGCGTATTCTGGCAATTCACGAAAGACTGCCGCCTCGACCGCTGGCTTGCGCGCGTGGCGTTTCGCGTAACACAGGCTGGCAAGTGTTCCGACCAGGATATTGAACGTCAGAAAAATGTGAGTCTGCCGAAAGGTCCACTCGGTGAGGCTGTGTAAAAAGATCCCGCAAAGGCAGAAGAAAAGCCCGACCCCCAGTTGATGCATCGGTTCCGGGCTACGTTTGAAGAGAAAGCGCAAGCCCATTTGGAACCAACGCACCCAGAGCAGCGAGAGAAGTATCAAGCCCGGCACGCCCAGTTCGCCGACGGTCAGTGCCGCGAGATTGTGGGCGGGCGCGGCCCAGACGAGATTCTCGATGGTTTGATCGTCCGGTTTGTCAGTGCGGAGATCATCGTAGTCGTCGTACGGCCGGCCCACCATCGCGCCGTATTTTTTGCTGACCCAGAAGGACCAATTGTTCAACCCCACGCCGAAGAACTTGTCATCCATGATGACCTTGGCCAGGCGAAGGTAATAGCCGCGTCCTTCCTGCTGATCGTCGAGGTATTCGTCCGTGAATGAGGCTTCGGCATAACGCTCATCGAGGCTGTGCCAGGTTTTGAAGAACAGCCCGGCGATGCACAACAGGACAAGCGCGGTCGCCACAAGCTTTTTAGGCGTGATGCGCCAGGACACGCAGAACGCCGTGGTGCCAAGCATGACCAACGCGAAAATCGGAATTCCGGCGCGCGAGATCGTCAGCACGCTACACAATGCCGCCGCGCCAATAGCGATGGTCGAGAGAATACGGAGCAGCCGGGGCAGCGACGAAGTGGCCGCGGCAACGAAAATGGGCGCGACCAAGCATATATACATGGACAGGCTGTTCTCATGATCAAGAGTGCCTGGAACGCGCTCAATGCCTCCGATCAACCGCTGTTTGAGCGCCAGCACGCCCTCGAAGCAGACGGCGCAGCATAATGCGAAAACGAGAACACGGATCTCCCGCTGGCTGCGGAGATACAATGCTGCTGCCAGAAAGAAGAAGAATCCGCGGACCATTTTGGAGAGTTCGAACACCCCGTACACATGCGGCTGAGAGCACATCACTGAAACGCCCGCGTACAAGAGAAACACCAGCATCAATCCCAAACTAGCTGGCCAGTAAAACCGTGAGGTTCCACGACGGGGCATGAGAAGACAACCGGCGAAGACGCTGATCGCGAGCAAGTCCACGAAGGAGAACTCCAGCCCGCGCGTGGTACCGCGATACCAGTAATGGCTAAGAAACGTTATGTCGATCCGGTCCGTGATCACGGTCGCGGCGACCATCGTAAAGAAGGCCGCATCGCGGGCGCGTTGAGAAAAAGTCGCGACAATGACACCCGCGGGAATCGCCAGCAGCAGCAGCGCCAGTGCGATGAGGTGCGTTGCGTCCATCGTGGGGCATTCCTCCTCCTTGGCGGCTCAGCGCTTTCGCGCCTTCAGCAGGATATTGGTGGCGACGATCAGATCCCGCAGCGGTCGGTTCATGCCGCACGTGGTCGTTTCGACTTCCACAAACCCCTCGGACGCGGCGAGCAGCGACAAAGTCTTGCGCGTGAAGAAGCGAATGTGCGGATTGGCCGGCGAAAAATGCTCGTCCCATCTAAACAGGGCGATCAGCACGTCTTTGAACACGCCGTGATACGGAACCGTCGCGAGCAGTTGCCCGCCATGCGCGAGCACGCGCTGCATCTCGCGCAAGGCGAAGCCGGGAGCGAAAAGATGTTCCAGCACTTCGGAACACCAGATCACGTCGAAGGTTTCGTTCGCAAAAGGAAGCGGTTGAGCGACGTCGTGTTGGACAAAGCTGATTTCCGGGTGGGCGCGGGCGTTCCGTTCAATTTGTGAGGCGGAGATGTCCACCGCCGTCACGCGCGATGAATGCTCGGCCAGACTCCTGGTGAAGGAGCCATCGCCGCAACCGACTTCGAGAATGGCTGCGTCGGCGGTAGTGTCCCGCAGTTGGGCGTGCATCCAACTGCGCAAATTCGCGGCGTAGCCCTGGTTGTCGCCGGAATACTGAGCGTGGCCGGTCGTCCAATATTTCTCGTAGTAGTCTTGTTGCTGGCGAATGGCGTTCATGATGTTTCAAGAGTGTGAGCCAGGCGCGTTTCATCTGTGGCAAGGTTACGAATATTTTCGCGGCCGGCCTTGGGCCAGAAATGCATCTTGCCGCGTTTGAAATGCCGAAAGGCCTGGGCGCAGGCGAGCATGGTGACGGCGAAGCCAACGAGCGTCGCCGGCAAATGGGTCACCCGTTTCATCCCGCGCATGCGCCACCAGCGTTTGAAACGAAAGCGGGGCGCGTCGGGGAATAATCGCCAAAAAAAGTGGACTCGTTGAAGATGTTGAGCGACCAGCCGCGCGACCCAATCCGGACAGGCCCTTTCCTCGCGCCGCAGAGTGTCGCCGAGATTGGTTCGTTGCGGTTGCGGCAGCGCTTTCGCATATTCGACTAAAACATGCACAATGGTCTGGCCGATCATCTGCCGCTTTTGATTTTTCAAGAGCTCACCGGCAGAGGTGTAGGCTTCGTAAACATGCGAAGCATTTGGGGCGACAACGATGCGGCTTGGGTTGAGCGCCTTGGAAAAGAAATCGGTGCAGACAATCGCCTTGATGAAACCGTCGTCGATGCCGAGGTCCTTCGGCAGGTAAAGCCGGCGTGCGACAGCGGTCCGGATGCAGTAGAGCTGGCCGGTCATTTGCCCTGGGAGCGCGCCGTTCATTGCGGAGGTGGCGAGTGAGATGCGATCGCGCCAGGATTTCAGCGGCTTGAGCGACACGTCCTTTACGGGTTGGTCGCTGGCGACGCTGGCTTCAGGATTCTCCAGCAGCGCCCGATACATACTGAACAAGGTCTCGCGGCGATCGAAAAAGATGTCCGAGTCCATGAGGAACAGGAACTCCGCTTCCGGATGCGAAAGAGTATGCACGAAAGCATTCCAGGTGTGATTGCGTCCGGCCTCGCGGATGTTCCGCACGCTACAAGCAAAGGCGCCGGTGAAGGAATTTGACTTTTCCTGCCCCGCGAAAACTTCGGCGGCGATTTCAGCGGTGCGATCCGCGCAGCCGTTGGGAATGCAGAGCACTTCGCAATGCTCCCCGCGGGCGCTGAGTTCTTCGAACAACGATTGTTGGAAGAGCGATTCCAAGGTGCGGCGAATGACCACTTCCTCGTTCCATGCCCGGACGGCGATGGAGATTCGCGGCGCCTTGATCTGAGGGTTTTTCATCACAACATTTTCCGAACCGATTTACCCAGGCAGTGTAGGCTTGAGGCGGGTCAGCGCTAAGTAGGTGAAACCCTGTCGCGCGGCCGTGAAAAACCCCATGTTGCCTGGCGCACCAGCGACTTAATTTGAGAGGAGATGGACGACCCGTCAGTGAGCATCATCATGCGTTCCTTCAACGAAGCGTGGGCGCTGCGCGAAACTCTGCCGGCGCTCGCGGGCCAGAACCGCAAAAAGTGGGAGCTCATCGCCATTGATTCGGGCTCAACGGACGGCTCGGTGGAACTGTTTCGCCATTTTCTGCCTCGGCGCCTTGTTCAAATCCCGCACCACGAATACAACCCGGGGCGGGTGATGAACCATGGAATGGCTCTCGCGACTTCGGATTTCGCGATCTTCCTGAACGCCGACGCCACGCCGCAGGGGCCGGACTGGCTGGGCCGGCTCATCACGGCGTTGATGGAGCCGCAAGTCGCGGCGGTTTTCGGACGACAAATTCCACGTCCCGATTGTAAAGCGGTTTTCGCTCACGACTACGAACGCTGCTTCGGCCCGAACCGGGAATCCCCGAAGTGGGAACAGTTTTTCAGCATGGCGAGCAGCGGCATTCGCAAAGACGTTTGGGCGAAGCGCGGGTTCAACGAGCGGATGCAATACTCTGAAGACGACGAGTTCGCGCGCTGGTGCCGGGCGCAGGGTTATGGTGTCGTTTACGTGCCGGACTCGGTGGCAATGCACTCGCACAATTACACTGCGGCGCAGGCACGGAAACGGAGCTTCGGCGAAGGGCGCGCGCTGGCCGCGGTGTGGAACAGTCCACGCTGCCCAACCTGGTGGCGAAACGTTTTTTTGGGCTGGATGAATGACGCGAGGCGGGACTTGACGTTTTGCGCGCGCACACGGCGGCTGAATGAGTGGCCGCACGCGCTGCGAATTCGCTGGCAACAGCGGTCAGGTAAGTCGGCGGGTTTTCGCGACGGCTGGGCGGCATATCGCCAGCGTAAGAAGCGTTCTGCCATCAGTCCGCCAACCTGGACGGTTGACCTTCAACGCTGAGCATGCCCGCCATCCTTGCACCCGACATTCGAAGCGGTTTCGTCCCCGCGGCCCGGCCTGTGTCGAGGCCCGCAACCCGCTTCACGTTGAAGGGAAGTGACGCGTTGGAGCATCGGCTCGCAAACGTTTGCAAAAAGGTTTCGGCTGGCATTGGACGGATCATCCCGGAGCATAAACTGGAAGGGCTGGCGCTCGGCGGCGGCTATGGGCGCGGGGAGGGAGGCGTGCTGAAAACACCCGCGGGGGACCAGCCTTACAACGATTTGGAGTTCTACGTTTTTGTTCGCGGCCATCCGTGGTTGAACGAGCGGTGTTACGGAGAGTCTCTGGACGAATTGATCACGGAGCTTGCGCCGGGGGCGGGTGTTGAGTTGGAATTCAAAATCAGTTCGCCGGCACAGCTTCGCCGCAGTCCGCAGAATCTGTTTTATCACGATCTGATCTTGGGGCATCGGTGGCTGCGGGGTGATGACAGGCTCTTGGCCGGTTGCGAACACCAGCGTGTTGCTGAGAACATTCCCCTGTCGGAAGCGACCCGGTTGCTGATGAACCGCTGTTCGGGGCTGCTCTTCGCGCGCGAAAAATTGGAGCACGAGCGCTTCTCGGCGGAGGATGCCGATTTCGTTTTCCGGAACATCGCGAAGACCGAATTGGCGCTGGGTGATGGGGTCTTGATTGCATTCGGCAAGTACCATTGGAGCTGCCTGGAGCGTGTTCGGCGGTTGAGTGATCTTGCTTCCACGTCAGATTTGCCGTGGCTCAAGGAAGTGCGCGAGCGCCACGTTGCGGGAGTGGCGTTCAAACTGGAGCCGCATCGATCAGGGGATTCGCGCGAGGCGCTGGAAGAACATTTTCGCGAAGTAAGTTTGCTGGCATTGAGGACGTGGTTATGGCTGGAAAGCCGGCGACTCGGTTGCGATTTCCGATCCGCTACCGATTACGCGGCGAGCCGCATCAACAAATGGCCCGGCAGCAGCAGCTGGCGAAACGGGTTGTGCAACGCGAGAGTTTTCGGGCTGCGCGCGCTGCTGCTTCCGCGCAATCGGCGGCATCCCCGGGAACGGATTGTGAATGCGCTGACGCTCCTGCTGTGGGAGCACGCGGGGATTTCGCATGAATCAACTCGGGCAATCCTGCGGGAGTTGGTGTTGGCTGAACCGGCCGGGATGATTTCTGCGTATCGGGAGCGATGGAGACGTGCAAGCTGAATTGCTTTCGCAGTCGGGGTGGAAACGACGGAGGACTGGTGAAAATGGGCCGAAACTGGACCGGAACGGGAAAGCGGGCAGCACAGTCTTGCTGTATGGCTAAACTGTAAGTGGCTGTTGACATGTGAGTTACGCCTATATCAGGCATCGTTGAAGGTGAGATGAAAACTGTGCCGCGGCACAGTTTTTCGGTTGGCAGATAGCAAGTGGCAGGTGGCATAAGGCGGAGCAGAAACTCGTTACATCGTCTGCTAGAATTAGCGTTAGCGAGGGGCAGAGGGCAAAGGGCGGCGGGCTAAGCTTGCCAGTTCAGGGTTGGCTGGGGGAGAGCCTCCTCGGGGGCGGAGTCCGGGATGGACTCGGAGAGCTGGAGGGGACCCGTGAGACGGCTGGCTTCAACACGGAGGGCGGCGGCCAAGGTGACGAGCCGGGCGGTGGGGATATCCTTCAAATCCCGACGCGACAGTTCTTCGCGGATGCGGCGGACATCCTCAGCGAGAGCTTCGAGACAGGTCTGCCGGGAGATTTTGAATTGCTCGGAGAGGGTCTCAATCTCCAGGGCGCGCAAATTTTGAATCCGGTGCTGATGTTTGCGACTCCAGGTGAGGAGGGTGTTTTTATGGACATTCAACTCGGTGGCAATCCGGCTGAAGGGCCAGCCTTTGGCGCGGAGTTCGATGAATCGATCGATTACTTCATTTTCTTTCATCAGGAGGGCGGCGGTAGTCGGTCTACGCCGGGTTTCGGCGCGACGGGGGTTGAGGGTTGGAAGCCGGCAGATTGGACGGCTGGCCAGGCGCAGCTTCTTTGGACGCGGAGCCGTAAATTCGATTGAGGGCTTCCTGGATTTCGGGCGGAAGCGAGCCGCAGGCGGGCAACGCCTCCGGGCGGTCGGTTGGCAGGGCGCATGAGAGCCGGCCGAGCCGGGAGGCGAGGTCGAGGAGGGCGTGGATTTGCGACGGCGAGGCACAGTCCGTTTGCAAGCGCAAGCGCGTGATGAGGGTCGAGGCCAGGGCCAAGAGTCTCTGGGCCATTTGCCATTCCTGTTCGCGGAGTTGTTCCGAGCGGTCCCGGCAGACGGCGAGGGTTGGGGGAGCGAAGGTTTGGTTCATACTGAATCGAGGAAACCGCTAAAGCGGTTGAAATCACAACCGCGCGCCGTTGCACCCCGCTTAAGCGGGGTGTTAATGAGAGGCCCCGTTTCGGGGCAGCCTGACATTGTCGGATTAGAGTCCATGGAGTTTGCGCTGGTGAATGAGGCGCGGGCGGGTGGAGACAGCATAACGGAGCGCATCGGCGGTGTCGTCGCCGCCAAGGCCGTCATCGTCCGGGTCGGTTTTCAGGACGTCTTCCGGGCGATTGGGATCGTGCTGGAGCGAAGGCAGACATTCGATGAGGCGGGCGCAGCGCTGGTGGATGAAAAGCCTTGCGGGAACGCCCGCGGCAGGATCACCAAGGTAATGGAGGATTTCGCCCCAGCCGTTGATGCGGTCGGTGTTGGCGGGGCGCAGGGAAATGCCGAGCGGGGCGTATTGCCGGGCGATGGTGGAGCCGTCGCTTTGACGGCTGAAGATATCGGCGCCAGCGACGAAGCGGGAGAGGACACGCGCTTGTTGATGGCTGATAGTTGATGGTTGATGGCCTGAGAGGCCATGGCGGGCGAGCATGGAGTGGATGGCCAAGGCGTGACGCTCGGGGAGCCAGAGGCGTTCGGCGTGTTCATCAACGATAAAGATGCGGCCATCACAATCTTTGCAGCCGAGAAGGACGACGGTGTGATGAGTGAAGCCGTAATCCATGGCGGCGAACCATTCGACGCCGCGCGCGTCGTCGAAGTCGGGGATAACATGGACATCGCGGCGGAAGGTGGTAAAGAACTGGCCGGCGGCGATGTCCCAATCGCCATCGAGCCAAGCGCGGCGTTTCCAGCCGGTAAGAGTTTGGAGGATTTTTTGGTAACCGGGGTTGGTGAATCGGTTGTCCACGACGCGCGCGGGGATGAAGCGGGTATCGGACTCTGCGCCCTGGTGGAAGGGCAGAATGAACTTATTTCGGTACCAGGCGTGGCCGACGCCGCCCGGATTGGTGGTCGAGTAGATGCGGGGGCGCCAGCCGGACCGGGAAGTGCGGCAACAGGTGGTGATGTCCTGATGTTTGCGCGCGGTGAGGGTGGTAGCTTCCTCGATGCCGATGAGGTCGTATTCGAGGCCGAGATAAGCGTCGATGTCGCTCTCATTTTGGAAATGGCCACAGATAATGCGTGAGCCATTGGCAAAGGTGAGGAGGCCGCGGGACTCAGCGAAGGCGTGCGGGAGATTTTTCAGGACGCGCAGGCGGAGGTCGCCGAAATTTTCACGATTGGATTTGCCGACTTTGCGCAGCAGGAGGCATTTGAGTCCGGGGACACGCTGGCAATCGTCAGCGCCCATCTGGGCGACGAGCCAGTGAGATTTGCCACCGCCGCGGGCGCCGCCGTAACCGATAGCGGTGGGGCCGTCCGGGAGGTCACACAGGCGGGCGGCCGCGCTGGCGGCCAGTTGCCGGGGGTGGAGGATGAGGCGGGCCTGAAGGAAATTTTCGACCTGGTCGCGAGGGCAACCGGCGGCGGAGGCATCGGCCAGGAAGTGATCGAGAGACATGGGGTCGTCAGAACGTGGGAGCGTGGGAGCGTGGAAACGGCGGCCGGGGAGCGAAGGCAGAGAGGACGGACGGTGGAAGGTTGAGGATGGAAGGAGACGTGGAACCTTGAACCTCGAGCCCTGAACCTTGAACGCTGAGCGTCGAAAGTCCGCCTTCGAAATCAGGAGTCGCTTTTTTCTGCGCACGCGATGAGCGTAGCACGGTGTTTTGGGTGTTTGGCGGCTCGTGCCGACAGGACCTGCGGGGAGGCGAAGGGAGGTACGGTTTTAGCGAAAGGACGCGCAAAAAAATCTTCGAAAAAGATATTGACGGAGTGGCAATTGTTTTCGAGTTGCACGTGGGTGGCACGATAGCACGGGGTTTGGGAGGAGGCTTCGTGCCGAGGGCCTTGGGTTGCGCCGGACTGCGCCCAGGCCCCCTCCCGCTGCACCGGACTGCAATTATTTTTCAGGAAAAAGGAAGACCCGGGTTGGGGGGATGTGGAGGACTGAGGCCGGCTAACCGCGAATCACGCTGAGCCTGCGGGAAGGGGCTTAAGCGGAGAGGATGCGAGGAGCACAGGTTCTTAGACCACGGATCACGCGGGCGTTCAATTTCAATCGCAGGCTTTGGCGCAAGTAATTGGAAAGTTGCGAAATCCTGGCCACGGTGGTCGTTTTCCTTTGCCAAGCGGCCCTCCTGTTCATGTATATTGCTCGTTTATATGCGAAGCAGTGACGTGGAACCCCGCAGGGGAGGTGCGAAGCTGGGATTAGGCGCCGTGGGCGTGAGCACGCTCTGGTGCGCAGGCCTGCTGCTCTCCACTTTGGGCGGAGCGGCGGCCCTAATCTCGACGTTTCAGGCCGGAGACGCCTCCTGGCATCTGGGCACGATCGGGATTGGGCAGCTCGACAGTTCGCCCGATCTGGAGATCGTAGTACCGTATCGGGATTCTTCCGGCCAATGGTTTGTGGACGCGTTCAAGTGGAATGGCCAGCGGCTGCCGGGTTTTCCGTATTCGTCGGGCGGCGAAGAAATGAACGTCTCGCCGACGCTGTACGACCTGGACCACGATGGCCGGGACGAGATCCTCTTCACGCGCGGCAACCACGTCATCGCCCTACGCGGCGATGGCTCGGTGATGTGGTCGAACACGGTCAACTACGCGAACTATGTGCCAAGCGGCGGCTACCAAACGGTGACCAACGGTTTTTATTGGTGGCCAACCGGAGCCTTCATGAGCCGGCTCCCTGCGACGGCGGTGTTCTCTTCGCAGGTCTCGCCGCCGATGGTCATGGACGTCAACGGCAACGGAACCAACGAAATCGTCACCGCCTGGAAAATCGATCCCGATCCGAGCGGCAGCGGGCAGGATTTCAATCCTTTCATCAGCGACATCTACGGTTCCGCCGAATGGGGCACCGCGGGGGAAACCTGGTCCGGCGGGGTTGTGGTCTTCGACGCCAATACCGGCAACCAGAATTTCGTCTATCACATTCACCAACTCGTGGAGTCGGGCCTGGCGATCGGGCGGGCCAAGCCGGGACCAGCGCTGAACATTTATGAGTTGAACGACAGCGACAGCGTGGTCTCGTTCGACAAGACGCAGCCCTTCGGTCTTTGGGGGAAAGGGATGCTGCACAAACAATTTGGGAAGAACCAGGCGCTGATGACCGGTTCGTATCAGTTGCCGATCGACATTTACACCGCGGACATCAACGGGGACGGCCTGGACGAAGTGCTGGTGGCCGGCACTCAATTCGGCACGCTCTGGCAGCCGAACGAAACGATTCTCGGCAACGATGGCGCGGTGCTCTGGCGTCACTGGCTGCCGCACGTGGACTACGTCAACGACTACGGCTGGAATAACAGCGCCTGCCTGATTCCGGTCAACCCGGACCACGACAACCACATCGACGTGCTCGGGTTCAATCATGGGTACGAAATCACGTTCCGCTATTGGAACGGCGTCGAGTTGGTGGATCGACCCGGCTGGCCGAAGAGTTTTTATCCTTTCCTGCCAACGCCCCCGGTGGTGGGCGACGTTGACGGCGACGGCCAGGAGGAAATTATCATCGGCACTTACGATCCCACCCTCACGCCCTCGGCGGGCAATCTCCTGATCTATGCTTTGGACGGCACACTGAAGCAGAGCATCCCGGTGGCGGGCGGCATCAAACACATCCCGGCGCTAGGTGACGTCGAAGGCATTGGCCGGCTGGACGTTGTTTATCGCTCAACGTTGGGGCAGGTATATGTGCAGAATTTCGGCGCCACCGGCACCAACCACGTGTCCTGGGCCACGCACCGGGGCAACATGCATCGCGACGGCAACCGCGGCGTTTCGCTGTTTCCGCCGGGGACGCCGCTGGTCACGAAGAAGTCCTCGGGGTATAACCGCGTCAGCTTCAATTGGACCAACGCCAGTCCAGCCGAATGTTTTCGCATCTATCGCGCCGAGGAGGCCAGCGGCCCTTTTCAACAAATCGCCACCGTCACTTCCGCCACGACAGCATACACCGACTATGGCCTCAAGGCCGGCTGGCAATACTTCTACGAAGTGGGCGCAGTGTACAGCACCAATACGGTCCATTCGTCCCCGTTCGCCGTCCTGCCCCTGTTGAACAGCAACCTCATCGCCAACGCGGGCTTCGAACAGAACGACAACAGCCACTGGGACAAATGGTATAGCGGCAGCATCGGCATGACGAACATGGTCGCCAGCACCAACACGGCCTACCAGGGCAGGCAATCCATGCGCATTATCCTCGAGAACCAGGGCGACAACGGCTCGATCTCGCAGTTCAACCAATACGGCATCCCCGACTCGACGCTGTTCGTTACCCCGGGCGCTTTCTACAGCTTCGGCGGCTTCTTCAAAAGCACCGGCATCTCGCAGCCCTCCGAGCATTTTCTCAAATGGGTCTCGACCAAGACCGGCTACGACACCAACAACCGTCCCGATGCGCCTTACCCGAACTATTTCACTCCGCATTTCGTCGCCGGCACTGGCGCCACGGAGTGGACTTACGAGAACCGCACCTTTCAATTGCCTGCCGGCATTCCCAATCTCGAACTCGCCCACAATTACACCATCAGCGCGCCAGGCAGCGGCTCCATCTATCTTGACAATATTTTCTTCCGCCAAATCCCCAGCCCCTCGGCCACCAATTGGACCGTCTGGGTGCCGTTCGGGTCCACCTGGCGTTTTTTCGCGGCGGCCCCGCCCGCGAACTGGTTTGCCGCCAACTTCAACGATGCCGCGTGGCCGGTCGGCGCCGCCAAGTTCGGCGCGGGCGGAGGCCCCACCAATGTCGTCACCGCCCTCCCGCAGATGTTGCCGGCCTACTATTTCCGAAAAACGTTCAATGTCGCTTCCACCGACTTCGAGGAACTCCTCCTCTGCGCCACTTGCACCGATGTCTATGGCGGCACCATTTGCCCGCTGGGGGTCTTCATCAACGGAACTGAAGTCAAGTCCACCATCGAAGCGGTCAGCGGCCAAGGCAACGAAGTCCTTTACTTCGACCTGACTCCGTTTGCCCAACTGATCCAACCCGGCGCCAACACGATTGCGGTTAAACTCGGCAACACGTGGGCCTCCGACTGGGACGATGTAGCCTTCGACGTCAGCCTCCGGGCCGTGCTTTATCATCCGGTGGTGCCGCGTCTGACCGCGCAGAACGCGCCGTCAAGCGCGCCTCGTTTGTCGGTGGAGACGCCCCCCGGCAGCATCTGGCAAATCCAATCGTGTGACGACTTGGCGCTGGCTGCCTGGCAGGTCGTGCGGACTTTCACCAACACCACCGGCGGCGTCCAGACTTTTCAGGACACGGGACAGAATGGCCGCGTGCCAGCCGTGAATGTGCGCAGCCGGTTTTATCGGCTGGCGCCGTTTTGAACCGCCGCAGGCGATTGTTCGATCGATGGCCCGGTTTCGAACCCGCCCGTGCTTGTAGTTCACCTTGCCAGACAGGTCCACGGGTCGGCTGGCGGGGGGCACTGCATACGACGGCGCCGCATACGGTTTCAGCTTTTGTGGAAGAAGGAGTTTTAGGGTAAGTGTGGGACTTAGACACAACCCCTTGAAGGGGGCCTCAGGATGATTTTCGGTGCTGACCAGGGGGCGCCAGAGAGGGAGGACGCTCGCGTCGTGTGCCGCGGTTGAAGCCGCCGCCGCCGCGGAGCAAGAGGACCAGAACCAGAATGATGAGGATAATTTCCACAAACATCTTTTACTCTACGGTTGGCAACGGCTTCGCGACATTAGGTATTGACCCCAACAGCCTGTTCTAAACCGGACGCTTCAATCTACCTTTCTGCCGGTCGCGGTCGGCGGTGGCCGAGTCTTCACCCGCTATGCCTATCGTTACGACCACGGCGTCGTCGCGCCTTCATACGCCTACTATGACTTTGGTTTTTGGTGTGCGCGGGGGTTTTAGCCTTTAGAGCGTGTTTCCAAGTTGCAGGAAACGACGTAAGAAGACTCAAACCTCCGGCGTAGGTTACGGCCTGACGGGAGATCAGAGACTCCTTACGTCGTCTCCTACAGAAAAAGGGGATTTCCAAACAGGCTCTTAGTCCTTTGTCTCTTTGAACTGCCATAGAGGCAGCGACGGAAAGTGGTAAAGGGAATTGTAGTTGCCCGGAGCAGTCGAAGCCGAGCGGGAGGCAAGAAGTTCCCTCTCCGCGCGTCATCCACGGCCGGCCCGGACGCCCGGACCTTGTGCGAAAAAGCTTCAGATGGGGGGAAATACCCCCCGGTTAACCCCATAATATCTCCGCGCGCTTGCCCGGTCTATTCTCTTGGGGTGAGCACCGTAAACATAAAGTTGAGCCGTAGCCTGCGAACAACGCGAAGGGCCGCGCGGAAAGTTGCCCTGCGCGACGCACCGTCCGCCAAACGCCTGGATGCGCTTCAATCCGAGACCACCATGAGGGCTTCGGAGATTCGTTACCGCCGGCTGTTCGAAGCGGCCCGCGACGGAATTCTTATTCTGGACCCGAGCACGCGAAAAATCACCGACGCCAATCCGTTCATGACGGAATTATTGGGCTACCCGCACGCGGAATTGCTGGGCAAGGAACTTTGGGAAATCGGGCTGCTCCAGGATGAAAAAGCCAGCCAGGCAGCTTTCCAGGAATTGCAGCAGCGACACTTCATCCGGTATGAGGACCTGCCGCTCCAAACCAAAGGCGGCCAACGCCATGAGGTCGAGTTCGTCAGCAACCTCTACGACGAGGACGGCCGGGCGGTCATTCAGTGCAACATCCGTGACATCACAGAGCGCAAGGGGGTTGAGCGGGATTTGCAAGCCGCCAAAGACGTCATCAGCCAGCACGCCACCCAACTGGAGAGCCTGGTCAACGAGCGCACCCGCCAGCTTCGCGAAACGATCGGTGAACTGGAAGGGTTTTCCTACAGCGTATCGCATGACATGCGCGCACCCTTGCGGGCCATGCAAAGCTTCGCCTCCTATCTTGCCGAGGAGTACGGCGACAAGCTCGATGAGAAAGGGGTCAATTACATTCAGCAGATCAGGCGCTCGGCGGTGCGTCTGGATCGCCTCATCCAGGATGTCCTGAGCTACACCAAAATTCTTCATTCGCCCGTGCCGATGGAGCCGGTGGATCTGGACCGGCTGGTGCGCGACATCATTGTGACCTACCCGAATGGGGAGCCGGTTAAACCCCAGATTCAAATCACCGGCAAGTTGCCGAAGGTGTTGGGAAACGAAGCGTTGTTGACGCAATGCGTCTCGAACCTGCTGAGCAACGGCACAAAATTCGTTTCACCCGGAACCACACCCCACGTGAGGATCTCGGCCGAGGTGAGGGAGGGATCCATGATTCGAGTGTGGTTTAAGGACAACGGCATCGGCATCGCCTGCGAAAACCACGCCCGGATTTTCCGGTTGTTTGAGCGGATCCATCCCGAGACGACGTACGAGGGAACCGGCATTGGCCTGACCATCGTTCGCAAGGCGATCGAGCGCATGGGCGCGCAGGTCGGCTTCGAGTCAACGTTGGGCAAAGGCAGCAACTTCTGGATAGAGTTAAAAAAAGGATAATGTTATGAAGCCCATTCTCCAGGTCGATGACGACCCGAACGATGTTTTCCTGCTGAAACACGCTTTGGCGAAGGCGGGGGTAACGAACCCCATCCAGGTCGCGACGGATGGACAGGAGGCGATCGACTATGTGAAAGGCACCGGGAGATTTGCGGACCGCGAAAAGTTTCCCCTGCCATGCCTGGTGCTGCTGGATTTGAAGCTGCCCTACGTGATGGGACTGGAGGTTCTGAAATGGATCCGCCAACAGCGCGAGACGACCCTGATTGTAATCCTGCTGACGGCGTCTGCAGAAGACACGGATATCGCGACCGCCTACCGTTTGGGCGCCAATGCGTTTCTGACCAAGCCGTCCAAGGCAAGCAAACTCGAGGACATGGCCAAAGCCATCAAGGACTTCTGGCTGACGCACAACACGCTGCCGGAGGAAGAGCAGGCGGAACCAGCAGCGTCTGGCCTAGCACACGCGGGCACGACAGCGTTCGCTGCGAAGCTTATGCGGCCCGATAATGGGGCAAGTCGTAAGCAGTAGAATCACGCCCCGGCCAATAAATGAAAAAGATTACCGTATTACTTTCCGACGATCACACCGTGGTCCGAGAAGGCCTGAGGCTGCTCCTGGAAACCGATCCGGATATCCAGGTGGTCGGTGAAGCAGCAAATGGCCACCAGTCGGTGAAGGAAGCGAAAAGGCTTAAGCCCGACGTGGTGCTCCTGGACCTCGCGATGCCGCTGTTAAACGGTTTGGAAGCCGCGCGCCAAATTACCAGGGAAGTTCCCTCAGCCAAAGTGCTGATCCTCTCGGCTTACACTGACGACCAGTACATCGAGCACGCGATTGAGGCGGGCGCTGCCGGCTACCTGATGAAAGAAACCGTTGGGGATGATTTATTGCGAGCCATCCGCGAAGTCGCCAAGGGGAACGCCTTTTTCAGCCCGCCCGTTGCCAAACGATTACTGAAGCAGTGGCAGCAACACACTGGCAACGGCTCCCCGGCCAGAACGAAGGCCACGCTGTTGACCAGCCGTCAAACGGAAGTCCTCCAATTGATCGCGGAAGGATATGCCACCAAGCAAATAGCCGACATGCTGACCTTAAGCATCAAAACCGTGGAGAAACACCGGCAAGACCTCATGAATACGCTGAACATTCATAACATTGCGAGCCTAACCCGATACGCGGTTTCCAGCGGTGTCGTGGAGTCCAACCGTGTACCTGATGGGTCAGTAACCTCAGCGGCGCGCGCCACCGGCTGAGCGACCGATGATGGGCGATTACCAAAAAGAAGCGGCATTTTTGAGGCAGTGCCTTCATTACGACGACACGGCGGAGCGCCACAAACTGGTGGAGAGCATCACGCAGCTTCAGGGTAACGAACGCTGTGTGCGACGCGCGTTGTGGTTGATGATTCTGCTGGGCGCACTGGCGGTTGCGGGCCTTGGCTACTCGGCGGTTTTCCTGGGGGATTATCCCCAAGAGCTGGTGGGGTCGATGACGCAGTTTATCACCCAGCTTTTCTGCGTGTTGGGCCTGGCTTCCATGATTTGCATGCCGGTATTTTTGGGTCTTGGGGCGATCTATCGCAAGGAGATGAACCAGCGGCTGGACGAGTGCCGCCAGCTGGCGGCGAAGCTTTTGGAGTCTCGCCTGGGAAACCCCCGGGCCCCGGATCCGCGAATGATTCTCCAAGAGCGGGAACCCAGGCCGAGCGATGGACCTCGGCAGGCGGCGGCACAGGCGGCGGCTTTCCCGCGGGAGTGAAGATAGCCAACCCGTCCCGAGGGCTCCAGCAGGGCAAGCCAGAAAACGGCCTGACCTGGCCTTGAGGGCCGGCGTCCTGCCGGCACCGGGCCGGAGATTAGACCGACTAGAACTTAGCCATTTCATTGTGAACGCTGTGTCCGGGAAGACGAGCGGCCTGGAAGCCTTGCTCAGCCGGGTGACTGAGTACGTTCAGGCGCGTACCTTCTCCAATGAAGCGCCCCTGCGCGCGGAGGTGTTCAGCCTCGAACAACTGGTCCACCATGCCAAGGCCCTCGCGAAAAGCCACCCGGTGGTTACGCAGCGAGGCTCCAACCGATTGCTAGCGCGGCTGGGCGAAAACGAACAGGTGTTGCGAGCCTACAACCGCGCGACCCAGGCCGTGGACCAAACCCGGCGCGTCACCCCCGCGGCGGAATGGTTGCTCGACAACTTCTATTTGATCGAAGAGCAGATCCAGATGGCCCGCCGGCATTTACCCAAGGGTTACAGCCGTGAACTGCCCCGCCTCCTGGACGGTCCTTCCGCCGGGCTTCCGCGCGTCTATGATCTCGTGCTCGAATTAATTTCGCATGTGGATGCGCAGATTGACGCCGAGCCGCTGCGTGGGTTCGTGGCGGCTTACCAAACCGTAACCGCCTTGAAGCTGGGCGAGTTGTGGGCCGTTCCGATCATGGTTCGGCTGGCCTTGATTGAAAACCTGCGCCGGGTCACCTCCCGCCTGATGATCGGCCGGCACGAGCGCGACCTGGCTGACCTGTGGGTCCAGCGGTTGCAGCACACGGCGGAAAAGAACCCCGCTCACCTCGTCGTAGTGGTGGCCGACATGGCGCAGTCCAACCTGCCTTTGACCAGCGCCTTCGTGGCGGAGTTCTCCCAACGCTTGTCCCGCCAAAGCCCGGTCATGCACCTGGCGCGGACCTGGCTAGAGCAGCGGCTCACGGACCAGGGACTATCGATCGAGCAACTGGTCCACCTCGAAAGCCAGAACCAGGCCGCCGACCAGGTCTCGGTCAGTCACACGATCAACAGCCTGCGCTTCCTGGGCGCCCTGGACTGGCGCGAGTTCGTCGAAGCCCTGAGCCAGGTCGAGCAGACGCTGCGCCTGGACCCCGCCGCGGTTTACGAGAAAATGGACTTTTTCACCCGCGATCGGTATCGCCATGCCGTCGAGGGCATTGCCCGACACAGCCAGCTCCTGGAGTCGGAGGTGGCGCGCAAGGCCGTCGAACTGGCGGAGGCGAGCGCTCGGGAAAAAGGGATTCAAGACCGGACGGCGCATGTGGGTTTTTACCTGATCGACAAAGGCCTGGCGGCGCTGGAACGAGCGGCCGAAATGCGCCAGCCGTGGGAAACCGTCCTCGAACGGCGGATCCACCGTTTTCCGCTGGCTTTCTATGCAGGCGGAGTTTTGACGTTCACCGGGTTGGGAACTCTCGGGTTGATCCAGCCAGCGCGGGCGCTGGAAGTGCAGGGCTGGAAAATGGTTTTTTTCTGCCTCGTGTTCCTCTTTTGTTCCAGTCAACTGGCCGTTGCGTTGATGAATTGGCTTTCCACTTTTTTGGTCAAACCCCGCCTGCTGCCGCGCCTGGATTACTGCGACGGCATCGCGCCCGAGTGCCGGACCATGGTGGTCGTGCCGACCCTGCTGACCAGTTCCAGCGCAGTCGCGCGGCTGGTCGAAAGCCTGGAGCTTCATTATCTGGCGAACCGGGACAAGCATCTGTATCTTGGCCTACTGACCGATTTCATGGACGCGCCGGAGGAGACGCGGCCGGAAGACAAATCGCTGCTTCGGCTGGCGCGGGCAGGCGTCGAAATGCTCAATGCCAAATACCAGTCCGACCGGCCCAACATCTTTTTCCTCTTCCACCGGCCGCGCCGCTGGAACGGAGTTGAAGGTCGATGGATTGGTTACGAGCGCAAGCGGGGCAAACTGACTGAATTCAACGCCCTGCTCCGTGGCGGGTCCAATGAATGTTTTTCTCACATCGTCGGGGACACTTCAATTCTGCCGGCCATCAATTTTGTCATCACCCTCGACACCGACACGCAGCTTTCTCGCGATGCGGCCCGCCAGCTGGTGGGAACGATCGCGCACCCGCTGAACCGGCCGCAATTCGATCCGGTGAAGGGCGTGGTGACCGAAGGCTACGGCATCCTGCAGCCGCGCGTGGGCGTGAGTTTGCCCAGCGCCGGACGTTCCTGGTTCGCCAAACTGTTTGCGGGCGACGTGGGGATTGACCCTTACACCCGCGCGGTTTCGGACGTTTATCAGGATGTGTTTCAGGAGGGGTCGTTTATTGGCAAAGGGATCTATGATGTGGACGCCTTTCAAAAAGCCGTCGCCGGCCGCTTCCCGGAAAACACGGTGCTCAGCCATGATTTGATCGAATCCTGCCATGCGCGCTCGGCGCTGGTCAGCGACGTCGAGCTGTATGAAGAATATCCTTCCCGGTACAACACCGACATCAATCGGCGCCACCGGTGGATTCGCGGCGATTGGCAAATCGCCCAGTGGCTGTTGCCCCGCGTCCCGGGACCGGATGCGCGGCGGATCGCCAATCCCCTTTCGGGTTTGTCGCAATGGAAGATCCTGGACAATCTGCGGCGCAGCCTGGTCCCCGCCGCCCTGCTGCTGCTGCTGCTGGGCAACTGGATGCTTCTCCCCGGCCTGGGCGCCACCGGACCCCTGTTGGTCGTCGCGATCATTACTCTGCCGGCATGGTTGTCGGCGACGGTCGAACTTTTCCGCAAGCCGCGGGAAGTGTCGCTTCCGTTGCACCTGCGCGGGTTGGTGGGCTCGTCCGGACGGCAGCTCGGCCAGGCGCTGCTCACCTTCGTGTTCCTGCCGTACGACGCGTTTATCAGCCTCGATGCCATCAGTCGCACGCTAGTGCGGGTGCTGTTTACCCGCAGACGGCTCCTGGAATGGCAAACCGCGAGCGATGCCGAGCGCGCCGCGCGCAGCGGTCCCGCGGGATTTTATGCGACCATGTGGATCGCACCGGTGGTCGCTCTAGCGGGCGGGTCGTTCCTGGCGTTCATGCAGCCGTCGCAATTGCCGCTGGCGGCGCCGATCCTGGGCCTCTGGCTGGCCTCTCCCTGGATAGCCTGGCGCATCAGCCAGCCCATCGAGCCTTCGGCGGTGCCGGACTTAAGACCGCGGCAATTAGCCTTCCTTCGGCGAACGGCGCGCAAGACCTGGCGTTTTTTTGAAACCTTCGTCACCGCGCAAGAACACTGGCTGCCGCCGGATAATTTCCAGGAAGAGCCGGTTCCGGTGGTGGCTTCACGGACATCGCCCACCAACATGGGGTTGGCACTGCTGGCCAGCCTGGCAGCGTGCGACTTCGGCTATGTGTCGGTTGGCCAACTCCTGCGGCGCACACAGGATGCCCTGGGCGCGATGCAACGCCTCGAACGACACCGTGGCCACTTTTTCAACTGGTATGATACCCGAACCCTCAAACCTCTGCTGCCGCTGTATGTTTCCAGTGTGGACAGCGGCAACCTGGCGGGCCATCTGCTGACCCTGGCCCCTGGCTTGACGGAATTACGGGCTCAACCAATTCTGATCCCTCAGGCTTTCGTTGGTCTGTCCGACACCGTGGGGATTTTGCGCGAACTGACCGGGAGCAGTTGCGAGTTGGAGCACCTCGAGGCGGAACTGGCGCAGGCACCCTCAACCCTGCGTGCCGGATTTTACTTGCTGGAACGGGCTACCGCCCTGGCCGCGGCCCTGGCGGCCGCGATCGACCCGGGAGCCGGGGCGGAATTGGAATGGTGGAGCCAGGCTCTGGAACGAAATTGCCGCGAGCATTTGGAGGATTTGCTTTTCCTGGCGCCCTGGCTGACCCTGGCGCCTGATTCGGCAGGGCGGGTTTCAGGGATGCTGGCCCAACTCGACCAGGCGCCCACTTTGCGCCAGGTGTCAGAATTGGAGCAATCGCTCTGCCCGTCGATCGAAGCGGCGCTGCAAGCCCTTTCCCTGGAACCTGCCGCCGGCCGGAAGCCAGAGGAGGAAGCGGGGCTTGCCCAATGGCTGGGCCGGCTGCGGCAAGGGAGCACTCGCGCCAGCGAGCGTATCCTTGCGCTGGAGACGCTGGCTCGGCAAAGCGCCGAGCTGGCCGAGATGGACTTCAGCTTTTTGTTCGAGCCCGCGCGCGAGCTTTTCTCGATCGGCTTCAACGTCACCGAACGCCGCTGTGACGCCAGTTTTTATGATCTGTTGGCGTCCGAGGCCCGGCTAGGCAGCTATGTCGCTATCGCTCAGGGACAGGTTCCGCAGGACCACTGGTTTTCGCTGGGCCGTTTGCTTGTCGCATTACGGGGCGATCCCGTGTTGGCTTCGTGGAGCGGGTCGATGTTCGAGTACTTGATGCCGCTCCTGGTCATGCCGAATTATGAAAACACCTTGCTGGAGCAAACGTGCAAAGGGGCGGTCCGGCAGCAAATCAAGTACGGCCAAATGCGCGGCGTTCCGTGGGGTGTGTCCGAATCGGGCTACAATCGGACCGACGTTCATCTGAATTACCAATACCGAGCCTTTGGTGTGCCGGGCCTGGGTTTGAAGCGAGGCCTGGCCGAGGACCTAGTGATTGCTCCTTATGCCACGGCGCTGGCGCTGATGGTCGCGCCCCGGGAAGCCTGTGACAACCTGGAACAACTTGCCGCCGAAGGACGCGAAGGAGCTTACGGGTTTTACGAGGCCGTGGATTATACGCCTTCACGTCTGCCGCCCGGCCAGTCCAGCGTCACCATCCGTTCGTTCATGGCCCATCATCAGGGGATGAGCCTGCTGGCGCTGGTGTATCGGGTGCTGGACCGTCCGATGCAGCGGCGTTTCATGGCGTGCCCCTCATTCCGAGCGGCCGACTTGCTGTTGCAGGAGCGCGTGCCCAACACCACCGCCAAGGTGCTCTCCGAGGAGTATGAATTGGTTAAGTCGCGCAAGCTTGGGGGCGACGGCGAGGGCCTCCTGCGGCTCTTCACCAACCCCGATGTGCACCCGCCCGAGGTCCAGCTTTTGTCCAACGGCCGCTATCACGTTGTGGTCAGCACCGCGGGCGGCGGCTATAGCCGCTGGCGGGACCTGGCCGTCACCCGCTGGCGGGAGGATGCCACGCGCGATTGCTGGGGCACTTTTATCTATTTGCGCGATGTGGCCACGGGTGAATTCTGGTCCGCCGCCCCTCAGCCTTGCGGATGCGCAACCAAACGCTGCGAAGCCATCTTCACGCAGGCCCGCGCCGAGTTTCGCCAGCACCATGCCGGCCTGGAAATCCACACCGAAATCAGCGTGTCGCCCGAAGACGATGTCGAGTTGCGCCGGGTGACTCTCATCAACCACTCCCACGCGCGGCGGGTTATCGAGCTGACCACCTATGCCGAAATTGTGCTCGCGCTTGCCGCAGCGGACGCTTCACATCCCGCCTTCAGCAATCTGTTCGTGCAAACGGAGTTTTGGCGCCCACGCCCTGCCGTTCTTTGCACCCGCCGCCCCCGCTCCGAGGAGGAAAAACCGCCCTGGCTAGTGAATTTCATGGTGGGGCAGGGCGGTGAGCAGGGGGAGGTCTCCTGCGAAACCGACCGCGGCAAGTTCATTGGACGAGGCCGGACCCTCGCCGAACCAGCCGCTCTGCAGAGTTCCTCACCGCTGTCAAACACCACGGGTTCGGTTCTGGACCCGATCAGCTCGTTGCGGCGCACCGTCACATTGAAGCCCCACGAAACCGCCCGGATGGATCTGATCATGGGCATGGCGGAAAGCCGGGACGCGGGGCTGGCGCTGGTGGAAAAATATTACAACCCGCGCATGGCCGACCGGGCGCTGGACCTTGCGTGGACCCACGGCCAGGTGACCCTGCGCCATCTCAACGCCTCCGAAGCCGACGCCCAGCTCTATGCTCGGCTGGCGGGTGGCTTGATTTATGCCAATCCCGCCCGGCGTGCCACTGCCAGTGTGTTGCTCAATAACCGGCGCGGCCAAAGCGGACTTTGGGGCTATGGCATCTCCGGTGACGCGCCGATCGTCCTGCTGCGCATCAGCGACCCCGCCAGAGTCGAGTTGGTCCAGCAACTCCTCCAGGCTCACTCCTATTGGCGGATGAAAGGATTGCCGGTTGACCTGGTGATTCTCAATGAAGACGCATCAGCATACCACCAGCCCTTGCAGGACCAAATCTTTCGTTTGATTGCCTCAGGCATCGAAGCCCAGATGCTCGACAAGCCGGGCGGCATCTTTGTCCGGCGCCTGGAACAGCTCTCCAGCGAAGACCGGGTGTTGCTGCAATCGGTTGCGCGGCTGGTCCTGGCGGACGAAAACGGAACGTTGGCCGAACAACTGGAACGACCGGGCCTGCCGGAGCCGAAAATCCCTCTGCTCGTGCCCGTCCGCGCCCCGGCGCGCGATTCGCCCAAGCCGCTCCCGCAGCCGGACCTGATTTTTAACAATGGACTGGGCGGTTTTACGCGGGATGGACGCGAATATATCATCACCTTGTCGGCGGACCAGGTAACTCCGGCCCCCTGGGTGAACGTGCTGGCCAATCCTTATTTTGGGACGGTCGTTTCGGAGAGCGGCAGCGCCTACACCTGGGTCGAGAATTGCCACGAGTTTCGCCTGACACCCTGGAACAATGATCCGGTCACCGACGCCACCGGCGAAGCGTTCTACGTCCGGGATGAGCAGACGGGACAGTTCTGGTCCCCGACCTCGCTACCCACGGGTGGCGCAACCCCTTACGTCATCCGTCACGGCTTCGGCTATTCGGTATTCGAGCACACGGAGCACGGCATCGCCTCCGAGCTGACCGTGTATGTGGCTATGGACGCGCCCGTGAAATTCGCGGTGCTGAAATTGCGCAACATTTCTGGACGACCGCGCCGGTTGT
Organism: Candidatus Acidiferrum sp.; assembly: GCA_035566435.1. Taxonomy (GTDB): domain Bacteria; phylum Verrucomicrobiota; class Verrucomicrobiia; order Limisphaerales; family UBA8199; genus DATMRF01. The sequence goes on from DATMRF010000034.1 coordinate 42,567, forward strand.
CGGTCACCGGCTACTGGGAGTGGGTGCTCGGGGAGTTGCGCCAAAAGAGCTTGCTGCACGTCCAGACGGAGGCGGACCCCAAGACCGGGGCCCTGCTGGCGCGCAATCCTTTCAATACCGAATTCGGCGAACGCATCGCCTTCGTGGACGTGAGTGATTCCATGCGAACCTTCACCGGGGATCGGAGGGAGTTTCTGGGCCCGAACGCGAGTCTTTCCAATCCGGCAGCCCTCAAGCGGACTCGGCTTTCAGGAAGAACGGGAGCGGGGTTGGACCCTTGCGGCGCGGTGCAAGTGATTTTTGATTTATCCGCCGGGCAGCAACGGGAGACCTGTTTCCGGCTGGGGGTGGGGCGGACCGTCGCTGAAGTGCAAACCCTGATCCGCCGGTTCCGGCCCGCTGAGGCGAGCCGTGGCGCCCTCGAAGGAGTGTGGCAATACTGGAATCGGACGCTCGGCGCAGTGCAGGTCGAAACACCTGACCCCTCCGTTAATGTGCTGGCCAACGGATGGCTGTTATATCAAACCTTGAGCAGCCGACTCTGGGGCCGCACCGGATTCTATCAATCCGGCGGAGCGTTCGGTTTCCGCGACCAATTGCAGGATGTGATGGCACTGGTGCATGCGGAGCCGGTGCTTGCGCGCGAGCATCTCTTGCGCGCCGCGGCGCATCAGTTCCGCGAAGGCGATGTGCAGCATTGGTGGCATCCCCCTGGCGGCCGCGGCGTCCGCACGCATTTCTCAGATGACTATCTGTGGCTGGCTTACGCCACCTGCCGTTACGTCGCGTGCGTTGCTGACACCGGCGTGCTGGACGAGCCAATTGCCTTTCTCGAAGGCCGTCCCCTCAAGGCGGAGGAGGAATCTTACTTTGACTTGCCCAATCGGTCCGAGGCGTCAGGCACGTTGTACCAACATTGCGTTCGCGCCATCGAACACGGGCTGCGATTCGGCGAACATGGGCTGCCGCTGATGGGTTGCGGGGACTGGAATGACGGGATGAATCTGGTCGGCAAAGAGGGGCGCGGCGAAAGTGTCTGGCTGGCTTTCTTTCTCTACGACGTGCTGACACAATTTGCAGAATTGGCGCGCCGACACAAAGACGCCGTCTTTGCCGAGCATTGCCTTGCCCAAGCCTACCAACTGCGGCAAAACATCGAGCAACATGGCTGGGATGGCCAATGGTATCGCCGCGCCTACTTCGACAACGGAGAACCCCTAGGCTCCCGGACCAACCCGGAATGTCAGATCGATTCCCTGCCGCAAAGCTGGTCGGTCATCAGCCGTGCCGGCGATCCCGAGCGCGCGCGCCAGGCCATGCAAGCCGTGGACGAGCGCCTCGTTCGCCGCGACGCCGGTTTGATTCAGCTATTCGATCCCCCTTTCGATCAGTCCTCGCTCAATCCAGGCTACATCAAAGGCTATATGCCCGGCGTGCGCGAAAATGGCGGCCAATACACGCATGGCGCCATTTGGGCGACGATGGCCTTTGCGTTGATGGGAGACACCGAGCGCGCCTGGGACTTGTTCGCCCTACTCAACCCTGTCCACCATAGTGCGACCCCCAACCAAATCGCCACCTACAAAGTCGAGCCCTACGTGATGGCCGCAGACGTGTATGCCGTCGCGCCCCACACCGGTCGTGGCGGCTGGACGTGGTACACCGGGTCCGCCGGTTGGATGTATCGGCTCCTGCTCGAAGCCTTGCTGGGCGTGAGCCTGGAAGGCAATCAATTGCGCCTGACACCCCGTTTCCCCAAGACCTGGACCGCCTTCACCGTCCACTACCGCTATCGCGGAACCCCTTACCACATTCGCATTACCCGGCTCCCGGGCGGCCCTGCTGGCGGGAGCCGGCTATCCTGTGACGGTCAAGCGCTTGCTGGTAATCTCATCCCTTTGGTGGACGACCACCGTGATCATTCTGTGGAAATGCAAGTCGGTTGAAGCGTGATCAAAGTTTGGTTTTAGCGAACGCGGTCAACGCCCGCCCTCCCCCCGCGCGACGTGGGGTCAACGAGCGGAATTTGGGCAACGACAGTGGTGCCTTTGCCCGGCGCGGAGGCGACGCTGAATTGGCCGCCGACCATCTCCAGTCGTTCGCGCATGCCGAGCACTCCCAACCGTTTGCCCTTTTTGGCGTGCAACACGCGTTCCTGATGAAAGCCTTTGCCGTCGTCTTTTATGGTCATGCAAACGGCGCCGTCCTGTTCCTGAATCTGCACGTCGGCCCGGCTGGCCTGGGCGTGGCGGGCGATGTTGGTGAGGGCTTCCTGGGCGACGCGGTAGAGCACAGTTCTTTTGTCACCGTCCACGTGCTCGACCGCAGCAAAGGCGGACAAGCTGACCCGGATACCGGTCTCGGCCCTGAAGTGCTTCATGAGCGTATGCAGGGCCGGAATCAGCCCCAGGTCGTCCAACACCGTCGGGCGCAGTTCGCGGGCAAACCGATGGACGATCTCCACAGAGTGCTGCACCAACTGCTGCGTGCGGGTGATGCTTTGCTCCATGCCCCCGGGGTTGCTCAGGGCATCTTTTTTCAATTTGGCCAGGCGCACATTGATGCCCGTCAAGGTCTGGGCGATGACGTCATGGAGTTCGCGGCTGATCCGCTTGCGTTCTTCCTCCTGCGCCGACAGAAGCTGGCGGGAGAGAAACCGCAATTCTTCATGCAACTGGCGGGAGTGCTCCAACAACTGGGCGTAGTGCCGCTCGCTTTTCCGGAGAGCGTCCTCCACCGCCTGCCGCCGGGCAATCTCCCGCTTCAACTCCCGGTTGGAAGCCGCCAGAACCTCCATGCGGCGTTGCGCCTCTTCAGCCTGCTTGCGGGCGGTAATGTCCCCGAAGGTGACCCGGCACCATTTCCGCTTCCCCTTGAGAGAGACTGCGGACGTGGCGCGAAAGCCGGCCCAAACAGTGCCGACGCCCTCCTTCAGAAGCAGCGCCTCACATTCCTGTTTCCTCGGCCCGGCGAAGACTTTTTTCAGGAAGGCCAGAAAGATCGGCCGACTCGGCGGGGACATAAATGCCAGCAAGCGCCGGTTAATGAGCCGGGACCGTTCAACGCCGAGCAAAGCGGCTCCCGTCAGGTTCGCCTCCAGGATCACGCCGGATGCATCGATGGAGAAGTAGCCCACCGGGGCGAAATCGTAGAGGTCGGTGTAATTGTCCAACGCCACCTCAAGCTCATCCCTGGCTTGCTGCAGCTCGGCGTTCTGCATCTCGAGCTCGATTTGGTGGACTTCCAATTCGTGGCGCAGGCGCTGGGTGCCGGCGTCTGACTTCTGATCGCTCTGCCGCTCGCTCAGCCGGGCTTCGGCGCGGCGGCGCAGTTCGGCGGGGGCGGCCGAGGTGTTTGGTTTTTTCTTCATGGCGAAAGTGAGCGCTGATCCCTGGTGACTACCCCACTTTTTCCTTTCGGCGCTGCGTTTTCGCGGATGGGTCTGCGACCCGCGGCTCCCCTCCGGGTTGTTTCGCCCGTAACTTCGCCTCCAGCGTCATGGCGGCGGTGATGTTCGCGAAGGTGATCACGACGCCGTCAATCCGGTCGTCCAGCGTGCGGTAGGGCATGATGCGCACTGTAAACCAGCGGCCGTCGCGCGCGCCGATGGGTTTCTCGGCAGAGGCCAGTGTCCGCAGCACTTCGCGCACGTCGTCGGCCAGCTTCGGGTAGTTCAGGTCCGAAACCAGGTCGGTGATGGGGCGGCCGACGTCGGCAGGGATGAGTTTGATGATTTTCGTCGCCTGGGGGGTGAACCGCTGCACGTTGAGATCCTTGTCCAAGAACAGGGTAGCGATATCCGTGCTGTCGAGCAGGTTTTTCATGTCGTTACTGGCTCGCGAAAGCTCGTCCACCTTGGCCTGCAACTCGGCGTTGAGCGTTTGGAGCTCCTCGTTGAGGGATTGCATCTCCTCTTTTGAGGTGGTGAGCTCCTCGTTGGTGGACTGCAGTTCCTCATTAGTGGACTGCAGTTCCTCGTTGGCGGACCGGAGCTCCTCCTGCGAGGTCTGCATCTCTTCATTGGTGGCCCGCGCCTCGCCCCGGACCTGCAGAAGTTCCTGCTCCAGTTCCGCCAGCCGCGTGCTGCGGGCGTGAGGCTTCGGCGGCCCGCCCGCCGCTTTGTCGGTCACGGGCGCGGCCACGTCGGTGAACCCGATCATCACCAAACCCTGGAGGGGCCCGGGTTCATCGAGTCGCTGGATGGTCACCTCCACGCACAGCTCGCCGGCGTTGGTCCCGACCTTAAGCCCGTGAAGCGCGACGCTCCCTTTTTGCCGGAGCGCGTTTTGGAAGGCGCCGGCCAGTTCGTAGCGCAGCCCTTCGCGGGCCATGGCAAAGAGGTTCCAGTTGGCCTTGCCGGCGGCCGGTTCGAGATATTTGCCGGTCCGGCCGCTGACGTAAAAGATGTCCCCCTTATCATTGGTGAGCACGGCCGGCGGCGCGTAATGCTGCAGGATCAACTGATCCGCCAGGGACTGGAGACTGACGGGCGGTTTGGGCGGCGGACGGGCCTCGGGCCCGTTGGGCGAGCCCACGCCAAAGGACGAGGGAAAATCGACCGGTTCAGGCCGCAGGGCGGACTCTGTGCGGCGAAAGAGCCTGGATTTGCCGCTGAGCGGCGCAAAAAGGTCGGTGCAATCGCCGATGGTCTCCGCGCTGCCGAGAAACAAAATGCCGCCGGGGCTGAGGCCGTAGCGGAACAGCGGAATCAGTTTCTTCTGCACCTCCGGGGCCAGGTAGATCAGCAGGTTGCGGCAGCTCAAGATGTCCAGCTTGGTAAAAGGCGGATCCATGATGAGATTCTGCGGGGCAAAGATGACCATCTCGCGAATCTCTTTGCGCGCCCGGTAGCCGCGTTCTTCTTTGGCGAAGAACCGCCGGAGCCGTTCTTCCGACAGGTCGGCGGCGATATTGGCCGGAAAAATCCCCTGGCGGGCTTTGTCAATCGCGTCGCGGTCCAGGTCAGTGGCGAAGATCTGCAGGGCGAAATTCCCCTTGGGTTTGGCCTGCTCGACGGCCTCCTTGAACACGATGGCGAGGGAATAGGCCTCTTCGCCGGTGGAACAGCCGGGTATCCATGCGCGCAGGGCCTGTCCGGGCGACCGGCTCGCGAGGAGCGTGGGGATGGCCTGTTTGCCCAACTGCTCCCAGGCGGCGGGGTCGCGGAAGAAGCTCGTCACCCCGATGAGCAACTCCTTGAAGAGCAGATCCAGCTCCTGCGAGTTGTCTTGCAAGTAGCGGACATAATCCGGCATCTTATTGATCTGGTGAATGCCCATACGGCGCTCAATGCGGCGATAGAGGGTGTTCCGTTTGTAGAGGGAAAAGTCGTTACCGGTGTGGGCGCGCAGCAGGATCACCACCTTTTCCAGGGCGCTGTGAGTTTTGTCTTTCATTGCCACTTCCGTGCGGGCGACCAGAGGAGTGCGCTGCAGAAAGGCAATGATCTTCCCCGGCAGTTCGTCCACCGGGGCCACGATATCGGCCAGCTCGGCGTCGATCGCGCTGCGCGGCATGCCGTCGAATTTGGCCGTCGCCGGCTCCTGCACCAGCACCACGCCGGCCTTTTCCTTGATGGCCCGCAGGCCCAGCGTGCCGTCGGAGCCCATCCCGGAGAGAATCACGCCGATGCTGCGCTCATGCTGGTCCTGCGCGAGGGAACGGAGGAAGAAATCGATCGGCAGGCGCAGCCCGCGCGGCGCCGCCGGCTCAAGCAGGTGCAGAACCCCGTGAAGGATGGACATGTTCTTGTTCGGCGGGATCACATAGACGCAGTCCGGCCGCACCCTGGTGCGATCCTTGACCTGGGTGACCTTCATGCCGGTGGCGCGTTGAAGCAGTTCGGGCATGATCCCCTGGCGGGTCGGGTCCAGGTGCTGAACGATGACGAACGCCATGCCGCTGCCCGCCGGCACGTGCCCCAGAAACTGCTCCAAGGCTTCGAGTCCACCGGCAGAGGCGCCGATGCCAACGATGGGAAACGGCACCCTGGCCGGAGATGCGGAGGTGGGCTGGCGAGCGTCGTTGGCAGGCTTTTTCCGCAGGCGTTGCGGTTTGATTTTCGTCCTCATGACCCGGTTAGCGACGACCGCAGCAGCGGGGAATTCGGCCCCACACGGCGTCAGAGCCTCGTGACGGGCCGATTCCTTTAGCCGGGCTGTTAGATGTCGAGTTCACACGCAAACCGATAGATCGACCGGACGGATTCTGCCACAAGCCGGAACGTTTTGGCGATTGCTTTTTTTCAGGAGTTCTTTCAATGCCGTCACCAATCGTTATGACCATGCGGTTAACTTACTTTTCTTTTCGTGCCGCGATTTTATGAAAATGCCTTCTGGCAAGCAATCCTCATGGGCCTGGATTACGTGGTTCCCAACTGGCCCGCCGGCAATAAAAACATCGCCATCGTCCTGGCGGATATGCGTGAAGCCGTCACGCGGGCCAACGCCATCATGCGGGGGCTCCTCCAATTATCCGCCCAGGCCGATTTCGAGATGAAAACGGCCTCCCGCCCTTTCCAACGCGGCGATCGGTTGGAGATCCAGCGTCAGCGGAAGCATCAGAACCGGGACGAAGCTCTTCGAAAAGAAGGAGGCCGAGCGCCTGGCGGCAGAGTTGAACCAGAGCTACCCGGGAAGGGCCAACACCCTTACAAACGTTGTCGCGACACCCGCTTTAGCGCGGGCCGTGGTCACTTGGTACCGTCTTCAATGCCCTGGCCAGCGCTCTTAACGTCCTGGCCAAAGCCATGGGCGGTATTGCAGCCGACCCCGACAATAGCCAGGAAACTGGTGACGAATAGGAGGACAACCATACGTTTGATGAATGTGTTCATATCTGTGTTTAGATTGCAGTTGTTTATTTGCGTTTACGAAAATCAGGAGGTTATACGGCTGGCCCTCGGACGCGGCATTGCCAGCCGCAGTCTGTTTGCGGTTTGTGGGAGTGCTCCTCGCCAAGAACCTGGTTACATGGCGAATGAGCACCTCGGTGCGCGGTTCGGGGATACCAGGGGCGTCATCGACTACGAGAATGCGGCGGGTCGGAACGGGGTCGCGTTGAGCCTGTGCGCCGGCGGACTGTCCATTTTGCATGGTTTCGGTATTTCCCACGACGCAATCATAAGCCGGAACATCCTGCGCCCACCAGGGCGGGGTTCGCCGCGGGGTGTTTACCCCACTCATTTCACGAGAGCCACTTCGTCGAGGTTTCGTAAATGATCACCCAACTTCGGTGCCGTCTTTTCCTGCTTGGTCTTCGTGACCTAAGGATAAGGCGGGTAAACGGTTCACCGCTATCGGGATTCCCCCGATGCGAGAATTTATGAACCGCGCCCGATACAGAGCCGGGATCGAGGAAGGTCAACCGAAGGCTGAGGTGCGAAGCAGAAACGTCATCGCCGCGAACCAACTGTTGCCGACTGGTTTCGCCAGTTTGGCAGCGGCGCGAGCGGAGCGGGGGCGCAGTCGCTCGCGCGCAGAACTTTTCGCACTGTGGCCAACAACTCGCCGCCAGTAAAAGGCTTCAGCAATCTGGCCTCGATTTGCAGCCACGGAAGCCGGTTCAACTCTTCGGCGGGCATCGCTCCCGACGCCAGAATGACGGGCAGGGTCATTTGCGCCGAGCGCACCTTTTGGACCAGTTCGACGCCCGAAACCTTCGGCATGTTGTGGTCGGTGATCAGAAGGTCGAAACCTTTGGCCTGAAGGGCTCCCCAGGCGGCTTCACCATCGTTGGCAGTCTCGGTTTGATAACCGACGCGACGGAGCACTTCGGCGTTGACCTTGCGGATGACCGCGTCGTCATCGACCAGCAGAATGCGCCGGGACAGGGTCGCCGGGCCTCGAGCCGGGGCGCCGGCTGGTTCGCCCGCCGCCGACGTGTCGTTACCGTTCATAGGGATGATCCTAAGCTTGGAACCCGTCCGCGCCATGACGGGGTTCGCCGCAGGGTGTTTCCCCCATGTAAGATTTAATGCGTCCAAGCCGTCACGGGCCGGCTGGGGCGGCCAGGAGCGGGAATCGGGGCGGGGGAGAGAATCCCGACGGCGTGCCGGGGCTAGAGGATGGTTAACTGGACATTGCTTTCGATGATTCCCGCGTTGATGGCGTAGCGGGTGAGGCCCGCGACGTCATGAATGTTCAGCTTGGCCATGAGGTGCTGCCGATGCTTGTCCACCGTTTTGAAGCTCACGCCGAGTTCCGCGGCGACTTGTTTGTTGGGTTTGCCCTCGGCAATCAGTTGGAGCACTTCCGCCTCGCGCGAACTGAGGTGGTTGCTCTTCTGCTTGAGTTGGCCCCCGCGAGCGAGCGACTTCTGATCCCGACGCTTGAGGCGCTTGGCCACGGCAGCGCTGAAAAAGGTTTTCCCTTTTTGGACCTCGCGAATCGCCAAGGCCAGATTGTGGGAGGAGGTTTGTTTGAGCAAGAATCCCGCTGCGCCCAGCACGGTGACTTGATCGACGTACGCGTCATCACTATGGGCGGAGAGAAAGAGCACTTTCGTGTCGGGAGAGTCTTTGCGGATTTGCCGGGTGGCTTCCAACCCATTGAGCAGCGGCATGGCGATGTCCATCACGACGACGGCGGGATGAAGCTTCCGGGTCAGTTGCACGGCCTGGCGGCCGGTTTCCGCTTCGCCGACGACTTCGATATCGCGTTCGTGTTCCAATAGCGACCGAAAACCCTCGCGCACGATCTGGTGATCTTCAGCCAAAAGGACGGTAATTCGTTTCATACTCATTAAAGGTTGGTTCCAGGGCAGGAGCTCAGCGCGGTGCCCCTCCGTGCGAGTTGCGGTCAATGAGGGGGATTTGCGCCCGCACGGTGGTGCCTTTGCCCGGCGCGGAGGTGACGGTGAATTGGCCGCCGACCATCTCCAATCGTTCTCGCATGCCGAGCAAACCCAACCGTCTGCCCCCTTTGGCGCTCAACACGCGTTCCTGATGAAAGCCTTTGCCGTCGTCTTTTATGGTCATGCAAACGGCGCCGTCCAAGGCCTGAATCTGCACGTTCGCCTGGCTGGCCTGGGCGTGGCGGGCGATGTTGGTGAGGGCTTCCTGGGCGGCGCGATAGAGCACCGTTCGTTTGTCGCCGTTCACTTGTTCAACCCCAGCAAAGGCGGAGAAGCTAACCCGGATACCGGTCTCCGCCCGGAACTGTTTCAAAAACGTATGCAGGGCCGGAATGAGCCCCAAGTCGTCCAACACCGCGGGGCGCAGTTCGCGGGCAAACCGATGGACGATCTGCACGGAGTGTTGCACCAACTGCTGCGTGCGGGCGATGCTTTGCTCCAGGCCCCGGCTGTCGAGTGCCGCTTCTGCCTTCAATTTGGCCAGGCGCACATTGATGCCCGTCAAAGTCTGGGCGATGACGTCATGGAGTTCGCGGCTGATCCGCTTGCGTTCTTCCTCCTGCGCCAACAGGAGCTGGCGGGACAGCAACCGCAATTGTTCCTGCATCTGCCGCGACTCCTGCAACAACTGGCCGTAGTGTTGCTCGCTTTTCCTGAGGGACTCCTCCGCCGACTTGCGCTGGGCTATCTCCGCTTTTAACCGCCGGTTGGAGGCGGCCAGGTCCGCGCTGCGCCGGCGCAGCTCCTGGTTGAGTCGATCCATGCGGCGGTTGGCTTCGTGGGCGATGCGATGAGTTTCTTCGAGCGGGGTAAGGGCCTCGGCGAAAAAACCCCCCGCGCGCCGGACCATCGCCTCCCGAGTGCCAGCGGAGTAGCTTGGCAAAACCAGTGTAATCAACGCCTGCTGGTGAATCCTGGCCAGGTCGAGCGTCTCCAGCCCGGTGGTCATGGCGCGACGTCCCAAGCCTTTCGCCGGCTGCAAGCTCGCGCGGTGGCTTCGCTTCAGGTGCTGCCGCAGCGCCGCCTGATACTGCCGCGATAAGCCGTTCAACTTACGGTTCATGGTGTCTGCCGAATTCACGAGCGAACCGTTTGATGGTTCGCACCGACATATTCACCACCCGTTGTGTGCCGGCAATCTCTTCCTGGAGGCACTTGGCCTTGCGGCCGGCCGCCATTTTCACTGTCAATAACCGGACATTGATGCCCAACAGGGTCTGGGCGATGTCATCCTGCAGATCGTGGCTGATCTGCAGTCGCTTATCCTCCTGCGCCGACAGAATCCGGTGGGCCAAGTGCTGCAAGTGTTTTTGCAGGGCGAGGGATTCCTCCAATAGTTTTTTGCTGTGCTGTCCGCTTTTTTTGAGGGCGAGCTCCACGGTCTTGCGCCGGGCGATTCCGTGCTTCAAGGACCGGTTGGATGCGGCCAGGTCCCCCGTGCGCCGGTCCAGCGCCCGGTTCACTTGTTTCAAGTGGGCGTTGGCCGCGAGCGCGGCGCGATGCGTCTGTTCAATCGGGGTGACGGCCTCGGTAAAAAAAATCTCCGCCCGCTTGATCAGCCCATCCTGGCTGCTGGACGCTTCCAGCCTGGCGAGCGCGTCCTCGTGAATCCTGGCCAGGTCCAACGTCTCCAAGCCAAGGCTCAGGGCCTGGCGACCCAGTCCACGCGCCAGACGGAAGTTCGCCGGCGGGCCATGCTTCAGGTGTGCCCGCAATGCCGAAGCATAGCGTCGCGGCAACGAGCTCAGCTTGCTTTTCATGATGTTGCAAATTCACCCGCCGCCATCACGGCGGCCGGCGCCTGCGGTCGGGCCAACGCGGCCATCGGTTGTTCGTCGGCGGGTCCGCAAACCACAGCCAGTATCTGCTGTTTAGTCCAAGCTGTCTATCGGGGAAGTCCCCGAGGCGCGGCCCGCTCATTTCCCGCACGCGGGAAGGTTGATGAGGACGGTGTCGAAATCCTTAAACCTCGCGACACGCTCCCGCACAGGATTGGTTCCGCGTCATCAGGGGAGTGTCTACAACATTCGCCGTGGGGGGAACCCCCCACTGGCAGGGGCTGTCCCATCGATTAGCATGGTAAGGGCACACGCAAGAACCCGGATTGAGCGGCGGCGAAAAGTTTTTGAAGAGACAACTGATAGTGTCGGCAAACAAATAAGACATCAACAACGGAAAAACCATTATGAAAAAAACATCTGTAAACACGGTGAAAGCCTTAAAAGTATTCGGATTGAACCTTGCCCTCGGAGCGCTGCCCTTACTGCTGGGCGTCACCGGATGCAGCACGGGCAGTCGTTACGAGCAAAGCACGGGCGAGCGAATTGACGACCATGGCACTTCTTCCCGCGTAAAGGCGGCCCTGGGAGGGGACTCGCAATACAAGTACGACGCAGTAAACGTGGAGACCTTCAAGGGCACGGTTCAGTTGAGCGGCTTCGTCAATTCGAGAGACCAGAAGAATCGGGCCGGAGACCTGGCTAAAAACGTCGCCGGCGCGAGAGACATTGTAAACAACATCACGGTCAAAGAATCGGCAAATTAGCTTATGATCCGAAACCACAAACAGTTTATCGAAGCCATCCAGGAGAAGAAAAAGGTGTGCTTGCGGCTTTATTCCAAGGCGGACACGGGAGTGATTGATCTGGTCTGCGCTCCGATGGATTATGGTCCGGGCGGCGGGATTCAGGACGGGGTGAACCGCTATTGGTTTTGGGACTACACAAGCAATACCGGCTCTTCCAGCCTGGGCTTGCTGCCGGAACAGGTTTTGGACGTGCGCGTGCTGGGGGAGGTGTTTGACCCGTCACAAATCGAGGTCGCGCCGACACCGTGGTCGATCCCGAGGGATTGGGGTGTGCGCTGCGGAGCGGGAAGGGAAGTCCGGTCTGCAGCATGAGCCCGGTCCTGGAGCCGGCCTGCCCGGTCTGAAACGCCGCACCATTCCCGCAGCGGACTTTTGCGGCGAGCCAATCCAAACCAAATAGAAAGAACACATTATGTTTGAGAAACAAAAGCAGATTCGTGAAAACGACATGGGCACCCTGGCGGAAGATGCGCGGGCGTTAATGACGGCCACCGCGGAAGTCGCCGGAGACAAAGTCAGCGAAGCCCGCAAGCGCCTCGCGACCGCACTGGACAGCGGCAGGAGGATTTTTGGGCGGGTTAAAGAGAAGGCGACGGAGGGCGCGAAAGTTACGGACGAGGTCCTGCACGAGCATCCCTATCAGGCCATCGGCATCGCTCTTGGCGTCGGTGCGCTCATTGGCTATCTCGTCGCTCGCCGGCGCTCGCGCAACGGCGACTGACCGCGCCATGGAAGCGGCCCCGACTCCAGCCGGGCAATTCGCCGAGACCACCAAGCGTTTCGCCCGACGGTTATTGACTATCGGTGAAAACCGCTTCGAATTGTTGATGGTGGAAGTGCAGGAAGAGCGCGAGCGCCTCCTGCGCGCCATCCTGCTGGCCCTCGGCGTGGCGGCGTTTGGTCTGCTCGCCGGAGCGGGGCTCACCGGCGCCATCGTGGTTTTGTTGTGGGAAGTCTCGCGGGTGGCGACGCTGCTGGTGCTGACCAGCCTCTATGCGGCGACGGCGGTTTGTTTCTACCGGCGACTCACACTGCTGCTGGGCGACTGGCAGGGTCTTCCCGCCACCCTCGACCAGCTCCGGAAGGACCGCGCATGTTTGGAAACAACGCTCAGTTAAGCCCGCTGGGATCGCGGAAGCGACTGTTGATCGCGGAGAGCGAACTCAACCGCGCCCAGTTGTCGCAGGAATGGCCGGCGATGGCGGACGGAGTTCGCGACCTGGCCCGCCGGGCGAAAACCATTGCCGTGTGGGCGTCGTCGGCTGCGTTGCTGGTGGCCGGGGTGACGGCTTTGCGCCGCGGTCCGCCCGCGCCCGGCGCCGTGAAGTCCTCCTGGTTCCAAAAGATTCTGAAGGGCGCGCGCGTGGCTTCGACGATCTGGTTCGCGTTTCGCGCCCGCCGCGAAAAAGAAGAGTCCACCTAGCCGCGTTCGCCGTGCCCTGCTGGCGGCTCTGCTGCTCCGGACGTTTCCTGCGGCATTCGCGCTCATGCCGGGCAACGGTACAACGGTGTTGAACTCACCTGCCAAAGCGTTATGAGCCCGATCAAATTCGAATTTTCGTTTGATTTCATGAATTCCCCGGCAGGGGGGAACACCCCATAGCGCGCGCACGGTTTTCCGGTGATGTTGTCATGTTCTGAAATGCAGACGGCGCATCCCCGGAGGGGAAGTCAGAGGGCGCATAACCGCTGCTGGCGGGCCGGGTCAACATATTCGGAGCGTGAAAGGAAACTTATGTTAGGAACTGTTTTAGTGGTTCTGCTGGTTCTGCTGTTGCTCGGCGCACTCCCGACGTGGCCGCACAGCCGGAGTTGGGGTTATTACCCGAGCGGCGGGATGGGCTTGCTTCTGGGTATTGTGGTTGTCCTGCTCTTGCTGGGCAGAATCTGAGCGGAAGGCCGCAAATTCGGACCAGCGAGGGGTCATTGGCAGTTCAAGCCGCATTCGGCCGCATCGTGAGCAAGGCCATTGCGGTCTGTGGATCAATACACTCCCGCGCAACGCAGGCTTCGGCATGAAACCGCCCAATGAACTGTCAGTAGGGGCGGAGTTTTTCAACACCCCAGCCGGGACGGTCGAGGTGCTGCCTACAGAAGTGACTGGCAGCGAAGCGCCGCCCGCTCAGCCGGACACGGCACCGGAGGCCAAAGCGACGCCGGGGCAAATCGCTTTAATCGCGCTCGGTGCGGTCGCCTTCCTTTACGTCGCCCGTCCGGTTGTCTTGCCGCTGTTCCTGGCGTGTGTGGGTGGAATGGCTTTGAAACCGCTCATTCGCTGGCTGTCGCGAGGCCATATTCCGCCGGCGCTCTCCGCTGCGGTCGTACTTTGCCTCCTGGTGGCCGCCGTTGGGATTGGGTTCTTCAATTTGGGTCGCCCGGCGGTGACGTGGATGAATGAAGCGCCGCAACACATGACCGAGTTACGGCAGAAGGGGCAGAAACTGTTCCCCCGTGTGGCGCGCTTCAGCCAGGCGGCCGCCGCGGTGGACAACCTGGGAGCGACGGAGGAAGAACAAAAGAAACCGTCCGCGGTCGAGCTCAAGACCAGCCGGGTACCGACCTTCATTAACTGGACGGGCACGTTCCTGGCGGGATTGGGAGAGTCGTTGGTTTTGCTTTATCTGCTGCTGGCTTCGGGCGATTTGTTCCTGCAAAAGCTGGTCCGGGTGATGCCCACGCTGCGCGACAAGAAGCGGGCGGTGGACATCAGCCACGAGATTCAGCAACAGATTTCCAATTATCTCTTTTCGGTTTCGTTGATTAACGTGGGCCTTGGGCTAATCGTGGGCGGCGGTCTCTACTGGTTGGGCGTGCCCAACGCCGCTATGTGGGGCATGCTGATCGCGCTCCTTAACTTTGTCCCCTACTTCGGTCCGGTTGCCGGGATCTCACTACTGGCCATTGTTGGGCTGCTCACGTTCGATACCCTGTGGAAAGGACTGCTTCCACCCGCCTGGTATTTGCTGCTCCACCTGTTGGAAGCCAACTTCATTACGCCGGTGTTGCTGGGCCGTCGCTTCACTCTGAACCCGGTAGTCATTTTCGTTTCCTTAATTTTCTGGACCTGGCTTTGGGGTGTGCCCGGCGCTCTGTTGTCGGTGCCCATCCTAGTTTCGATCAAAGTCATTTGCGACCGCTTCCCGTCTATGTCCCACGTCAGCGAACTTCTCACCAGTGAATCGAAAAGCATCTTTGACAATCTCAAGCTGCTGCGGCCCCGGAAACCAGGCGCATCGGCGGATTCCTCCGGCCCGATCGGTTAACGAGCTCGGGCGGTGCCGGAGTTTGTCCAGCATCCCGTGCAAAGCGCAAGGCTGGAGCGGCGATAGGTTGCAAAATACCCAGCCCGGAACGAGTGTGCCCGGAGGTGGAAGCTGGTAAAGCGTTCACTATCAGGCCACTGGGTCAATCTGGAGCGAACGGCACGTGGCTAGCTAAAGAGGATCGATTACATCTGACGAGGAGTTCTCGAAGGAAATCACGATACGAGAAAACATATGAGACATATCATTCTTCTATTAAGCGTTGGCGCCTTGCTAACGGCTACCGGCTGTATTTTTCCGGGTCGTGGAGGCGGCGGGGAATATCGAGGGCACGGCGACGATCGCGGTCACGGGGAATATCGGGAGCACTCGGAATATCGCGCATATCCTGAACCTGCAGTGGTCGTGCGGATCCATCCGGCCTAGCGGCCACTCCGTGCCAGCGGGCGCACCAGCACTAACCGACACGCAGATGCTTCCGGCTCACGACGAAGCAGTTGGACGCCTCACAGCGACTCGCGTGACGGAGGGAGCGCCGCAGCCTCACCCGGGATACCGGGCTGCGGTGACGCGTGTGGAGCCTGGAGACCTGGCTCGATTTGAAGGCGAGGGCGGCCGGGAAGCTCCCGAGCTTGCCGCGCGTCATCCCGAAGAAAGCCGGAAGGAGACGGGGCGTTTTTTTCGGGATCAATAAATGAAGCGTTTCGCTTTGGGACCAATGGCTCTGACCACTGCGCTCGGGTGGAGCCTGGTGGGGAGCTCATTTGCGCAAACCCCGCCATCGGCTTCCGCCGGGCCGACTGGCAAGACGACGCCGCCCGTGGCCGGTGCGGAGAGCGTCGTTCTGCCCGAATCCGTTCCCGACCCTCTCGAACCAGTCAATCGCATTGTTTATGGGTTCAACCAGGAGATCATGGGCGTTGTGGTCAGGCCGACCGCCAAAGTCTATCGGTTCATCGTCATCAAACCCGTCCGGACGGGGATTGGGAATTTTGGCAGGAACATCACGTTTCCCGGACGGCTATTCAACAACCTGCTGCAGGGCAAGTGGAGCGGGGCACGCGATGAAGCCTACCGGTTTGGCTGTAACACCACGGTCGGGATAGCTGGGTTCATTGACGTGGCGAGCAAGTGGAAAATCCCGAAATCAGACGCGGATTTCGGGCAGACTTTCGGCCAATGGGGCTGGAAGCCGGCATGCTACGTAATGCTGCCGATCTTTGGACCGAGCAACGAACGAGACACCCTTGGCCTGGCGGCCGACACGGCCGCTAATCCGCTCACCTATATTGCTCCTTATCCCGCCGCGACCCCCGGGCCGCTGACCTACGTCAGTCCCTACACCTACATCTCCTACGGGATCATGTATAACAACCTCAGTGACACGGTGAACGAATATGCGCGATTCAACGAAGCCGAAATGGATGCCTATTCGGAACTTCAGTATGCCTGGACCTTCGTGCGGGAAAACCGGGTGGCTGATTTCCAGGTGAAAGGCCAACCGGACGCAGCCTCACTGGAAACACTCGAATCGGTCTTTTTCACTTTCCAGAATCCCGAATTTCCGGGCCGGGGCAAAACGCGGTCGGTCTTGATTCCCACCACGGGCAGGAAATTGAAGTTTACGTTTTGGCTGCAACCGGGAAAAGCCCCGGTGGTCTATATCGTTCCAGGGTTGGGTTCGCATCGGCTGGCCGAACCCGCGCTGGCATTGGCCGAGTTGGTTTACCAGAAGGGCTTTTCGGCCGTATGCGTCAGCAGCACGTTCAACTTCGAGTTTATGGAACACGCCTCGACGGCGGAGGCGCCCTCCTACATGCCGGTGGACGTTCACGATTTGCACGTCGCGTTGACCGAAATCGCTCAGCGATTGGAAAAACTCTATCCGCAACGAATGGGCTCCAGGGCCCTGATGGGCTACTCGATGGGCGGGTTCGAAGCTTTGTTCGTGGCCGCCACCGAATCGACCCAGGAGGCGCGGTTACTCAAATTTGACCGTTACGTCGCCATCAATTCACCGGTCGGGCTGCTCCATGGCATTTCCAAATTGGACGAGTATTTCCAGGCCCCGCTGGCCTGGCCCGCCGGGGAACGGGCCGATAACATCGAAAACACGTTCTTAAAGGTCGCTGCCTTGAGCAAGAACTCGCTCACGCCCCAAACGTCGTTACCCTTCAGCGGCATCGAGTCCCGGTTTCTGATCGGCATGGCGTTCCGGCTCATCCTGCGAGACGCCATTTTCAGCAGCCAGCAGCGAAACAACCAGGGAGTGCTGGAACACCCGCTCAGGAAACTGCGGCGGGCAGCCGTGTATCGGGAAATCCTTCAGTACTCGTACCAGGATTACCTTCAGAAGTTTGTGATTCCCTATTATTGGAGCCGCGGCATCGATTTGAGCACGCCGGACAGCCTGGAACAGGCCAGTAGTTTGCGGCCGCATGCCGCCGGCCTCCAAGCCAACCCCAACATCAGGTTAATTGTCAACCGGGACGATTTTCTCCTGCCGGACGAAGATCTGGCCTGGCTCAAGACTATCTTCACTGAGGACCAGTTAACCGTTTTCGAGCGAGGCGGCCATCTGGGGAACCTTTCTCATCCCGCGGTGCAGAAGGCCATTCTAGAAGCCCTCGAGGGTTTGAAGTCATCCCCACCCAAATCTGACTGAACCGTTAAAACGGAAGCGTCGTGCCAACTTAAAACCGAGATTGGTTCAAACCACATTGTTCTTTATGTCGAAAACCGCAAGCCACGAAATTCGGCTGGCCTCGCGTCCTCGGGGACTCCCGACAGCCGACAACTTCACCCTGGCGCAGATAGAACTGGCTCGGATAAGAAGGATTGACTCTCGGATAAGAACAAAGACAAATAGATACCGATGAAGAATGACGCCACCTTGTTTATGCGGGCCGACCGGGTGGAGGCCGCCTGGCGGTTATTGACGCCGGTGCTCGAGGTCTGGGCCGTGGCGCCGCCGAGTGATTTCCCCAATTACGCCGCCGGCACCCGGGGACCCGAGGACGCTCAGGGCCTGCTGGCTCAAGAACACAGTTGGCCCCTGCCGACTGAATTGGCGGGACCATACAAGAAAAAGGGCAAGCATTTGTGATTCGATACAGGACGCAACATCCGAGCCCATGAGGATTCTGGTCATCGACGTCGGCGGTACGCATGTGAAGGTGCTGGCCACCGGCCACCGGACGCGAGTCGAAATTGCGTCCGGCGCGAAAATGACGCCCGCGAAGATGGTCGCGGCTGTGCGGGCCGCCACAACCGGTTGGAAGTATGATGCAGTGTCGATAGGCTATCCTGGGCCCGTAGTCCACGGCCGTCCCCTGCGCGAACCGCACAACCTTGGGCCTGGGTGGGTTGGGTTCGATTTCACCAAGGCGTTTGGCCGCTGTCCGGTGAAAATCATCAACGACGCGGCGATGCAAGCGTTGGGGAGCTACCGAGGGAAACGAATGCTCTTTCTTGGCCTGGGCACTGGGTTAGGCTCCGCGCTTATCGTTGACGGCGTTCTCGAGCCGATGGAACTGGCGCACCTGCCATACAAAAAAGGCCGAACGTATGAAGACTACGTCGGGTTGGCCGGACTCAAGCGGGTGGGAAAAAGGAAATGGCGCCGACATGTGAACGAGGTCGTCAAGCTGCTCAAGACCGCGTTGGAGGCCGATTACGTTATTTTGGGAGGCGGCAACGCGAGACTGCTTAAGAAACTTCCACCCGGTTGTTGTTTGGGAGACAATACGAACGCGTTCCGAGGCGGGGATCGCCTGTGGTCAAAGACGCGCGACCGGTCAACTCAAGAGCGGTTCGTGCATTAACCGAGTGGAACGGAAGACGTCCGATATGAATCCATCCGAAAACTCACGCGCATTCGGCGCGCCCGGAATCGAGCCCCGCTGGACCTCCAGCGCAAAAGAAGGCCTGGGCACCGCTTATCATACGAGCTGCCGGGTCTGGTTCACGCTCAGCCATGGCATCCTCAACGAAATCTACTACCCGACCGTTGATCAACCGAACACGCGCGATTTTCAGTTTCTCATCAGCGACGGGGAAACGTTTTGCCACGAGGAAAAGCGCGACCTGGACCACGGGATCGAATACCCGGAACGGGATTGTGTTTTCTATCGGCTCACCAATTCAGAGCCCAAGGGGCGCTACCGGGTGATCAAGCACATCCTGACCGATCCGCACCGCTCGGTGGTGCTCATGCACACTCAGCTCGAGGTGCTGGATGAGTCGCTGCGCGGCAAGCTGCGTCTCTACGCGCTGTTGGCGCCGCACATGGCACGCCAGGGCGCGGGCAACTCCGCCTGGTGTTCTGAAATCGGCGGCAACCACCTGCTCCACGCCGAGCGCAAAGGGGTGCATTTGGTCATGGGTTGCAGCCAGGGATTTTCGCGGCGAGCCGTTGGGTATGTCGGAGCCAGCGACGGCTGGCAGGATTTGACGAACAATTTCAAGATGGACTGGGAGTTCCGCGCCGCCGGCCATGGCAACATCGCGCTGACGGGCGAGATCGTTCCGCAGGGTGGAGAGCCCTTTACGATCGCGGTTGCTTTTGGGAAAAGTTGTCAGAGCACCGTGGCGAAGTTGCTGCAATCGCTGGCGGAGCCGTTCGAGCTCCATCGCGAGGCCTATGTGCGCCAGTGGCAACGCACGGTGGTGAAGCCGAAGTCGGATTTCAGCGCGCACACAGCGGACGGCGGGCACATGTACCGGTTGAGCCGTTGCATCTTGCTCGCCCACGAAGACAAGACATTTCAAGGCGGCATGGTCGCGTCCATGAGCATCCCATGGGGCGAGGCAAAGGGCGACTCTGATCTGGGCGGTTATCACCTGGTCTGGACGCGCGACCTGGTGCAAAGCGCGACCGCCCTCCTGGCTTCGGGCCAGACCGGGACACCCCAGCGCGCTTTGATCTGGCTGGCGGCCATTCAGCGGACAGATGGCAGATTCCCGCAGAATAGCTGGATAAATGGGACCGCTTATTGGTCCGGTCTGCAACTCGATGAAGTCGCGGCCCCCATCCTGCTGGCCTGGCGGCTGCATAGTGAAGGCGTTACCCTTGGCCGGTTCAAGCCCTGGATCATGATTTCCCGGGCCGCGGGGTATCTCATCCGGCAGAGCCCGGTGACCGCCCAGGAACGCTGGGAGGAAAATGCGGGCTATTCCCCCTCGACGCTCGCCACCGTGATTGCCGGTCTGGTTTGTGCCGCCGAGTTCGCCAAACAGCAGGGCGAAGCGAGCACGGCAGATTTTATTCTGGTGTATGCGGACTGGCTGGCCGCCCACCTTGAGGAATGGACGGTCACCACGAGCGGAGAACTGGTCGAAGGGTTCCGGCGCCATTACATTCGAATCAATCCCACCGATCCTGAGGCGCCCGAGCCGCACGCCGACCCGAACACCACGGTGCTGGCAATCGCCAATGGCGGCGGCGTCCATCCCGCCAGGAACGTAGTCGGCGGCGATTTTCTTCACCTGGTGCGGCTGGGCATCCGTGCCGCGGACGATCCCCTCGTGCGGGACTCGATTGCGGTGATGGATCGCCTGCTCAAATGCGAACTGCCGCAAGGCCCGTGCTGGCGCCGCTACAATCACGATGGCTATGGGCAGAAGGCTGACGGGAGCGCTTTCGATGGGACGGGCGTCGGCCGCGCATGGCCGATTTTGACGGGCGAGCGCGGCCATTACGAACTCGCTGCGGGACGCGATCCCATGCCGTTCATTGCCGCAATGGAAAAGTTCGCCAACGAAGGTGGCATGATTAGCGAGCAGTTGTGGGACGCCGAAGACCTGGGGGGAATGCGGCGCGGGCTGCCCACAGGCGCGGCCATGCCGCTGTGCTGGTCGCATGCGGAATATGTCTCGCTCGTGCGCAGTGCTCACGACGGCGTTTGTTTTGATCGAGTCGAGCCGGCCTTCCAGCGTTATGTCGTCCAACCGGTGGCAAGCCGGCATGAGATTTGGAGCTTCCGCCACCCACTTGGCCGAATGTCTGCGGGCAAACACCTGCGCCTCATTCTGGCGGCAGACGCGACGGTCGACTGGTCAGCCGATCATTGGGCGAGCACCAACCGAGTGGACGCCGCTCATAGCAGCGCGGTCAATGTGTGGTTCGCTGATTTGCCCACGGAGGGCTGCCCGGAGGGTACAGTGATCGAGTTCACCTTTTTCTGGAAAGAAGCTCAGCGCTCGGAAGGCAGGAACTATTCAGTCAAGGTCAGCGGACCAAAGTGAGGGGGCGCCGATGACGCAGAAACGGCTCAAGACGAGCGTGTCCGGCACCAAGGCCATGGGGAGCGTACGGCGGGTGGAAAATAGAATGCCCAGCGCGGACCCTTCGCCCAGCGTGCTGACGATTGGGCATTCCACACGCACGCTCGATGAATTCATCGGCCTGCTTCAGGCCCACGGTGCGACTCGGGTCGTGGATGTGCGGACGGTGCCGCGCTCCCGGCATAACCCACAGTTCAACAAGGGTACACTGCCCCGGGCATTGAAGAAAGCGGGCTTGGGCTATGTGCATCTGCCGGGACTGGGCGGCCTGCGTCATGCGAAGCGCGATTCGCTGAATGTGGGCTGGCGAAATGCCTCCTTTCGGGGTTACGCGGATTATATGCAGACCCCAGAATTTGAGCAGAACCTCGAAGAATTGAGCCGGTTGGCGAACCAGGACCGGCTTGCACTTATGTGCGCCGAGGCGGTGCCGTGGCGATGCCATCGCTCGCTTATTGCCGATGCCTTGCTGGTTCGTGGAATCCGCACCGAGGACATTATGAGTTTGGCTCGCCGCCAGGTTCATGTGCTTACGCGCTTCGCCAAACTCCGGGGCACCACGATTACCTATCCGGCCGAGATCTTACCAAGCACTCCAAAGAAACCATCGGCCGAGCGTTCGAGACCGCGACCAATCAAAACGGCCTGACTCACACCGGAAACTCATTCTTCATGCAGGCATTCGACCCGGTCCACCAAGCGGTTCGCTATCCGCCGGACCGCCGGTTTCGGGTCTGGATCGATGCCCGGTTCGTCCTGGCCTTTGCGGTCATCGCGCTCGTTCCAGTGGCGTTTGCCTGGGGACATTGGTACAATAGCGCGGCCGGGGCGGGGAATTCAACTCGATGGGACCGGCCCCAACAATTCCGCCGTTTCATTCATTAATACCCCAGTGCCGGTACGGAGGCGGTTCGGCTCTTTGGAGGCTTTCGCCCAGGTCCATGAGCGCCGCTCGGGATTCGGGATGGGGACGGGTCTCATCAAGGGCAGATTGCCGCTCCGTTTGGAGTTCCTCGGCGGGATGAAGGAACACGTCCAGGCCTGCCGCCAGAGCCGCGGCGCGCAACGGTTCCCACGCCTGATGCGCCTTTGCGGTGTCTCCGGCCAGAGTGTCCAGCAACACCACCAGGGCGCATGGTTCTCCGCCTCTGCGTTCAAACCACAGCTCGAACCACGTGTGGGCGGCCTCCGGCAGTTCGTCCGGACCGTGCGCGGACAGAAGCACGATGTCTGCCTGCGCCGCCTCGGTGGCAACCCTTTCGAGCAGTGCCTGCTCGCGCAAGAGATCGAACTTCCACAAGCCCAGTTTGAAATCCGCGTCCAGCTTGAGTTGGCATGCTACCTTTTCGAATGCCCTCCTGGCCCGCAACCCAGTGCTGAAGTCCTCGTAGACGAGCAACACGTCCAACTCCCCCGCCGCTTCGTCGTTGACGGCTTCACCATTGTATTCGAGGTCGAAAGCGCTCATTTTTCAACACCAGCCGCTAGTTCCGGATAGAAACAGATCAAGTCCGAATTCTTCACCGCTGGTTCATCAGACGCTCGTCGCTCCCCGACCTGCCCGTGCTCACTCCCTTGGTTCGAGTCATTAATTTCGCTGGCGGCCACTGGTTGCGTTGTCGGCTTCAGAATCTGCGCGAACCGGCGTGCTGACCTGCGGCCTTCAATAACCGGAGCCCTTCCATTCATGGCATGAGCATAGACCGGGAAGGGGGGCTGGGGTATTACGGAGTTAACCGTTGGGGATTTCCCCCCATCTGAAGGTTTTTCGCGCCTGGACATCCAGTTTGGTGTGCTGACCACCCCGCCACGTCCGACGCGGCGGACGGTTGGATCACTTGTTGGCGAACGCCTCCCAAATCCACCGGTGGGGATACCCCCAACTATCAAAGACCGGCCCATCCCGTAGCATGGTGTGAAATGAAAGCCCTGGTCACAGCGGAAGCGATTTCCAAGGGCGGACGTTCGGGAACCCTTCAGACGCCTGACCGATTGTTGGATGTCACGTTGGGCAACCCGCTGGAGAAAGGCATTGAGGAACGCGGTCCCATTCCGGAGCTGTTCTTTGCGGGCGCGTATTCCGCTTGTGATCATGGCGCCTTGGGCAACGCGGCCAAAAAACCTGGCACACCGGTCGAGGGTTCCACGGTGCGAGCGCTGGTGAGCCTGATCGAGGATGACCCGGGCGGCTATCGCCTGGCGGTGGAGCTGGATGCGCGACTACCCGGAATCGGTCACGCCCAGGTTCAGCGCATCATGGACGAAGCACACAAAACCTGCCCCTATTCCAAAGCTGCGCGCGGCGACACCTCTGTAAAGCTGGTGGCGGACTAACCCGAAAAACCGAACATGAAAGACCACGTCTATATTTATGATTAAAGAAAACCCCACCAAAGGATTGAACATCACTCGGGAAGAGCATGAAATTGATTTGAGCGCAGCACTGGATGTCAGCGTGCCGCTCGCAAAAGAGCCTGCAGGCAAAAACAATGGCCGAGGCCAAGTAAAGAAGCACCCTGCCTCAAGGAATGGCCCACTGTTATGAAACTCTCTTCCGAGAATAACCGTATGAACTCGTCGACCGACACATCAACCCCGCTGCCTGCGTGCCCCGGTTGCACAAAGATCAAGAATGAGTGGCCCGGCGAAGGCTATACACACGAGGGAGAAACCTACTGCTGCCAGGGTTGTGCGGAAGGCACCGGGTGCGCTTGCGGCAGCGCGGCACAACCGGGCTTCTCCCGCGAAGGGCAGAAACTCACCCGGGCCGAAACACGACCGGGCGAACAACGTGCGGGTTCTCTCGCGCCCCAAGGCGAACTCAGCGGGGCGCGAGATGCCCGGGGCACTGAAGAGGCCATTGACGAACCCGGTTGCGCCAGTGCGGTTGGAGAACCCAACGCCGATTCCAATCCAGGACCGTGACGTCCTTTGTCGCGGCAACTTGTATGAAAAGCAATTCAGTGTCTGGTGGCTGAAAAAGCAAACGGGCGCACGGCGGGCGCGGGTGCAAAATGCACAATGCCCAGACAGCACTCGTGCAAGCTGCAATGGCGTTGCATCCCTTAGCGCTCACCCAAGGCATCGCCAAAGCGCCTTAATTCGCGTGGATTGAGGAGGTTAAGGCGCCGGACGTCAGGTTGGCCCTCCATTAGCTAAAGCAGAAAGAAGAACTTGCGAAAACAAAAAGATCGACAACATCTGTTGAAGAATAAGGAAATACATGAACACCAATCTCACATTGCTCGTAATGAGCAGTTCACTCGTCCTGGCCGCGCCAGCATTGCTGGCGCAAAACACCAACACCAATACCCTCCCCCTCATCCAAACCTTGAAATACCAAGTCGCGTTGGAAACCGACCGGTCTTTGGGCGAACGCTCGCTTCTGCCACCTGGTCTCAAGGAGAAGATGAAGCTCACGGACGCACAGCGAACCGATCTGAAACCAATCGAGGATGACTTCGCCAAAACGAGCCAGGAATACCAGACGGCCAACCAACCCCGTATTGATGCCGCTCAAACGGCGAATCGACAAGCGCGCGCCGCGAAGGACGCGGCACAAATTCAGGCAGCGCGCAAACAGTTGCAAGAGGTCTGGGCGGGTCTCCAGCCCTACCGAGTCACCGCCGTCAATCAAATCAGGCCGCTGTTGACGCCGGCCCAACTCAAGGTTTTGGACGAGGCGAAGAACCAATGGCTCGAAAATCATGCGGATGAAGCAAATGATCCGTCGGCAAAGTGAATCATCCTTCATGAGAGGAAACCGATGCTGGTCAAATAGCGATTTACCCGGCTGGGATGCATCGGGCCGCGGAGACTCGGTGCCCCTGCCATTTGCGTTCTACAAAGCAGGCGTACTCAGTACTGATGCGGAAAGCAATTTTGACGCTGATGCTGCGATTGAGGCGCAAAGCGTTGGTGGTGCTGGTTTCGCTGCTTCTATACGACTGGGTGTCGTGGGCTGCCTTGTGCTCTCCCATGCCTTCCGCTCACGCGGTTCAACCCAGCAATCTCACCAACACCATAGAATATCAGCGCTGGTGGTGGGCTTTCTCGCAACGCGCTTCTCCCCGCGGGTTTATCCCGGATGGGGCGAA
Organism: Candidatus Acidiferrum sp.; assembly: GCA_035566435.1. Classification (GTDB taxonomy): domain Bacteria; phylum Verrucomicrobiota; class Verrucomicrobiia; order Limisphaerales; family UBA8199; genus DATMRF01. The sequence goes on from DATMRF010000034.1 coordinate 67,652, forward strand.
GCTTCAGGCGCTTGAGCAAATCAAGCAGCATGAAAAAGCATGGCGGACGGGCACTCCACAACTTCGGGATTCAGCCAGCCCGGGGGAGGTTCAAGGTGACCGATGGGTGAGTATCGGCCCCGCGCCGCTAATTATCCAGCAGAGCACCCCGGTGTTGCCGGCTAGCGGCCGTGTCGCGGCTGTGGCGGTAAACCCGAGCAATTCCAATCATTGGTTGATCGGCGCGGCACAGGGCGGCGTCTGGGAGACGCGTGATGCGGGAGCGAGCTGGACTCCGAAAACAGATGATCAAGCTTCCCTGGCCATGGGAGCGATTGCGTTTGCGTCCAGTGATACCAACGTCATTTATGCCGGAACGGGCGAGGGGGTGAGCTCTACGGATGCCTACGCGGGCCTTGGGCTTTTGAAATCCACGGATGCCGGCAGCAGTTGGCAACTGCTGGCCACTTCCTATTTCGCCAGAGCGTCCTTCAGCGTTATCAAAGTAAACCCTGCAAATCCCAATATCCTGCTCGCGGCCACCGTGCGTGGCCTGGCGGGGGTCAGTGGCGGGCTGCTTCCCTCCCCACCGCCGGTGGGGATCTACAAATCCATCGACGGCGGGATTACATGGTCGCTCAAGCTGGACGCGCAAATTGGGGGCCTTTTCGGGGGCGGCTGGGACATTGAAAGTTATCCGGGCGAGTTCAACCGGCACTACGCGAGCGCCGGGAGCATTTTTGGGAATCCAACGATCAATGGCGTGTATCGCAGCTCGGATGCCGGGGAGAGCTGGCAGCTGGTGCTCGGGCCCTGGAGCGACCTTACCGGCCGGGTCGAACGGGTGGAAATGGCGATCGCACCCTCGAACCCGGATGTTTTGTACGTGAGCATCCAGAACGCCTTCGGAACTACCAATGGCACCGACGGGGCGCTGCTCGGGATTTGGAAAACCACCAACAGCTGGGCGGCTACGCCCTCGTGGACCCAAATCCCAAATCCCCCAGGCGTTACCACCCGCTTTTGGTATTCTCATGCAATTGTAGTGGACCCCGCTGATGTGAACATTGTTTACCTGGGCGAGGTGGACCTGTGGAAGTACAATGGCACTTCCTGGGCCGATTTGAATGTGACTGCAAACCTTCACGTGGACCAGCAGACGATGGCGTGGGCGGGGAATCGATTAATTGTGGGAAACGACGGCGGAGTCTGGTCCAGTATCAACGGCGGGAGTTCCTGGAGCAATCACAACACCAATCTTGCCATCACGCAGTTTTATCAGGGAGCCGTGCATCCAACGAACCCGAACTTCGCACTGGGGGGGAGCCAGGATAACGGCGTCGATATTTGGGAGGGTCCGCGGCTCTGGAATTCTGTTTATTATGGAGACGGCGGATATAACGCGATCTCGGCGAGCCAGCCCGACACCGATTGGGCGATCTCGGTACAGAGGTTGGACATTTACCGGACCACCAATGGAGGCGCCAGCTTTTCCAGCGCGATTGACGGGATTGACACATATAACGCGCTCTTTATCGCCCCTTTAAAAAAATGCCCGTGCAACGACAACGTGTTTATCGCCGGGACGGACAACCTGTGGAAAAGCACAAACTTTTTTTCTCTCAGCGGCCCGTCCTGGTTTTCCAACGGACCGGAACTTGGGGAGGCAATTACTGCGATGGCCTTCGCTCCTTCCGACACCAGCTGCCTCACCTATGCCTTCGGCACACTATCCTTCGGGCAGGTGAATTTAACCACCAACGGCGGGGGCACCTGGAACGACTTGTTAAACTTCGGCCGTTACGTGAGCGGGCTCGCCTTCCATCCGACGAATGCGAATATCCTTTATGTGACCCTCTCCAGTTTCGATGATCCGGCGTTCCTGCCGTTGGGTCATGTCTTCAAGACCACCAATGCGCTCGCGGCATCCCCGGCGTTTTTCAACGTGAGTCCGCCGGTGAATATCCCGTTCAACGCGATGGTTATCGACCCATCAAATCCGAACACGCTATACGTGGGCACCGATATCGGAATCTGGAAAAGCACGGACGCGGCTCTCAGTTGGACTCACATGGGACCCGAGAGCGGGATGCCGAACGTGGCGGTTTTCGACCTGGAGATCAGCCAGGGAGCGTCGAGGTTGATCGCTTTCACCCATGGAAGAGGTGCTTTCGCGCTGCTCAGTCCTCCCACGGTTACCGCCGGGATCCGGGTAGGAACCAGCTTTACTTTTTCTTTTGCCACACTTCCGGGAAGCCAATATCTGGTGCAATATAAAAACACCCTTAAAGATCTCGCCTGGCAAACCCTGACTACGGTGACCGGGGATGGGACAGCGAAATTGGTCGTGGACAGTACCGCAACGACGGGGCAGCGTTTCTATCGGGCCACGGTCAATTAGTCACCATGCAAACGGCCACAATCGAACCCGCAAAGGAGAGCCCTCCCCTGAAGGCGACAACGGCACAGGCGCTGGCCATCGCCTCCGTCCCCGGCGGAGACGCCGCGCAGTAATCCGTACAACTTTTAGAAAAGGCGCGTGCCGATACCGATATGCGTTTAAAAATCCGGCAGATTGCCTTCAGCCTGGTTCTCGGTAGCTCCCCAATCGCCTCGGCGCAAATAATCTATGATCTCCGCGATGGGATCCAATTCGCCTCTGTAGGCTGCGAGCCACAAGGAAGCCCCGCGAGCCGTTTCCTCAGTACCGGCGATTTCACAACCCAGCACTTGGCGCTCCGTTCATCTCCCGCGCGAAAGGGCGATCCGGACTGCCAGCTCAGTTACACGCTCCCTCCCAGTCAGGAAAGGAGAGAGACTGAGTTAGACCCGCCAACGCTGACTCTCACGAGCAGGGTCCGTCTTGCAGACCTGCCTCGAACCGCTTCCCGGCAGGGTTGGCGAATCGGCGGCGGCGGGGTCCTGAGCTACACGACGCGGAACCAACGCTGGCACCTCGTGTTTCGCTATAAGCCGGACGTTGGCGCGCTAGCGGACGATTTCTACCGCCTGCACTCCTTCAGCGTGATTTGTCAGTACAGCTTCAAGAAACGCAAACCTGGAAGCTGAGTGAGCGCATCAGCCGGTTCCGAGCAGGCGCGCGTTCCAACCGCCCCACGGAGACTGGTGCCCGGCGTGGCTTTTCATGAAGAAGGAAGTGAGAGCGAGTCTCGGCGTGGTCGTTTCGGTGCACGGCCGTGTCGTGCCACCGACGACGTGGTAATCATCATTTGGAGACGCGTTTCCGGTGATGTTCTCGTCACATGACAAGCAGACGAGTCATTCCGGACCGGCGTACGCGCGGGGCGCGCGTTTGCAGAATGCACGTCAAATGTGGTTTGCTCGTGTTTTGTCAGGCCAGCCCAGAAGAAGTGCAGGTTCGCACCATCGGCTCTCCCATGAGCCAGGAACTTTTTCATGGGCGGATGCCTGGTGATATTCCCCGCTTCCTCTGCCGTTGAGGAAGACGTATTCAGCAGCAGCCAAACTGGCAGTTTCGATTGAGCGACGAACGGAGAATCACGAACCTGATAAAAAGCCTCGACTCCATCCGACCTCGGTTGCGTGCGCGAAATGCACGACCAGGCAACCTGCACGGAGCAAGTTACCCGGCTGTGTTTTTCCCCGAAGCGCCGCTGCACAGGTGGTTTTCAGGTAATCCGCCCCTTGGTGCATAGCTGTTTGAATCCCAGGTAAAAACAAAGAGAGCGTTGGCAATTTTTTGAACATCCCGGAGCATTGTGTTGATAGTTTCCGTAGACACCGATGGCGTGGAACCGGAGAAAAGCAATTCCATCAAATATGGGGAACCTGTTTCCTCAGTCTTCCAGCAAGCACGCGATTTTAACAAGCGTGGATTGTTTATTGGAGGCTGTCCAAAGTCGGGAACGACACTTTTGCTCGCGTTGCTCGACGGCCACCCGCAGCTCGCAGTGCTGCCCGAGGAGACCTCCTATTTGGAAGACCGTCGTGAGAGTATCTAGCCCTAAAAACGCATCAAGCCAGGCTGCGCCGCCTTTTGGAGAAAACCGAGCTACGGCTGCTGGCCAACGGCTGGTTTGAACCCGAGCGCGAGGGCAACAGCGCTGATGCGCGAAACTACACCCATTTCGATTGCAAGCGTTTTGTCGCGCTGGCCGAGGATCTTACCAGCCAGCCTTGGATGAATGATGCCCTGCTGTTTTCGGAGACAATCCGGGCCTACGCTATCGTGCTGGGGGTGGATTGGCGGAATTGCCTGGGCTGGGTCGAAAAACCCCCAAGCAATGCAGTATGTGCCGACGCTTTGGATGAACTCTTTCCCTACGCCAAGCTGATTCAGATCGTTCGCGATCCGCGTGCCGTCTTCGCCAGCCGTAAGAAGCGCTTGATGCACCACTGCGGCTGCCATACCAAAGCACACCGGCTGGTACGGGAATGGAACCACAGTTCACGGGAAATCCGCAGGCTGCGTCGGAATCCGTCCAGATTTCTGGTGATCCGCTACGAGGATCTGGTCAAGAATCCAGAGGAGGTGATGAAAAATGTATGCCGGCTGGGCGGTTTTGGTTTCAGCGAGAGGTTGCTCGAACCAACCCGTGCAGGCAGGGGCTGGGAGGGTAATTCATCCTTTCAACAAGCGTTAAAAGGCATCAGCACCACCCCGGTTGACCAGTGGAAAGACTACCTGACGGAACATGAAATCTGGTGGATTGAGCTGCACTGCCGCAAAGGAATGAAACTGGCGAACTATCCGCTTCAAACCGCCGGCCGGTTTTCGCTCTGGCGCTGGCTCAAGCGGCTGCGCGGCGAATTCTGGCGCGGCTATATCCGCGCCCGGCGTGGTTCGCTTTGCCAGTTGTTAGGATTGTTGAAGGAGTGCCGTTATGACAAATAACACATCCGAAACTTTGTGGCAGCGGGACAGGGGACGCGGGCGGGCCGTGGAGCCCGATATCGAAGCGAACCGCCTTCTCACCCCTTCGCTCAAGGCCTGGCCGCAATCCGAAAAGAGGTCGCCCAAATGACGGAGTTGGCAGGGGTAATGGTCTGCGCCGTGTTTGTGCTGGTCGCTACGATGGGCCCGTTCGCGACGCTGCCGCTGGTTCCGCCCGGGCTGGCGCCCGACACGGACAAGCTCAAGGCCGGCGCAAGGAACGCCGCCTGGCTCGGATTGTAGTAGGTCCCGCTGGCTGAGGTTTCCAGCTTTACTGCGCGCACCATGTAATCGGCCGTGCCGGTGGGGCTGGCATCCGTGTAAGTTGTGCCGGTCACCGGCGAAGTGGTCAGGCGCGTGAAGCCGCCATCGCTGCCGCTGGCGCGATACACATGGTAGCCGAGGACCGAATCGGTCGAGGCTGCCCAGCGCAACGCGATGGCGCCGCCGTTGGTAGTGGCGGCGAGATCCGAAGGTGGCGCTACCACATGCATTCGCAGAGTCGGGTCGCCCATCAGGGCAATGTGAATCTGCCCGGCGCCGCTGTTTAGCTGGTTTTGATACCGACCACCCGGTCCGTTGTTTTGGGTCAACCGAGCGCAATACCCGATCGGCATCCCCAGCGCCATGGGGTGCAGGTACCAGTGCGGCCGTCCCGACCAGGCGCAGGTCAGGCCGTTGTTCGGCAGGGCCAGCACGCCGCGCATGATGTTGTCCTCCGAATCCCAATCGCCCAGCCAGCTTCCAAAGAGGAGCGTAAAGGCGGCTTGGAGGTCATTAGTGCGCATTTCGCGCGTCAGCAGATCGTGATGCCTGTCGCTGTTGCCCAGGCCGGCGATGCTGGTGAAACTGCCGGCGCCGCAGCCGTACGCCCATAAATAGGCGTTGGTGTGAAGCGCCGGGATCCATGTGCCGGTGTTCGGCGTGGTCGTCACGTTGCCGGCTCCGAAGAACGCTGAGAAGTTCCGCCAACCGCTCGCCGCGAAAGCCTCACCACTGCGAACGCCAAAGAAGTCCCCCACAATCCCGCGGCGCGGCAGGTCAAACTGCTTCGTGCGGAAATTGTGGTCCTTGTTCAGGTAATTGCGCAGCAGTTCAAGCTCGCTCGGGAAGGTCGAAAGGCCGCCATTCCAAAGGACGCCGGGCATATTGGCGAGGTCCACGCGGCCCACCATCAGCTTGAGGGGGGCCGGGAAGGAGTTCTGGTCGTACTTGCCGTCACCCGGGACGTTCGTGTTGCGTGGGTCGTATTGGCCCGTGACGTTCACCGAGTTGTCGCTCCAGGCGCCGTCCATATCGCCGTAGAAACCATCGCAGGGCCAGGCGCCCTGGTGGGCGGGAGCATGCCCGTCCGGGGCGATATTGCCGGAGTAGGGGACGGGCACGTGGCCGAACAGGAACACGCAGTTTACGTGATTTGGGTCGGCGTCGTATTGCGCCTTAATCAAATTCTTGACGCTGACGACGGAGTCGTTGCGGTTGACGTCGAGCCGGACCACCGTCCAGCCGTCGCCGGCCAGGTCTTGCAGCAAGCGCGCCAGTTCATTCGTTAGGTTGACGGCGCAGGTATTCTCCGCGACCAGGAGCAGTTTGCCGCGGCTGTCCGCCATCGGCACCTCAATGCCGGAGCAGACGTAGCCGTAGCCGGCGTATTGCGAGGTTACCTTCACGATTTGGTATTCGTAAGGGATGCCGACGGCCACGTTGCTGTCGGGGTAACTCGTGGCCGTGCCGGCGATGGTTACCCCTGTTCCCCAGGAGGTGTCGGTGGGACGCTTTCGGTAAATTGTGTAACTGTCGGGCAGGATAAAATGGTCCTGCGGCCAGCTCAGGGTAATCTGAGGAGGCGACGACTGGACCGAGGCGCTGGCCTGGACAGAGTATTCCCACGTCATTTCGGTGGCCTGGTTCTTATGCACGGCCCCGACCAAGAGCAGCAGGCTCGTAATGACACTAATCGCTCGTCGCATAGTGCCCCTAAGCTGCTCACCAGCGCCCCGGCGCGGAATCGGAGTACCTGCGGTAATCCTGTCGGCGACACCTCCGATGTCGTTGTAGGTGTTTGGCCGACAAATCTCCACGGCAAGTGGCGTTGAACATTAATACGAAGACGTGTTGATGCTCATGACCACGAAACTCGCGCCGGCTCCGGCCTGGGGAGAGGGTTTCTCGCAGCCAACCTCAACCGGGAATACGGCAGGATTCCGGAGCACAGTGCAAGCGCTCCCTCCCGGGCGCTCATGCTGCCTGAGCGCGGGTAGGGTCTGGAGGTTTGGTTTCACGGGTCAACACCCCATTGCAGAGCGGAGCGGGCCCAACCACCTTTTGGCATGAAGAAACATTCATTGAAAACACTGCTCTGGATGGCGCTGCCGATGGCGCTGGCCTCCGGATGCGCGCACACGGACAGCGACGGGCCCGCTGCATTCAACTCAATTCAACCCGCGCCGATGTCACCGACCTCGGATCGTGCCGAACCGCGGGTTTACGGGGAAATGGCCCCGCCAGCCGACCAATTCGCGCCGCCGCCTGGTGCGAATGCAGGGGACTGGCAGTTGGCTGAAGAGCTCCGCTATATGTTCACCACGAACCGTACCTTGGCCGCCTCACCGGTCGCCGGTATCGTAAACAAAGGGATGGTTACTTTGCGCGGGAACGTGGCGACCCAGCACGAGCGGGAAAAAGTGCATGCCGCCGTCGCCAGCTTGCCGGGCATGGACCAACTGGACGACCAGATCATCGTGCAGAACCCTGCCGTCTCGTGGAAAGGCGAAAGCAGGGATTATTAGAGGGACAAAGGCGAATAAGAAGATTTCGAAGGAGGACCGACGCAATCCTCTGATTCCGAGCCAACCCGTCTTGCCTTCACCGGGTTTGGTCGTGGTCACACACAGGGCAGCGGATTTTGGGCGGGACGATTTGTTGAGCGTTCATTTGCTGCAAGCGGCGGCGACGTTGGTGGAAGCAAGCCGCACAGGTCGAGAACTGCTCCAGGTCCCACAAATCGGCGAAGACCCTGCCCTGGCGCTGTTCCAGAAGTGTTTCCAAAGCTCCCTCGAGCGTGGGAAGCAGCGGAGGCGTAAACTCTCCCGTTTCGCGTAGCCGGTCCAAAGCCCCGTTGCCAGCGCGGGTGGGGATCACGGAAACCACCTCAACGCCTGTGGCAAACGCGAACCGCGCCGACCGGATGGCCCAGTCCAGACCCTCCGCTTCGTTTAAGAAAGGCGGCTTCAACAACACGAAGGCGCGCACGGTTATGTCGTGGCGGCGCAGAAAGCCGACCGCTTTCGCGAAATCGGTCAGGGTGAGACCCTTGTTCAGTCGGGGCAGGACCTCCGGATGCACGGTTTCAAGGCCCATGGCGACCTCCAGCGATGATGCCAGCAGATCTCTAAGCTTGAGAGCGGTTTTGCCGATCAGCCGCGGATGCGATTCCACCACCAAATGACCGGTGCCGGACACCTTTTGGGCGATTTCGCAGTAATCGGCCAAGGGGATGGCGGCCGGGTCGAAGAAGCTGCCGCTGTTATACAGTTTCACCTGTTCCGGCAGAGTGGGCAAGCGGCTAAGAACGTAATCAATCTGCCGCGGAATTGCGCCCAGTGGAACCGAGCGGGTTAGCGTGTGTTTCCAAAGATCGCACATCAAACAGCGCCACGGGCATTCTTTGTTCGTCAGGAGAACGACGGCGGAACTCACGAGCCGATGGGATGCCGATAGTTCCTCCTCCAGGAAGTACCCGTGGGGTGTTAAGGGGTCCGCGGCAGAACGCGGAGGACGGTGCGCAATGATCCATGCGGACCGATTTCGCTCAGGGTAGATAGAACTCATCAGGCCGAGAGGCGCGCCGCGCACCCATTCCGGGCAAATCAGACGGACACGGTTTTGCTGTAACTGGCCAGGAAATACTGACGGTATGCGGACTCGGGGCTGGGCAGGCGCTGGCGCAGACGCTCGACGGAAACGGCGCCGTGCTGGAAGCGCCGTTTCGGGAAAACGGGCATCTCAAAACCGGTGACGGATTTGACGCCGCGCCTGACGACATCGCCCTTGAGGGCGTAGAGCTTTTCCACGTCATAACCGGTCAGCGCAATGAAGGGAATGCCTTCGGCCTGCTCGATGACGCAGGGCCGGGTGAAGGGGCTGAAGCCTTCGAATTTCAAATGATGCGCCGGAGCGTAGGAACGAGTGCAGGCACGGCTGAAGCCGCCGGAATAGGTCAGGGAATGCTTTATGGTGCCCAGCCCCCAGCCTTCCTGGTAGAGCATGCGATTGTTTACGACGCTGCGAATGGTCAACTCCGGGTTCTCCTCGATCGGGTAGTCCTTGAGGTTTTCGTCACCGCCGTCTCCATCGATGAGGAATTTCCAGCCGGGGTAACGCCGCCGGATACCTCGGCAGAGGGCCAGGGCCATCGTGGCTGATTCAACGTCGAGCGATTTATAATCCTCAATGATGCGGATGGTTTCGAGCGGGTCGAGCGCAGCCGGCTCGGCCTCGATGACTTCAAGGAACAGCCCCAGCCCGAGCGGGTCCAAAAAGGTCCTCGCCTGCTCAAGGTCGGGTCCGTTGTCAACGGAGAGAGTGAACGCTTTCAGCCGTGCGGGGTTCATTCCCAACTTGAGCAGGTTGTGGTAGGTGACAAGGAAGACCGCGCCGCTGTCCACGCCGCCGGAGAAACAAACCCCAATGGGTTCATGAGCCGCAAGGCTGCCGAGCCACTGCCGGATTTCGCGATCGAGGGCTCCAATATAGTTCTCGCCCAACTCCTGGGGGTTGGCGGGAAAGGCGTCGCGGCGCGGCGCGAAGAAACGTTCGTAAACCGGATCGGGATCGGGGCAGCCCACCAAATGAATCTGCACAATGTGATGAGCGGGAACCATGCGGGTATAGCTGGGATGAAATTGCGAATCGAATCCCTCCTGCTTCAGCCAGTCCCGGATAGCGTCGATGCGGTGCGCCACCACGAGGGCGGGGCCTGCGTGCTGCTTCGCGAGAAAATAGCGCATTGGCCGGTCCAGCGAACGGGCCAGGCGGACGACCTTTCCTTCTTTCGCCACCAGGGCAAAGGAGCCTTCGATCTGCCGGACCGCGTCAGCCGGGCCTCGCAGGATGCGTTGCCTCGCTTCCTCGACGGTCATATTGAGAAGGTGGTTGGCGGTGGGTTCAGTCAGGTCGACAACTCGTTCGAGATACTGATTCGAGATGGATGGGTTCATGCGGTCAGTTCTACGTTTTGCGGCTTTTGGAGTAAAGTGAATAGAGCCACGGATCATCGGTTCATCGATCTGGACGCATCTCGATACGTCGCATAGCGTGCCCTTCTACTGTTGCAGCCGGTAGTAAGTGGGAGTAGGGCCTGGAACATTTGTGTAGCTGCCGCCCGTGGGTGTGTTAGGCGCGTTTGAGACGACGGACCAGGAGGAGACTGGGCTCAGGACGTTGGCTTGGAGCAGAGTGCCCGCTACGCCCCAACTGACTACGACATTGTTGCCCGCGCGCGCGACGGTGAGCGTAGCTGGTGCCGGCGGGAAAGTGATTTCCCAAATGCCCTGATTGCCGCCATATTCAATGGCATAGATTCGGTTGCCAAGAATGCTCGCGCTAATGGGGTTGGAAAAGCTGCCGACGATGCGGGTGAAGTGGCCCTGATAGTTGTTGCCGATGCTGGTGAGGTCTAAATCGAGCATATCCTCGCTTGGATCCAAGAACGGTCCTGCCACTGAATTGCCGTTCGGGTCGCCCTGTGTCCAACTCAACATAAAGCCATGCCGTTGAAAAGGCGGAGCCATGGCGCCGGCTGTATCGAAGACCAAACCAAGAGGTGAGCGATGGGCCGTGACGCTGCTGAGTGTCTGGTTGTTGTTGGTGGCGCGTTTGAGCGACCCGTCGACGGGGTCACGGTAACTGTTAGCATCCGGGCCGAGGTTGAGGACGGGTTCGAAGAAGTTCGTTGGCGGCGGCGGGAAGGTCGGGTCATTGTGATAAGCCCCGCTCGAGACGGCGACAAAGCGCGGGTCGAGCAACAGGTCATTGGTGGGGTTGTAATTGGGAAACTGTTGAGGGTTGTCCGCTCCGCCCATGCGCCAGGGAAAGCCGTAATGCAACCCCTGGCGGATCCAGTTCAACTCGTCCGACATATCGCGGTCAGGGCCATTATCAGTCGCGAAGAGATCGCCGTTGGGCGCGAAGGCGAGGTCGAAGGCGTTGCGGGTGCCTTCGGCAAACACATAGCCGGCGTTCCGCAACGCGGTGAGGTCATTGGTCAGGATCAGGTTCGAACCGTTGGCGGGCAGACGAAGTATTTTGGCGGTCAAACCGGTCTCTCTGAGGTTTGGGTAAACACCACTCGCCGACTCGACTTCGCCATGATCGGTTCTGGAGCCGCTGTTGAGATAAAGCCACGCGCCATCCGGGCTGACGACGATGCCGCTCATGAGATGGTCAAAAGCGGTGCGGCTGCGCGGGTAGGGTTCAGTCTTCGCCAGCAGGGACCAGGTCCGCCCGCCACTGGAATTCGGGACACCTTTCATCACCTGCACGAAGTTGCTGTTGCCGGAATTGGTGCTGGTGTTCCCGACGACATAAATAGTGCCATCAGGGCCAATGGCCATGCCCAGCGCGCTGGAGGCAATGCCATGGTCAACAGCGCCGTAGAGGCGCGTGCTCGTGGACCCCGAGCCGGGCATCAGGGTGACGCGGAAGATGTCGCCGTTGTCTTTGAGGTAATAGAGGAGGCCGTCGCGGGGGTCCTTGGCGATCCGAGTTGAATGCGCGCCGGTGCTGTTGGTGGTGTACATCACCAAGCGAATTTGCAGGTTCGTGTTGAGCGCGAGGGGCGCAGCTTTGAGCGAGGCGACGCTAGCGAACAGAACTCCAATCCAGACCAGTAAGAGCACGCGTACGGGCATTCCAGAGCGTATCACAAGATGCAATGCCTGCAACGGTTACTGACAGGACTTTGTTTTCCAAGGGTTCCCGGCGGGATTGACGTGATTTCATGAGCCTCGTAACCTCACGGTATGAACCTTCGATCGGTGGCGGGCATCTTCTGTGCCTTCCTGGGCTGTGTGGGATCTGTCAGGGGCGCCTCTTCCGAACGCACTTGGCATGAGGAAAGCGGATTCCGTTGGGCGCAGCTTACGGTGCCTCCAAACGGAAAGACCGGATTCACCCTGCTTACGCCCCAGCAAACCGGCATCGATTTCACGAATATCCTGCTCGAATTCAGTGGGGGAACCAACCGCATTCTCAATAACGGAGCCGGCCTGGCCCTGGGGGATTTCGACAACGATGGATGGGTGGACATTTTCGTTTGCGGCCTGGACAGCCCCAGCGCGCTCTATCGCAACTTAGGCGGGTGGCGGTTTACGAATGTCACCGCCGCTGCCGGTTTGCAGTTTGCCGAGCGCTATCAGCGCGGCGCGGTGTTTGCCGATCTCAACGGTGACGGCGCGCTGGACTTGCTCGTATCGACCTTGAATCACGGAGTGCTCTGCTTCCTGAACGATGGTCACGGCCATTTCAAGGACGTCACCGCGGAAGCGGGCACCGCCTCGCACTATGGCAGCGTGACGATGGCGCTGGCGGACATCGACGGGAACGGCACCCTGGACCTGTATGTCGCCAACAATCGGGCCGAGGATATCCGGAACCGCGGACGGGTGCAGATTTATCAGCGCAACGGCCAGTATCTGATTCCGCCCGAATTCAAAGACCGCCTGGTGGTGATTAATGGGGTGGTGCGCGAGTTCGGCGAACCGGACCTGGTCTATCTCAACGACGGGAAGGGCCACTTCACTCCCATTTCCTGGACCGACGGCAGGTTCCTCGACGAAAACGGCGAGAAACTCAAACAGGCGCCGCTGGATTGGGGGCAGACGGTAGCCTTCCGCGACTTGAACGGGGACGGCAGCCCGGACATTTATGTCTGCAACGACTACTGGACCGCGGATCGGCTTTGGCTGAACGACGGACACGGCAATTTTCGAGCGATTGAGTGGCCCGCTCTCCGGCACATCCCCTTCAGCTCCATGGGCGTCGATTTCGCGGATATCGACCGGGATGGCAACGTCGATTTCCTCGTGACAGACATGCAAAGCCGGGATCATCGGTTGCGCAAGCGCCAGACCACCGCTTTCAACCCCATGTCGCCGATCGACCTCGCGCCCGACCGGCCGCAGATCATGCGCAATACTCTCTTCGTCAACCGCGGTGACAATACCTTTGCTGACATCGCTGATTATGCGGGTCTGGCCTCGGCCGATTGGGCCTGGCAGCAGATCTTCCTTGACGTGGATTTAGACGGCTACGAGGATCTAGTGGTCTCCGCCGGTTACTTCCGCGACGTGCAGGATCGGGACGCCCTCGCTGCCATCTATGCTCAGCAGCGACCCCTTAAGGGCTTCACCAACGAGGCGGAGTTTCAGTTGGCCTTTTCGATGCAAAAGATGGCCAACGCACGCTTGTTTCCGCCTTACGGCTGCCCCATTGCGGCGTTCCGAAATCTGGGCAACTTGAAATTCCAAGACATGACTTCGGTCTGGGGAACGGATCAACCAGGCATCCGCCAAGGGATGGCCACGGGCGACCTCGACAACGACGGGGACATGGATCTCGTGGTGAATAATTTCAATGGCGCCCTCGGGGTCTATCGCAACGACTCTTCGGCGCCGCGGGTGGCGGTGCGGCTTAAGGGCCAGAGGCCCAACACGCAAGGCATAGGCGCGCGGATTAAGCTTCTCAACGGCGCGGTTCCCATGCAAGGCCAGGAAATCATCTGCGGCGGGCGCTATCTGTCTGGCAGCGAGGCCATGCTTACTTTTGCCGCGGGCCAGGCGCAGGACGGAATGATCATCGAGGTCACCTGGCGGAACGGCCGGTTGAGCCGGGTCGAAGGGGTCAAGCCCAACCGTCTCTACGAGATCGATGAAGCGGGCGCGAAAGTCCCGCCACCTGCGCCACCCAAGAGCGCCCCGGCACCCCTGTTTGAGGACCTTAGCGATCGGTTGGCCCATACCCATCACGAGGAGCCATTTGATGATTTTGCGCGACAGCCGCTGTTGCCGCGCAAGCTCAGTCAGCCCGGTCCGGGTGTGGCGTGGTGGGATATCAACGAGGATGGGCACGAGGATTTAATCATCGGCAGCGGCAAGGGGGGGCAGTTGGCGGTCTATCTAGGCGATGGCCGGGGCGGTTTCCAACGGGCGACCAACTCTTTGACGGAGAGCGCTGCCGCGCGCGACCAAACCAGCGCGTTGGGCTGGACGGCGGCCAGGGGCCACACCGCCATTTTGACGGGCCTGGCCAATTACGAGGACGGCCGGGCCGAAGGCGCCGCGGTCACTTGTTGGGAATGGACCAACCCGAACCCGAAGACGGTGATGGGGGCCGATAGCTCCAGTGTGGGACCCCTGGCCTTGGGGGACATCGACGGGGACGGTGACCTGGACTTGTTTGTGGGTGGGCGGGTCATCCCGGGGCGCTGGCCCGAGGCGGCCAGCTCGCGCATTTACCGCAATGAAGGCGGCCAGTTTGTGCTCGACGGGCCTAACAGTCAGTTGCTGGAGCAGGTGGGCCTGGTGAGCGGGGCGGTGTGGAGCGACCTGGACGGGGATGGTTTTGCGGAACTCATCCTTGCTTGTGAGTGGGGGCCGATCCGGATCTTCCATAATGATCACGGCCGGCTGAGCGCTACCAACTTTCCGGTGACCTGGCGTTCCGAGGGAGCCCTCAAGCCTCAACGCTCAACGCTCAACGAACTGACGGGTTGGTGGAGCGGGGTGACGACCGGGGATCTGGACGGGGACGGGCGACTGGACATCATTGCGTGCAACTGGGGACTCAACAGTCCGTATCTGGCCAGCGCGGAGCATCCGGCACAAGTGTATTATGGCGATTTGGGAGGGATGGGGGTGCTCGATGTGGTGGAGGCGGAGTTTGAGCCCGAAATTGGAGCGGTGGCCCCACGGCGTTATCGAGACCCGCTGATGGCGTCGTTGCCGTTTCTCGCGGGACGATTTTCGACGCACAAGGCCTTCAGCGAGGCGAGCCTGGAGGCGGTGCTGGGGGAGGCCAAAGCGCGGGCGCGGGTGGTCCAGGCGACGACCCTGGCAACGACGGTATTTTTCAACCGCGGGGACCACTTTGAAGCGGTGGCATTGCCGGCCGAAGCGCAGTTTGCGCCGGCCTTTGGAGTGGTGGTGGCCGATTTTGACGGCGACGGCGCGGAGGATGTGTTTCTAAGCCAGAATTTTTTTGCCAACGAACCGAGCACGCCGCGGCTGGATGCGGGGCGGGGGCTGTTGCTGTTGGGAGATGGCAAAGGAGGACTGCGCCCGGTGCCGGGGCAGGAATCGGGGATAAAGGTATATGGAGAGCAGCGGGGGGCGGCGGCGGCGGATCTCGATGAGGATGGGCGGGTGGATTTAGCGGTGGGTCAGAATGGTGCCCAGACGAGGTTGTTCCGGAATGTGGGAGCAAAACCGGGTCTGCGCGTGCGGTTAGTGGGGCCGGCAGGCAATCCGAAAGGCATTGGCTCGGTGGTTCGACTCAAGTTTGGTGACCGGTACGGTCCAGCGCGGGAAATCCATGGCGGGAGCGGCTACCTTTCCCAGGACAGCGCCATCGTCGTGCTGGCCCTGCCCGAAACTCCCTCCGCCCTCTGGGTCCGCTGGCCCGGAGGAAAAATCACCGAAACCAGGCTTCCCAAGGGGCTGCGGGAAGTGGTGGCGCGCCTGGACCAAGGCGACAGCGTACCGGAGCACACTTTTCCTGGCACCAGGTAGCACACGAGAGATGGCGTTCAGCAGAGTTTTTCAGGGACGTTTTCGCGGGGCGGGAGGCCGATGCGGAGCGCAAGCGCGGAGCCCAAAAAAATATTACAAGATTTGTAAATAAACCATTGACAGTCTTAATGCAAAATGTAAGATTATGTTAAACCCAGAGCGAAATGTGCGTGTCGAACCTGCCAGCGGGCGGATGAGCTTGCCTCAGCTCAAACTGTGTTCACTCACCAACTTCTTCCGGTCGTCCGGCGGTTGGTGGCACAGGTAAGTTCGCCCTCGTCAGATTGAAGCATCATTTCGCCAAGAAAAAAGTCATGTGCGGTAAGTTCGTCAAACTCAAACCAAGCAACACGCAGTAACCAGGCAGAGTCTCATGAATACAAATAAACTCAACCTAGCGGCGTTAGCAGCGGTCGGTGCCAGTTTGCTGATTGGAGCCGGTAGCACTCAGGCGGGCACAACCGTCAGCGCCAGTTTCATCGGCCGGAACAGCGCCACCGTCCTTTACAGCGATGTCCTTCTTGCTCCGTCGGACGTCGCGGGCGTTGTTCCCCAGCCCTTTTGGGCAAACCTCGACTGCCTGGCTTTTACGAATACTTCGCAGCCATTGAGGGACAGTTCCGGTGCTTTCACCGCGGTGCAGATTCACTACGAAGGGGTGGATGCCTGGAACAGTGATGGACCCATCACCACCGCCGACGAAAAGATGATGAAGGGGATCCTAAAGTTCAAGAATGCCGGAGGCGGGATCTTCGTCTCGAACCTTTCGGTCTCGGGAACGTACGACGTTTATGTGTATTGCATGGAAAACGGCACCGGCTCTTTTGGTCGAGTCTTCGTTGCAGGATCGGCGGCGCCTGTCGGATACAACATCGACCCTTGGGCTAACAATTTCACTGGCACATATACGGAGATCGTCCCTCCCAGCACGGCCGGCAACTTTATCCACGCCACAGGTGTTTCCCCTGCAAGCGATGGAACGATCCAGCTCACTGTTTATTGGGATGGTACCACCGTTAATGACGGGGCCGGCATTGCGGGGGTTCAGGTCGTCCAGATCACGGGACCGCCGTTTGCGGCGAACACCACACCCTGCGCGATCACCACTCAGCCTGTAAACTCCACCAACGTAGCCAGCCAGACCTTGGGCCTTCCCGCCACTTTTACTGTCGGCGCCACTGGCCCCCACCAGACTTCTTGGCTGACAAACGGCGTGCCTGTCGCCGGTTTTACCGGTGACAGCTACACTACGCCGCCCCTGCCGCTGGCGGACAACTTGATGACGGTCCAGGCCGTGGTTACCAACAACGTCAATACAGTCCTCAGCTCGATCGCGACAAACTTCCTAAGCCTCAACACGAATTCCTGCGCCATCACCGCCAACCCGGCTAGCGTTCGCGTCCCTGTGGGTACTCCAGCCACTTTCAGCGTGGGTTACTCCGGCCCGCTTGTCCAGATTCAATGGCAAACGAATGGCGTGAACCTTCCGAACGCGACCAGTGCGAGCATCACACTGCCGACCACGCTGGCTGACAACGGAAAACACATCACGGCCATTGTCTATAACAATGTGAATACCAATGTGAGCACCACCGCTTTGCTGACGGTGGCCCCCATTGCGTGGAACAACCAGCCCGTCAGCGCCAATTTTAACGGCCGGAATGGCAGCCCGACTGGCGCTGCTGATCTCCCGCTGACCGACGTGGCGGGCGCCATCATGGTAAGCAATTGGAACAATCTGAATATGCATGGTGCGGATGGGAATCCCGGGATACTGGTCGGGAACCTGCTTAACCTGGGCGACGCCATTGGCGGTTTCACTCCCATCGCGGTGTATTGGTCCGCCACTGATGGTTGGAACGATGGGGGCTACGTTCCCGGCGACCCCAACACTAGCATGATGAATGGCTTCCTGAAGATGGGTACCGGTAGCGGGACGGTCATCATTTCGAACGTCCCTGCCGGAAGTTACGATCTTTATGTGTACGCCCAGACGGACACGCCTGGCACCTTCGGTGCATACAACGTCGGCGCGCTCACCTACTACCTGCCGGTTGAGACCAGCTTCCCCGGCAGCTTCGTACTGGCCAATTCTACGGATCCCGGGAATCCTGCCCCTGGCAATACCATGGTGTTCAAGAACGTGTCACCTGACGGTTCAGGGAACCTGAAGCTCACAGTGACAATGACGGCGGGAACAGGGATCAACGCGGGCGTTGCCGGTCTGCAACTGGCAGCTCCAGGAACCAAGGTCGGACCCTGCGCCATCACCCAGAATCCGGCTGACTACCTCGCGGTGGAAAATGGAACGGCCATCTTTACTGTGGGAGCCTCGGGGACTTTGCCTCAATACCAGTGGACGAAGAATGGCGTGGACATGCCAGGCAGGACTGACGCGCGGCTTGTCTTCACCCCGGTACTTGCCGATAACAACGCCAACATCGCGGTCAGGGTCTATAACAATTCCGTTACCAACACGAGCGCCAATGCCAAGTTGACTGTGGACGCCGCGACTCCGCCGCAGTTCATTCAGGGCTTCCTGGAAGCCCAACGCTGGGAGGGTATTGGCACCAACGTGGGGCAACTTGGAATCTTAGACCTCAAAAACTACATACCTGGGGGCAACCTCGCTTCGAACGCGACGGTGACTTTCTTCGTAGGCGGCGCCAATTCACCCCAAACCGTTCCGAACCTCGATTCGTTCGGCGTCGAGATATCGGGCTGGGTAAAGCCCGACGTGACCGGCGACTATGCATTCCTCATTGAGAGCCAGGATTCGTCCGAGTTGTATCTCAATTCAACCGGTGCGGGTGTCGGTGTCACGAATACTTTGCCCGATCCACAGAGCGGCACTCCAATCTGTTGGGAATACGGTTGCTGCAATGGTTACCAGGAACCTACCAACACGGTTGGCGGCCTTCCCCAGACTCAGACAACCACGACCCTGATTCACCTCCTGGCGGGGAACCTCTATGGTTTCGTCGCCCTTCACAAGGCGGGCATCGGCAACGACCACGTGAGCGTTGCCTGGCGCCTGAGCACAGACACCACGCCCGCGAAGCAACTACATCCGATCCCGGCGCAGAATTGCTGGACACTCGCGTCCGCCGCCGGCCATCGAGCCACCCTTGGCGTGCAGCCTGTCAGCAAGACTGTATTCCAGGACGACCCGGTTACTTTCTCAGTCACGGCGTCCGTCCTGCCCACCACTGATTTCTTTGGGGTGCAGTGGTATTCCAACAGCGCGCCGATCATCGGTTCCGCAACGGCGACCTACAACATTGCCCAAGCGGATTTGGCGCAGAATGGCGAGCAGTTCAGCGCCAAGGTGTTCACGCTGGTGGGCACCTTTAACACCACCAATGCGACCCTGACCGTGTTGCCAGACACGAACCCGCCGACACCCCTCTCCGTCGGAAGCATCCAGATGCCAAATGGCACTTACCAACTGAACGTGGCGTTTGCCGAGAACGGAGGGATCGACCCGGCCACGTTCGTCCCCGGCAACTTCAGCCTGGTTGGGAACCCCGGCACCTTTACTGTCGCCACGGTTACCAACTCCCTGGGAACCTACAACCAAATGGTCCTGCAACGTTCAGGTTTAGTCCCGGGCCAAAACTACACACTCAACGTGGTCGGTGTCGCCGACAAGCGCGGCAACGCGATTCAACCGCCCGGCGTCAATTTGCCGTTCACGGCCAGCCAGTTTGCGTTTGCCGATGATGGCACCCCGATCCGGCCGGGCAACGTTGTGCCGGTCGGCCCTGACGGGTTCGACGTCCTCAACGGAGGTCGGCAAATGTGGTCCTCCTACGAGGAAGACACCCTCGCTTATATCAAGAAGACCAACGACTTCGACGTGAAGGTCAATGTCGTCTTTGCCGAACCCGGCAGCGAGTGGACGCGCGTAGGTCTGCAAGCCCGCAATAACCTGAACGTGGGTGAAGACCCCGGCGACCGTGCGCCTGTCGCCCCCGCCGTCAGCGTCGTCAGCGCCAAAGTGCAGACCCATGTGAACCCATCACAGACCTTCGCAAGTTCAGGGGTTTGGACTCCACCTGCTGGGAGTACGGCCCAGCCCGGGAATCCAACTCCCAACAACAGTCACGAGCAGCACGTACGTCCTTCCCAGGGCGCGCAGGTGGCAAGTTGGGGTAATCCCGGCACCGCTCCCACCTATCCAAACGCCTGGCTGCGCCTGTCGCGCGTCGGAACCAATTTCTTTGGCTTCCGCAGCAGCGACGGCACGAATTGGATTGGCCAGGGCAGCACCTCGCTGGCGAGTACGGATAACCAGCAGGTTATGGTTGTCAGCGTGTGCGTCGGCGTTGAAACGGGTAACATCTGGAGCGGGACGGCGCCCACTGGATTCGATGTTTGGGGAGCTCCCTTCGACCCGAATTTTGACCGGTTGTTCCTGGCTCAATTCCGCAGCTTTGGTAATGTAGCTGCGACCGCCCTACCGAGCATCAGCATCGGGAAGAATGGTTCAGGCAGGCCGGTCATCACGTACACAGGCACATTATATTCCTCTGCGACGGCCAATGGCACCTACACGCCTGTGAGCGGGGCCGCAAGTCCCTATACCGTGCCCACAACCACCGCCGCGACCTTCTTCAAAGCGCACCAATAAGCGTCGGCTGAGGGTTTGATTCAGGAAGACCGGATGTTATCATCCGGTCTTCTTTTTTGTCTCTTGCTCTCAGGATTGCGTCTCTGGTAGATCCCCGGCATTAGGCCACTTAGCCCTTGAAAAGTAAGAATGAGAAGCGGAACTCCGCTGATCTGGCGATTCCCCCATCCCCGGTCGGAAGTAGCTGGCGGGGAACCGGTGACGGGATCATCCTGACCGCGTCTTGGCCCGCTTCAGAACGTCCGCTCGCCCTCCGTGCCTTGGCACGTTTGCCGGCGCGGTTGCGATTTGTGACCGCACTCCTGCTTCTGTTCTCCGCGGGCGTCTCGCTAGCCGATGGTTGGGAAAGCGGTCCCGGCTACCGGCGAACAGCGCTTCACCCTGTTGGCGCGGGTCGGGACGGATTCACTCTGATGCCCCCCAGTCAAACGGGGATTTTCTTCACCAATGTGCTGTCTGAGGAACGGGCGCTGGCGAGTCAAATTCTGCCCAGTGGATCGGGAGTGGCAGCCGGGGACGTGGACGGCGACGGTTTGTGCGATCTGTATTTCTGCGGATTGAAGACCGGCAACCGTCTTTACCGCAACCTGGGGAACTGGAAATTCGAGGACATCACGGACTGGGCTGGGGTCGCCTGCACCAACCTCGATGCTACGGGTGCGGCGCTGGTCGATATCGATGGGGATGGACACTTGGATCTCATTGTCAACTCGCTGGGCGGCGGTACGCACGTTTTTCTCAACGACGGCAAAGGCCGCTTTACTGAGGCGAAGGAGGTTCTCAACGGGGGGATGGGCGGCATGTCCCTGGCCCTGGCGGACTACGACGGCGACGGCAGACTAGACCTCTATGTGGCCAACTATCGCGCCGACAGCGCGGCCGACAAACCCGATGCCAGGTTCAATCTGAGAATGGTGGACGGCCGGCTGGCAGTGGTTTCAATTAACGGGAAGCCGCTCACCGACCCGGAGTGGACCAATCGTTTTCGATTTAATATCGCCGATGACGGAAAAGGCGGAGCCAAGTTCTCTCACGAGGAGCTGGGTGAACCCGACGCGCTTTACCGGAACCTGGGTGGAGGACGGTTCGAACGCGTGCCCTGGACCGGGGGCGTTTTTCTTAACGAAGACTGCAAACCGCTCGCGGAGCCCCCCCTGGACTGGGGGCTGAGCGTTATGTTTCGCGATCTGAATGGGGATGGGAAGCCCGACTTATATATTTGTAACGACTTCGCTACTCCCGACCGGATCTGGATGAATGACGGGCACGGACATTTTCGAGCGATTCCGCGGACGGCGATACGTCAGATCCCGCTATCCTCGATGGCGATGGATATCGCCGATGTCGATCGTGACGGTTTCGACGATCTATTTGTCGGCGAAATGCTCAGCCGGGAACATCGGCGGCGGTTGGTACAACGAACGAACTTGAGGCCTGACATCCTGCCTCTGGGAGCGATCGAGAACCGCCCGCAGTATTCGCGCAACGTGTTGCTGCGGAACCGCGGTGACGGCACCTATGCTGAAGTAGCCCAGTTCGCCGGAGTGGAGGCTTCGGAGTGGTCCTGGACGCCCATTTTCCTGGACGTGGATCTGGACGGTTACGAGGATCTGCTGATCGCCAACGGCTTCGTGCGCGACAACATGAACCTCGACGCGCTGGATGCGGCTAATCGGGCCAATGCCAACCAACGGGGGTCCGTCATCGCGATGATGCAAGCGCGGCGGCTTTTCCCGAGTCTAGTGCCCCCCAAGGTGGCTTTCCGCAACCTGGGCGGATTGAAGTTCGTCGAGGTCGGTCACCAGTGGGGGTTCGACACCCGGGTGATCTCCCAGGGCATGTGCCTGGCTGATTTGGACAATGACGGAGATATGGACGTGGTGGCCAATAACCTCAATAGCGTCGCCAGCATCTACCGCAATGACACCTCCAAGCCGCGCCTGGCGGTGACGCTGAAGGGGCGGTCGCCAAACACACATGGCATCGGCGCGAAAATTCGAGTCTATGGCGGCCCAGTCCCCATGCAGAGCCAGGAAATGATCAGCGGGGGACGCTATCTCTCCTGCGACCAGGCGATGCGTGTGTTTGCAGCCGGTTCGCTGACCAACCAGTTGAGAATTGAAGTGGATTGGCCCAGCGGGCGGCGCAGCGTGGTACGCGAGGCGGCCGCCAACTACCTTTACGAAATTGACGAGGCGGACTCGGTGGTTGTGAATCCTCGTGGGACGGCTGCCCCCGCTCCCTTTTTCGAGGACGCCAGCGGACTGCTCGCCCACTCCCACCACGAGGAGCCGTTCGATGATTTTGCGCGTCAGCCGACCCTGAGCAAGCGATTGAGCCAGCTCGGCCCCGGTGTTTGCTGGTGCGATCTCAACGGTGACGGCCATGAGGATCTGGTCATCACCAGCGGCAAGGGTGGGGCGCTGGGAGTGTTCATGAACGATGGCAAAGGGGGCTTCCAACCCTGGCGAAGCGGTCAGACGGCGACCCGGGACCAGACCGCCGTGGTGGCTTGGCCGCGCGATACCAACGGTCCGGTGCTCCTGGTAGGCTCCGCCAATTACGAGGATGGCCAGCCCGCTGGCGCCGGTGTCCATGCATACGATGTGGCCGGAGCCAAAGTGGCTGAGGCCATCCCGGGAGCCGATGCCAGCGTTGGCCCGTTGGCCCTGGCTGACCTGTACGGGGATGGCCAACTGGATTTGTTCGTCGGGGCAAGGGTGAGCGCCGGAAAATATCCTGAGGGGGGAAAGTCCCGCATCTTCCGCAACCAGGGCGGGACTTTTGTTTTGGATGAGCCGAACACCAGGGCCATCGAGGCCGCGGGGATGGTTAGCGCCGCTGTTTTCAGCGACCTCGATGGCGACGGTTTTCCCGAATTAATCCTCGCGTGCGAATGGGGGCCGCTGCGCATTTTCCACAACGACCACGGCCGCCTGAGCGCGTGGGATCCGCCGCTCATCATGTCGTCGTCTAATTACCTTTCCTCCAAGGCATCTTCCGGGCCTGCCTCTCGTACTCCTCAGCCCCCAACTATGGCCCAACTCACGGGTTGGTGGAATGGAGTCACCACCGGCGACCTTGATGGCGACGGGCGGCCGGACATCATCGCCAGCAACTGGGGCGAGAACTCAAAATACCAGTGCCATCGTGCGGCCCCACTACGGATTTACTTCGCCGATTTTAACGAGGAGGGCGTCAATGGCTTGATCGAGTCGTACTTCGAACCGGCCATGGGAAAATACGTCCCCGAGTATCGCCTCGACGTCCTCGCGCGAGGGATGCCGTTCCTCCGAGGGCAATTCCACAGCTACCAGGTCTTCGCGGACGCAGGCGTGGAGGAAGTGCTGGGCGCTCGGTTGCACCAGGCGCGCTTCCTCGAGGCGAAGTGGCTGGAATCGACCGTATTCCTCAACCGAGGCGACCACTGGGAGGTCCGGGTGATGCCTCCCGAGGCGCAGTTCGCCCCCGCCTTCGCGGTGGTGGTCGCGGACTACGATGGGGATGGCCGCGAAGATGTTTTCCTGAGCCAGAATTTCTTCGCGGTTGAGCCGGAGACATCGAGGTATGATGCCGGGCGCGGACTATGGCTCCAGGGGGATGGCCAAGGCGGGTTGCGCGCCGTGCCGGGACAAGAGAGCGGGGTCATGGTGTATGGCGAACAGCGCGGCGCCGCCGTTGCGGATTTCGACGGCGACGGCCGGGTGGACCTGGCGGTGACGCAGAATGCCGCCCAGACGCGCCTGTTCAGAAATGTGCGCGCCAAACCGGGCTTGCGCGTGCGGCTCAAGGGTCCGTCTGGAAATCCCTGGGGCGTCGGCGCCCAACTGCGACTAAAGCACGGCGAGCACTACGGGCCGGTGCGCGAGGTTCATGGCGGCGGAGGCTATTGGTCGCAGGATAGCCCCGTCCAGATCCTGGCGGGCGCGGACGGGCCCACCCAACTGTGGGTCCGCTGGCCTGGCGGGAAGAGTTTTGTGGTGGATGTTCCTGCCGGCTCGGCGGAGGTGCAGGTGGGCATCGACGCGAGCATCAGCCGGGTGAAGTAAAATATAGGCACTCAAGCCTCAGGAGAACTGAAATTGAAAACTGCAGATGATCCTTGGCAGGCCTTCCAATTCATCGTTGCCGGCGGGAATGGTTCGGCTTACGATGGTAACGTCGTGATTAAGTGCCTGGTGAACGCTTCCCGGCCCGCTGTCCTGCTTGTTTCTTCTGGTTGGCTGGTGCTGGCATGGGCGGGCTTGGGAGTGAGGGCTTCGGAACTGAATTGGAGCGCCGGCCCTGGTTACCGCTCGGCGGCCTTGTCTATCCCCAAATCAGGCCAGGTCGGCTTCACTCTCTTGCCGCCAGAGGTTACTGGCATCGCCTTCACGAACGGGCTAAGCGACGCCAAGGCCGCGGAGAACCAAATCAGGCTTAACGGTTCAGGAGTCGCTTGTGGTGACGTAGATGGCGATGGGCGCTGTGACTTATACTTTTGCGGCCTGGAGAACGGCAACAAGTTGTATCGCAATTTGGGGGGGTGGAAGTTTGAAGATATAACCGAGTCGGCGGGCGTCGCCTGTGCCGACCAGTACTCGACCGGCGCGGTCTTTGCCGATGTGAATGGAGACGGTCACTTGGACCTGCTCGTAAACGGGATCGGCAAAGGAACGCGCCTGTTTCTTAACGACGGCAAAGGACGGTTTCATGAAGTGTCGGGCGGCGGTTTGGTCCATAAGTTCGCGGCGACCAGCTTGACGCTGGCGGATATCGATGGCGATGGGTATCTGGACTTGTACGTTCCAAATTACCGCACGACTACGATTCGACTGCGCTTTGGGCAGCGGTGGGGCCCGGCTCGCGAGATCCACGCGGGCAGCGGGTATTGGTCGCAAGACAGCCCGGTGCAAGTCATGGGCACGCCCGAGGCGCCCTCTGCGGCGTGGGTGCGCTGGCCCGGCGGCAAAACCCAGCAGGTTGCTATCCCACCAGGGGCGAAAGAAATGGAAGTGCGACTGGCCACCAATCGGGAACAATAGGCCCATCCCGGTGGAGCCGAATCTCCCTCACTTCTGGTGTTTCTGGCTCAGCACCAGCGGTCCCACCCAGCGCGTGTTGTATTTGGCCCGCCACGCATCGTCGAGATTGGGTGGCCTTGCCTGCCGGCCATAGGCCTGATCATCCATGCCATGGAAAGGCAGCGGCTCTACCCGCCAGCCCTGGGCGACATGGAAGTCGGCGTCCTTATCCCATCCTACGACAAACAAGAAGAAATCGCGCTCAAACCCGTCAGGCTTGGGCGGCACCCGGTCGGCCGCGAAGGAAAGCGCCAATTCGTCCCCACCGTTCAGCAAGACCAAGGCATTGTCCTTTTCGCTGACCAGGTCATCAACGGCCCCGTAACGGGTGCACCACCCGGAAGGTGTACGCGCCCAGGGGGGCTCGTCTCTAAGCCTGTCGTACTCCGGTGTCAACGGCAGCCACTCGGGCAGCGGGGCGAATTCGCTGAAACCGCGCCAATGCAGGTCGGAACGTTTCGGGAGCAAACGCGTCTCATGGTTCTCCCGCGAGGAAGTCTTCACGCAGAGCAAAACAGAATCCCAGTAGAGTTCAAAGGCGGTGGTCAACCGCAGACGGCGGGCGCCGGATGGCAGTTTGTTTTCCAGGTCCAGCAGGATCGTCTTCATCTTGCCCGCCGGCACGCCGACGTCCACCGGAACCCGCTTCCACGAGCCGTCTGGCAACTCCGCATCAATGCTCGGGAAAGGAAATGGAAGACCTGGATCGAGCGAGCCGGCGATGTTTGCCATGCCGCCACCAAAGCGCAACCACCCGGTCAGGACCAGGACGAGCGGTTCCGCGACCGGGAGCTCGCCGAAATCCAGGGTAATGCCAAACGGTTCGGCCAAACCGCGCAATTGGGGCTCGCGCAAGCGTTCCGGTCCGGCAAGTCGTCCATCATTCGTGGTCAGCAGTTCAGTGACATCCAGACCATCGCTGCGTTTTGCCTGCCGCAGGGCGCACCGCGGGCGCAAGGTCCACAATTCGTGCGGAGGAAAAGGACGGCCCGCCTGCATTTTGCTCGTGGGCGCCACCATCGTTCCAGCGGGATGATCCACGACCGTGAGCCTAGCGTGATCCAGGTAAAGCACCTCCCGGAGTTCCTCCGTGATCCGAACTTCATATTGGCCGTCGCGGGGCGGGAATTGGCGCTCGTTTCCAACAAAGAGATACTCTTCCGGGTCCTGCTCAACGTACCGCGATTGGCTGATGGGCAGCCCGAGGGGCGCGGCGCCCAATATATCGGTGACAAACTGGTATTTCTTGCCGTTCCAAGCGTAGAGGTAAGGACACGAGCCGGACGGCAGCACAAGTTCGACTAACTCAAAGGGCCCTGGCTGCACGGGAACGTCCAGGGCGGTGGTGGTCAGGTCCGACCAGCGCATCCGGAGCAGCTCGAGTTTATCCCGCTGGCCAACCCCAATCTCAAACGGGAGTTGTTTCAATGTCCGGATCGTTCGCCAATGCCCCGACACTATCTCGACGCGGGAGCCCAGGCCCGAGGCGTTCGAGCGGTTGCCCACCAATCTCAACTTCAACTGTTTATTGGCGTTGCCGCCATCGTTGCGCCAGTACTGCAAACCGTTTTGTGAGCCCAGCACGAGGTCGGTGTCGCCGTCCTGATCGAAATCAGCCGCCACTACGAAGTCGGTTGGCCCGGCTTTGTCCAGACCGAGTTCTGCCGTTACGTCTTTGAAGCCCAGCTTGCCCAAATTGCGCCACATTCGCACCCCACTCCCCCACGCCAGGATGTCCAACCAGCCGTCATTATCATAATCCACCAATAGGAGGTCTTTGGCCTGCAGGCCCTGGAGCGGCAACGTGACCTTGTCTCCGCTTCCGCCGAATACGATCGTGATTTCCTCCTCACCCGCTAGCACCAGGTCCAGCATCAAGTCATTGTTCAGGTCCCCGAGCGTAACGAGGCTTGCGGGTGGCAGTTTCACTCCGGCGTTTGTTTGCACAAAGGGGCCTGCTCGCTGCTTGCAAAAGAACACCGGCGCCTCGCCAGCGCGGGTGACGAATACCCCCGGCACATCCTCGTTTCGCCAATCGTCGAAGGCTAACCTCTCGGATCCGGCGAATACCGCCGGCAATCCCGAATTGGTAGTGTCCTCCTGAAAGTAAAAGCTGCCCAGATTTCGAAAGACGCGCAGCCCCTGGCCCCCTGGCTGAATGGTGAGCAAATCCAGCTTGCCCGTGAAATCCAGGTCCGCGAGCAGCCCGTCTTTCGCCTTCAGGTCCTTCAGCCCTGCCGCCGACGTGACTTCGCGGAATTGTCCGTTGGTGGCAAAGCGGAACACATGCGAGGCTTGCTCCCCCAGCACGACGACATCTTCAAACCGGTCGTTGTTCAGATCTCCCACCAGGCACCGGCGGTAGGTCGCGTTGGTCGATCCCGGCGCCAGAGCCCCCAGCGCTGTAAAATGTCCGCGCGCATTGTCCAGCAGGCGAAACGCGTTGTCCTCCCTCACCAGCAGGCTGTTCCGGCCGTCGTGATTGTAATCCACCACACCCACCGGTCCGCGATAGCGGGTTGCCTCCGGACCGAACGCCGCGGCCGTGGCTTCCACGAACTTCACTGCAATACCGCGGCGGTCTGGTTGCTCGAGCGTGAAGGCCACGCGCGGCTGAGTGTACTTGCAGCGCTCGAGCGCGGTTGGACTCAAAGAGATTCCCGGTTTTTTCGCCTGAAGTTCCTGGTGCTTTGCCAGCTCTTTGGCTGCCTCCGGCGCCCGCCCGGTTCGCTGGTAGAGCCGGCTCAATTGGTAATGGGCGGACGGATGATCCGGGGCGAACTGAAGGAGCGTTTCAAATTGTTGAATCGCGTCCTCCAGGTGCCCGGCACGTTCCTCGGCCAGCCCGAGTTGAAAAGTAAGCGCGTCCACCGCCGGATCGATTTTCTGGGATTGCTGAAAAGCCTGCACCGCCTTGTCAGGTTGGTTCAGACGCAGTTGAGCGCAACCCATTAGGTAATAGGCCGCTGCTTCGCTAGGGTCCAGGTCGATGGCCCTTTGGCATTGCTCGACCGCTCCCTCGTTGTTGTTCGCCAGCAGATAGGCATTGGCCAGGTTGAGACGCGCGTCGATGCTCTCCGGTGCCAGCTTGACCGTGGCCGCGTAGGCCGCCACGGCGTTCGTGGCGTCGCCCTTTTCCAGGTAACCCTGGCCTGCAGTCATGAGCCGCTCGAATTCATCGTGGTGACCTCGTGACCGAACCAGAACCAACAGGGCGATGGCCACCAAAACGACTGGAATCCAAAGCAGGCGCTTTTGCATTTAAGGGCTTTCAGCAGTCTCTGACTCATAATCGTTAGAAAGATCGGAATCAACATTTTTGTGCGGACGACCATCGAGAGGGCGTGGTTCTCGCGGAAGCCCTCGCTGTGAGGGTAAGGAGAGCCTTTTGTACCGGTTCCAGGACCGGTTATCCCAATTCACTGGATTTTCGCGTTGGCTTTCTTATACTCAGCACGTGCCCGCTTTTGTGAAGTGTGTTGCTGACTCCTTTGGGCGCGGCTCGTGTCAAGGGACGCCAGCTATGAAACGGTTTTCTGCTGAATCTGCAATGTGGCTAGGCAGGCGAGGACAATTAACCTATCCGGACAGATATTGCTCGCCGGCGGAATCTCGCCCTTAACCCATATGTCCGAAAAAGAAAGAGTTGAGCAACCCTTGGCCGAGCGGGAAGGTTCTCGGGGCGGGAAGCGTCGCGGGTGGTATTTTAAGGCCGCGGTCGTCGCAATCCTTGGCGTGGTGGGAGGCCTGGCAGGGGTGCTCAGTTTCAAGAAGTCCGTCAGTCGTTCGGCGCCCGGTGCCAGCCTCGCTCAGCAGCCCTTGGTCGCGCTATCGGTCACTCCTCCGCTCCGAGCAGGGCCGGCGGACATTTTTGAGGATGTCACTGAAAAGGCCGGGATCAAATTCGTCAATCAGTTCTGTGACTCGAGAATCGCGAACATCATAGAGTCTAACGGCGCCGGCGGGACCTGGCTGGACTATGATGGCGATGGATTGATCGACCTTTATGTTGTCAACTCCGGTCCAAAGGAGGGCGTGACGCATCACGCGCCGGGCACGGCGCGGCGGCCGAATGCCCTGTATCGCAACCGTGGCGACGGCACGTTCGAGGACGTGACGAAAAAAGCCGGAGTGGAGGGCGCCGGATATTGCACCGCCGCGATCGCCGCCGATTACGACAACGACGGACATGTCGATTTATTCGTGGTCGCGGTCGGACGTTGCATCCTGTATCACAATCGCGGTGATGGTACCTTTGAGGATGTGACGGATAAAGCGGGCGTCGCGAACGAGGGCGGGACAGCCATCGGAGCGGCCTTTTTGGACATCGATAACGACGGGCAGCTCGATCTGTTTGTCGCAAATTATCTCTCTTTTGACCCAAATTACCCACCTTACCTCAGTGCCGATGCTTACCCGGGGCCGCTCGCCTACAAGGCGCAATTGAACAAGCTTTACCGGAATCGCGGCAACGGAATTTTCGAAGATGTCAGTGGGTCGTCCGGCATCCAGATCCCAGGCCACCGAGCGATGTCCGTAGCAGTGCTGGATTATAACCGGGACGGCGCACCCGACCTTTACCTCTCCAACGACGGCACGCCCAATGTGTTGCTGGTCAACGACGGCAAAGGTCATTTCAATGACATGGCCCCCCAGGCGGGCGTGGCTTTCAACGCCATGGGAGAGGCGGCGGGGTCGATGGCGGCCACCATTGGCGACTGCAATGGCGACGGCTTCGACGACATATTCGTTACGCGGTTGGGTTATGGCTCGCTCTACATGGGTAATGCCAAGGGAATCTACGACGACCGGATGTTGGCGTCTGGACTGGGCTTGCTGACGGCCCGATTCGTTGGTTGGGGCGGGTGCTTCGTGGATTTCAACAACGATGGCAACCTCGACATTTTCATCGCCAACGGTGACGCCCATTACCTGGTCAGCTGGGAAAGCCTGCTGCTGGAAAACCGCGGCGATGGCACGTTCGAAGATGCGGCGGCCAAAGGCGGCTTGTATTTCCGCACGAAAGTTCGAGCACGGGGCAGCGCAGTGGCCGATTTCGACAATGACGGCCGCATGGATTTGTTGGTGACGGCGATGGGTGACCGTTGTTTCCTGCTGCGAAATCGGGATAACTCCGGGAATCACTGGTTGACCCTCGACCTGCAAGGAACCAGGAGCAACCGCGACGGCTTCGGTGCCTTAGTAACCGTCAGCGCCGGCGGAAAGCAATATTTCGCCGAGTCGCGTTGTGCCTTCGGCTTCCTCATGCAAAGCGACCGGCGACTGCATTTTGGTTTGAACAAGGCAACGACGGTGGACCGGATCGAGATTCGATGGCCCAGTAAGCAGGTTCAGGAACTTACCAATGTGAGGGTGGACCAGATCCTCAAAGTCCGTGAGCCGGGAGAGCGGCAATGAGCCGTTGCCAATCTCGGAGCCCAAGGACTAAGCCCCAAGCGATTTAAAGAGCTAAATCAATAGACAGAATGCCTATCAAGCGAAATTCAGCGCTCTCAAGACGCGCCCAACCCGGGCCGAAGATCGTGGGCCTGGTTACCGCCGGCTGCACGCTTTTGGCTTTGCCAGCCTGCGGACCCATGGATGCGCCAAATTCTCTCCAACAGCCGACACTGGCGGTAACCTTCAAGCCCCAGGAAATGGCGGATGCGCTGCATGCGGTTATCGCCGCGGACCGCGAGGTTTACGCCCGGTATTTCAATCAACTCACCGGGCCAGACAGCGTGAAGCCGACTACGGTGCCGGCCCATGTGCTGCGGGAGGCTTCGGAGCTCGTGCAACAAAAAGGAGCGGAATTCCATTACGTGCTGCGTTCCCTTTGGCCCATCAATCCGAAGAACGCGCCGGAAACTCCGACCGAAAACGAAGGGCTGAAATCGGTGCTCGAACACCCGGATGCGAATTATTACTCCGAAGAGTCGTTGGGCGGCCGCCGGTATTTTATCGCGGTCTATCCCGACCGCGCCATCCTGCCAAGCTGCGTCAGTTGCCACAACGGGCACGCTGCGAGCCCAAAGAAAGATTTCAAGCCAGGAGAGGTCATGGGCGGCATGGTGGTGCGAGTGCCGCTCGAGTTTTGATGCGGGCACCGGTGGACCTGGCGAGCCCTCGCGCGGCTTAGCGCGGTTCGGTCACGCTCGACATCCGGTCCACCTGGGGGTTTTCGATTTTCTGGCGAGTGCCGCTGGGCCAGAAGATCTCCACCTCGTCCGGACGGGTAGCGGCGCCCAGGCCGACGGTGATCGGCAGTTCCGATTGGGACAGATAGCCGCGCGTGGGCATCACCTGGCGCCAGAGGACCTGGCTGTTCACGTTCACTTTGATCCACGCGCCGATGGCGTCCCGGTTGCTTTTTGTGCCGATTAACTTCAGGCGGAGCCAGTGGTGACCAAGCTGTTGGTCGTTGCGCAGCAGCAAAGGAGGGCCGCCGACTTGGGTGAGCACGACATCCAGATCCCCATCCCCATCGATGTCTGCGAAGGCGGAACCGCGGCCCACGATGGGTTTGAACAGGTCGGCTCCCGCCTTGCTGCTCGGGACGGGCACGAAACATCCGCCACTGCGCTCGCCGGCGTTCCAAAATAGTTGAGCCGGCTGAGCATAGGTCTGGCTTTTTTGGATTTTGGAAATCTCCTGTTCCAAGTGACCATTGGCTGTGAGCAGGTCCAGTCGCCCATCGAGGTCATAATCGAAAAAGAACACGCCGAATTTCAAGAGGAGACGGCTGGCGGGACCAACACCTTCCGTGATGGCTTCATCACTGAAATTTGTCGGCGCGTTTTGCGCCACGTAAAGGGCGGTCATTTCATTGGCGAAATTGCCGATCGCGATGCCCAGCTTGCCATCTGCCCGGTAGCGGGCGGTGTCGATCCCCATCGCGCCCCGCGTATTGCCATAGCTGTCAAACGCGATCCCGGCGACCGCGCCGACCTCGCGAAAAGTCCCGTCGCGCTGGTTGAGGAAGAGACAGTTTGGAACCGTGTCGTTGGCCACCACCAGGTCCATCCAGCCGTCCCCATCGACATCCACAGGGGAAACACCCAGGGACTTGCACGCGGGGACGCCCGTAACGGGGTTCTTAACCTGGACTCCCGCCGCCGCCGAAACGTCGGAGAAGTGACCGTTCCCGTCGTTGTGATAGAGGCAAGGGAAGGCGCCCTGAAAATTCATCGGCTGGCCGTAAGCCCGGGTTTTGCCGTCGATTTTGTAGCCAACTTCGGCGTCGATTTCGCGGGACCATTGCACATAGTTGCACACGAACAGGTCCAGCTTCCCGTCATTGTCGTAGTCCACCCAGGCCGCGCTTGTGCTCCAGCCATCGAGACGACCACCGACACCCGCCTGAGTCGTTACTTCACGGAATTTTCCTCCGCCCTCATTGTGAAAGAGGTGGTTGCCGCCAACCGCAGTAATGAAGACGTCCGGCAGACCGTCATTGTCGTAATCGCCGACGGCAACCCCCATACCGTAAAAACTCACGTCCAGGCCGGAACCGGGCGTCACATCCGTGAAGTGGCCGTGGCCATCGTTATGATAGAGGGCCATGGTAGGCCTGGCTTTCCCGTCCGAAGGATGCCACGGCCAGTCAGCGGAGTTGATGAACAGCAAGTCCTGGTTTCCGTCATTATCGTAATCCAGAAAAGCAACTCCGCCGCCCATGGTTTCGGGCAAAAGCTTTTCACCGTAAGCGCCGTTGGAGTGGACGAACGAAATGCCGGATGCGGCCGTGATGTCCGAGAATTTGGCGTCGGGAATTTCAGCTTGAGGCCGTATCGGCACGACGGGAGTCGCGACCGTGGTGAGCTGAGCAGCGCGAGGCGCGGGCTTGCGCTTGAGGTAAAGCAACGTGCCGGCCGCCGCGACCAACAGGGCCGCGAACGCAATTGCCGACCAGCGAAATGCTCTGCCAATCACTGCGTCGTCAAGACGGGCCTGTTCCTCGGGCTCTTGAGGTGGGGGGTCAGGTGGCTTGTTCATTAGACCGGCATGGGTTGAAGACTCACTGCTGTCGAGAACGCGGCAGGTCAAGGGAGGCGGAGCGCATGGCGGGTTGCGCCTCAAGTCCCGGCGCGCCGGGCCGCTGCAAGGGGTAGAGGACCGTCGCCTGCGCTGCATGGTCTGCAGCCGCATTGGCGCGCCGGGCAATCGTAATTGCGCGGTCCTGCGCGTTGTAGTCGGGCAGGAATTTCAGGTGCTCGCGCCGGTGATCGGCGGCCCGGGTCTCATCGCCGAGCTGAGTGTAAATCAGCGCGAGAGTGTAGTGGGCGGTGAGGTTTTCGGAATCGATGGAGAGGGTCTTTTGAAACGCTTCAGCTCCGAGCTGGAGGAATTCCCGCTGGCGTTCGGGGTTGGCCCGCTCGGCCTTGGCTCGCTCGTAACAGGCCAGCCCGAGCTCATCTAGCACCTCGTAGTCCTTGCTGAAATCGAAGCCGCGCTTGTCCAGCTCAGGATAATGATCTTCCAGGATGCTGCGAAAATTGCTGATGGCCTCGTCCAGCAAACCATTCTGCTTGTTGACCAAGCCGTTGAACCACGCTAGCGACCAGCGCGGCGCGGCGGGCTGGCAATTCGCAGCCCGCTGCAGGGCGTGGACGGCGTCGTCCAGCCGGCCCTCCTTGAGATAGACACGCGCAAGATTCACCGGGCCGTCGGCCCGTTCGAGTTTCTCAACCTGCTCAAAAGCGTAAGCCGCCTGAATCAGCTCGCCTTTTTCAGCGCCCGTGTTGCCCTCGAGCAACAGCCCGATGCCGTAGTCGTTCCACCGCTGCCACTCAGGGATTTGCGAGGGCTGGTTTTTCACCACCAGGTCCGTTTGCCCGGACGCATTGAGATTTGCGGTTTTGGACGTTTCGACCCCCGCGACCGGGAATGCCAGCCGATCAGCGGCAATCGTCACAATGGGAAGGTCGTTCGTGACCAGGAAGGCGCCGCCTTTGACGTAGTTTGTGGCGAGGACATAATTCATATAAATCGCATCGAATTTGCGGTACTGGAGTTTGACTTCCAGGTTCAGAGGCTCAATCTGCTCCTCAGGCACCACGAACTCGTAATGGACGATTTGCGCGGCGCCCGGCGGAATCTGGTGATTATACAGCGGCGTAAAAATGTCCTGCGGATTGCGGCGATCGACGCGGTTTCCATCGCGGTCCAGCATATACACATTCACAAAGTGCGCCCAGGGATCGACTTCATTGAACGGCCCCAGCCCGCCACTTCGTCCAATCGTTCTCCCGCCCCCAGTCAGGCTCGCGTCAACCCAGGTCTCGTTGGAATCAACTGTCCCCTGGGTGAAAGGGTGCCCCACTTTGAGGGTGCGAAGCACGACTTCCAGCAGATAACGGTGGCCCGGCTTCAGGCTCGGAACGCTGGGTCGCAACGGAGCCGTCAGCGTTCCATCGATCGCACCTCCCTCCCTGACCCCAAAAATATCCACCCGCAGGGAACCCTTCAGGAAGTCTTCCTCGGCTTTCACGATATCCGGCTGGTGACGGATCGCAGCGATGCCCGTATTGGCGGCCGGAAACAAATGACTGTGAATATAACGGCTGCCGGTATTGGTCGGGTTGAAGAAGTTCGCCCCGAAGTCCTGTGACTCCTTGAGCGGCATGTGGCAGCCAGCGCAGTTTTGAACCGCCTTCTCAGGATAATAGAAGCTTCGGGCGCCGTGACCCGAGACACCGCTTAACAAATAGGTGTCGTAATGGTTTTGGCCGCGCAGGAATTCCTTGTACTTGTTCAACTGCTGAGGAATGCTCACCTTATGGCAGGTCGAGCAGAATTCCGCTGTTTTCATGAATGGCTTCATGAAGGTCTTCTTGTGGAACTCCGGTTTGGCTTTCACCAACTGCTGGTTGACGTACTGCAGCACGCGATTTGTGCTGTAGGCGAAAGGATAGTGAATCGGCTCGTCGATGGTATAGTCGGCGTTCCCCCGGGTGCTGTTCACGTGCGTGATGGCGTGGCAGGCGGTGCAAGTGATCCCGGCCTGGGAAGTTGGGTGATTTACGTCGTCAAACTTTGGATCATCGAACGCGCCGCTGAAGAACGGCACCACATCATGGCACCCGGCGCACCAGCGAGCTCCTTTGACGCTCCCATCCCGTTTCAGCGCCACCCGGCGTGTTTCGCGCACGCTGAACAGGTAGGGCTGGTTGTTGAACGAACTGAAATGATGAGCGCTGTGAAACCAGCTCCGGTAGGCATCTTCATGGCACTTGAGGCAGTAGTTGTCCATCATCAAGGTCCGCGCCGGGATGAACTTGCCGGTTGCGGTCCGCGCTAGCGAAGGCTCGAAATACTTTGCGCCCTCGACGGAGCCGCGCTGGTTCTTTCGCGGGTGGCTGGAGTGAAGAAAAACCATGGCGACGATCCCGGCAGCGATCGCCGGTCCCCAACGGAGCCCGGCCTGCCACTTGATCCGCGGTCCAGCCAGCCGGTGCAACACGTACAGCCAGACGGCGAAGAGGGGCGTGATTACGTGCGCCCAATAGGCAATCGAGCGCAGCCGCGGGTCCTTTAGCCCCAGGTTCTTGAACTGGAAAACGTCGGCCCGGGTCAATAGCAAACCCGTGATCAAAACGACCAAGGAAACCGCAAAGAGCAGGTACCCGACCCGGACCGCTCGGCGATTGGGGCGGGAGTGGGCGTGTTTGATATGGATGATCCCGAAGATAATGACGGGGAGGATGAGCACCAACCCAAGCACAAGGTGAGTGCCGAACATGACCAGATAAAACCAGTTTTGATAAGTCTGGTTGGGATCGGACTTGAGCCACTCGAGAAACGTGATGGCGGCCAGGTAAACGGAGTTGGCAGCCAACACCGCCACAAGTCCAAAGATAGCCAGCAATAAAATACGCAGCCGCGGTCCGACCGCACGCACGTATTTTTTGAACTTCGGTTGTTCTGAACCTTGGGCGTCCAAGCTGTTCATAGCGACTCACCCCTCCGGAAACGAAGCCGGGCCGGGCTGTGTTTTCGCGTTCGCATCAGAAATTAAAGTATGCCTGCGCGAACACATAGTTCGCGCCGGCGGCACCACCATTGGCCGCCAGGGAATCCCTGGGATAATCCCCAGTGAAGAAATGCCCGAAACCGGCCTGGATCGTCGCATATTGGGTAATGGTATAACTGCCCATGAGATCCAATTCTGAACCCACGTAGCTCCCCGCTGAAGGGTTCAGACCATAGCCGCCTGTCCTTCGAGGGGTGCCATTGCCCGCGTAAAAGTAATCATGGGTATCAGCCAGCCAGAAGGCGTGCCCATCCAACCGTAGCGTTAGTTTGTTCGCCGGCTTCACCGAGACACCCAGGTGGAGGTCATGCATATTCTGCCATGAGAAGAAATCCATTATGCCATACAATCCATGGTTGGAGGGAAACAGGTTGTCAAAGGTCCCGTGTTTCCCATCGTTTGGGTTGCCGTCGCCTGAAGCAAAATTGTACTCCAACACCAGTCGCGGCGTGCCGGGCGTGCTGGCCCAGGTGTAGCCGCCCGCCGCATGCGCCGCAAACGCTTCCTGCCCCAGACTAGGGGAGGTGTTGTTGTATTTGAAGCGGCCAAACTGACCTGCGACCTCAGCCTCGTAATCCCACGCGCCGAGCTTCTGCGGCAGTGATTTGACTCTTGCGCCAATGGTGTAAATGTCACGCGGGGATGCCAAGGGATACAACTTGTCGTTTTGCTCAGTCGCCGAGTGTTCATTGACGTTGCGCGAGAGAAAGTAAAGCTGCGACTCCTGCACGGGGATCAGCTTTCTTGTGGATACGTAAAGGCCCGAAAACCAATCGTGCGAATCGGACTCGTCAAACTCATAACGATCCGGGATGACCGGGTGACTCACAAATGCATCAACCCAGAAGTTGGGCGAGTCATATCGCAATTTAGCGGCGTCGAACACACGCCCGATATTCAGCCAATCGGCCGTCCCCACCAATCGCTGGTCGCCATAGATCAGCTCTTGCCGGCCCGCTTTCACGGTCAGGGGGAACTGACTTGAATCGCCCAACCGAGCCCACGCCTGCCGCAACATGAGGTGATCCGTATCCGGACTCGGATCGCGATCGTCGCTGTACGCGCCAGCATCCTGCATCTCGCCGTAGACACTAAGCCAGGAGGTGGGAGTGTAACCTAAATGCAAACGTTCGCGCAGGAGAAAATAAATATTTTCCGGGTCCCCTCTGCGGGCCAAATCTACCGCGCCCTCGTTGGGAACCGCGAAGTAATGCTTAAACTCAAACCGGCCGCGCAGCTGTCCGCCGATATCCCAGGGCGAAAAGCCTGGTGATTCCTCGCGCAACCAATCGTTTAAGAGTCCGGCGCTTGGAGATGCCGGCTGAGGGCCAGGGGCCGCAATCACTCCTGTGCTCCCGAGGGCCGGTGCCTTTTCCTGGACTTGGGCCAGACCGCTCACACTCAATCCAGCGAGGTGCACTGCCGCTATCAGGCCCTTGCGGTTGAACAAACCGGAACGCAAACGGCGTCTGATGCCAAACGACCGCCCGAATGTGGACTCGCTGGGAACAGTTGATTTCGTAGGGGAGGTCATTGAAGGTCCGGCGTCTGACCATTTTTTGGAGGGCATAGGACAAATAATGCTAATGCACAGGGTTAGGAAAGCTGGCAGGGACGAGCGGCACGATTTCAGGGACAAACGGCAAGGAGTTGTGCCGCAAGGAATAATGCAGGACCACGGCGCGCGCTATGGTCTCAGCGTATCTAACTATGGGACTACTGCCCCAAGGCGGAAGTACTGTGCGCGATGACGGGGATGGTTTCTTGCCTCCAGTGCTCGTCGATGTGTCGCCTGCACTGAAATGGATTCTCGCCTCCCGCCGGGATTTCCTTTACGTTCGTCAGCCTTCTGCACCCGGCGAGCAGAAGACCTAACCAAGGAAAAGAGGAACCACCTCAGTCCCATGTACTCAACATGTCCACAGTTTAGCGCTGGTTTGTGAGGGTGATAGCAAAAAGGGGCGGGCGGCAGGGATTCGGGGACGAAAGGCACTCGCCCGCTGTTTGCGCGTAGTGGGGTTACGGCCGGCTGCAAGCGATACCGCTTCGCAAACTACTCCGAGTGTGCCATGTACAGACGTAAGTTGCAGGCGTTCAACCAGGCGCAAGCTTCGGCAGTTTATCTCGGTATCGGCGGCTGAGTGTCAGGTTTTCGCCGCTGAGGAGGGTGATTTCGTAGCCGCCATAGAGCATGCGGCGCAATTCTCTTATGCGCTTCGGGTTCACCATGGCCGAGCGGCTGATGCGGACGAATTTTTCGGGCGGTAAACGTGTTTCCAAAGCGTTCAAAGTTTCGCGTAGCAGGTGCGATCGGGAGCCAACATGCAATTCCACGTAATTATCGGCCGATTCTATCCAATCGATTTCGTCCAGCAACACCCAGGCAATGTGGCCGCCCGATTTCACGGCGAGTCGTTCCATCGGCTTAGCGGCTGGGCTCAATTGATTGAGCAGTCCGGCTTGCCCTTCGGTGTGCTGTCCGGCGGTCCGATTTCTCGCCTGATCGAGAGCGTGCCGGAGCGCCGCCCGGAATCGCTCGCGATCAAACGGTTTGAGCAGGTAATCGACGGCGTGGACTTCGAAGGCCCGCAACGCGAATTGGTCGTGTGCAGTGACAAACACGATCACCGGCATGGGTTGGTCGCTAATCGCCTCCAGAACGCCGAATCCGTCCAGTTCCGGCATTTGCACATCCAAAAAGACCAAATCGGGCAGGGTCTTCCGGACCATGCTGACCGCTTCACGGCCGTCCGCGCACTCGCCGATGAGGTCGATCTCGGGTTCGGCTTGCAACAGCTGCCGCAACCGGTCGCGGGCGAGCGCTTCGTCATCTACCACCAACGTTCGAATCTTCATGGCGGTCAGAATTTGAATGAAAAGGGATCGTCATGCGTACCAACAGGCCTCCCTCCTGAGGGTTGCAGAACTCAAACAGATGGGCATCGCCATACAAATTCTGCAGCCGGGCCCGGGTGTTCGAGAGCCCTACGCCATCCACCAGGGAAAGCGACGCGAGACCGCTTCCAGTGTCTTGGACCTCAATCGTGAGTTCATCCCTTTGCCGCCGAGCCAGCAGCTGGATTCGGCCGGGCCCGGCATGCGGTTCGATACCGTGCCGAATGGCGTTCTCCACCAGCGGCTGCAGGATCAGGTTGGGAACCTGGGCTTCCAACGTCTCGGTTGGGGCTTGGATCTCAATCGTCAGCCGGCTGCCGAACCGAATTTGTTCGATCTCCAAATAACGCTTCAGGAAATCCAGCTCCTTGCGTAGCGGCACCTCCTGGTTTTCTGTGTTGTCAAGAGCCCCTCTCAGCAGTTCGCTCAGGCGGCTCATCATGCGGTCCGCAGCCTCGACGTCCTGGTGCATGAGCGCGGAGATCGAGTGGAGGCTGTTAAACAGGAAGTGGGGATTCAGCTGCATCTGCAGCGCCTGGAGCTTCGCTTGCGCCAGGCGCTTTTCCAGTTCAATGGCCCGGAGTTCGCGCTCCCGGTACTTGCTGTAGTAATCAAACGCGCAGGTCACGGCGACCATGACCCAGTAGAGGAGGAAATTGAAGTGCCACGTCTTGACCAGAAGGGGTTGGAACGCCTCGGTGAAAGTGGCTTCGCTTTGCCAGGTGCCCACCCACGCCCGGAGGACCATGTAGGCGAAGGAGAAGATCGCGCTCCCCAGGAGATGGACCGCCAGCGAACGACCACGCGTCGCGGCTTCGAAGTGGAAAAATCTGGTGAGTCGGATCACCGGCACCGACAGCAGCGCGAAAACATACCAATCTCCCAACGCGTAATTGACGGCTTGAGGCCAGGTAACATTGAGCCCGGCTTTGGAGCTCGAAAGATGAAATTGGAAGGCGAATGAAAGGCCGATAAGTGTCCAAAAAACAAAACCGATCAGCCACTTGATCCCGCGGATTTGAATCGCCGCGCGTATTGTCATATTGCCTGCCGGGTGACCACGTGCTAAACCATACAAAAATCCTCGATGATGAACAATAACAGTCTCCTAAGCTCGCGAGGGGGCGTATTAAATGCTGGAAGGCTGGCTCCCAGGATAGAGTCCATGGTTTCAGTCCCCGGTTTGCTTCTGCTTCCGCTTGCGTTTTGCCTGGCAGCGGAGAAACGCGCATGGGCAGGGCCGAGCGCGGCCGCGGAAGCCCCAGTGGCGAAATTCACCGACATAACCCGCGAAGCAGGCATCACTTTCAGTCATGTAAACGGGGCCTATGGGGACAAGCTGCTGCCCGAGACCATGGGTGGCGGCGTGGCATTTTTTGATTTTGACAATGACGGCTTCCCGGATTTGTTGTTTGTCAACTCGTGCTATTGGCCCGGCCACAGCCCGGCCGGCAAGGCGCCCCCGACCATGGCCCTCTACCACAACGACGGCCATGGTCGCTTTGCTGATGTGACCCAGGGCTCCGGGCTGGACATCAGCGCTTACGGCATGGGTGTGGCCATCGGCGACTATGACAACGATGGTTTGCCCGATGTCTTCATCACGGCGGTTGGCGGCAATCATCTGTTTCATAACGAGGGCGGAGGGAGATTTCGCGAGGTAACCCGGGAGGCTGGCGTTGGCGGGTCGGCGGAGGACTGGAGCAGCGGCGCGGCTTGGATTGATTATGACAAGGACGGCCGGCTTGACTTGTTCGTCTGCAATTACATTCGTTGGTCCCGGGAGATCGACCTCGCCGCGCCGTACGATTTGCCGACTATCGGCCGGGCGTACGGCCCTCCTCGAAACTTCCAGGGCACTTTTCCCTACCTCTATCACAACGACGGCGGCGGCCGCTTCACCGACGTCTCAGCAAAGTCCGGCATTCAGATTCGCCATCCCAGCACCGGCCTTCCGATGGGCAAGTCCCTGTCCGTTGCCCCGGTGGATGTGGATAACGACGGCTGGATGGACCTAGTGGTCGGCAACGATACCGTGCAGAACTTTCTTTTTCACAACCAGCATGACGGCACGTTCAAGGAAATCGGCGGGCGTTCTGGCGTGGCCTATGATGCTTACGGGCTCGTGCGGGGCGCCATGGGCATTGACTCCGCCCGGTTCCGCAAGGATGACCGGT
The DNA here is from genome assembly GCA_035566435.1 of Candidatus Acidiferrum sp. Classification (GTDB taxonomy): domain Bacteria; phylum Verrucomicrobiota; class Verrucomicrobiia; order Limisphaerales; family UBA8199; genus DATMRF01. Next base: position 109,133 of record DATMRF010000034.1, read on the forward strand.
TGGGTATCGCGATCGGCAATTTTGCCAATGAGATGAACGCTCTCTACGTCGCCCGGCGCGATTCACTTATGTTCGCCGATGAAGCGGTCAGCGAAGGCGTCGGACCCGCCAGTCAAGGCTTGTTGAAATTTGGTTTGTTCTTTTTCGACTACGATCTGGACGGACGCCTCGATGTGCTCACCGCGAACGGACATCTCGAACCCGAAATCCACAGGGTTCAGTCCAATCAGGAATACCGGCAGCCGGCTCAGCTTTTTTGGAACCGAGGCGGTTCCAAAGGCGGGTTCATTGCGGTCCCGGCGGAGAAATGCGGCAGCGACCTTCTCAAGCCGATCGTCGGCAGGGGTTCAGCATTCGCCGATATCGACGGCGACGGCGACCTGGATGTGGTCCTCACCCAAATCGGTGGTCCCCCATTACTGCTGCGCAATGACCAAAAGCTGGGACATCACTGGATTCGGCTGAAACTGATCGGCACAAAAAGCAATCGCGACGCCATTGGCGCCTGGATCAAGGTCAGCGTGGACGGCCAAATCCTTTGGCGTCAGGTCATGCCTAGCCGCAGCTACCTCTCGCAATCCGAGTTGCCGGTTACGATCGGGCTGGGAGCCAAAGACAAAGTTGATGGAGTGGACATTCTCTGGCCGAGCGGCGTCAGTCAGAGAATCCCTTCGCCAGCGACAGGACGTCTGACAGTTGTCACTGAGCCACGGTGAAGAGTGTTGGACGGCGGCGCGAGTGGCGGCTCACGCTTGCCGGGAACGGGGATGTTCAATGTCTGCGGCAAGGTCGATTTCAGTCAAGTCCGATTGATTGATTGACATTAGCGGAGCGTCTCAAGTAAAACCCCCGTCATAAATCGTGTGGCTATTTTCGTGACGGAAAAGGACCGGACTAGCCGGCGACTCTGAACTTAGGCAGCGAAATGAGTTCGTCCTATACGTGCCCGTGTGGTCAAAGAGTTCGCACTGGCTGATCCACAATGATTTATGGAGGTGGACCAAGCGTTGATGAACGACTTCAGCCGTGGTCCACTTTGGCCCGATGAATTGGAAACGAATGCTCGCGTATGTCACCGGTTCGTTTGACGAGGAACTCCGCCTCCGAAAAGAATACCTGGTGAGGGAGAGTCGCATCCTTCGCTATCAGATCAAGGGGACGCACGCGGCTGAGGGACCCCGAGCGCGTCAGTCTGGCCGAGATCGGCAAGCATCTGGGTAGAAAGGCCCTCGAAGAAGTGGCACAAATCGTCCGGCCCGAAACCATCCTTGGCTGGTACCGGCAATTGATCGCGCGTAAATTCGACGGTGCGAAGAGCCCACTAGCCGTGGGGCGAGCGATTACAGGTCAGAGGATCGAGGATTTGGTGCTTCAGTTTGCGCGGGAGAATCGCGGTTGGGTATACCGGCGGATCGTCGGCGCGCTGAGCAATCCGGGACACGAAGTCAGCCATGAAACCGTGGCCAACATTCTGAAGCGGCACCGCTTGGAGCCTGCGCCCGAACGGGAAAAGAAAATGACCTGGCGGGAATTCATCCGGTCGCACACAGAAGTCCTGGCCGCGGTGGATTTCTTCACCGCCGAAGCCTGGACCGGCAGAGGTTTGATGACCTACTACATGCTGACCTTCGTGCGGGTGGCAACCCGGCAAGTGTTCCTCGCTGGGGTTACAACCTCGCCCGACTCCGCATGGATGCAGCATATGGCACGGAACATGACTCTGGCGGACACCGGGTTTCTCGGTGGCTGTCGGTATCTCCTGCATGATCGCGATGCGAAGTGCTGTGCCGCGTTCGACGGCATCCTTGAGTCGGTCGGCATCCAGGCGGTGAGACTCCAGCCCCGCTGTCCCAATTTGAACGCCCATTGCGAACGGTGGATCAAATCGGTAAAAACCGAAGCACTATCGAAGATGATCTTATTTGGAGAGGCCTCGCTCCGGCACGTGCTATCCAACTACGTTCAGTATCATCACAGTGAGAGAAATCACCAAGGGAAGGGGAATGTGATCCGGTTTCCCAAGCCAGCAGACCGGCTCGGCGAGTCATCCGGAGAGATCCTCAAACGGGAACGCCTGGACGGATTGTTGAAACTCTACCACCGGGAGGCCGCATAAGATTTTTGGCCACACGAGGTCTGCAAGTGCCTCATTCAGAACTAACTGACTTACTGCAAATTGGTTGCGGGGGCTGGATTTGAACCAGCGACCTTCAGGTTATGAGCCTGACGAGCTACCGGGCTGCTCCACCCCGCGTTCCAATGTGGGTCTTAATAATGCCCCACTTTTCGCCGGACGCAAGTGGTTTCGGTCAGAAAGCCCGTCTTTTGCAAAAAAGGGCTATTTCAGCAGCGCCTCGGCGTGAATGCGGGCGGCTTCGGTTTGGCCGCCGAGCATGCGGGCAAGCTCCTTGACGCGCTCCGGCCCCTCCAGGCGTGTGATTTCTGAAATGGTACGCCCGTCTTTGACCTCTTTAGCGGCCACAAAGTGGGCGTCTGCCGGGGCGGCTACCTGGGGCAAATGCGTGATGCAGAGCACCTGCCGTTTTTGGGCAATTTGACGCATCTTTTCCCCCACGGCATGGGCAGTCTCGCCGCCGACGTTCGCGTCCACCTCGTCAAAAACCAGCACCGGGATCTGGTCTTCCGCCGCCAGGACAGTCTTGAGGGCGAGCATGACGCGGGCGAGTTCGCCGGAGGAGGCAATCGCCCGCAAAGGTCGAGGCGGTTCGCCGGGGTTCGGGGCGAACTGGAATTCGACGGTGTCGAAGCCGGTGGACGAAAGGCGGGGCAGGGGTGGGGAACTGTGAGGTGCAGGTTCGGCTGCTTTTGATGCGTGATGGGTGACGCGTGATGCGTGGCCGGGAGTCGAAGGGTCAAGGTGGATGAAGGGGTTTTCGTCGATTGTGGCGAGGACGATGTCGAACCGGCTCTGTTTGAAACCAAGGGCGGCGAGTTGGCCGGCGGCGGCCTTGCTTAGCGGTGGAATGACTTTGCGCCGCTTGGCGGAGAGCGCCTGACCGGCGCGCCAGAGTTCGGCTTCGATGGTACTGAGGTCGGCGTTGAGACGCGCCAGCTCGGCATCCCGCTGCTCAAGACTCTTCAGTTTGCGGCCTGCTTCTTCGCCGAAGGCGTTGATCTCGGCGACGCCGGCCCCGTATTTGCGTTTGAGGGAGTGGAGCAGGTTGAGGCGCTCTTCAAGCTCCTGCAGACGCGCCGGGTCAATGTCGAGCTTTTCGGAGTAATGGGAGAGGTCAGCCTGCAGATCGCGCAGGGTCGAGACGGCCTGTTCGTGTAGAGCCAGGAGCGCGGCGGCCGAGGTATCCACGCGTTGCAGCTCCTGCAAGGTGCGGCCAATGAGCCCGGCCTGGGAGAGCAGTGAAGTCTCGTTCTCGCTCAGCAGCTCAAGGGCAGTCTGGCCAAGCTGCAGCAGCTTCGCCGCGTTGTTGGCGCGGCGATAATCCCGCTCGACTTGTTCTTCTTCGCCGGTTTGGAGCCGCGCCGTGGTGATTTCGTTCACCTGGAAGCGCAACAAATCGAGTTGCTGGGCGTAGGTTTTTTCGTCGACGATGAGCGCGGCCTTTTCGGCTTCGACCACGGCACGGCGGCGCAGCAAACCAGCGAACGCCTCGCGCCCGGGCTCGAGTTTCCCAAAGGCATCAAGAATGGCGAGCTGGCGGGCCGGGTGCAGGAGCGATTGATGTTCGTGCGGGCCGTGGATATCCACCAGCGACTCGCCGAGGGCGGCCAGGGTATTGAGCGTGGTGGGTGAGCCGTTGATGAACTGGCGATTGGCGCCGGCGGCTGTGAATGTGCGCTTGAGCACCAGTTGGTGCTCTTCGCACGGCTCGAGTCCATTTTCATCCAGAAAGGATTTAAGCGGTGCCTTAAGACGGGAGACATCAAAAACGGCCTCGACCGAGCAGTTGTCGCTGCCGCTACGGATGAGCGTGCGATCGGCGCGCTCTCCCAGCACCAAGCTCAGCGCGCCAATGAGGATCGATTTACCGGCGCCGGTCTCGCCCGTGATGACGTTGTAACCCGGCTGCAGGTCGAGGGTGAGGTCGGCCACCAGGGCGAGGTTCTTGATGCGCAAGCTCGTCAGCATGTCGTTGCGCGGAAGGGTAAAGTCTCAAGTTCCAGGCCCCAAGTCTAAAGTCTCAGCGCCTATTTGGGACATCACTTTCTCTGTAGGAGAAGACGTCCAGAGTTTCCGGGCGCCCGCCAAGCCGCAATTTTTACTGGAAGTTTGAGACTCCTGACGTCGTCTCCTACAATCTTAGGACAGGCTCTAACGCGGCGCTTGCCGGTCCGCTTGCGACGGGCGCACGCGGTTGTTACAGTGAGCGTCACGATATGTCGTTTTCGTTCATTTTTCTGGGCTCTGGCACCTCGCAAGGGGTCCCGATCATCGGCAAGGAATATCCCCCGGAATTTCTGGCCAACCCGAAAAACCACCGGACCCGGCCGTCGATTTACGTCGCCACTGGCCAGACCAGGCTGGTGGTCGATACCACTCCGGAATTCCGCATGCAGATGCTCCGCGAGAAACTCGGGTACCTGGACGCGGTGCTCTTCACCCATTCCCACGCCGACCACATCATGGGGCTGGACGATTGCCGGCGGATTTGCGACGCGCGGGGCGGGACGGCGCTTCCGGTTTATGCCAACCGAGCAACCATGGCCGATTTACGCCGCGTGTTCGCTTACGCTTTTCACAACGGCCCGTGGCCGAATGGATATTTTATTCCTGAACCATGCCTTATCGAGGGCCCGTTTCAGATCGGTGATATCGAGATCGAGCCGCTGACGCTGCCGCACGGGCGCACGGAAACCCTGGGCTTTCTGTTCCTGCAAGGCGGCCGGAAACGGCTGGCCTACATGAGCGACTGCAAAGCGGTGCCGGCTCTGGTGGTCGAACAGGTTCGAGGGGCGCAGGTGGTGGTGTTGGACGCGTTGCGGCGCACGCCCCATCCCACCCACATGTGCCTCGACGAAGCGCTGACGGCGGCACGCCGCATCGGTGCCGGCCGCACCTATTTTACCCACCTGACCCACGATTACGATCACGACGCCGCCCAGGCCGAGCTTCCGGCAGGAGTCGAACTGGCCTACGATGGTCTCAGGGTGGAGGTGGAATGAGGAGCGAAGCGCGAAGGCTGAGTGTTGCAGTTAAGAATGAAAGCATTGTTTGCCGTTCTAACTCTGGTGTGGCTCCTTGCGGCGGCTTCGGTGAGCGCGAGCGAGGCAGGGGATGAAGCCATCGTTATTTATAATTCGCGGATGCCGGAGTCGCGGGAGGTGGCCGAATATTACGCCAGGAGACGGCAGGTGCCGACGAACCAGGTCTTCGGTTTCGCGCTGTCCACCAACGAGGTCATGTCGCGGGCGGAGTTTCGCGATGACTTGCAGCGCCCGTTGGCAAAGGCGCTTGAGAAGGAAAAGCTCTGGCACATCGCCGCGCGCATTGTAGCGCCCACAAACCATCTGCCGGGCCGTGTGGATTGGGTCGTGGTCAGCGCGAAGATTCGCTACGCGGCGCTTTGCTACGGGGTGCCGCTAAAGATCGAAAGTGACCCGACATTGAAAGAGGAAGGCGCGGAGAAACTGCGGCCAGAAATGCGCCGCAATGAGGCGGCCGTGGACAGCGAATTGGCACTGTTGCCGCTCATCGAACAAAAGCTGCCGCTGAACGGGCCGCTGCGCAACCCGAGTTATGCTTCGACCAACGCCGCCCTGCTGCAGCCGGTCAGCGGGGTTCTGCTGGTTTCGCGACTAGACGGTCCTAGCGCAGTCGTAGCGCGCGGATTGGTGGACAAGGCGCTGCAAGCCGAGGCAGATGGGTTATGGGGGCGCGCCTACATCGACGTACGGAACACCACCGACCCAGGCTACAAGATCGGTGACGATAACATCCGCAACGCCGGGGAGATTTGCCGCCGGCTGGGTTTCGAGACGGTGGTGGATGATAACCCGGACACCTTTCCGGCAGGGTTCCCCCTGAGCCAAATCGCGATCTACATTGGCTGGTACAGCCCAGACGCTTGCGGGCCGTTCGCGCAGCCGACCGTCGAGTTTATGCCGGGCGCGTTCGCGTACCACTTGCACTCCTACAGCGCTGAGACCTTGCGCAGTACCACCAAAGGCTGGGTTGGCCCGTTGGTCGCCAAAGGCGCGACGATCACGATGGGGTGCGTGTATGAGCCTTACCTGACCGGCACGCCCGACACGGCAGTCTTCACGTCGCGCCTGGTTTATTACGGGTTTACGTTTGGGGAAGCTGCTTACGCGAGCCAGCCGGTGTTGTCGTGGCAGACGACGGTGGTGGGTGACCCCCTCTATCGGCCCTTCGGAAAGAATCCCGAACAGGTTCAAGATGAAATTGAGCATAGCCACGGCCGGCGCCTGGAGTGGGCCTGGTTGCGCCTGGTGGACCTTAATCTCGCCAACGGTAAGTCGTCGTCTGATTGTGCAGCCTTGCTCGAGGGATTGGCCCTGACTAAGCAGAGCGCGGTGCTCTCCGAGAAACTGGGGGACCTGTGCGCCACCCAGGGCAAACCCTCTTCTGCTGTCCATGCCTGGGAACAGGCCCTCAAGCTCGAACCTTCACCCCAGCAACGTGTGCGGCTGCTGCTGGGCCTGGGCGAACGGTTGCTGGCTCAGGACCGCGCCGCGGAATCCTACGACGCGTACCAGCGGCTGCTCCAAGAGTGCCCGGGATACCCGGACAAGGCCTCCGTTTATCAGAAACTCCTGCCACTCGCGGAGAAGTTGGGCAAAACGGTTGATGCAGCGAAGTATCGAGAGACCATTGGCTCGGGAGCGAAGTGAGCGGCGCCAGTACCGGCGGCGGACCGGGACGGCGCGGCCGCCTGGTTACGTTGCCGCCAATTCGCGGGGCCGCTTGCGCGCGCCGTCAAGGCATTGGCGCACGGCGCGGGCGAGTTGGGGCGGCAGGTAAGGTTTCGACAGGAAAACCGTGTCGGTTTGGCCGAAAGTCCGGCCGATGGCTTCCGGACTGTAACCGCTGCTGTAAATGACCTTAAGACCAGGTTTGCGTTTCCGGAGCTGCGTCGCCAACTCACGCCCGGTCATGCCTTCCGGCATCACCATGTCCGTCAACACCAGGTCAATCTCACTGTTGAATTCGTCCCAGATGCGGAGCGCCTCGATGCCGGACCCCGCTTGCAAAACGCGATATTCGTATTGCTGCAGAACCTCGCAAACGAGTTCGCGCAGGACGGGCTCGTCTTCCACCACAAGGATGGTTTCCTTGCCGCCGCTGATGGGTTCCGCCGGTGCGGAAGGTGCGACGTCCGCTTCGGCCTTCTCGGCCAGCTCGGTGACGGGCAAATAGATCTTGAAGGTAGTGCCCACGCCGATTTCGGAGCGGACCTCGACCCAGCCTTCGTGCTGTTTGACGATTCCATAAACAGTTGCCAGCCCCAACCCGGTGCCTTTGCCGACTTCCTTGGTGGAGAAAAAGGGCTCGAAGATCCGGTCCAGGGTTTTGCCGTCCATGCCACAGCCGGTGTCGGTGACGGTAAGGCAAACGAATTCGCCGGGGCGTGACTCCGGATGGAGCCCGGCATAGCCTTCATCAATCAGAACGCCCGAGGTGCCGATGCAGAGCTTGCCGCCCTTGGGCATCGCATCTCTGGCGTTGACGGCGAGGTTCATGACCACTTGCTCGAGCATGCCGGTGTCCGCTTCAATTTGCGGAAGGGTCGGGCCATAATCGCTCTCCAGGACGATGTCTTCGCCGAGGAGGCGAATCAGCATGTTGGCGAGGTTTTGCAGCACGGCGTTCAAATCGAGCACTTTCGTCTGGATCACCTGCTTGCGGCTGAACATCAGCAATTGGCGCGTCAGTGCGGCGGCGCGCCGGGCGGCGTCGGAGATCTGCTTCAGCGCGGTGTGGGTCGCGCTGTCGCCCTGGGGGCGGCTTAGCAGGCATTCGGAATACCCCTGAATCACTGTCAGGATGTTATTGAAATCGTGAGCCACCCCCGCAGCCAACTGACCGACGGATTCCAGCTTTTGCATGTGGCGGAATTGTGCTTCGAGGTTGAGCACGTCAGTGACGTCGGTCCCGTAACAGTGGACGACCTGGCTGGCAACGACGGGGAAAAACGACCAGATGAGGGTCCGGCCCGCCACGCGAACCTCTTCGCGTAGTCTTTTCTGGCCCGCCTTCAGGCAGTCGCTAACGATGGCCCCGGTGTTGGGCGGGAGGATGGAAGGCAAATCCTTCTGGCCAAGCGTCTTTGCCATGGCCAGGGCGGCTTCGTTGTTGTAGTTGAGCGTGCCGTCGGCGGCAAACTCGAGGACAGGGTTTGGGTTGACCTGAGGGAAGGCCGCGAGCTTCTGGATCGCCCGCTCGGCCAGCTTGCGCTCGGTGATGTCGGTCAGGCTGCCGGAGGCGCCCAGGACGCTCCCGTCACGGTCCAGCGTTAGCTGCGCGTAGATCTCCACCCAGCGCACTTTGCCGTTTTTGGTCAGGAACCGGGTTTCGTACCGGCAATAATCGAGCTTGCGCTCCAGGAGCTGAAGAAAAATGTGGCGGTTGTGCTCGCGGTCGTCCTGGTGCAGGTATTCTATGAAGAAGGTGCCGAGGGTAGGCTTGACCTCAAACCCGGTCACGGCGGTCCAGGCGGGGTTGAGGAAAGTCCAATGGCCAAACTCGTTGGTTTGGAAAATCACCTCTTTGATATTCTCGACGACGGACCGGTACTTAACCTCGCTGGCATTGAGCGCCTCTTCCGAGCGTTTGCGTTGGATGCAAAGCGAGATGCCGTTGGCGACCGAGCCCATTTCCTGCGAGATCTGTTGCGTCAACGGCTGCTGGCTGAAGACCGACATCAAACCGACGAGCCGGTCCTCGAGCACCAGCGGGTAAGCGCTATACGAAACCAGGCCGTGGCGGGTGATCGAGTTGGCGTCCGTTACACGCCCGTCCTGGCTCAGTTGCCTGATGAACACGGGCTCACCTTTGCTCAGCGAAGGCACGTCCAGCCGCAGTTCGGGCCACCCGGTGCTGTCGGGGCACCGCTCGGCAACCAAGCCGGCCGCTGCTAGCGGTTCAAAAGCCTGCTTACGGTCGTCGAAGGTCGAGATCTGAGCCAGCGCGGCGTTTAGATATTGGGCCATCGCCTTGGCGCACCTAGTAAGGATGGCTTCCAGTGAATCGCGCTGGGTCAGCGCAAGGCCCACCTCAGCGCCAAAAGCGGCCAGCCGCGCCTGCTCGAAGGCAGCCACCGCCGCGGCACGCTTGCGCTGAATCGCGTAGCGGATGCTCCGCTCGAGCGAATTGGCCTGGAGCTCCGCCTTGACCAGGTAATCGGCAGCGCCGGCTTGCATCGCCTCGACATCGACCTGGTGTTGGCCGGAACCGGTGAGCAGGATGACTGGGGCCTGGCAGCCGCCCTCGACCGCCGCGCGCAGCAGCTCGACGCCGTTTTTCGCGCCGAGCCTGTAATCCACCAGCACAACATCGTGCCGGTTGCTCTGCATTTCGGTGAGGCCACTGTCGAACGTCTTGACCCAATCGAGCGCGAATCGCTGCCCGGGAATGTCCGCCAACAGCTCGCGGGTGAGGATGAAATCATCCTCGTCATCCTCCACCAACAAGGCCTTGATCAGCGCACCGGGGTACATAGCGGGCCTACCGGGGAGCCGGCAATTCGACCGTATCGAACCAATACTGACCGAGCACTTTCATGACACTAACCAGGGCGTCGAATTGAAATGGTTTGGAGATAAACGAATTGGCCCCCAGCTCATAAATCGCTCCGACATCCGTGTCCGCTTTGGAAGTCGTCAGAACAACCACCGGGATCCTCCGCAGGTCCGGGTCGGCCTTAATCTCGCGCAGAGCTTCCCGGCCATCCTTGAGGGGCATGTTCAAATCCAGGAGGATCAGCCCGGGGCGAGGCGCGTCGGCTGCTTGCGCATAGTCCCCGCGACGGAACAGGTAATCGAGCAGTTCTTCCCCGTTGTGGACGAAATGCAAATCGCCCGGCACGTGGGATTCGGACAGCGCGTCACGAGCCAGCAGACGATCATCATCGTCGTCATCGGCCATGAGGATTATGTTTGGTTTGGTGGGAGCATTCATTTGGGGGCCTCCGGGTTGGCGTGGTGAACGGGAAGTGTTACGGTAAAGGTCGCGCCCTGACCGGGGCGGCTGCTGGCAACGATTCGGCCATGGTGCCGATCGACGATGCGCCGGCAAACGGCCAGGCCAACTCCCGTCCCTTCATACTCGCCGCGGCCATGCAGGCGCTGGAACACGGCGAACATCTTATCGAGGTATTTCTCGTCAAAGCCTATGCCATTATCCTGAACGGTCAGCTCGCAAAACTGCTCGCCGGACAAGACGTTGAAGGTCCGGGCCTTGAGTTCGACACTCGGCACATTGCCGGGAGCCTGGAATTTCAAGGCGTTGCTAAGCAGGTTCAGCAGGAGCTGTCGCATCTGCATGGCGTCGGCATCGAGCGTGGGCAGGCTGCCGACTTCGACCCTCGCGCCACTTTTCTCGATGCGAACCTCCAGATCGCCCAGCACCTCTTTCGTAATCTGGCCGAGGTCCACTGGCACGAACGGCTCGGAGCTGCGAATCACCCGCGAGAAGGCCAACAAATCGTTAATGAGGGTCCGCATCCGGGCCGCGGCGTTCTGCATCCGCTCGAGATAATCCTGCGCCTCGGGCGAGCGCGTCTCCGCGCACTTAGCTTTCAAGCGATCACCGAAGGCCTGGATCTTCCGGAGCGGCTCCTGCAAATCATGAGACGCGACAAAAGCAAACTGTTCGAGCTCGGCGTTGGAGCGGGCCAATTCGGCCGCCCTCTGTGCCAGCGTCTCCTCGACCTGCTTTCGTTCGGTGATGTCCTTGAAGACCAGCACCGAGCCCTCCACGTGTCCGTTTTCGCTAATGGGGGTTTTGACCACCTCCACCGGGAAGCACGTTCCATCCTTGCGGTAAAAGATCGCCTGGTCCGGGCTCGCACCCGGCACGGGTTCCGGGCCGCCAGGGTGGTTGTGGAAGAAGATTTCGCGCTCGGTTTTGCCGAGCAGCTCCGAGAGCGGCCACCCCGTGAGTTTGGCCACCGTAGGGTTGACAAAAGTCGCTCTGCCTTCGAGGTCCAGGCCGCAGATGCCTTCGCCCGCCGAGTTGAGAATCATCTCGTAGCGCCGTTGGAGCTGTTCCAGTTGCTCCGTACGCGCCTGGACGTGCAGCTGCAGCACGCTTTTGGAACTCTCCAACTCCTGCCGCTTTTGCGTGAGCGCCCGTTCGGACCGGTTCCTCCTGGCCAGATCCTCCTGAAGCCTCGCATTGGTGGAGGTGAGACTTTTCAGCTCTGTCTCCAACCGGCCCTGCTGCACCAGCAAACCATCTTTGACGCGCCGCGCGTCTGCCATTTGGGCCTGTAGCCCTTCCGCGGTTATCTGCCATTGCCCGGCCTTTTCCTCCATCTGCGCGATTACCCGCCGCCGCCAGGTCATCGCCGCTGCGAACAACGGCACCAGGCTTCCGAGCCCCCCTACAATCGCGAGCGCGGTCATGCTCAAAGCGATGTGATCGACGTGACGGAGCAAGTCGAAATTGGTTTCGGCTGCGCCAATACCGCCGCGCAACTCAACTTGCACCGCTCGTTCCTGCATTGCCCGCTTCCCACCAAAATAAATCGCGAGGCTCAGCCCAACCGTCGCCACCAAAATGCAGCTTGACAGCACAACCGCGCGCCGGCCAGCGGAACTCCGCTCATCGGCGACGGTCCCTGCCAACTCATCGGACCATGTTACCGCGTTACTCATGTGCTATTCCGGGGTTGCCCGTTCGATCAGGCCCATTCGGGCCTCTTATCTCAGCGCAAGAGCACCACCGGAAGAATTCAGCTATTTGAGACAGCAAGCGATACGCCAACCGCCACGAAAAACACCCACCTGAAGCCTGCTGCGAACCTTAATCCCGCCTCACCGCTCTGCGATTTACAACGCCAGTGGTTTGCCCTTAAATAAGGCAAGAATGTGCGACAATGAGACACTGCTCGCGGCGGGGAAGGCTGAAAACGGGGCGCGAGGGGGCCACGGGCCCGGTCATCCTTGCTGCCTGCTTCGCCTCGCAAGCAGAGGCTGCTCATTTCTGAGACTAAACTGGACCTCATGATAACCGCTTTAGACAGCATGGGTCTGATTGCGGGCAACCGATCACTGCCGCTCGTGTTCGCCCGGCAAGCCCGACGCCTGGGAGTCAAGCGCCTGGTTGCGATTGCTTTTGAAGGTGAAACCGACCCTGGCCTGGTGCCGCTGGTGGACGAGACGATCTGGGTCAAAGTCGGCCAACTTTCCAAGCTGCTCGCCGCGTTCACCGACCGTGGCATCAAGCAGTGCGTCATGGCCGGGCAGATCGCGCCGAAGAACCTCTACGACCTGCGTCCTGATTTGCGTGCAATGGCGCTATTGTTACGCCTGAAAGAAAAGAATGCCCACACGATCTTTGGCGCCATCGCGGAGGAATTGAAGAGGGAGGGAGTGGAATTGATCGAGGCCACGCCTTGGCTGGAGGCATTAATGCCAAGCGCCGGATTCCTGCTGGGACCCAAACCGTCCGCCGAGCAGCGTGCAGACGCCGAGTTCGGCTATCGGATAGCAAAAGAAACCGCCCGCCTGGAACTCGGCCAAACCGTGGTCGTCAAGGACGGCACCGTGCTGGCCGTCGAGGCTTTTGAAGGCACGGACCAATGTCTGGCGCGGGGTGGCGGGCTTGCCGGCCGTGACGGCGGCGCTGTGGCGGTGAAGGTGGCGAAAGCAATGCATGATTTGCGTTTTGATATCCCTTGTCTCGGGCCGCAGACGTTGCAGTGTTGCGCGGCTGCGCGCATTTCGGCGCTTGCTTTCGAGTCCGGCCGTTCTCTCTTGCTGGAACAAGAAGCTTGCGAAGAGTTGGCCAAAAAAAATAAGCTGACTGTTATGACGATCGGTTGAACACCCCGCGTATTCTCGCTACTGCCGCTGTCCTGCTCATCGTTTTAACGTTTCAACGCCTCATCCAACATGCTCACGTCTCACGAACTCATCGGTTTCATGTCGCCGGGTCTTTCCCAGGCTATCCTTGCTTACGCTTACGAATCGGACAAGCCGCTCTATCGCGCCACGCTCAGCGCCGTGGCGGAAGCCCGCAAGCTCAGGCCGGTTTTCCTGGAGCGTCAGCCGCGTCCCCAGCGGCACGCGGCCATGCTTACCACGCTGGCCCGCCCCGCGCTCGAGCTGGTCTCCGCCAACCTGATCCGCGCCTGGCTGCTCAAGAAGTATAATGGCATGCTGGTGGATTTCCTGAACGCGCTGGGCATCGAGCACAAAGACGGAGTCGTTGAAGACCTGCCGGCGGCCACGGACGACGCCAAGCTGCGCGCTGCCGTCGATGCTGTGCTCGTGAAATACCCTCCCGAGGTCGTCGCGGTGTACTTGAATGCGTTCAACGACATGAACGAAGTGGAGTGGCCCAACCTCAAGGCGATGCTCGAGGCGGATAAACGGCTCCAATTGGGCGCATAGGAATATCACCTCCAAAGCCCGCCAAAGCGGCTGCAAGCAGACGGCGGTTGCCCGCCTGTATAGGCGTCAGCCGCCCCGCGGGGTGTTCGGAGCCGGAAAGGCTGGAGCTGATCGGGGCGCTTCGACTTGCGAGCGTTCCGAGTGTTTTGTTTCAACGGGCGCAAGCAACAGAAGAGCTGCAATCAGCGCCGCGAGCGCGATCCGGTACCAACCAAAGACGATAAACGTGTGGGTTTGGATATAACGCAAGAGCCACCTCACAGTGATAAACGAGACCACCGCGGCGACGGCGAAACCCAACCCCACCATTCCCCAATTCTCCGGCGGCCCGCCAGTGCTATGGTGAATGGCTTTGAATATCTTGAGCCCGCCCGCTGCCAGCATCGTCGGTATCCCAACCAGGAAGGTGAACTCGGTGGCAGCGATGCGATTCAGACCCAGCACCAACGCCAGCAGGATGGTCGCGCCTGATCGGGAGGTGCCGGGGAACCCGGCGGCCAGCAGTTGGCCAAGGCCGACGGCGACGACGATCGGCCAGGTGACCTCGTTTTTTGGAGACCGGCTGCGCAGCACGGTTTCAACGACGATGAAGGCGACTCCGCCGATGAACATAGCGACTGCGATCGGGACGGGATTGTCCTTAAGTTTGAAGTCTTTCTTGTCCATAAGGAAGCCTCCAATGCCCGTTATGACGAACGCGGTTGAGAGCTTCACCAGATAATCCAGTGTCTGCCGTTCGCGCCACTTGAATATGAACTGGTGGAGGCGGTCTGGGAACAGCGGCAGTACGGCGATGACGGCTCCGCACTGGATGACAATGTTGAAGAGGTCACTCTGGTGCAGGCCCAGCCAGTGTTCGGCGATCAATAAATGTCCTGTTGAGGAGACTGGCAGGAATTCAGTTATTCCTTCAATAATACCCAGTACGGCAATGACAAACCAAAGTGGCATCCGGGCAGAGACGAAAATGGCGGGAAAAAAGCAAGCTGCAAAGGGCAGGGGAAGGCAGCCGCACGGGGAAAGCTGGCTGACGGATAGTGGAGCCGTGCCACGGTCGTCTACCCACTATTAACTTTCCCCTAATGCCCCTACTTTTCCTTCTTGCCGAACATCGAGCTGAGGCCGCCCTTGGAATCATCCTCCCCCTGACGGACTTTTAGTTGGCCGAGAACGGCGTGCCAGCCGATGTAGATTTTGTGCCACTGATTCTCGAGGTTGCGCAACACGCCTTCGTTCATCTCGCTGAGGTAGCGCAGGGAGGGCGCATTGCCGACGAGGTCGTGCACTTCGGTGCGGCTGGGGGAGGTGACCTCGACGGACGAGAGGATCAACTCCAGCTCCTGGACCAGGACGCTTTTGACTTCGAGGAACTCGTGCTCATCCTCGTTGCTGAACTTCTTGCTGCGCGCGAGGGTGACGAACTGGTTGAACTGTTTCCAGCATTCAAGATGGTTTTCCATCCGCGAGATGAGAACTTCGACTTTTTTGTTTGTGCTCATAGGCTGAGGTTCAGTTTTTGGGTGAGGCTTTGAACAAATCTTTAGGCTTGAGAAAAACGACAGCGCCGCCTCGCATTTCACGAGCGGTGATCTGCAAGCTGGCAAAATGGAGGTTGAGCTCCGTGAGCGGCATCTGGGCCTTGCGCGCCTCGCGGAACAGGCCGAGGATGTGGGTGCCGATTTCCTGCAGCATTTCCGGACCGAACGCGGACGGGATCGTCGTCGCAATAATATTGGCGTCGCGGTCCAGCGTCACACTTCCATGGGGCAGCCTTTGGACGTCGGGACTGGCTTTCGCAAATAGCTTTAAGATTCCCATGACGCCACCAGTTTTCTGCTTTGATCCCTCAGGCGCGAGGCCTCCGCGCTCGCCGGCCACCCAACCAGGAAGGCCTTCCCCTCGTGCGAAAGCATGACGATCCGCTGGCTAAGGCCTTTGCCTTCGAGATGCGACCACGGACCCGCTTCAAGCCGTTGCGCCAAATGCTGGCAGGACGCCTGCACCTGTCCCATCCAGCGTCCGATTTCTTGCGTGGCGTCAGTGCCCCAACCGACGGCGTTGCCCGGCGCCGCTTCGTCCAGCGAGACCACGAAATCCGCGCCTTCGCGCGTTAACGCTGCCAGGCGCCAAACGGTATGGCGGTGGTCCGCCTGCTCGGCCTCTTCGGGAGACGTGGTGTGTTCCGGCGCCGCGATTTCATCCATCGCCTGGGCGGTCTCCAGGAGCAACGCGTTGAGCGGTTTGGTAATGGTGCGCTCCCGGGCGGGCTCCGGCGGCAGGTTTTCGAACGTGCCGGATTTCCATCCCAGGATTCTCTGGAACGCGGCTTCCCCGCGCGCGCCTTCCGTCTCAGCGTCCACCAACTCGCCGCTTTGGAACCAGAGGCGGCCGACCAGCGAGCCGCGCGTCACGCGCAGTACCGTCGAGCTCTGCGACAGCGATTCCATTTGCAGAATATCCATCAAACCCTTGCTTTGGACGCCGCGGAAGCCCCCCTCGCCATCGCGTCCGAGCAGCGACTCGATGCATTGGAGGAACATCTCCATGTCCTGCCTGGTGTTGGGTTTGAGCCAATACATGTCCACCCCGAGGGCATAAGCGCGGGACCGAAACTGTTCGTCCTGCACCCCGGTGATCACCACGGTGCGTAGCTCCGGAAAGCTTCGGCGGACAATCGAAAGCACCTGGATCCCGTCCATCTTTGGCATGCGCAGGTCGCAGACCAGCAGCCGGAACGAATCCGCCCTGAGCATGGAAAGCGCGCGCGCCCCCGTGCTCGCGCTGAAAACCTCGGGTTGGCTAGGCAACGCCGCGAGCAGGCCGCGATAAGTCTCCACCAGCCCCGCGTCATCATCAACAATGAGAATCTTGGGGCGCGTCTGTTTTGCTTCCTGAGTCATCTCGTGATCCTGGTCGATCCCGTCTCAAACATCAAAACCTAAGCGGCTTCCGCTGACGTCTCATAGCAAAGCCTGTTCCCTGCTCGCCGCCAATCTTAAAATTTCGCCAGGCTTTGCCCAATCAACCGCTTTCAGGCCGGCCCAGGGGGCGGCAACACTCGGGTCGCTCCCGGCGGCTCAACCCTCAGAATCGCTGCCTTTCCGCGAGGGTAATCGTGATGTTCGCATGGATTTGTGGGCCTAATCAATTTTGAGAATCCTTCCCACAGCCTCGTTTCTGGGCATTTCACGTTTCCAGTGGCATGCGGAGATCTTCGTTCGAAGCCCCTTCAAAGGGCGGAAAGACAGGCAGCAATGAGACAACCCCAGTCCAGTGATGAGACAACGGGGACCACCCTTAAGTCTGCGAAACGGCGCTCCCAGCCGGCTGTTGCTGACCGTCTTTGGCAACCTTGACGACATGCCGCTAGGGCTGGCGAGCTTGCGTGGACGGTGCGGGCACCTCCGGCTTAGCGTGGGGTTGCGGCGGGACAGTGGGGTTGGAGCTCTCCTGTCGGGCGCTTTGTGCCTTCAATGGCATGCTTCCTGCAAACGTTGCGCCCAGAAGCAGTTCAACCGAAACAGACCAATATGTTTGGCTTCCTTAAAAATTTGATGCGCAAGCCGCAGGGCCCCCCAGCCGGAGGCGACTATACGCCCGAGCCCGGGGAGGTAGCAAACGAGCCGGAACTCGAATCTCAGATGCCTTATCCGGTCTCGCCTGCCGGCAGCCGCAACCCACGATTGGCGCCAGCCTCCCGGCCAGTGGCGCACCAGAACGGCAGAGGGGTGGAGCTCTCGCTGCAAAACATTCTTAATAATCTGCCCTTGGAATTGCAGCCACGAGTGCGCCAGCCCGACGTCGGCAGCATGACCATTTCGGTGCCGTTGGAGAAAATCCTTGCCCAACTCTCCCGAGGCGCAGTCAGAGTTTCATTTGGTGAATTGCGCCAGGCTGCGCCCGAAGTGTTCACGGTCGAGAACGATCGCGACAGGGTACTGGTCGCTCTGCCCCTGGCCGATATCCTCTCCCGCCTGAACCCGGCGTTAATTACTCGCCGGCGCGTGCAGCGACAGATCGAAGTGCCCGCCGACATCAGCAGCCCTTTCGATGGCGATGGCCAGGGCCTGGTGTTCTCGGTCGGTCCCGCTTCGCGGACCTCCGAACCGCCTGCTCCGATGCCCCCGCGGCATACGGCCCCGCCGCCTGCGCTGCCGGCTACGCCCGTCGCGCCGGCTCGAACAAACCTGCCCGCTACGCCGGTCGCTCCCGCTCGCGCTAATTTGACCGTTGCGCCCACTCCGCCGCCACCGAGCGCTGCAATACCTTTGACCCCGCTGCGGCCAAAGGCCGCACCCTCTGCCCCAGCGCCGGCCGCGGCGATACCGCTGACGCCTCTTCGGCAAAAGCTCGTTCCTGCGCAACCGGCGTCCCCGGCGGCGGCAGCCCCGCGTCTAACACCTCTTTCTCCGCCGACTCCGCCGGTCCCACAACCTCCACCTGCATCCAACAACATTTCGGCGCCGGATGAGTCGCTGGGTTTGAGCGACGTTGAGGCGGCCCGGGTGCCGGCTTCTGCTGCTCAGCCGGCCCGGCCGGTGAGCGTGGCAGAGCCACTGA
This sequence comes from Candidatus Acidiferrum sp., assembly GCA_035566435.1. Classification (GTDB taxonomy): domain Bacteria; phylum Verrucomicrobiota; class Verrucomicrobiia; order Limisphaerales; family UBA8199; genus DATMRF01. The sequence goes on from DATMRF010000034.1 coordinate 127,247, forward strand.
TCGTCGGTCTCGCCAGTCTGGCCGATGCGTGGCCGGACGCTGTCCGCAAGGAACTCGTCGATCTGAAGCTGGTTGAGGCGAAAGTGGCACTCCCCGCCAACGCGGTCGAGCAGGCCCTCAAGCAAGGCCGGATTTCTTTCTCCTGGAAAACGCTGCGCTCGTGGATCAAGCCGGCCATTCTGCCGGCCGCGTCCGCAAACGACGGAGTGGTGCTTGAGCTCCCTTTGAAAGTCGTTGCTCCACTGTTCTTGAGCCGCCAACACGAAGCCGCCAAGCATCAGCAGAAGGTGACGGTGGACGAGGAAATCCCCAACCTGTTTTTCGGATTCCCGCGGCCCGAAACCGGCGTGCCGGTGGCGGCAGCGACCGCGCGGCCTGCCGATACCAATTTCTACGTGTGGGAGGAAACTTCCGACACGGCACGGGTGGATCGCAGCGAGGTCAAACGTGCCACGCCGACGCCGGGAACCAAGTTCGTGGAGAAGTACGCGACACCCAACGAGGTGGTCTCGCGCGCGGCGGCATTGGAGGGAGTCTTGGGCGCCTTGATCGCCTTGCCGGACGGCCTGATGGTGGCCAACCGCCTCCCGCCCGAGCTGAACGCCGACACCCTGGCGGCTTTCCTTCCTCAGATTTTCGGAAAGGTCAGCCAGTGCACCAAGGAACTGCGCATGGGCGAGTTAAACAACCTGAATTTCACAGTCGGGAATGTCCCCTGGAAGATTTTCCGGGTGCATTCGATTTTCTTCGCGGCCTTCGGGAAAGCGGGCGAACCGCTCCCGACGGGTCAACTGGCGGCGCTGGCCGCCGAACTGGATCACAAACCAAGATAACCATATGGCGATAATCAATCAGGCGACAAAAGAGCTGCAGGTCAAAATCGTCTATTACGGACCGGCGATGGGCGGCAAGACCACCAACCTGGTCCAAGTCCACGATCATGTGCAGACCGCCGCTGGCAATAAAGGCAAGCTGGTCTCGTTGGCCACGAGTTCGGACCGCACGCTGTTCTTCGATTTCCTGCCCATCGAAGCCATGTCGATCAAAGGCTTCAAGACGAAGTTTCAGCTTTACACCGTTCCCGGGCAGGTCATCTACAACACCACCCGGCAACTCGTCCTCCGCGGCGTCGATGGCATCGTCTTTGTCGCCGATTCCCAATACGAGAAAATGTCCGAAAACGTGGAGAGCTTTACTAACCTCGACGAGAACCTGAAAGCACTCAAGCTCAACCTTGCCGAAATCCCTTACGTCTTGCAGTACAACAAGCGGGATCTGCCCAACGTGGCCCCGGCCGAGTACATGGAGTTCCTGCTCAACAACCGCGAGGTGCAGGTGCCATCTTTCTCTTCCGTCGCGCACAAGTGTGAAGGCGTGTTCGAGACGCTCAACATGATCACCCGAATGTTGTTGCACAAGTTCGTCAGCCAGGGCACCCCGCAGTACGCATGACATGGCCACGCTGCCTCAACTTATTGAGGAGGACATCGAGCGCCTCGATGACGCCTTGCGGGAGTTGCTCGAAAAGAGCGACGCCACGACCGCTTTGATCATCGACAAGGGCGGTTTCCTGCTCACCAGCCAGGGCGATGCCCGGCAGTTCGACACCACCACCATTGCCGCGCTGGCGTCGGGCGCCTTCATGGCCAACCAAACCATTGCCAACCTCGTCCACGAAACCAGCTTCAACAGTGTTTATCAGCAAGGCGAAAAGTTCAGCATGTTTGTGATCTGTGTCGACGAGAATTGCCTGATGGTGATTATCTTCAAGGCGCAGGTGAGCGTCGGTGTCGTCAAATACTACGCTGTTCCCGCCGCCGCACAGGTCGCCGAGCAAATGGTGCGTGCTCAGGAGCGCGACCCCGGCGCGGGACTCGATCTCTCCGAGCTCAACCTCGCCGACACGAGCGGGCTGTTTAAACGCAAAGGCTGACACGCCTACGTGCTAAAACGTTAAAACGTTAAATCGTTAAGAAGGCGTGCTGTGACACCCAACGGTTAACGTTTTAACGTTTTGGCGGCGCCAGAGGTTATAAACTGGCGTGTGTCCCATCGCAAAACGGGGTCGTGTGCGAATGCTTGCAGGCGCACCAGGCGACCGTTTTGGCTGCGGTGATTTCCACCTGCTTTGGCCCAAGCCCTGTGCCTTTATGCGAACCGTCGCAGAAGGGTTGGCTTCTTGACCGTCCGCACGCGCACCACCAGTAGGTGCCGGGCTCGACTTTTTGCACGATGGGCGATTTCTGGAAGATAACAGGCTCACTCATAATCGGATTTGTGTTTATCCTGCACCCAACTCATGGAGATACTCGACGAAGGAAAATACGGCGCCGTCGATGCCTTCGATTTGCCGGTTCGTGGACTCAATGACGTAATACTCATCCGGTGCGTGAGCGCCGCTGCCGTGGCCCAAGCCGAAATGGCCGGCCGGCAACCGGAGTGGCGGGTTCGTGAAGACATAGCCGGGCCAGGAGCCGGCGCTCCGTGGCCAAAGCAGGGGATCAATGCTATGCCGGCGGTAGACTGCGGTTTGTGCCTGCACCAGCCCGGAATCTGCCGGAGTGCTGTTCGGATCATATCCGCCGGTCATGTTCACCTCGATATCGCCAAAGCCTCGTTTAGCCAGGTGCTGTTTCAATGCGGTGAGCGCCTCCTGTGCCGTCATGTCCGGCACCAACCGCAGATCGAGTTTGGCTACCGCTCGGTGCGGCAGGATCGTTTTGCCGCCGGGCCCTGTGTAGCCTCCTACCAATCCCTCGATGTTTACGGTCGGGCGGGACACCAGCCTTTCGAGGGCCTCTTCCCAGACGACGTCGTCGACCCAATGTTCGACGCTTAACAGCTTCTTCGTTTGCGCCTCGCTCATCCGGCGCGCCCCTTCCGCTACCATCGCCTTTTCGGCCGCGCTGATGGGCCGCGCCTTGTCGGCGAAGCCTTCGATGGCCGGCGTATTTCCGTCCTTCGACACGAGAGTGGTGAGCGCCTGAACGAGGTGCCAGGCGGGGCTATCAAGCCGTGCTTTGTTTGACGAGTGAATGTCCTTGCGGGGACCGCGTCCCCATTTTTCGCCACTCGAGACGAGTTCAAGTTCGATCACTCCTTTGGCGCCGAGATCGATCGTGACAACGCCATCGAGGTCCTGACTCGCGGAAGGCATGAAGATGCCGGCGCAACGCGCCAGCGCCGCCCGGATCTCGGGTCGACCGACGATTTGTGGAAAATGCGGCGAGCCGATTTCCTCCTCCCCTTCGGCGACGAGCACCAGGTTGACTGGGATTTTGCGCCCGGCGCCGCGGATCGCGTGCAGCGCGGCGAGCATCGCCGCCTGCGGTCCTTTTTGGTTCACGGCGCCGCGCCCTACGACCACCTGGCCCAGGCCTGGCTTGTTTAACAACGTCGCCGACCAGGGCGGCGAAGACCACTCTGCCGGGTCCACTTGCTTCACGTCATACATGAAATACAACCCGATAGTGCGTGGCGCGCCCGCATCCAGTGTCGCGAAGACGCCCGGCTGGCCGTCGGTCGGCACTCGCGTGGCCTGCTGAAACCCCGCCTCCCGCAGCAACTGCATCATCAGCTTGCAGCCTTCAGACACTTCACGATTTTCGGCAGCAATCGACGGCTGATGAATCCATTGTTGCAGCCGTCGCACACTCTCGCTGTGGCGTTTCCTAATCTCGGCGCGAATCGGCTCCAAATCCTTAGTTGCGGACCGGCCGTCGCTCCGGCAGGCAAAAACGACAGCGCCCGCAGCGGCTCCTTTGAGAAAGGCTCGGCGATTCATGGATGTCATGAGAAAACGTTTGCAATCCCCGCCGTCGGGCGCAAGAAGAAACAACTCAACATCGGTAACCCCGGGACCGGCGCCCCGCGGTTACTTACCAGCGGCCGCGTATGGACCGCACGGCGGCGGAGAATCGGGGCCAGGCGGCCAGGCGGGATCGGGATTCCGAGGCTATCGTCGAGTTAAGCCATTGTCTGAAGGAGAGCGGATTGCTGGCCGGCAAGACGTCACTGGACTCCGAAGCGAGTCGTTGCCAGGGAGGGGCGGAAAGGGGATCTGCCGTCGAGCCGAATGGTGGCGACTCAAGCGATTCGGTCAGTAAAAACGCGCCTGCGCTGAGAATTGATGAACTATAAGCGGGCAGTTCCTGGCGACGTTTAAGGTCGGCGAGTGGCTGACTGAATTTCGTCGCAGCGAAAGACTGGGGAGGAGTGGGAGACTCGCTCTGGTCGCGACGCAGCATCATATTCAGAACGTAAGCTCAACGAGCCCGCTCGCGCGACTAGGAGATTCCTGAGCGGCCTTCGGGTCATTGCGGAGCGTGCCGAGTTGGCACTGCCGCGTTTGGGCTCGCTGGGCCACTTGGGTTCAGAGCACCGGTCACGTGCGCGTATCGCTCCAGCTCGGCCGTTCGGGTCTCGGCCGGCCAGTCCAGAAACTCGGCCATCCAGTCGGCCACAAACTGTGCCTTTTGTGGGGCGTCCCTGAAATAATAATGCCAACCTGTGCGGCGCAGCATCACGTCCTCCAGGTGCGACGCCCATTCGCGGCTGATGTAGTGCTCAACCGCTCGGCGACTTGGCTTGGGAGGCAGGATGCCACTCACTCCCGCCGTCTCAGCCGCCGGCAGCAGCGGTTCGGTTGCAGTGCGAGATTCCCCCAGGCCGGCTAACCTGTTGATCCCTTCTGATTTCTCCGACCCCCTTAAAGTCTTGGCGATTTTATCTACGGTCTGCTCGGCCATCAGGCGGTGCGTCGTGAGTTTGCCCCCGGCAACATCCCACCAACCGGGCTCCGGGTGCCGGATTTCATGAGAGCGCGAGACATCTGACGGTTCGCCGTTGGGCTGGGCCAGTAGCGGCCGCACACCCGCCCAGGTGCTTATTACGTCTGGCTCAGCCAAGCTGGTTCCCGGGAAAAACCGATTGGTTACCTCCAGCAGATAGCTGATGTCCGCCGGTTCGGCGCGGACGTCTTCGAGCGAACCCCGGTAATCAGTATCGGTGGTGCCGACAATGGTGCGTTCGCCCCAGGGAATGGCAAAGAGAATGCGTTTGCCTTCCGTCATCACCACTGTCTCCGGCACCGGCAGTCGCGACCGGTCCACCACGAGGTGAACGCCTTTGGTCATGCGCAATTTGACCCGGCTGTGCGGCACGCCACCGGCCCACGGCCCGGTGGCGTTGACCACCGCGCGTGCCAGAATCTTCTGTGGGCGCCCTGCGGATTCCGGCTCTACTTCACAATGCCAAAGACCTTGATTGTTCCCGTTGGTAAACCGGCAGTAATTCAGCAGCAGAGCGCCATGGTTGGCCGCTGAACGTAGCGTGTCCAGCGTGAGCCGCGCGTCATTTGTGAACCCATCGTAATAACGCACCGCGCCGTTCAAGCCCTCCAGCCTCAAGCCCGGCACCTTCTGCATCGCCTGCTCTCGGCTCAGCCAGGTCGAATTTCCGAAGTTGCGTCCCCCGCACAACAGGTCATAGAGCTTCACACCGATTTTCAATTGCCACAGCACCCATTCCCGGTTGCCGCGATAAGTCGGAAAAATGAACGGCAGCGGCTCGGCGAGGTGTGGTGCAATGTAGTGAATGATTTTCTTTTCCGTGCTGGCCGCGTGCACCAGACCGAGCCGCCCCTGTGCCAGGTAACGCAAGCCGCCGTGCAGCAAACGGCTCGAACGGCTGCTGGTTCCGTAGGCAAAATCGTGTTGCTCCACCAGCCCTACTCGCAATCCGCGCATCGCCGCGTCACGCGTCACGCCGGCTCCGACAATGCCTCCGCCGATCACGAGCACATCCAGCGGCTCGCGGGTCAACCCGGCAAGCACTTGAGCCCGCATCTCCGCTGGAGAGGTTTCCCTGGTTTCGGGTGTCGCGACTTTCATTTGATCTGCATGCGGAACGCAGTGCCACGTGCCAGTTGCGCCAAGTCGTTCCCGCAAAAGATTTTGAGATACTCTTCGCTCTCCAACAAGTGGTGTTCCGGCTCATCGCGCTTGAGGAGGAATTTCAGTTCCTCGAGGTTTTCAGACCAGCGTGAACCGGTGAAGAACTGCGCCCCGTTGAACTGGGTCTTGTACAGCGCATTCGGTTGATAGCACGACCCCAGGTAAAGAAAAGCAAAGCCTCGCTCGGCGAACAACCCGACTGCGCTGGCCATCATATACATCCCTAAATTGCGGGTGTAATAATTGAGGTCGTAGAAGGCATAATAATAGTACGCCATCGCGCTCGGCTCAATGTAAAGGCAAACCGTTCCCACCTCGGCGCCGGTGTTCGCATCCGTGAACAACAGCAGGTGCGAAATGATTTTACCGCTGAAGAGCGAATCCAAACGCTCCAGCGACATTACGTCTTTGCCGAATTTGATATCAGAGTAGGTTTTATAGAACTGGCGCCGCTGGGGCGTGTAATCAAATTCCGCCCGGGGAATGAGCCGGGCGCCGATGCTCGTGCCTTTGCGCAGGACCCGCCGGTTTTCCGAAGAGGGCCGGAATTGGCGCAGGGCGATCCGCACCTGGCGACACAGATAGAACCGGTCCAGGTTGCGTGACGATGGAAGGAAACCCAGGTTAAAGAGGTCGGCGGGGGTCTCGTCTGGCTCTGGAAACGCCCATATTGCGTACGGAAAAACATAGTGGGCGTAATCGGCTTCGCTCTCGGAAAAAAGGAGCCTCATGCCTCCGTCTCCGCATCGAGATAGACTCTCGGCAGCCGCGCGCGCCAGCTTGTCAGCACGTCGTAAGAAACAGAGTTCTTCAGTTTCGCAATTTCGTGAACGGTGATCTCGTCATCACCCTGCCGTCCCATCAGGACCGCCTCGTCCCATGGCCGGGCGGCGGGAATCTCGGTGATGTCCACGGTTAAGGCGTCCATCGCGACCCCCCCAACGAGCGGGGCGCGCCGGCCTCCGACCAGGGCGAATCCCTGATTCCGCACGCGTGGAAAGCCATCCCCGTATCCGATGGGCAGCACGGCGATACGCCGCGGAACAGTTGCGGTGTAGCGCATTCCATAGCCGACGGAGTCGCCGGGCTGCAAGCATTGGACGTTCGCGATCCGGGCCTTGACCGTCATCACCGGTTGGATCCCGGGAACTCGCCGGCAGACGGAGGAAGGATAAACTCCTAACGGCAGGATGCCCAGTCGCACCATCTCGAAATGCGCCTGGGGCAAATCCAAAAACCCGCCGCTGTTGCATAGGTGACGGCAACCGACTAGCAACCCGCTCGCGGCCACCCCCTTGAGTGCTTCTTGAAACCGGGCCAATTGCAGCAGGGCGAAGGTCTTGTCGGCCTCGTCGGATTGGGCGAAGTGGCTCAGAATGCCTCCCACCGCGAGGCCCTTCGTCCTGGCCAGGAATTCAGCGAGACGCCCAACCTGGTCCCAGCGCACCCCATACCGGTTCATCCCGGTGTTGATTTTAAGGTGGATCGGCACAGTTTTGCCGGTGCGGATAGCCAAATGGCTCAGACGCGCCGCCGAGTCGCTCTCACTGACGCAGCAGGTCAAATCATGAGCGATGCACCACGGCAACTCGTCTGCCTGGCGGTCGCCCAAAAGCAAGATGGGCGTGCGAATCCCCCGCTCCCGCAAAGTGATTGCTTCGTGCAGCGTACTCAAGCCGAGCCAAGTCGCGCCGCTCGCCAGCGCAATCTTTGCCACTGCCAGCGCGCCATGGCCGTAGGCCTCGTCCTTCACAACTGCGAGCAGCTGCAGGCCGGCGGGTATGTACTGGGTAATCAGTTGAAAATTCCGCCTGAGACGGCGGAGGTCGATTTCGATCCAGGCCGGTCGTGGCGGCAGGTCGGAGAGGCCGCGCACAGCAGGCTCCTGCTTATGCAATTCGGTCGCTTCCAAGGCGGAGTTTTTTGGTGCTGAGCTCTGACGCTCAAGAACATCAAGCGGTAAAGGAGTCATAAGACGAAGGCTAATCATGCCCGGGCGGCCAGAGGCTTTGGCCAATGTCCCGGCGGTAGTAGCTGCCAAGGGTGCGAATTTTGCTGATATTCCTGTAGGCCGCCCTCGCGGCTTCATTCAAATCTCCGCCAAAACCAATCACATCCGCGATGCGATGTCCGGTCGCCATCAGCCCGCCATTTCCGTCAGGCGTGACTTCATTCCACCACACATCGCAATCGAATTCTCCATTTCGCTCCACCGGGACCGCGGGTCCCTGGAGCCAGACGTACGGATATCCGTAACCGGCCAATGTCACCGAACAGCCGAAGTCGCGTCCCTCGGCAAACTTTACATCCAGTCTCTTGTTTTGCGCCGTGAGGAGCAAGACTTCGGCCGGGTTGGCCAGCAAGCGTAGCAGCATTGCTCCCGAGGTCACCCCGATGCGGACGTTGTACTCGAGCACATGCCACCGCTTTTTGTGGTGGATGGCGGTTACCTGGATCGGGCCGTGGTATTTTACCTCGCGAAACCATGGCAGCAGCGGTTCGAGCAGTTCGTGCGCCAGCCCATACTTGTCCCCCGGGTCCTTCTCGACCAGGCCGCCCAGCGGGGCGCCCGCGACAATGCCCATGTTCCCGGCGAACGCCCGTTTGTATTCCTGGTTGGTCACCAGAGAATAAAGCTCGCCGCCGCTCACCAACGCTATGTGGCCCGCTTCCTTGCGGCCCAGATATTCCTGCAGGAAAACTCCTTCGGCGTAATCAAGCTCCTGGAGCCACGAACGGGTGTCCTCCAGTGTTTCGCAAAGGATTGTATGAATGGGGCTGGTGGGCGAACACAACGGGTTCTTGATCACAAACGGGCGCCGGTGTTTTCGCAGCAGCGCTTCGGCTTCCAGCCGGTTCCGGGCCACATGCGCCTGCGGAAACGGCACCTTGAACCGATGGCAGAGCGTCCGGGCAAAATCCCGATCGCGCTCGATTCTCATTGCTTCACCGGTTGGAGAAAAGATCGGCACCTTTGCGGCGAGCAATTCGTCTTTCCAGGGCGCCTGAGCCCAATCAATCGACATTGGCACCACGAGGTCCACCGCGTTTTCCAGCAGCAAAGGGACCGGTGACGGAAACTGGTCGCGACGGTAAACCGGACCGGCCAGCGAAGGCGCGTGATGTGCATAATTGCGGGTTAGATAGGTCGAGACTTCCGCTCCAGACTCTTTAAGGATTTGCGCAGTGCTGTGTGCAAACGCGCCGACTCCCAGCACCATCACCCTGGGTGCGCGACGAGAGACCGTGCCTCCCGCTGCCCGGGCTGAGCGCCGCTTGTGTCTGGCCGAACGCATAAAAATGCATTCTACTAACTCCCTCCTCGGCGAAACAAGACTTCGCCGCCGAAAGTTCTTCACGGCTGTTTATGGAGGTTTGGGATTTTGGACTTACCGTTTCAGCCTCGCCGCCGACCAGGCTCCGGCCACGGCGCCACACAGATGCCCTTCCCAGGAAATCGGGCCGGCCTGGGGAAGAATCCCGTAGAAAATGCCGCCGTAACACACAGCGACAAAAAGCGCCACGAATGCCGAGCGCCAACTTCGCATGAGAAAGCCGGCCACGATAAGGAACGCCGCGAGCCCAAAAACGACTGAACTGGCGCCGATATGCACGGCGTTGCCGCGGCCAATCAACCACGTGCCGAGGCCGCTCGCACCCCAGATCCACGCCAGTGTGCTGTAGGGCCGATACGCCCGGTTGCTCAGCAGCAGCACCAGCAGCACGAACAGCGGGAGGGCGTTCGACAGCACGTGCCTTAGGCTTGCATGGAGCAGCGGGGCGAAAAGGATGCCAGGCAGCCCAGCCTCGGTCCGGGGCACGATGCCAAACCGCTGCAGGGGCAGACCGAACACGAGCGTTATCCCTTCGACCAGAAATAACGTTGCGACCAATGCCAGGCTGAGCACCATGGCATTGGCAAAGTCCGATTGGCGCCGGTTACCCATAGAAACCGCGCCCTTTGTATGAGGCTGGCGCTGCCTCGCCAAGCAGGAAATCGAAACGGGCAGCGCTCTGGCTCTTCGCGTTGGCCTTGGAGGGTTTGCCTGCCACTTGCGCTCCGCGGGTTTGAAGGTTAGAAGTTGATTCGTATCCATTTGCTGGTGGGCTTGGCGACTTTGTTGCATCTCCGCCGGCGGTCATGAACCTATCAGTGCTTATGCCAATCAGCCGATTGACAGCCGTCGTTCTTCTCGCCATCGCGTTGCCGGTATTCGCCGCACCCTCACCCGAGTGGGTGGAGCGGAGCAACACCAATTCCGCGATCCTGCTTACGGTCCTGGCGAACTACGCGCCCGAGACTGCCTCGCGGTTCGGGGTCGAGGGGCATGACACCGATGTGACCACGTTGCCGCTCGACATTAACGCCCGGACAATTGCTGACCTCGACGTTGCCATTCAGCAACTCGACGCAAGGCTGGCAACTGAGAAAGACTCGTCCATCCGCCAGGATCTGCAGATTCTGACCAACTCGGCGAAACTCAAGATTGAAGGCACCCGCCTTGGCGAAAAGTACAACCTCCCCTACTTCGACGTTCCGCAGACCGTCTTCCAGGGTCTGCGCGGGCTGCTCGACGAGCAGGTAGCGCCGGAACGCCGCCGCGCGGCGCTCGTCCGCCTGCGCAAGTATGTGGGGCTGGAGCCCGGGACTACGCCCCTAACGCGCCAGGCGATGGCTTACACCCGCGCTCATTTTGCCGACAAAGGTCTCGTCGGACCTTTCAAGGACAACGTTGTCAAGGACATGGGCAACAGCCCGCGTTATGTGGCGGGGGTAGATGAATTGTTCAAGAAGTTTAAGGTCGCCGGCTACGAAGCGCTGTTCGCTGAATTGAAGAAGCAGGTCGATGAGTACGAAGGTTTCCTCCAGAGCGACGTCATGCCTCGGGCGACGACCGATTTCCGCCAGCCGCCAGAGCTGTATCGCTTTTCGCTCAAGCAGTTCGGCAATAACATGCCGGTCGAAGAGCTAATCAGCCGCGCGAAGACGTCGTTCCGAGAGATCCAGAACGAGATGAATGCGCTTGCGCCGCTCGTGGCGAAGGAGAAGGGATTCACATCGACCGACTATCGCGACGTGATCCGCGAATTGAAGAAGCAGCAGTTCGCCGGTGACGCCATCCTTCCGCACTACGAAGCACGGATGAAAGAGATCGAGCAGATAATCGCCGCGAACCACATCGTCACCCTGCCGCAGCACAAGACGAAGTTTCGGATCGCTTCGGAAGCGGAGACGGCAGCCACGCCGGCGCCGCACATGGACATCCCCCGCCTGATCGGGAACACCGGCGAGCAAGGGGCCTTTGTGCTGCCGTTGCGGATCCCGTCGGCGACCGGAAAGGGCGACCTGGGTCTTGACGATTTCACATTCGATGCCGCCTCGTGGACGCTCAGCGCGCACGAAGCCCGGCCCGGCCACGAACTGCAGTTCGCGGCAGTGATCGAGAAGGGCGTTTCGCTCGCGCGTGCCTTGTTTGCGTTCAACAGCGTGAATGTCGAAGGCTGGGCACTGTACGCCGAAGCGGAGTTGAAGCCGTACGAGCCGCTCGATGGCCAGCTCATCGCGCTGCAGCACCGGCTCATGCGCGCGGCTCGGGCGTTCCTGGATCCCTCGCTGCAGTTAGGCCGAATGACACGCGAGGAAGCGTATCATGTGCTGGAGGACGAAGTGATCTTGTCGCACGCCATGGCGACCGAGGAGGTGGAGCGTTACACCTTCTGGGCGCCGGGGCAGGCGCCATCATATTTTGTTGGCTACTCGCGGTTGATGGAGTTGCGTACGGACGCCGAGCGGATGCTAGGCAAGAGCTTCGACCGCCAGAGCTACCATGACTTCATCCTGTCGCAGGGGTTAGTCCCGCCACCGCTGTTGCGCGAGGCGGTAATGAATGATTATGTGAAGGCGCGGACAGTGCACGCAGCGAGCGACTGATCTGCGGTGGACATCACTCCGGCTTTGCCGTTTTGCCCAGGAAGAGGATGACGCGATATTTCAGCACGAGCGGTTTGCCGGGTTGGAGTGTGACGGGTTCGAGGCCGGGGTAGGAGACATTCAGCAGGGCGAAGCTGTGGCGCATCAGCCAACCGTTGGTGGGATAACCCGGATTCGAAGGGTTGTCTTCGATGCGAACGCCGGCTTCCGTGCCATTGAAGCTGCCGGCGATCTCCGCCCAGGGATGGCGGGACAGCACGCCGTCTTTCTCGCTGATCCCTGTATCCGTGCGAATGATTGTTTGCGCGGCGCCGCCGTCACGCGGAGCAGTTCGAAAAGCGAACCCCCCGTATCCTTTCTGGCTGTCGGGTGTGCCGACGATCACCACCGGTTGGTCGAGCGCCTCGAAGCTCAGCGTAAAATCCAAGATCCACTGGGTCTTCTTCGCCGGATGCGCCACGATTTCCACTTCTTCCTTCACGAATTTCCGGTCGCCGTCGTACCAGCCATTCTCGACCGCCAGGCGTGCCAGGGGGCCGTTGGTTTCTCGCGCTTTCCAGCGGACGAACTTCTGCCTGAATCCTTTCACCGTCCACACGTCGTCGGTCTTGCCGTTGACCGTGACGACTTCCCAGGCCCAGAAAATGCCCCGGTGATGAGGGTGGTCCCGGTTGAAATCGTCAGTCAGCACCGTGCCATCCGGGGCATAAACCGGGTGCAGGTAAGACGAGCGCCGCATCCTTTCGGCCGAGCCCGGGGCCAGGATCAGGCCGTAATTATAGACATAAACCGGCTTGCCGTTTTCCTGCAGCTCCAGCCCTGTGCCGTTGTTAACTTCACGGAATTCAAACGCCGGTTCAGCGACAGCGAGCGAAAGCATCGAGCAAGCGGTCGCCCCCACGAGCGCTACCATCAAGAATCGCACAAATTGGTTTTTCATCGTCGAAATGGAGTCTAAGTTATGAGCTCAGTTTGTCTGCCAGTATCCGAGCGCGACCGAGAGTGACAAAAGACCGGCTCAGACGCAAAACGAAAGAGAGACTCAACGCCTCACCCACTGTATTTCACGGCTCCCGCATGACGCATCACCACTCCTGTCCCAAACTTTCCGGTCTGCGCTTGCCAACAATACGGATATTCTCTTCACGTGGGGCGGTGTATGTTCTCCGCATGTGGATTGTGAATTTCGGCTGGCGTTCGGAAGGAACACGGCGGCTTTAAGGCACTGCTTTCGCCGGGCGCGCCCATAATCCAAAATCGAAAACATGGCCACTTTTTTGAACAGGCAGGGCACCCCGGTGCAGATGTGCTTGCTGCGCAAAGGCACGCGGGTTTTCGGGCTGCTTGGAAAAGCGACCTCCTACGGGGTCACCGGCTTCGGCCGGAGTGATGTGTTCCGAGGCTGGGCGCTGACGGCCGAATTCGGCTGCCTGCGGCTCGAGCGATTAACCGGCGACGAAGAGGTCACTGGAGACAAGTTGCTGCTGCCGACCCCATACTCCTACGAATACGGTCTGGTGGGCGGCAATGCTTCTCCGGAACTGAACCGGGCGGTCTTCGGCGTGTTGTCCTCCGAACTTGGACAGTTGGTAGGGCTGCTGCGGCAGGGCGGGTTCCCGGTGCTGGGTTTCTCGCGCCGGGATTTGCGTTGCAGCCTTACCGGATGTGTGATTCCGGGCCACTGGCCGCACGTGGTCGTTTCGAACCGCGCAATTTACGGCAACGTCGTTTCGCTGGAGGCCTTTATGCGGCTGGTGGTCTCCTCGTTGCCGACGGGGCGGCTGGGGCTGCGCTTCCCGGCCCTGCAACCGGTCTTCAAGCAGATGATGAAACTGATGATCGTCCAGCGGCGCGGCATCCCCTTCAGCGACGAGGTGGTTGAGTTGACGCCGTCGGCGGTGCTTGCTGGAAAGTGACGTTTGAGTCACTTCTTATGCACCTTCGCGGCTACCTTCAGCCGGAGCGCATTTAACCGGATAAAGCCGGTGGCGTCGTCCTGGTTATAGGCTTTGGTCGGGTCGGCTTCCATGGTGGCGATGGCCGGGTTATACAGGCTGACCCGGGATTTCCGGCCGGCGACCATGATGTTGCCTTTGTAGAGTTTCACTCGCACGGTGCCGGTCACATTCTTCTGGCTTTCGGTGACAAAGGCCTGCAAGGCCAACCGCTCGGGCGCAAACCAGTATCCATAGTACACCAGCTCCGCGTACCGCGGGATGAGGGAGTCGCGCAAATGCATGACTTCCCGGTCCATAGTGATGGTTTCCATTTGCCGGTGGGCAAAGTGCAGGATGGCGCCGCCCGGGGTTTCATAGACGCCCCGCGATTTCATGCCTACGTAACGGTTCTCGACCATATCGACGCGGCCTACGCCGTGTTTGCCTCCGAGCTTGTTTAAGGCCCTCATCACCCCGAGCGGGTTCAGCGTCTTGCCGTTCACCGTGACGCAGTTGCCTTTCCTGAAGGCGAGCGTGACATACTCGGGCTTGTTGGGAGCGTCCTCGGGGGCGACGCTGAGTTTGAACATGTCTTTGTTCTTAGGGGCGAAGGCGTCCATCCACGGGTCCTCGAGGATGCCTGCCTCGAAGGAGATGTGCAGGAGATTGCGGTCCATAGAATAGGGTTTTTTGGCCGAGGCCTGCACCGGGATCTTCTTTTCCTCGCAGTAAGCGATCATCTCCGCCCGGCCGGGGAACTGATCACGGAAGGAGGCGTCGCGCCAGGGGGCGATGACCTGGAGCTCCGGCGCGAGCGCGGCGGCGGTGAGTTCAAACCGGACCTGGTCGTTGCCTTTGCCGGTGGCGCCGTGGGCCAGCGCGTCGGCTTTTTCCTTGCGGGCAACCGCGATCATTCCCTTGGCGATCAGCGGGCGGGCGATGCTCGTGCCCAGGAGGTATTGACTTTCGTAAATGGCGCCGGCCTGGAGCATCGGAAAGATGAAGTCGCGCGCGAACTCCTCCTGCAAATCCAAGATGTAGCATTTGGAGCCGCCGGTCTTTCTGGCTTTGGCTTCGAGTCCTCTCAATTCCTCTTCCTGGCCGATATTGGCGCAGAAAGTGATGATCTCCGCGTCATACCTTTCCTTCAGCCACGACAGGATCACCGAGGTATCGAGCCCGCCCGAATATGCCAGTACAATTTTCATGGCGGGAAATTAAAGTGCAATGCGCGCAAAACGCAATGAGAACGTTGGCCTGCGCCGGGGTTAAGGCGTTGAAACGTGAAACGTGAAAACGTGAAGAGATGACGACCGGCTTTTCGGTAGCCCGCATGACGGACTCGGATTATGCTGATGCCATGCTCGAATTGTGGTCCGAGGCTATTGCCAGTCTGTATGTGCACGTGCCCTTCTGCGCGCAGAAGTGCTCGTACTGCGCTTTCTATTCGGAGCCGTCCGGCGGGGATGTCATCAACCGTTACGTTGCCGCGCTCATCCGCGAGATGGAAATGGTCGCGTCTGATCTCAAGCCGACCACAGTATTTTTTGGCGGCGGCACTCCCTCGCTGCTGAACCTTCGGCAATGGGAACAGATCCTTCGTGCCATGGAACGGCTGAACCTGCTAGGCGCAGCCGAATGGACGGTCGAATGCAATCCTGCGACCGTCTCGCTCGACAAAGCCAAATTGCTTCGTTCGTATGGCGTCAACCGGGTTTCCATGGGTGTGCAATCCCTGAATGATGGGTTGCTCGAGCGCCTGGGGCGCGTGCACACGCGCGAGATGGCATTCAAGTCGTTCGATATTCTGCGCCAAGCCGGCTTCGACAACGTGAACCTGGACCTGATGTTCGCCATTCCCGGTCAGACGCTGGAGGTGTGCCGCGAGACACTGGCCGAGGCGACCGCGATGGGCAGCGAGCATGTCTCGAGTTACGAGGTAATCTATGAGGAGGACACCGCTCTCTATGCGCAATTGCACGCAGGCGAGTTTGATGAAGACGAAGATCTGGCCTGTGCGATGTACGATGAATTGGTGGACCGGGCCACCTCCGCCGGGTTTCAACAGTATGAAGTTGCCAATTTTGCGCGCAACACTCCGCCATCGTCGCTGGTCCCTCCTGCTTTTGCCTGCCGCCACAACCTGAACTATTGGCGCGGCGGCTCGTTCTACGGGTTGGGGCCCAGTGCGACCAGTTATGTTCGCGGTGTGCGAACGAAGAACTGGTCCAACACGCAACTGTATTGCGAGCAACTGGAAAAGGGCAAACGGGCCATTGAGTCAAGGGAAGAGTTGTCGCCGCTGGCTCGGGCCGGAGAGACGGCCGCGTTTGGGTTGCGCATGATCGCGGGCTGGCCATTCGAGCAGTTCGCACAGGTTACCGGCCACGACCTGCGCCGGGAGTGGGCAGGGGACATGTCGCAGTTGGAACAGCAGGGCTGGGGCAAACTCAGCGACGACCGGTTCCGGCTCACCCCACAAGGGCTGCGGTTCGCCGATGCCGCCGCGCAACTGTTCTTGCGCTGAACCGGTCCTCAAGTCGAACGTCCACAGTCCACAGTCCACAGTCCACAGTCCACAGTCCAGAGTCCGCAGGCCAGAGTCCAAAGTCCAAGGCCGGGTGTAGATAGCTATAGATCGCAGGCGTGAGGGTCTTTCACTCGCAACGCCCACATCGCCATCGGTCGTGGCCGCGACCGGCACAGTTGTGTGGGCGCAGAGTATGACTGTGTTCGGGCCGTCAGGAATAGCAGCGGCAGCAACCTATTGAGAAACGACGCGGTAATAGCGGACGGCGAACTCGTTCGAGCCCTGGTCATCAAAATCGAAATTCCCCGGGGAGCCCGATTGGGAAGCGAGGCCGATTGCCTGCCAATCGGCCAGGTCGGTTGAGGCCTCGATGGTGTAGGTTCGGGTTTCATCCGCCGAGAATTGGAGGTGCGGCATGCCATTTTGAAAGTTGACGGTCAAATCGGCGACGGGCTGCGCCGGGTGGGCGTATAGATCCGGAATTCGGTGGCTACGGTAGGCACTGTAGCCCTGGTAGGTGCCGTCAGCATTGCCGTAGTCGAAGTAGGCGAGATCGAACACGACTTCAGGAACCGGGTCGTGGGTGACTTCTTTGATTCGGACCATCGAGGCGGCGGGCGCGATTGGACTGGGCCGGACGCCGTTCACATAAACGACGTAACCGAAGGTGACCAGGACATTTCCGGTTTGCGGCAGCCAGTCCGCGTTCCCGACGCGGTCGGTATAAATGGGTTCCGAATTGGTCCGGCCGTAATCCCATACCTGGGACACTTCCATGGTTTGCTCGTTGATGTCGTATTCGACGGCGCGGCTGTAATTGTTCGAATCGTCCAGGGGTGGGTCGAAGGGACTGGCGCGGTAATTGCCATCATCATAGACGAGCAATGTGCCCTGCGGCGTGAGCAATGGCGCATGTTGCCCGAACTGCCACTCGAAGGTCGCGCCTATCGGCGTCAGCAAATATTGCTGGAAATCCGGGCCCCAGTTTGCGGGGGGGCCCAGGATCCATTTGAGCTGGCCGGTTTGCCGATAGAATTTGATGACGGCATTCTGGTCGCGCAGGGAGACGATGATGGTATCGTCTCTGGGATCCTCGATAAGGGCGTTGGCGTGTTCGATATCCCAGCCCATTGGTGTGTTAATGTCGAAGGTGAGGTAGGTGACTCTTCGCGGGTCCAGCACGTCGATAGGGGACCAGGTATTGAGCAAGGCGGCGTTGGTGGCCGAGATTTCGACGACCTTGTTGTAAAGCACACTGGTGGTCTGGGTGGACGCGTAGGGGTCGGACGAGCTGGTGGGGAAATTGGTCTCGACCCGACTATCATCACTCAGATACAGAATTGTGTCATGAGGGGTTGGCACGCCGTCGTGAAGGTTGATGGTCAAATTGGTCGGCACATTCCAATTGTTGACCGTGTTCCCGAGCATATCGATTTCGACGAAATTGGTCGTGAGCGGGATGAAGAGGTCGCCGTTAGCGAGTTGGCGGACGTCGGAAGTGGTCGGCACGGTGCTGTACCACACCACCTCGGCGGAATTGTCCACGACGGTCACATAGGCACGCTTGGTGTTCCGATTGGCGATTCTGAACAGGGTGTAGCCGGGCTCCATTTTCTCGGGTTCGTTGGTGAACAGCACGCTGGTGGGGAAGCCGCCGGGCAGGGGAGCGGTGATAAAGAGCAGCGGCTGAGCGGCGGTGACGGCGTTCCGGGATTTGTCATACACGGTGACGGTAATCACGTTGGTCCGGCCGGCTTTGAACCCCAGCAACGGGACGGAATGGGTGGTGGCATAGTCATAAAAGCCACGGGTCCAGGCGTTGGTTCCGTCGGTCACGGAGACACTGACGCGGGAATCCTGGTCGGTGGTTAATTGCAGGAGCCCGGCGAGCGGTGCGTTAGTGGCGGGTGTAAACGTCGGGCCGGAGAGAAATGTGAGGGCGTGGGAGGCAATGGGAAGGGCGGAGAGGAACGCCATTGCTAAACGCAGTCTTATCTTGATCATTAACGAGTGTTCCACCATAGCCTCGACAGACGTTGAGGAAGGGCATGTGGTTACAGCTGAGGGTTGCAGGTTGCGGGGTGAAGGGGGCGGGTTGCAAGTTGAAGGGTGCAGGTTGAAGGTTTTCAGGGAGCGGGCACATGAGGCGCGGAGGCGAGGGCGGAGTGGAGTGATGGAGTGTCGGGGTGGTTGATGGTTGATAGTTAAGAGTTGATAGAGGGCGGATCGGCGGAATTGGAAATTGCACATCAAGGCAGGGAGAGGGAGGACATAGCCGCCAGTCGTCTCCTACGTATAACGGAGGACGTACCGGCTCGGCGGTGTTCAACTCGCGGGGGGCTGGACTTCGACTTTGAGGGTTGGGGAGTCGCCCTTTTTGTCTTTGCCTGGATAAAGCGTGACGTGGGGGTACGGCATTTCAATGCCCAGTTCGTCGAATTTCTTCTTCAGGCGCCGGTTGAATTCCCGGCCCACGAACCATTGCTTGATGGGTTTGGTCTTGATGCGTCCTTTGATGATGACTGCGGAGTCGCCGAATTTGTCCAAGCCGACGACCTCGACCGGGGCCAGAATATGTTCTTTGAGGAGGGGATCGCTCTGCAGGTCTTTGCCGACAGCCTCGATGACGGCGGCGACCTGGTCAGGGTCCTCCCGGTAAGCGACGCCGATCTCAAAAACGTAGAAGGAGAACTCCTTGGTCATGTTGGTGACGACGTCGATTTTCCCGTTGCGGACGTAATGGACGTTCCCGGCGAAGTCGCGCAGGATGATCATGCGCAGGGTGATTTTTTCCACCAGGCCGGATTTGTCGTTTAATTGGACGATGTCGCCGACTCGGACCTGGTCTTCGAGCAGGAGGAAGAACCCGCTGATGACATCCTGCACGAGGTGTTGCGCGCCAAAGCCCACAGCGACTCCGACCACGCCGGCAGCGGCGAGGATGGGTCCGATCTGCACTCCGAGCTGGCCCAGGAGCATCACGGAGGCCAGGAGCAGGATACCGGTGCGCATCACCCAGCGAGTGACCGAAGTCAGGGTGTCGGCGCGTTTCTGGGACTCGGTGTCCCGCTTGCCGCGGTTGAGAAAGGCCACGAGCCGGCCAGCGAGGATTCCCGAACCCTCCAGGGCCACGAACGTGATAACGACGATGATGGCGATGCCCAGTCCGTTGGTCAACAGCCAGGCCACCGCCAGTTCGAGCACCCGATCGGTGTTCACGCCGACCTCGCGGAGGAGGAAACTCAAGGCTACGACCAGGAGGCCAACCGAGATGAGCCAGTGCGCGGAGGTGGTGAGCGTGCGCGCCAATTTTTGCGAATCCGGGTCCTGCCGGTCTTTGAAGAGACGGGCGAACAGCCGGCGGTTGAGCATGGCGGCGGCCTTGAGGACGGCAATCGTGACGGCGGCAATGACGACCAGAGTAAGGCCATGTTGCGAGAGCCACATGCGGATTGCCTCCAGGAGATTCTATGGTTCCACTAAACGAGCCAGACGTCTTTGAGGGCGCGCAGCTCGGAGAAGCGATTGGTAATGTCCGCCAGCCGAATCGCCAGTGACCGGCTTAGGCCGTGCAACAAAGGCGTCGCCAGTTCCGGGGCCTTCAGCAGGTTGCGAAACTGCTGAGCATCCATCCGGAAGGCCACGCAGGCAGTGGTGGCTTTGACGGTGGCGGTCCGTACGCCGGACTCGAGCACCCCGATTTCGCCGAAATGGCCGCCGGTCTCGGTAGTGCGCAAGTGTGTTTCATTGCCGCGCGCGTCGGTGAAGTAGGCGCCGGTGGTGCCATCCATCAAGAGAAAGAGCGCGTCGGCCGGGTCGCCCTGGCGGACAATCTTGTCGCCGGGGGCGAAGCGGAGCACTTCGCCGTAGCTGAGCAGAGCGCCGACTTGCTGATTGGTCATGTCGGCAAGGATGCGGACCCCGCGAAGGTCTGGAGTGCTCATACGGGGTAATCTTGCCGAACCGGGTTGGAAGTCCAGCGCGAAATGCTGGGTAATGCCTCAGTGGGCGCACGACCGATTTCGTGCAGCGCCTCCTCCTGGCGCATAAATCGGTAGCAATGCAAACAGATTTAACGCAAAGACGCAAAGGTGCAGAGGCGCAAAGTCCTGTTTCGAGTTTTCGACCACGGATTTCACGGATTTCACAGATGGCCAAAAGAAATCCTTGTTATGCTTGCGATCCGTGGTTAAACCCCCGTGCATGTGAGGTCGAATCTCCGGGTCAAGCCAGGGGCGGCGCTCCTTTGTGCTGAAGACGATGCGAAGGATGACTTGGCTGAAGGATTGAGGCATAACGGATTATGTATCCGAATTGATCAGTCCGAACCGAACCGACCGACCTTATGAAGCAGGCCGTTGGCCTGCAACTGCAAAAAGGGGGCGGTGAAACCCAGGGCGTTGCTGGGCTGGTATGAGGCAGGCCGTTGGCCTCAGAGCAAGGGCGTCCACCCCTCACCCAATGTCAGGACCAGAGCAGGGAGGTGTATATATGGTCTCACATACAAAAGGTGCTGGAATGCCCCTGGATCACAGGTTCCGAGGAGTTCCATCCTGCACCCGGCATTACCTGACGCACGATTGGAATCGTGCGCCCCTGCCTATTTTGTGGTAAGTTCAAAGTTGATTCCACGGCACACCAAGGGTCAGGGCCATGTTATGGAGTGCAAAACGTGCGGGACAGCCAACCTTGCCAGCGCGCGATTCTGCCTGAATTGCGGGGGGGAGTTGTCCGCGCACTGCAGCCGCTGTGAGCGGGAGCTGCCGCCCGAGGCGCGGTTTTGTCCGGCTTGCGGCCAGGCCGTGGCCGCCGCCTCGCCACCGCCGCCAGAGCAAAGGAGTTCGCGACTCGGGCCGGTGACACCCGAGCGTAAACTGGTGACGATTCTTTTTGCGGACTTCGCAGGGTTTACCACGTATGCCGAGAAGACCGACGCCGAGGACGTGCATGAGCAGATGCGTTCGTTGTGGGAACGGCTGGACGCGATAATCGTGGGCCACGGCGGCACGGTCGAGAAGCATATGGGGGATGCGGTGATGGCGCTGTTTGGAGATAAACAGGCGCGCGAGGATGCGCCGGCCCAGGCGGTGCGCGCGGCGCTGGCCTTGCAAACCTGCCTGCGTGAGCGGGAACCCGGCGCGGCGCGGCCTCCCTTGACGATGCGCGTGGGGGTCCACACCGGGCTGGTGGTACTGGAACCGATGTCGGGGGGAGAATTTCAGGGCACAGGTGATGCGATCAATCTCGCCAACCGGTTGGAGGCGGCGGCTCCACCCGGTGGAGTGCTTATCTCGCACGATACCTACCGCAACGTTTACGGGCTCTTTACGGTTAAGCCGTTGCCGCCGTTGCTGGTCAAAGGCAAAGCCGAGCCGGTCCAGGCCTACCTGGTTTCCGGCGCCAAAGCCCGGGGCGTGGCGAGGCAGATGCGCGGAGTGGAAGGAATCGAGACAGAAATGGTGGGGCGGCAGCTCGAGTTGGAGGTGCTCCAATCGGCCCTGCAAAGTGTGCTGGAAGAGCGGCAATTGCGGCTCGTCACCATCATTGGCGAGGCCGGCATCGGCAAATCCCGGCTGGTACACGAGTTCCAAAAGTGGTTCGATCTGCTGCCGCAGTCGTTCCGGTTCTTCCGGGGCCAGGCGACGGCGGACATGCCGGGTTTGCCGTTTGCCTTGATGCGGGACGTTTTCGCCGCACGGTTCGAAATCCAGGATAATGATTCGGCGGCGGTCGCGAAGGAAAAGCTCGAAACCGGTGTGGTGAAATTGGTTTCGGGGACTGCCGACGCCACGGCCTGGGCGAGCCAGGAGCCGCAGCTCATGGCTCAATTCATCGGCCAGTTGCTCGGGCTGGATTTCTCGGCCAGCCCGCAATTGCGCGGACTGATGAATGACCCCGAGCAGATTCGGCAACGCGGGTTTCATTGCCTGCAGCAATTCTTCTCTGCAATCGCGCGCGGCACGCCGCAGGAGGCGGCGGGCCCTGAGTTCCGCGCCGCGGTGCTGGTCGCCGAGGATCTGCACTGGAGCGACGACGGTTCGCTCAACCTGATTGATTATCTGGCCCGGAACTGCGCGAAGGCGCCGCTGCTGATCGTGTGCCTGGCGCGGCCCACGCTGCTCGAGCGCCGCCCGGCGTGGGGCGAAGGGCTTCCGGCGCATCAACGCCTGCACCTGGATTCGCTGTCCCGGCGCGAAAGCCGGGCCCTGGTCGGTGCCATCCTGCGCAAGGCGCCGGAAGTTCCCCAGGCCCTACAAGAGCTGATTGTGGGAGGCGGCGAGGGCAATCCCTTTTACATCGAGGAGATCGTGAAGATGCTCATCGACCAGAGAGTGATCGTGCCGGAAGCCGAGCATTGGCGGATTGAACCGGAGCGGCTGGCGGCGGCGCGCGTTCCGGCGACGCTGACGGGCGTGCTGCAGGCCAGGCTGGACGAACTGGCGCCACAGGAGCGCGCCGCCCTGCAGCGGGCGTCGGTCGTCGGCCGGGTGTTTTGGGACAACGCCCTGGAACAGCTGTGCGCCCCTGCAGAACCGGCGCGCGCCTCAGAACCATCCGCCTCGGTGCTAAACCGGTCCGGGATCGCCGAAGCACTGGCCGGGCTGCGGCGCAAGGAACTGATCTTTCGACGCGAAACTTCAGCCTTCGCGGGGGCGACCGAATACGTATTCAAACACGAGTTACTACGCACCGCCACCTACGAGAGCGTCTTGAAAAAATTGCGCCGCGAACTTCACGCCCGAGTCGCCGCCTGGGTGATGCACGCCAGCGGCGAACGGAGCACGGAGTTCGCCGGTTTGGTGGCTTCGCATTTCGAGCAGGCGGGCCGCGGAGGCGAAGCTGCCGAATGGTACGGGAAGGCGGGACACCAGGCGCGCGCGGGGTACGAGCCGGCGATGGCGATCGAATATTTTGGCAAAGCGCTCAAGCTGCTGCCGGAAGGAAAGGCCGAATCGAACGCGGTCGCAAGACAGCATCTCGATTGGCTGGAGGGCCTTGGGGAAAGCCTGGGCGCGCAGGCGCGGTTTGCCGAGGCGATCGAGTCCTTCAGCCAGATGCGCGGCCTGGCCGAGCGGCTCGGTGACCCGCTCGCTCAAACTCGCGCCTGGAACGGCCTTGCCTTCCTCGAGGAGAGGCGCGGCGACAATCATGCTTCCCTCGAGGCCGCACGGCAGGCGGAAGAACTGGCGCGAGGCCTTGGCGAAAGCGGCCGCCGCGAGCGGATCCGGGCGCTGCACTTCAAAGGCTGGGCCTGGTATCGGCTGACGGAGCTGGACGCGGTGCTGGCCCTGGCGGATGAGACGCTCGAACTCTGCACCGCATCAGGCGACCGCCAAAGCCTGGCCACCAGCTTCAAACTCCGCGGTGTGGTCCACCTGCAGCGTGGCGACTGCCGCGAGGCGGATCGCTATTTCGAGCAAGGCCTGGTTCTCTGCCGCGAGCTGGGTGATCGCCGCAATGCCGCAGCGATGTGGAATAACCTGGGGGAAAGCGCCCGCTTGCGCGGAGATTTTTCAACCGCCGTCGAGTTTTACCAGAAAGCCCTGGCGATCTCGCGGCAGATTGGCAGCCGGGAAAGCGAGCTCATTTACCTGACCAACTTGAACGGAGCGCGGCTGGGCCTGCCCGAATTTGCCGAGGCGGAGGCCGGGCTCCGGGAGCTTATCCCGCTGGCGATCGCGCGCAAATCGAGCGTTCTCTCCGAGGCCTTCAGCTTCTTGAGCGAAGCCTGTCTGGGCCAGGACAAGCTCGCCGACGCGCTGCAGGCCGCCCAGCGATCGCTCGCTCTCGCCAAGGAATCCGGAAATGAACTGGACCTGGCTATCGCCTGGCGGGTGCTCGGGCGAGCGGCCGCCAAAATGAACAACCGGTCCGAGGTTGCGGGGGACAAAACGCTCGAGGGCCTTGCCGCCACGAACCCGTCCGCCTGTTTCACTCACAGCCTGCGCCTGTTCAAAAAGATGAAAGCCAAAGCGGAACAGGCGCGGACGCTGCGCGCGTGCGCGGAATTTGAGACGCATGAGGGGCAGACCACCAAAGCGCGCCGCTCCGCCGAAACCGCACGCCGCATTTTCGCGCGGCTGAACATGGGTTCGGAGGTGGAAAGGACCGACGCGCTGCTGCGCGAGTGCGGCGCCTAAATCCCGGTTGCAGGTTACAGGTTGAAAGTTGCAGGTTTTCAGGTTTTCAGGTTTTCAAGTTTTCAAGCAGTGGGCACCGTGGGTGGGAGGGAGTGACCTTTTCGCGGCGCGCTGGGACAGCGCGCCCTACCTTGGACTCTGGGCCTTGCTGATCGCCGTCTGCATTTCGTTGAGCATTTGGGTCAGGTCCACGTCCGACCAGCCGTGTCGTTGGCGCGCGCCGTAAACAATTCTGCCTTGGAATGGCGGGTCAGCTTGCGACAGGAATTCGTCAAGGAGGTGAACGGCGTTGTTCAAGAAGTATTGGTCGGCTTCACCCACGGCAATGTGCAGCTTGCCCTTGAGCTTTGGGCCGAGGGTTGGCCAGTTGGCTTCGAGCACCGCTCTCAGGTCATATTTGCGCCACTGGTCGGCGACCGTGTGGTCGATTTTTCCGCTCTGCGGATCCCATAAGGGCAGGGGAGAGCCATCGATGCCACGGGGACCAAACACCGCGTTCCAGGCGCCCCATTGCTGGCCGGACATCGTGTAACGGTCGCCGCGGCCGAGCAGATTTTCTGTGCCGACTTCCTGGCGCATGGTGAGCACGAGGTCGCCGTTTGCCGCTCGCTCGCTGGGGCGTTCGTTGCCGAACCGATTCACGTAAGCATTGCCATCCTCGTAGATATTCACCAGTTCCAGCGCGCGAAAGTCCACCGGGTCAGGGCAAGACGACCACGCGCCATTAAAGAAGTCGGGATAAAAAATCTGCAACGCCAGCGCTACCCAGCCACCCGTCGAAACACCCGACAGGACACGGGCACCGGGACTGCGTGTCGCCCGGAATTTTCCTTCAACATACGGAACCAGCTCCTGCACGAGCGCGTCGCCATAGGGCCCGTTATTCGCCGAGTTGACGTAGTAAGGATCGCCACAGGGCCCGGCGCCGTCGAGCTGCAGCACGATGAACTGCGGCGTGGTTCCGGCTTGCCAGATCGTTCGAAAATCGGAGTTCCCGGCCATGAGCCGGCTGATGTCGGTGCACCGGGTGTTAAGACCGCCAATCCGGATCCAGAGCGGGTAGAAGCGCGAGGGCCCGCGGTCATAATCACGCGGCAAAATGATGCCCGCGCGCAAATAAATCGGCCGGTGGTGGAACTCACTCAGCAACCTCGACTGCAGCATAACGAACCTGGTCTGGCCAGTGTCCGGCGGCAACTCCTCGGGCGGAATTTGGCGAGTGAGTTCGAGGCTGACCGTGCGTCCCCGGGTGGGCTCGATTCGTAGTTTCCGATACTCGCTGTAGAGGTTTCCCGGAGCATTCGGAAAGTTGAGGTCCGCATTGGCGGCCAACAGCGCCTGGAGGAAATAGTCGCCTGCCGGCAGCTCCGCGAGATTAGCGCCAGGGCAGCCAAATGCGGTCTTATCGATTACCACGACCGCGCCCGGTCGAAAATCGTGCACGTCACGAGCGAAAGATTGGGGCGCGTCTCGCCCGGATCGGCCGACCGCGAGCCGCGGTTCGGGCGAGTTCGTGCGACTCAGGATAACGAACAACCGCCCAGCGGCAGGTGCATTGGTCAGCGCCGGCGCGAGGCGAACCTCAAAGGAAAAGGGAGCACTCGCTGCTGGCTTAGCGGCGTGAAGAGCCGATGGCTGCAGAAACAGGACTAGCGCGCCGACAGAGGCGGTTGAGGAAATGGCCACGAGAGAGCACAAAGGGCACAGAGATTCAATAACCCGGCGAATTCCTCGCGTTCTTTCGCGGCAGTTGCGGAGTTTTGCAATAGGGTCGGCAAACCGAAAGTTGGAGCTCAACCTCACTTCGCGGCTTCAGGCACGTCCCCGGCGGGCAGCGGCTGGTTTTGGTGATGAAACCGTTTTGCGACCAGGACGGTCGTTGCCAGCAGGATGGCCGCGCACACCAGGTAAGGCAGCGCCCGGTGCGCGGGCAGCAAGCTGGTGGCGAAAATCGGTCCGAGAATGCGCGCCAGGCTGCCCGCGCCCTGCGCGACCCCGATGTTGGCGCCTTGCTCATTCGCCGCCGTGAGGTTCGAGAGCAGCCCAAATAGTGGTGGCCTGGTCAGGCTCGTGCCGACTGAGAGCAATGCCAGCGCGCCGAGCATCTCGAGCCACGGCCGGCCCTCGGCGCGAAACAGGACGCCCCAGCCAAGCTCGGCCTCGCCGTTGATGAACGGCAACAGCGCCATGCTGAGCGCGGTGAGGACCAGGCTTAGCGCAATCAGCTTCGGCTCGCCGAGTTTCTTCACCAACCGTCCGATTGCCCCGCCCTGGACGAACGCGCCGATCAATCCGCAGAAAACGAACAGGTAGGAAACTGTCGAGGCTGAGGTGGCGTCGCTTTGGATATTGAGATGGAAATTGTCGCTGACCACCAGCGGCAGCGTGCTCTCGAAGCAACTGAAACAAAACGTCGCCAGGAAAAAAACGATCACCAGCAAGCCGATCCTTGGCTGGGCCAGGGTGTGCAGCCACTGATCGATGTGCGGGCGCGGAGCGACGTGCTCGGAAGCGGGTTTCCGGCTTTCGACCAGGATGGCGAGCGCGAGCAGGAAATTAGCGGCGCAGAGTCCAGCGGCAATCCAGCCGGGGCCGGTGTTGCCGAGGTGCTTCAGGCTGAGCCCTCCAATGGCCGGCCCGAAGATGAACCCGAGCCCGAACGCCATGCCGATAAGTCCCATGCGGCGCGAGCGCTGCTCGGGCGGCGTGATGTCGGCGATGTAGGCCTGGGCGACGGTGATGTTGCCGCCGCACAGACCCGCGAATGCGCGCGACAGGATCATCAGCCAAATCGCGGCCTGGTGATTTTCCAGGCCCGAACTCAGCGCGAAAAGCACGTATGAACACGCCGCGCCCGCCGTGCTCAACAACAGGATCGGCCGCCGCCCGTAACGGTCCGACCATCTGCCCCAGATTGGTGAGAAAATGAATTGCATCGCGGAAAAGGACGCGATGATCACTCCGATCTTCCATCCTTGCGCGCCGAAATGCCGGCTGTACACCGGCACCAACGGCACGACAATTCCAAACCCGATTAGGTCGATGAAGACCGTCAGGAAGATGACCAGAACGGACGGCTTTCTCATACGCCGCCGACTACAACGGTCCGGGCTGAGCCGGACTTAACCGCGGAAAACATAGGCAAAGTCTAGTGTCGAATGACCTGCCGTCAAGTGAGGTCGCCCTTCATATTCTATTGCGCGCGGCGGCGGCTTGTTGCAGTATCCAGCTCAACGCGGCCACTCGAAGAACGAGCTGTGCCGGAATATGTGGGCGCCCCGGACGGGGCGGCGCGGAGTTAATCATGAGACAACCATGCCCCAGGCCAAACCAGAGCCAGTGAAGGACAAGCGAACGCGGATTCTGCTGGTGGACGACCACGCAGTCGTGCGCTATGGCATTGCCCAGTTGATTAACCGTCAGCCTGACATGGTCGTTTGCGGAGAGGAGGAGGCCGCCTCCAACGCCCTCAGCGCCATCACCAAGCTTAAACCGGACCTCGTGATCGCGGACATCTCTCTCAAAGACAGCAGCGGCCTCGAGTTGATGCGCAACATCAAAGCGCAGTACTCCGGCTTGCCGGTTTTGGTCGTCAGCGCCCACGATGAATCGGTCTATGCCGAGATCGCTTTCCGAGCGGGTGCGCTGGGCTACCTGATGAAACAGGAAGCGCTGGACAAAGTGATCACCGCCATCCGCCGCGTCCTGGGCGGCAACATTTATGTCAGCGAAGCTTTGGGCGCCCGCATGCTCCAGCAGCAGGTTCGGGGCAAGCCCGACGTTCAGCAGTCACCGGTGCAGGGCTTGAGCGACCGCGAGCTGGAGGTCTTCCAGCTCATTGGCCAATGGAAAAAAACCAGTGAGATCGCCCAGGAACTTCATCTGAGCATCAAGACCATCGAGTATTACCGCGAGCAGATTAAGCGGAAGCTTAACCTGAAAAACTCGGCCGAACTCACCCAGCACGCCACCGCCTGGGTGCAGCGCGAGCTGCCGACCTGACGGGGCGGGAACGCGGCGGGGACGGCCACGTCCCCGAGATATTTGGATCAACACCCTCTCCTCGGGGACGTGGCCGTCCCCGCCCCGAGCTATGGGGATCAACACCGTCTCCTCGTCTGTTCGGTTAAAGGCATTAACCCCCATTTGCATAGTTACGGCTTCACACCGGGGATTCTCCTGGGCCGCTTTCCTGATTCTTACCGGGCTCACGTTCCTGGGCTGCCCTGATTGTGGCGCCCCCCTTCCCAAGTCTAATCTTAAGACAGATTTGAATAGTTTCTGGACAACTAAAGCTGTGCAGCCCGGGGAGCCTGCTCTCACCCGGGTCGGACAAAATATGAAAACTGCTCATTCCCCTTTAAACAGCAGGTGCTCTGGCCCGGCCGCCCATTCTCTGACTGCTGTCAGCCTCGAACCGCTGGGCTCGGCGGCGTCCCTGCGCACGGCCAAGCCCGCCCGCAAAGGGCCGATTCGTGTGCTCATCGCCGACGACCACCCCGTCGTGCGCAAGGGGCTCAGCTCCTGCCTCTCCAAGCTGAAAGACATGCTCATCGTCGGCGAAGCCGGTGACGGCCAGGAAGCCCTCCGCAAAGCCAAGGAACTGGTCCCCGACATCGTGCTGATGGATATCGACATGCCGAACATGAACGGCCTGACGGCGACCGAACTGCTGCACAAAGACAACCCTGGCATCAAGGTGTTGATCCTGTCGATGCACAGCCAATCGGATTACGTCGTCCGCATCCTGCAATCCGGCGCCCGCGGCTACGTCCTCAAGGAAGCTCCCACCGACGACTTGGTCAAAGCCATCGAAACCGTCCACCGCGAGGAAACCTTTTTCAGCCCGGAAGTCGCCCGTGTCGCGCTCAACCAATTCGTGCGCGGCAGCGAAGGGCGTCAACCCACCCCACTCAGCAACCGTGAACGCGAGGTGCTCATCGCCATTGCCGAGGGCCTGAGCAACAAGGAAATCGCCTCGCGCCTCGAAGTCGGCGTCCGGACCGTCGAAACCCATCGCGAGCGCATCATGCGCAAGCTGAGCATCCACAGCGTTGCCGGTCTTACCAAATACGCGCTCCAGAAGGGTCTCATTTCCCTGCCGCAACCGCCGCAACCTTAGGACGCGGGTGACGCCCGAGTAAGCCGCGCGGTCTGAGTCGGAATCAGGACTGGCTTCGGGAAGGGTTGCAGGTTGAAGGTTGCAAGTTGGGGACCCCCGCCCTCGCCCCTGGCCCGCCGTTCCGTGCAAGTTTCAATTCCCAATTCCGCCCATCCTCCCTGTTCCGCGCTCTATCAACTATTTACTATAGACCATCAACCACCCCGCTACGCCACCACTCAATCAATCCATTCCGCTCGCCCGCTCGCCGAAAACCTAAACCTGAAAACCTTCAACTTTCAACCTCACATCTTGCGCAGCGAAATATTTCCCGCGCTGGTCTTGAGCAGGAGCGCTTTGCCGCCGCCGTTGACCTTCCCTTGGAGCACCCCGGCCTGCTGATGGCCGACGACTGTCGAAACTATCGGCAGCTCTGTCGTCACCTCTCCGCCGCTGGTCCTGGCCTCGACGTTAAAGGCCAGCTTGTCCGCCAGCCTCAGTTCGATGCCGCCACCCGATGTCGTCAGACGGCAATCATCGTGCGGCTGGGCCGAAAACGAAGCGGTAATGTCGCCCGCCGCGGTATGCGCCACGACCGTGTCCCGCGCATCGTCGATCGAGATGCTGCCACCGGACGTGTTGGCCTCCAGCCGGGCTTTCGCTGACTTCACCTGGATCGAGCCGGCCGCCGTCCGCAGTTCCGCCGGACCGGCGCATTGGCCCACCTCGATGCTGCCGCCGCTGGTTTTGGCGGTCAGGCCGGCTTTCGCCGTGCCGATATTGATCGAGCCGGCGGCGGTCGTCGCGCTAGTATCGTTGCCCAGTTCGCCCAATTCGATGCTCCCTCCCGAGGTCCTCACGTTCACCCGCCCGGTGGCGCGCTCAAGGTGAATGTCGCCCGCCGCCGTGTCGCCATCGAAGGTCCCCTCGATGGTGCTGAACTTCAAGCTGCCGCCGGCTGTGCCGGCTTTAACGCTGCCCTCGAGCTCCGTCGCGACCACGTCGCCGGCGGCGGTCCGCAACTCGAGGTTGAACCGGCGCGGCGCCTGCACGCGGTATGCCACTTGGAGGTTTCGCCCTCCGCGGTTGAACCAGCTCAGGGCTGCCTGCTTGAACTTGGCGTGGATCTCGACGCGGTCGCCATCCTGGTCGAACGTCACCTCATGCGCCGCGAACACCTCCGCGGCCCTGGCCGCGCTTAGCCGTGTGACCTTGCTGTTCACCTCCACCACCAAATCGCTGCGGTCGCTCGTGGTGATATCCACCGAGCCGCGGTCCACCTCCATCACCAGCCGGCCCCCGGGTTTGACCGCAAAAGCCTTGGTGAGATTGGACTCAGTTGTCGCCGCCTGCAGCTGCCAGGCCGTCGGGCCGGCCACGGCCAGTCCGATGAGCAGGAGCGGGCGCAAAGCCCGGCTGGATAAAAGCAAAGTCTTCATACTCGTGATCCTTTCTGCCGCGGGTTATACACCCAGCCGTGCAAGACCGCAACCAAACGTGGAAGTTTCGTGATTGACTACCCCCAATTCCTCCATTCTACTTCGCGCCGAGCCGAAAACGGCCAGCAGGAGATTGCGGATATCTCCAGCGGCATCAGGTCCCCGGCCAAGGAACTGAATGTTCCAATCGTCGCGTTAAGCCAGATGAACCGCGAGCTGGAACGCGAGAAAAACCGCAAACTGCGGATGTCGAACCTTCGCGAATCCGGCGCGATTGAACACGATGCCGGCCCTATTGGTCTGCTGTACAAGTCGAACGCGATGCTGAAGAAAGTGGCGCCGCGCCGGCTGAAGAAGAAGCCGCGCCCGTCAACCGGTTTGTTGATCGCCAAACAGCGCAACCGCCTGACGGGCGACGTGCATGTGACGTTCTTGAAATCCTGTACGCGCTTCGAAAGCGCGGCCAAAGTAAGCGGCGAAGACGTGCCTGACCGACAATCTGAATGAGCAACCAACAAAAGGCGGCAGACCTCTCCGCGCCAGGCACCTGCTCGCCTTTGAGCCATTCGTGGAGCTTGAGACTCACCTCCCTTACCCGGCTCCTCGCCCTGGTGTTTGTGCTGGCCTGGCTTCCGGGCGCCTCGGGCCAAACCCAGCCCTCGAAAGTCACCGACATCAAAATCCAACACGTCGGCCCGGTCTCCGTTAGCGACTCCCTCATCCGCGCCAACATCCGGGTGAGGCCCGGCGATCCCTACTTCCCCGCCGCCGTCGACGACGACGTCCGGAACCTCTACGCGACGGGCCTGTTCTACAACGTCCGCGTCTCAGCCGACCCGGTCCCCGATGGCCTCACCCTCACCTACATCGTCCAGGCCAACCCGCGCCTCGTCGAAGTCAAGTTCCAGGGCAACAAGAAATTCACCGATTCCAAACTCCGCAAAACCATTTCCTCCAAAGCCGGCGACCCTTTCAACGAACGCAAACTCTTCACCGACACCCAGGAGCTCCAGAAGCTTTACCAGAAGAAAGGCTACCCGCGCAGCGAGGTGAAGTACTCCTATACCATCGACGAAAACACCGCGCGCGCCACTGCGACCTTCGAGATCAAGGAAAGTCCCAAGGTCAAAATCAGCGCCGTCGACTTCGTCGCCGCCAAAGCCTTCACCCAGCGCCAATTGCGCCACGTCATTAAAACCCGTAAACACTGGATGTTCTCCTGGCTCACCGGCAGCGGTTACCTCAAGGACGAGCAATTTGAAGAGGACCAGGAGAAACTCCGCGATTACTACCGCGACCACGGCTATCTCGACTTCGAAATCAAAAAGGTCGATTACATCAACCCCAGCCCGCGCCGCATGATTATTCGTTTCGAAATCACGGAGGGCACACAATACCGCGTCGGCTCGGTCAAATTCAGCGGCTATAAACTGTTCAGCATCGGCGACATCACCAACGGCCTGCGCATGGTCCATGCCATGAAGGGCGATAAAGCCAAAACCGGCCCCAACGGCCTGACTATGGACGTCGGCGACATCTTCTCCCCCAAAGGACTCGCCAAAGATAGCGAGGACGTCGAAGACGTCTATGGCTCCAAGGGCTACATCGACGTCACCCCGCCGCGCGGCCTGGGCGTCATCAAAATCCCCAACACCGAAAGCGGCACCATGGACCTCAATTTCGAAATCGATGAAGGCCAAAAATCCTACATCGAAAAAATTGAGATCCGCGGCAATACCAAAACCAAGGACAAAGTCATTCGCCGCGAACTGGCCGTTTCCCCGGGCGAACCCTTCGACATGGTCCGCGTCAAACGCAGCAAACTCCGCCTCCAGGGCCTCCAATACTTTGACAAGGTGGACGCCCGGCCTGAACCCACCGATATCCCCAACCACAGAGACCTCATTATCGGTGTGGACGAAAAAAACACCGGCAACCTCACCCTCGGCGCCGGCTTCAGCTCCGTCGATGCCCTCGTCGGTTTTGTCGATATCACCCAGGGCAACTTTGACCTCTTCCGCCCCCCAACCTTTACCGGCGGGGGCCAGAGATTCCGCCTCCACCTCGCCGTCGGCACACTCCAGCAGGACTACATGGCCACATTTGTTGAGCCCTGGTTCCTGGGCCACAAACTCCAAATGACCGTCGATGCCTTTTATCGCGACCTCGCCTATTTCAGCCGGGACAACATGTATGACATCATCCGCGCCGGCGGGGACGTCAGCTTCACCCGCGCCCTCGGCAGTGACTTCCTGATCGGCGGCATCAGTTACAAACTCGAGGACGTCGGCGTCAGGTTGAACTCCGGCTTTTTCGGACCCTCCCTTGCCACCGTTCCCAACCCCGTCCCCTTTGGGCCAGGCGTCCCCACTTTCGTCCCGGGCAACGTCCCCGATGATATCCTCCACGAAGTCGGCTATAACCTCCTTTCCCGCGTCGGCGCCTTGATTGCCTACGACACTCGCAACAGCGTCCAACTTCCCGACAAAGGGCAGCGCACCCAGCTTGATGCCGAGTGGGTCACCGGTGACCGCCGGTTCTATAAATTCGAACTCAAGACCGATTGGTTCTTCCGCGGCTTCGCCAAAGGCCACGTCCTCGAATTGACTGGCAGAGCCGGGGTCGTCGATTCCCTCGAATCCGCCGACACCCCTTTTTATGAACGCTTTTACCTCGGTGGCCTCAATACCTTGCGCGGTTTCAGATTCTATAGCATCAGCCCCCGCCAGCCTGGCTTCGACGAGCCCATCGGCGGCGATTCCTATTGGTTCGGCACCGCTGAATACAGCATCCCCATCATCCCCGAAAAACAGCCTGGCGGCATGGCGGTTCGCTTCGCCGTCTTCTATGATATCGGCAACGTCGCCGCCAGACCATACTCCTTCAGCCTGAACAACTTTGACGACAACTGGGGCATCGGTCTCCGGCTCAACCTGCCCATCGGCCCCCTTCGCCTGGACTACGGCATCCCCATTCACCACGACCAGTTCAACAGCGGCTCAGGCCAGTTCCAATTCGGCGTCGGCTATACCAGGGGCTTTTGATATGTTCCGTCGCATCTTCCACTATCGACTCCCGGCGATTGGCCACGCGCTGTTTCGAGGTCTGACTCTGAGCGCTCGCCTCCCCTGCTGTCGGCTGACGGCGATTGTCTATTTGGTCTTATTCCTTCCCCTAACGCTTGCCGCCTTCGCCGCCGCTTCGACCGCCTCCGGAGCGCTCGCCGGCTTGCCCCTGTCCTTCGAGCCGAACCACGGCCAGGTCGCCGGCCCGGCCCGGTTCCTTGCACGAGGTGAACAGTACCAGTTCCTGCTTGGGCCCGCCGGAGTCCAATTTGTGTTGTGGAAGCAAGACCGAGTCGCGCCTGCGAGCCCTCTCCAACCCAATTTCCCTCCCGCTTCTAGCCTGCACGCCCGTGCCGCCCGCATGGAATTCATCGGTGCCAACCGCGACGCTGGTATGCAAGGCGCCGACGAGCTTCCTGGGAAAATCAATTACTTCCTCGGAAACGACTCGCAACGCTGGCACACCGGCGTGCCAACCTTTTCCCGCGTTCAGGTCGCCCAGCTTTACCCCGGTATCGACCTCTGCTATTACGGCAATCCCCGCCAGCTTGAATACGATTTTGAGCTCGCCCCTCGAACCGACCCCGCCCTCATCTCCATCCGCTTCGACGGTGTCGATGCTCTGTCTCTCAGTCCCGCCGGCGACCTCGTCCTGACCCTCGGCGACGACCAGCTCCGGCACCAACGGCCGGCCCTCTACCAGCTCGTCGGCGGCCGGCGCCGCGACGTCTCCGGCCATTATCGCATCAAAGACCAACACACCGTTGGCTTTGTCGTCGGCCCTTATGACCGCGACCTGCCCCTCGTCATCGACCCGACCTTCAGCTACTCCACCTACTTCGGCGGCAACAACGGCGACGCCGCTTATTCCGTCAAAGTCGATGCGAACGGCTCGGTCTATATCGCCGGCGCAACGCTCTCCACTTCATTCCTCTCCGCCATCCCGACCAATGCCTTCCAGACCAACTTTGACGGCGGAAAGTTAACCGGCGACGCCTTCGTGGCCAAACTCGATAGCACCGGTTCGACCCTGCTTTATTTCACCTACCTTGGCGGCAGCAGCGAAGATGTGGCCTACGATCTCGCGCTCGATGTCGCCGGCAACGCTTACCTCACAGGCACGACTGGCTCGACCAATTTCCCGACGGTGAAACCGCTCTTCCCCACGATCGGCGGCACGGCCAACACTTTCCTGAAAGTCTTTCCGAACGATGCCTTCGTCGCCGAACTCAACACCAATGGCTCCGCCCTGGTCTTTTCCACTTATTTGGGCGGCGAGGCGGACGACGTCGCCAATGGCATCGCCCTGGACCCCGCCGGCAACATCTACGTTACCGGGTTCACCGATTCCACCAACTTCCCGGTCGTAAATGCATTGCAATCCACTAATGCGCTTAACGACGATGCCTTCGTCGTCAAAATCGCCCCCGGAGGCACCAATCTTGTCTATTCAACCTTCCTCGGCGGCACCGCCAGCGACCGCGGCGAAAGCATCGCCGCCGATGAAAACGGCTTCGCCTACGTGACCGGCTATACCCTTTCCACCAACTTCCCCTACGCCAACGGTTTCCAAAGTACCAACAGCGGCACCGCCGACGCCTTCGTCACGAGACTTAACCCGAACGGAACTCTGGCTTACTCGACCTACCTCGGAGGCTCCTTTAACGACTTCGCCACCCGCATCGTCCTAGACCCAGCTGGGAAGGTCCTGATTGCCGGCGCCACCGATTCCACCAACTTTCCCCCCTCGTCCATACCCGGCGGCTTCCACATCGGCAACAACGGCACCAACGCTTTCAACTACGATATCTTCCTGGCCCGGTTCGATACCAACGGCAATCTTCTCGCTACCACGCTGTTCGGCGGGAGCGCCGATGACGCGCCCTGGGGTCTAGCCGTCGATCCGTCAGGGCGGATCTTCGTCGCCGGAACCACGTTTTCATTCGACTTCCCCGTCACAAATGTCTCGGGACTGTTTAGCACCAACACTGCCGGCTCCCGGGACGTCTTTGTAACCGCTCTCTCCGCCGATGCCGCCACCCCGCTTTACTCAGGCTACCTCGGCGGTTTCGCTGATGACTTCGCCTATGGCATCGCCGTCGATGCTGAAAGCAGCGCCTATGTCACCGGCGTCACCAGCTCAACCAATTTCCCGACAGCCTCCGCCTACCAGACCTCCCTCAGCGGCCCCAGTGACGCTTTCCTGGCCAAAATTCGCCTGTTCAACCCGAACCTTTCCGCCGCCCTTGTCGGCGGAAACCTCGTCC
The DNA here is from genome assembly GCA_035566435.1 of Candidatus Acidiferrum sp. Taxonomy (GTDB): domain Bacteria; phylum Verrucomicrobiota; class Verrucomicrobiia; order Limisphaerales; family UBA8199; genus DATMRF01. Next base: position 163,613 of record DATMRF010000034.1, read on the forward strand.
TCCGCTGGCCCGTTACCTCACAGGGTTATGTCCTCCAATCCGCTCTCGCTCTTACCCCGCCCGTGCTCTGGACGAACGTGCCGCAGGCCCCGGTTTTAGCCCAGGGCTTTTACACTGTGACCCTTGGCCTTACCAATCCATTCAGCGCCTTCCGTCTTTCAAAGTAGCGTCGCACTTTTAAATTGGCGGAAGCGCCAAATTCTGATTGTCTTAATCTATGCAAAACTTGTTACGCAAATGGGTGCTCGCGGTCCTGTTGACGGCGCTGCTCAGCAGCTCCGCCTGGGCGCAGGGGCGCCTCGCCACCATCGATCTAAAGAAGGTCTTCGAGAGTTATTGGAAAACCAAGCAGGCCAGCGCTACGCTCGACGACCGCAAGAAGGACATGGAGAAGGAAGACAAAAACATGCTGGACGACTACAAAACCAAGAAAGACGACTACCAGTCCTCGCTGACCGCCGCCAGCGACCAAAATGTCTCGTCGGGCGAGCGTGACAAGCGCAAGAAGGCTGCTGAGGACAAGCTCAAGCAATTGAAAGACCTCGAAGACACTATCGTGCAATATGAACGGCAGGCCCGCACCACACTGGTCGAGCAGAATCAACGCATGCGCAACAATATCCTCGGCGAAATCCGCAACGTCGTCACCGCCAAGGCCAAAGCCGGGAGCTTCTCGCTGGTCATCGACACTGCGGCCCAAAGCGCTGACGCCACCCCTATTGTCCTGTTCACCAATAACGAGAACGACATAACCGCCGCGGTCCTGGACGAACTTAACCGCACCGCCCCCACCGATACCCCTAAAGCTGACGACAAACCCGCCGTAACCCTGGATGATAAAAACCGGGCCATTAAGAAATAGCGCGCCGTTAACTCTGACTTAGTCGCTGGACCGGTTTCTCGTACATCAGGCTGTGCGCCTCCTGCAGGATTGCAGGGATCCGCTCGGTGAACGGGCTGCGGTCCAGGCACCCGTCGAATTTCATCCGGGCCACTTTGCTTGCGTTCTCGCCTGGGAACCAATGGTCCGCCTGGCCGAGCAGGTTGTAGCGCATTTTGCCCCAGGCGACTAAATCCAGGGATTTGGCGTAGGTCCATAATCGGAGAATCTCCAACACGTTGACCTGGCCCGGCACATCGACATATTCGGGCAGGCCCTCAAACCAGCGGGCGCACCAGTCCTGGCCTAACACCCGGTTCATTTCTCCGCGCAGCCGTTGCTCAATCGCGCTAATGGTCTCAGGGATGCGGTCGTAATAATCGAGCGCGCGGATGTGTTCGTCAAAATCACCCGGCCGGGCCACGCCGCAGCTCAGTGTATGGACCTCCGGGCGCGCCAGGCAATAAAGGTCGTTGAACTGCATAGGTGTCAACGGCGCGCACAATGCGGCCAGCTTGGGTGGGGCTTCGTACAGCTTGCCCCCCTTGTCATTGGGGCTGATGATGAAAACTCCCATGTCCCGAGCCCGCGCCGCCATCACCGCCGCCCAATTCAGGTCGTTGACGAAATACCAGTGGAGATTGACGTAGTCGAATTCGCCGCTGTTGATCGCTTCCAGAATGATGTCGGGAGTCGCGTGCGTCGAAAATCCCAGGAACCGGACCCGGCCCTTGCGCTGCAGCTTTCGCGCCGCCGCCACGCAACCGTTCTTCTGTAGCGCGAAGCGAAGCAGCTCGCGATTGTTGATGCCATGCAGTGCCAGCAAATCGACGTGCTCGAGGCCGAGATAATTCATCGAGGTATCGAATGTGCGAAGGAATTCCTTGGCAGTCTTTTTGGGCGAAACCTTGGTTTGGACGATGATTTTGTCGCGCGGCAGTTTTGGCAAAACGCGGCCCAACTGCATTTCGGAGGTGCCGTAGCCGCGGGCGGTTTCGATGTGGTTGATGCCCAGTTCGAGCGCGCGGTGGATGCAGGCCTCCAGGTTCGCCTGGCCGTCGGCAGGGATCTCCTCCGGCTTTACATCCTGCCACTTGAACTGGTAGCGCATCCCGCCGCAGGAGATGACGGGCATGGCCAGTTCAGTGCGGCCAAAACGTCGGTACTTCATCGCCGGAACGATAGGGCAGGGGGGCGCAGCAGGCAAGGTTCGGCCTGCCGTCCGACTTTCAACCAATTACAGGCTCCAGGCATGCCAAAGCTTCGTCAGCGTGGCGGAAGCCGCTTGCGTTTTGGAGTGCGGCTGTCCTCTGCCGCTTTTGCTCACTCGCGTGTTCCCGTCCGCCTGCACCGGTCGCACCCGATCGTGCCCAACTATGGCGTAGGAATTCGAACTGAGCTAAACTGCTTATGTGTTACGAGATTGACGCCACATTCGCTTGAATCCAAATCAAGAACTTGAAAAAACCACGGCGGCCGGCTCCGGCTCCACCCCGAGCCGCCGCTCGAAGTTGCTCGGCAAATTAGCCGGCCGGTTTGCCGTTCCGGTTCTCACCTCAAAGCGTATCTGGTTCGCCTTCACGGTGGCCGCTGTTACTGATGCGATTCAACTGGGCTTGGGGCCCCTCGGGTGGGCTTTCATCGACGAATCGTTGGACGTCATCGCGATGGTGTTGACCGCCGGCGCGCTCGGCTTCCACATGCTGCTCCTGCCCACCTTCGTCATCGAATTCATTCCAGTGGCGGACATGCTGCCGACCTGGACCGGTTGCGTGGGCGTTGTGGTGATGTTGCGCAAACGGGCCCAGTCCAGCCCGCCGCCGCTACCCCTTGCAGAACCCAACATTCGCGCTCTCCCGCCAGTTCCGGACACTTCCAGCGGGAAACCCTGTGAACAGCCGGTGAATAACCAGAAATAACTCCGCTTTGACTCTGCGGGGGCCACATGGATGATCTGTTCCATGCCGAAACCTGCAAAGCCGCAGATCGAGTTGCCCTCCCAGCACAATTGGCGGACGACGGACGAGGATGAAATCAACCGCCGTCGCGCGCGCGCCCAGTCGGAGAGTTTGCAGATCACCAACCTCGAGCCGCGCCATCCGATTTTCTCGAATTTCCGCGTCCGCTCCGGCAGCGGTCTGGTTTATTCGGTTGAGCTTCGCGACCTGTCGGCGCGGCAGTTTGCCAGCGACGCCGCAGCTCCCTGGAAGCCGGTGGCCGAAGGTTTAATGAGTCTTTGAGGTCGATGCTTAGGTTGACGCGATCGGCCTCAGGCCGCCAACTCTTCCTCAAATTCCACTATCTCCTTAATCTGCGTCAGAAACCATCGATCGATCTTCGTCAGCTGAAAAATTTCCTCAAGGCTCAAACCTGCTCGCAGCGCGTGGCGAAGAAAGAAAATGCGCTCGGCGTTCGGCACGCTCAGCTTTTGCACGATGAGGTCGCGCGGGAAAATGTCCCGGTCACCAAAGACCTTGTCACCGAACCGCCAGGGCTTGCCGTCGCCGCCGAGACCCGAACGTCCGATCTCCAGTGAGCGCAGCGCCTTTTGCAGCGACTCCTTGAAGGTTCGCCCGATGGCCATCGCTTCCCCCACGCTTTTCATTTGCGTATTCAGCGTCGGGTCCGCTTGCGAAAACTTCTCGAAGGCGAAGCGCGGCACTTTGGTGACCACGTAGTCAATGGTCGGCTCAAAGCTGGCCGGGGTTTCGCGGGTAATGTCGTTGCGGATTTCGTCCAGCAGGTAGCCGACCGCCAGTTTCGCCGCGATTTTGGCGATGGGGAAGCCGGTAGCTTTCGAGGCCAGCGCCGACGACCGCGAAACCCGCGGGTTCATCTCGATGATAACCATTCGTCCATTGTCCGGGTTGACCGCGAATTGGATGTTCGAACCGCCTGTTTCGACGCCGACCGCGCGAATCACCGCGAACGAGGCGTCGCGCATGATCTGAAATTCCTTGTCCGTGAGGGTCTGGATAGGTGCCACCGTGATCGAGTCGCCGGTGTGGACGCCCATTGGGTCGAAGTTTTCAATGGAACAGATGATGACGCAGTTATCCTTCCGGTCGCGCATCACTTCCATCTCGAATTCTTTCCAGCCCAACAGCGACTCCTCGATCAGGATTTCAGACACGGGCGAGAGCTCGAGGCCTCGTTTGGCCATTTCGTCAAATTCCTCCCGGTTATAACCAATGCCGCCGCCGGTACCTCCCAGCGTGAACGCAGGCCGAATGATGAGCGGCAAGCGGCCAATTCGGTCGGCAATTTGACGGGCTTCGTCGAGGGTGTGCGCCGTGCCGCTGACCGGCACATCCAGCCCGATGGAAATCATGAGGTCCTTGAACACCTGCCGGTCTTCGCCGCGCTCGATCGCCTGCGCGTTCGCGCCGATCATCTCGATCCCGTATTTCTGCAGGGTGCCGCGACGATAGAGAGCCATGGCGGTGTTGAGGGCCGTCTGGCCGCCGAGAGTCGGGAGCAAAACCAGCTTGCCTTGCGCCCCAATCCGCTTCATCTCCCCGGTCTCGCGCTCGATGATTTTCTCGACACACTCCGCCGTAATCGGCTCGATGTAAGTTCGGTCGGCGAACTCCGGGTCGGTCATGATCGTCGCGGGGTTCGAATTGACCAGAATGACCCGGTAGCCCTCTTCCCTGAGCGCTTTGCAGGCCTGGGTGCCTGAATAATCGAATTCACACGCCTGCCCGATGATGATCGGGCCGGCGCCAATGATGAGGACGGAATGAATGTCGGTGCGCTTCGGCATACGGGCCGCGAGAATTAACTACATCCCGCCCTCGTTGTCAGCTTTTTTGCGCGCACTGTAGGAGACGACGTAAGGAGTCTCTAATGAAAATATCCGCGGTAAAAATCTCCCGTTTGCTGCCCTTCCGCTCTGCGCTCATCGCAGTTTTGTCTCCAAGGATGAAGGAATTCGCACGAGATTCTTCTAATCGTCAGCCTTTGGGTTCTCTGCGCTCATCGCGGCTCTGCGGTTTATCTGTTCGGCGGATTTGGTTGCGGCTCGACCGCTCTATGTCTCTGCAGTTTACTGGAATCCGCGACCTCGACACGCCTCGGTCCCAGGATGAGGAATTCTTGTGCCTTTTCGCAGCTTTTTGTAACCATTCTCCCGCACCCCACTCGGCGCCCTCCCTCCCCATCGCCGCTAAAGCAAACTCGGCTGTCTCCCTTTGTCCGGTTGAAGTTTCAGCTTCTTATAGCTTAGCTCCGTAGCCACTCGCCCCTGGGGTGTGCGCTTCAGGTAACCCTCCATGATTAGGTAAGGTTCATAGACCTCTTCCAGCGTGTCGGGCTCCTCCCCCACCGCGACCGCCAGCGAACTGACCCCCACCGGCCCCCCGCCGAACTTCACGATCACGGCCTCCAGGATGCGTTTATCCATCTCGTCCAGACCGTTTTCATCGATCTCGAGCATGGCGAGCGCTTTGTCGGCGATCTCGGCTGTAATGCGGCCTTCGTGCTTCACCTGCGCATAATCCCGGACGCGCCGAAGCAGGTTGTTCACGATGCGCGGCGTGCCCCGGCTGCGCCGGGCAATCTCGTGCGCCCCCTTGCCTTCCATTTCCACGTTCAGCAGCCGCGCCGAGCGCAGCACGATTTCTTGCAGTTGGTCGGTTTGGTAGTAGTCCAGCCGCTCCCGGATGGGGAACCGCGTCAGCAACGGCGCGGTCAGCAGCCCGCTGCGAGTCGTCGCCCCGATGAGCGTGAACCGGGGCAGGTTGAGGCGCACGCTCCGGGCGTTCGGCCCCTGGTCGATGATGATATCCAGCTTGTAATCCTCCATCGCGGGGTAAAGGTATTCCTCGATGGTCTTCTGCAGGCGATGAATCTCGTCGATGAACAGCACATCGCCCTCCTCGAGATTGGTCAGCAGGCCGGCGAGGTCGCCCGCTTTTTCGATGGTCGGCCCGCTCGTGCATTTGAGGCTGGCCCCCATTGCCTTGGAGAGGATGTGCGCCAGAGTCGTTTTGCCCAGCCCGGGCGGGCCGTTCAGAAGGATGTGGTCAATCGGTTCACCCCGCTGCTTCGCGGCCGCCACCGTGATCTCCAGGCGCTCCTTCACTTTGGCCTGGCCGGTGAACTCGGAAAACAGCGACGGGCGCAGGGTCATCTCCAGCGCTACGTCCGGCTTCGCCACCACCTCTGAGATTATCCGCTCAGCCATGCTCAAAGGATGGTCAAAGACCCCGGCGGCGCAAGCGGGAACTCGCCGAACCTGTCCGAGAAGACACCAGCCATGTAGGAGACGACGTAAGGAATCTCTGTTCTCCCGTCAGAAAAAGAAATATCCCGCCGACCCACCCTGACGGATAAAGGATGGGCCTAACGGATAACGCCCTGTGGCGAGCATCACTTCTTGAGAGTGGCAAAGGTGCGGCGGATGGCCGCCTTGTCCGAAGCGGTCAAAGGGAGATTCCGCAAGGCCCACGTCCCGATTTCGCGCAACCGCGCTCGCGCTTCATCGCTGGCGCGGGCGCGATCCGGGGGATGCAGGACGTTGTCAGGGGGAAACCATTCGGTGGGTTTGTAGTCGAAAAGGACTTCCACCAAAGCGAGGCCAAGGTTCGTAGAGAGGCCCGCTGCCAGCAGAGTCTGGCACGAGCGCAGCAAAGCCGCGACGTCACGATGCGTCAGCACACTGCCGCGGAGCCAATCGGTTTTGTCTTCATCGGAAAAAAGGCTGCTCAGCATCTTCTTTTCAAAAAGCGCCAGCGCCGGAGCACTGGCGTTTTCGACCAGGGCCTCGATGGTGAGCGAGGCAAAACCATCACCGGGCTGGCAGTGCTGGTCCCAAAACGCCACCAATTCAACCGGCGCTGGCCGCGCACCGGCAGAGGCGCGGAGCAGCGCGTCGGTACGGTCCCGAGCCCGATTAAAACCAGAGTCTTTGGTCAGGGCCAAGAGAACCTGTCTCGCAGTGGGAGCAGAATTCGAGCTCAAGGTTTGAAGGATGAGGAACAGGGCTCCCGGCTGCCGCTCGCCTCGCGAGCGCTTCGGCGGTGCCAGGCGCGAGAGAAATTCTTCGCTGAGCAACTCCTCGCGAAGCCGGACGTGGTCGGCAGGCAGGGTGCTCCCCGCCCAGACCAGCGCGGCAGAGGTCGAGACGACGGTCAGGGTGTTCTCGTCCGAACCGGCCTGATCCGCCCGAAGCGGCACGGCGGAAAGCAGGAACAGGAGCAAGCCGGCAGCGAGCAAGAGGCGCTGACTCACTGGTGGACCCGCCAGGGCGTGGGGTCCGAGCAAGCGGCTGGGAGGTCCCGTTGCGGCGAAGCGGCTTGGGACGTGTTTGGAAACTGCAGGAGCCGGCGTGAGGAGGCTTTTGGGTATGGCGGTGACTGTGGGCATTTCAGCCTTCCTTACGTCGGCTCCTGCCATGCAAATAATTCTCAAACACACTTAAGGCGAATTTCCTTTTCGTCGCCATGCCTCCAGCTCGGACCTGATCTTTGCGGCAAGGTCTTCCGGAGGCTTGAGGTTGGCCAAGGCAAACTCGCCCACTTTTTCGAGAACGGCGCCTCCCTCCAGGCCGAGGGCGGCCCGCGAAGGAGGACACAGGACGGTGGCCGGAGCGAACCATTCCTGCGGTTTATAATCAAAGAGCACCTCCACCAAGGGCACTCGCAAAGGGCCGGACAAACCTGCACGCAGCACGTCGTGGCAAGCGTTCAGCAAGAGCGCATCGTTGCGATGGGTCAGTATGCTCGAGCGCATCCAATTAAGCTTCTCCTCCTCCTCAAATCGCGTGTCCCGCATCTTGGCGGCGAGCAACGCAATGGCGGGAGCGCTGCCATTATCGACCAGCGCCTCAACGGTAAGGTTGCCAAAGCCATCCTGCGGTTGACAGTGCGCGTCCCAGAATTTGACCAATTCCGGTGGAGCGGGACGAATCGGCGCGCAGGCCACAATGAGCAGGTCAACGCGGGCCGCCGAGCCGACAAAAACCTCGCTGCGGGTCAAGGTCAGCAGCGTGGCGTGCGCCGGTTGGGGCTTGCCGTTCGAGAGTTCGTCGAGGACCTGCCGGATATTCAGCGATTTGACCCAGCCGAGGTATGCTTCCCGGGAATCCAGACGGAGGAGAAACTCCTGGGATTCCAAACTTGCCAGCAACTGACGATGGTCGTCGCGGTTCTCGCTATGCGCCAAGGTAACAGCCGCCTCAGTTAATTGTCCTGGGTCCTTGGAAGTACCCAGGATGGCGGAGAGATTGTCGGGCATGATCGGTTTCTCCTATGGCCGTGTCACGGCGGAATGATCGGGCTCTGGCGCGCCGCCTTGGCCTGGATGATATCGAAATCCTGCGCAATCGTGGTCGGATTGTTCCAGTGCATAACGTTTTGCGCCGGCGGGTGGTTGACGTTATCGTTGAACGGCGAGGCAGGGGTATCCACGCGGTGGGCCAGATTCAAGTTGTGGCCGAACTCGTGAGCGATGGTGCCGGCGTAAGTTTGCATGTCGGCGAGTTTGGAAGGGTCGCCGTTGGGACCATCGGTAACGTACATGCTCACTAAGTTGGGATGGCCGGGACGAAGCCGCGCCGCCAGCAAGGTCATGACTACCGGCGAAGCGGCGGTATCCGGCTTAACGCCGGAAGGAACTTTCCAGGAGGAACTGGGGCTTCCGTTATCGGTGATCGTGGCCCCGGCCCCGCTGGCTGGATAGGCGTCGGCCGCTCCGAGGTTGCCGCTGACATCGGAATGGATGTAGGCGAAATTCATCACGTTGGCGCGGTAGTTGAGCTTAGTGGCGGCCATGAAACCCGTTACACCAACATTGCGCGTCAAACCCGCCCCACAGGCAATGCGGAAGATGCCGGGAATGGTCGTTGCCCTGGCCCCGTCCTTGGTCGAGGTGTCCGTATCCGGCACCAATTCCACAGCCAACTGGCGCAGGAACCGATTGGCGATGGCCAGGTGGTCCCGCACATTCCCCGGAGTCGCGCGTGGCCGGGAGTCCTCGGCTGGACCGTTGAGGATGTTGAAGCGGCAGGGAATCTTTTTGACCTCGCCCACCAGCGCGCGGTATTCGCCCATCAAGTTCCCCTGAAACCGGCATTCGAGTTTCACCTCACCGGCGGACTTGCCATAGACCAGAATCTTGCGCCCGCAGGCCGGGCCCACGAAACCCACTGAACCGCCAGAAATGGCCGTTGCGGTCCATTTCAAACGCGCATCGTCGTCGGTGAAATTATGCAGCGGCGCTCGGTAATAGGTGAATTCGATTTTGGCCGCGGTGTTCGCGTTCGCGGCCGCCGGCTGAAGGATAGGAATCACTGCCGGATTGGGGACGATATTAATCGCATCGCCGGGGTTGATGGGCGGCACGGCGGCGCCGTTGAGCACGGGCGCGGGAGCCCCGGGCGGGAACGCGGGACGCGGCGGCAACACCGCCGCCGCTGGGACTGGCCGGATGGGGCAGAACTCGATGCGTTCGACCAGGGCGGCGCCGGAAACGGTGTTGCAAGCAAGGCTGCCGTTGGCCTCCCGGCAGGCGAAAATCGAATCCGGCGGATGAAAGCCAAACGCTCCCTCGACTTCAAGCTCGACTCTCCATTCGATGAAGAGAAACCGGTTCGTTGATTGGTAGTTTTGCTGGACCCACGGCTTCTTGACCTTGTAACTGAATCCCCCCAAATCGTCATCTGAGAAAAATCGTTTGCGTTTGCAAAGGAAGGAGACCTGCACCTCGGTTTTGGTCAAAACGTTCACCAGGCCGGACCATTGGTCCGCGGGCAGCTCGATCCAGGCATTGGGGCTGGCAGTGAATTTGGTGGAAGCATTGCCGGCGGGCCTGCCGTCAACCATCGCGGTAAAGACCAGGTCCCCGGTGCCGGACCACCCGCTCTTGGTGGTCAGCACGCGGCCGAAGATGATTTTGATTTTAGGCGGACCTGGCATTAAGCAATCACGACTGGAGCGGTTCCTCGAGTAAAGAGCGGCCTGTGGAAAACGTTAGCTGCCATGTACCTCTTTGAGTTTGTTCTTGGTATTGTCATCGAACTCTCCGGTGGCGCTCAGTCCGGAGTCGGTTTGAAAAGCCGTCAACGCGGCCGCGAAACCGGGCGAAGGGTTATCGTCCGTGCCGCCGCAGTCATATCCCAGGTTGTAGAGACGTTGCTTGGCTCCGCTGATGGTATCGTACGGGGCCAACGCCCCCAGCGTCAGGTCGAATGAAAGCTCGTTCGCCGTGCCTCGCTCCATGGTCAACGTCCCTTTTTGCGCGTTGGGAGGGATCTTAGCTTCGAGCATGCCATCGCCATTGGTGTGGCCGGTCAAGACCTTGCCATCCACGACCAGATAATAGGCGGCATTGGCCCAAGGAGTGCTGGGAGCCGGTTTCGGCGGGTCCGGGTCCTCGGAACTGACATGCAGTGCATCTGGCGCTGGAGCTGGCGCGCTTTGGGGGGGAGCCGATGACGATTTGGGCGGCTTGAGCAGCTTTATTTTGCACTTGGCCGGGACCCCTTTGAGCTTAAAAGACCATCGCTTTTCCGTGGCGCAGGATTCTTCCTTGAGGCGGAGGTCCGGGATGTGGACCACATCGCCTTCCTTGAGGACGTTGGGGTCTTTGCGCAGCGATTTCAGGTTGGAGTTGGCGCCATCGTTCCAAAGCGTTTGCCAAAAGAAACCGTGGCTAAACGCAATGCTGCTGATGCAATCTCCCTGCTGGACTGTGTAATCTTCCGGCATCGATGCTGCGTGCTGGCTCGAATGGTTCTCTGGTAACCAAGCTAGTTTACGGAGTTCTCCCTTGAACGCAAGCCGTCACACCATTGCACTCGCATAAAAGTGATAGGAAATTGCTTTTTGGCGCGCGACATGTATTTGACGCTGCGCGGGCGAACCTATAACCTTAGCAGCTCCAGCATCTTGCGGTCCAGCTTGTGCCCGCGGAAATCCTCGTGCTGAACATCCTCGCGCTGGCTGTCGAGCACGCCAAAACTGCCGCGCAAATTCCACTGCGCCCAGCCCTAGCCGGCCTCCCGGCACAGCACGAGATTGTCCTGCATGAAAGCCAGCGTGACCGCGTGGGGCGTCCGGTTGAACACCCCCCATTCACCCACGTGCACGCCGACGCCTTGCTTTTCCAGGTCTTTCCAGGGCTGGATGCGTTCAGCCCGTAGCAGTTGCTTGTCGATCGTTTTGTTCCCTTCCTTGAGCGGCCAGGTCGGCTCCGGCCAGCCTTCGCCCCGAACCGAGCTCGCTTTTGAGTCGACATCGCTCGCAGCTTCCGCTGAACTTCCGCTGATTTCTGAGACATTGCGGTGAATACACGACGCTTGGCCTCACTGGCAACAGCCGCACTGAATTTGGTCAGTGTTTGCGCGGCGGCGTCCGCCACCAACGCCCCCACCCGCCCGCACATACTGGTGATTCTCGCCGACGAGCTGCGCGCCGACTGCCTCGGAGCCAGCGGCAACCGCGAGGTCCAGACCCCGCACCTGGACGCTCTTGCCGCCGAAGGGTTCCGATTCAATAATTTTTTCTGCGCCTTGCCGGTCTGCACGCCGTCGCGGTATTCCATACTCACCGGCCTGCCGGTTCATGAGCACCGGGGCTGGGGCAACCATTGCACGCTCACGCCCGGCACGGCGACTTTCCCCGCGCTGTTGCGCCAGGCAGGCTATCGCACCAAGGCTGTCGGGAAGATGCACTTCACTCCAACTTACGCCGACTTTGGCTTGAGCGAACTCGAGTTAGCGGAACAGAACGGTCCGGGCCGGTGGGACGATGATTACCATCGCTTTCTGCGCCGGATCGGGTTGTTCGACGCCAACGACCTGGAGGACCAAGAGGGCGGGTTCCGCCGCAACGCCCGCCCGGAGTATTGGACGAATTTCGGAGCGCTGCCCTCCAACCTGGACGAACGCGACGACAGCACGACGTGGATCGGCGACCGGGCAGCGCAGACGCTGGAGCAGTGGGACCCGGCCGCGCCGGCCTTGCTGATGGTCGGCTTCATTAAACCGCATCACCCGTTCGACCCGCCGGCGTCGTGGGCGCGCAAGTATGACCCGCAGAAGGTATCACTGTTGCCCGGTTGGGCGCCGGGGGTTTCCGCCACCGACCTGGCGCTGGGCAAAGGTTATTTCGACAACACCACGCTCACGGAGGCAGGAGTGCGCCGGTGTACTGCGTATTATTACGCAACGATCTCCGAGCTCGATTTTCAGGTCGGGCGTATGATTTCCGTCCTTAAGAAGAAAGGGCTTTTCGACTCGACGCTCATTGTTTTCACGGCCGACCATGGCGAGTATCTGGGCTTTCATCACCTCCTGTTGAAAGGCAACCTGATGTACGACCCGCTGGCCCGGGTGCCGCTCATCATTCATCCGCCGACCGGGCACGGGCCGGGTGCGGTTCGGGACGAATTATTCAGCAACACCGATCTTGCCCCGACCATCCTGCAGGCTGCAGGCGTGCCGAGGGCAGCAGCGATGCAGGGCCAGGACCTGCTGAAATCCCCGGCTGGTCACGACATCGTGTTTTGCGAATCGGGCGACGGCTACATTATGGCACGCACGCGCGCCCATAAACTCCTCTGGCGGCGGGCATCCGAAGAGCGGCTGTTTTTCGACCTCGCGGCCGACCCGCTCGAGTTAACCAACCGCATTCATGATGCGAAATCGAAGGCAGAAATCACCCGGTTGACCCGGGCGGTCGAAGCGTGGCGTCCGGGTCCGGTCACGCCAGCCTACGTGGATGAAAACGCGGCGCAGATTGCTCAGCCCAACGTGCCTTCCTCCGGTCAACGCCAGGACCAGCGCGATTGGTTTCGTGAACAGATGCAGCAATGGCAGTCCCGGAGCGAGGGACGGTGACAACTGATAGGAAATTGCTTTTTGGCGCAGGACATGTACTGACGCTGCGCGGGTGAAGCAGGCGACGTAAGGAGGTTCAAAATGTCAGGAGTTTTGGTATTGATCAGAGCCTCCTGACGTCGGCTCCTACAGGGGGTAGAATAAGTAGTGCGAATGGTGCGGTAAACATGAGTGAGGCGCTTAGAATTGGCGTTTTTTATTTTTTCCAGTCGGAATAACTCGGAATAACTCGGATTAAGTCGCAATGGAGGCCAGGCAGGGTCATGGTCAGATGTAGCAAGCGGGTTCGGGTTCCGGGTCGTCTGTATAAGGACTGTTGATACCCAGGAGTTGGCGATCGATGAGGCGGACGACATCGCGGCGGGTTTTATCGGGGTCGCGGTAAGGGAAGAGTTTGGCCTTGATGTCGGGGCGCTGGGTCCATTTCCAGAACAGCTTTTCGAGTTCCTGCTCGTTTTTGGAGCAGGCGATGGCGAGGCGCTGCTCTTCGAGGCGAATGCGACGGGAGATGAGTTCGGCGCGGCGGAGGGGGAGGATATCGGCGAGGAAGTTACGAAGGTCGCGGAGTTGGGCCTGGGGGTCCTCGGCGATGGCGGAGGATTCAGCGGCGGCGGCCAGGCGCAGGGAGATCCATTGGACGAACTGTTCGAGAAGATGGGGAGGAACAAGCGGCTGACCGGTGGAGTCCTGGGTGGGAAGGTCGGAGGAAAAGACGAGGGCGGCGCGCTGGATTTGCCATTTGCGGAAGCCGCGTTTGCGGTATTCGGCCAGGTTACCGTGGTCAATGGGTTCGCCATGGAACTGGGCCTTAAGGAGTTCCCGGACTTCCGGGAGGGAGTTGAGCCATTTGAGGAGTGTTTTGGCGATTTCGCCGTTGTCCAAACGAAGGTTGAGTTGCTCACGGATGTCGCGCGGGAGACGGGAGATTTTGCCGGTCATAGCGTCGGATGCTGGATGATGGATTAATGGATTAATGGATTAGTGGATTGATGGATTGGTGGATTGGTGGATTGGTGGAGTGATGGGCGCAGGGAGGGCGGGCTGGGGCGGTAGTGCTCCTTCGACAACATCGGCTGTCGGACAGCCGGCATAATGTAGCGGACATAGGGTCCTTTTGCCTGCCGATGGCCGGTCGGCGTGCGGTCACTTTGGGGCGGTCTGTTTTAGACCTAGCCACTCTTTAAAAGGCCGAATAAAGATGCAGCATTTTCGCTGCCATTTGTCGCTTGACAGTTGAGCTTAACTTATGCTTTCGGGCAGCTTATGGAGGTTCGTGAAAATGGCTGGAAAAAATGGGGATAGTCAGGTAAGGGAGAAGAGAGGTGAAAATGTTGCGGGCGGGAAGAGGAGGTGGCGGTGTCCATTTTTTGGACCCCTTTACGCGCCATGCCATGGCTTGACCCAGGGCTCGACCCCATTCTCGCGAAGCCCAAAGCTGCGAAGATCAACCTGCACCAATGGGTGAACGGAGTGCGAGAGAACGATCCACAGCCGACGCTCGGCATTTAAGGCGCCATGAACTTCAACCGCCTTTTTCTACGGTCTGACCCCGTCCCCGGAATCGTCGGTCGGGATTATATACTTTACAACCCCGTCAGCTTGTGCGAGACTGGCGGGCATGAAGAAAGAGCCGACCGAATTTGAAGCCGACGAGCTGAACCTTATCACGCTCGCGCAGGAATATTCCGAGGAACCAAAGGCGCGGGCGTTGCTCGAAAGTATCCTCTGGCCTCGCGGCCCAGTGTGCCCGCATTGCAAGAACACGTCGAAGGAAAAGGGCGTTTACAAGATCGAGGCCAGAGCGGGCAGCAAGAGGCCGACGCGGCCTGGGGTGTACAAGTGCGCGGCCTGTCGGCAGCATTTCACGGTGACAGTCGGAACGATCCTTGAGGATTCGCACCTGCCGATCAGCAAGTGGCTGATGGCGTTCTTCATTTTGTGTGCGAGCAAAAAGAGCGTAAGCGCCCATCAGTTGCACCGGATGCTAAAAATCACGTACAAAAGCGCGTGGTTCATGGCGCACCGCATCCGCTACGCTTTGGGACCAAAACTACCGTTGGGCAAGCTCAAGGGTACGGTCGAGATTGACGAGACGTTCGTGGGAGGCAAGGGGGATATACGGACCAAGCTTAGCCGCAAAACGCCCGTGGTGGCGCTGATAGAACGCGACGGCGCAGCCCATACGCGGGTTGTGTCCAACGTCACGCAGAAGAACCTCAAGAGCGTCATTACAACGCATGTCAGCCCCGAGGCCGTGGTCAATACCGACGAAAGCGCGGTTTACCCGCAAGCGCTTAAGGCGTTCGCGGGGCATAATGTCGTCAATCATTCCAAGCTGCAGTACGCGCGGGCTCTGGCGGACGGTTCAGTCGCGCATGTCAATACGGCGGAAAGCTTCTTTAGCCTGCTCAAGAGGGGCGTGATCGGTTCCTGGCATCATGTGAGTCGGGAGCATCTGCCGAAGTACGCGGACGAGTTTGCCTTTCGCTGGACGCATCGGCGGGTCAGCGATGGCAAGCGCACAGTGGCAGCGATTCAGGCCAGCGAGGGAAAGCGTCTGACTTACAAGCAGGTTGTCTGACTGGGCAGATGATGGAGATTGCAGCGGGCGGTCCGACGCAACGACAAAGAGGCAATCAGAAAAGCCTTGGAACGTCTCTAACGATGCGGAAACATGCGTTTAGTTCGCCGCTTTTCTATAAAATAACTGAAGACAGTTGCGCCTAGCCACGCACCCAAAAGCAAACACGGAAGCAAAATTACAAATTGAACGAATTGCTGGAAAAAGCCATTTTCACTGGGTTTGGCGGTGTGATTGCCGCTACCGTTGGCTTGGCCATCTCCGAGATCAGGAGAAAGAGAGATGCGCTTATCGAATTCAAAATTACGCTTTCCGAGCTTTATGGCGAATCGATTTCCGTTAAAGATTTGCTGAGCTTTCACAAAGGCACTCTTGAACGGTTGCGCCAGGCTGTATTTCGAGTCCGGCCATTCGTTTCCAAAGAACAGGCCGGTTTGATGGAAAAATTGTGGCTGCGGTATCAGCAGATAGACGCAGACGCTTTGAATCCCGAGCATGAATCGGACTGGGTACAAGAGCTTTACCAGTTGTGCGGCGAGGCGGCGCCAGTACGTCCTAGTAGAATAATCAGTTTGTACCTTAAAAAATTCTCGGATCTTGGTCATTGATCACCTAAGTAGTTTCTGTCACTGTAAGGCTCCGTGGCAAAAAAACAAATTGTTACTGGTTCAAAGCGACTTTCCCTACGCGGGATCAAATTCGAGGATGCGGTGCGGGCGTTCATGCAGACTCCCAAGCCGAAAACTGGTGCAATGCGCCCGGCGAAGCGTAAGCGTAACTAAGGCTTTGGGGGCTCGGCTTCAGGGATCAAGGTTCCGCTCATCATTTCATCCAGCTGTCGATCCAGTTCAATACGTTTTTGCTCGGATCGTTTAAGTAGCGTATCGCGGATAATCTCAGCCCTTTTTTGACGTGCGGTTTGGTCCACCTCTGAAACCAAATTAACCAATTCTTGGGTCTCGGTTTCCGAAACAATCAGCGGAGCCCGAGGTGCGTAAATCGAATAATCTGCCAATGGCGGAAAGATGTCCATCGGAGGACGTATTTCAGCAAGAGTGGACCATTCGGAGAATTTCAATATTCCGAGTCGGGTAGGACCACCACAGTACGCGTCGTGCCGTTTAACGGTTTCAACTACGTGGACGGCGATCACGGAGGCAAAGGAGCATTCCAAATCTGGGGCGCACAAGTCAGTCAGCAAATAAGTAGCCAGATCAGATCCTGAACCCAGGGTTTCAAAAAGTCCGCC
This sequence comes from Candidatus Acidiferrum sp., assembly GCA_035566435.1. Lineage (GTDB taxonomy): Bacteria > Verrucomicrobiota > Verrucomicrobiia > Limisphaerales > UBA8199 > DATMRF01. The sequence goes on from DATMRF010000034.1 coordinate 180,165, forward strand.
AGCCTTGTTGGAAATACCCATTGAGAGCGAAACTGTATGAATCATCGGCTCGCCAACATGATGAGCAAGCATCAATTCGCAGTCCAACTCATTACGTTCGATAATCCGTTGGAGTTCCTCACTAGTACAGTCGAAATGTTGAGAGCGCAGATCGTCCCGCACTTTTTTGACTGCTATCTCTGCCAAACCTGCCAGCCCTTCCTTAGCGTCGAAAAGTTCCCTTTTGTCCGCAATCTTGGTTAATTCTTCGATCACACGGGCCGAAGTCAGCGTTGCGCCTGCCTCTGCTACTAAAGCACGGCCGTACGGATGCTTAACCTCACGCATCTTATTTGCGTCCCATCGTTTGCTTGAACCCCAAGTGGTCTGACTGTCACCAGCCATCACAATGCCATCTTTACAGACTATGCCGAGAATTAGAGTCACAGGCTTTCTCCGCTTCGTGCTCCGGCGCCATCCAACTGCGTTTTGTTGCAACCCATTCACACGCAATTTCATCGAACTAAATGGGGTTGTCAAAGATATAATCCCGTCGTCGGTTGTCCCCATAACTGGTGACATGCACGGAAACGAGGTTCTGGTAAGGTACAAGCGTTCTCAGTTGTAGAACGTGTGTCAGAAAGAGCCGGAATCAAATCCGGCTTTTCTGTTGTACAGGGCCACTTATGGGCCGGCAGGGGAGTTGGTGTTGAGGCGAAAGAACTTACCTGGACCGTTCAGAGTCAGATCAAACGGACTGCTTGCGCCGGAAACCACTGACCACGGGCCAGTTACGGTGTCGGCCTGTTCCAAGACAAGGTTTGCGGCCGACCAAACCAACTGTGCCGAGCCCTGCTGGGCGGAAAAGATTTGTAATCTTGGATCGGTCGTCAGAATTGCCGGCAGGGTGGAAATGGTGCCGCACGCGGCAGAAATACGCGCCTGATATTGGCCACCATCACTTGAATGGACGTTTGCAATCCGCAGCGTTGGTGAGTGCGATCCCGAGATGCGCCCGCCATCGTTCAAGGCGTTCGTGGCAAAGTACCAATTGTAGGTCAGCGTGCTCCCGTACGGTGCGACCGCGTTCACTGCAAAAACGGCAGTGCCACCTGGCGCGCGATACTGGCTCGCCGGTTGGTCATTGATGAGCGGGGTGTCCAAATACATCAGCTCCCATGTGTCGCTGCCATTTAACGGATTCAGGCCCGGACCATTGTAATACCCGCCCATCACCATTGCCGCGCGACGAACCGAATCGAACACCATTCCGAAGTAATATCGCCCGGGTGGCGTCGAAGGGCTGCGCACAATGTCGGCGGGATACGCGTCCTCGAGCAACAGCCGATTGAACCGCACCAAATCTTTATGCTGCGGATTGACCGCTTTGAACACCTGCGTCTCTGTGGAAAGGATGACCGCGGCGAAGAGATTGGAATCATAAACAATATTGTGGTTGATGATGTTATTGAGCGCAGCGGCCAGAGTGTTCTTCAACTGATCAAAAGTGCTGCTCGGATTGGTCAGCACTTGTTGGGTGTTGGTGTCGAATTGATTCCACAGATATTGCGACACGGGATCGGCTTGCCCGGCCAACTTCCGCACCAGCACTGAAACATTGAAAAAATCGGTCGTGCCGAAAGCGGACGTTTGCGCGGCATCGGCGAGCAAGGTCCAGGTATCGCTCGCCGAATCGTAATAGGCGCTGGTGCTGCTCCCGTTGAAGCCGATGGTCTGGTCCAGTCCGCCAAAGTGGAATGAGCGGTAGCGATAGGTGTCATAGACCATCTCACCGTACTGCGGCGTGTAATAATTAAAGTTTTCAAAACCCGCCGCGCGCGGGTGCCAGTTGTGCCCGTCCCACGTCCAGAAATAGCGCGTATAAAATCCATCAGTAGTTGGTCCGCCAAAAACCGTCCCGAGGAACGAGTCATAAATCAACGCAGCGTCGTCCTGGTAGTAACTGGCCACCGGCCCGTTTGTTGGCGAGATTGAAGTCCAATTGGTGCCATCCCATTCCCAAACGGTCGCGGCACCGGCGTCAAAACCTCCGTACAGAACGGTGACGCCGCGAACGGCATCGTAGGCCATGTGACGATCAAATGTGGCCGGGGGCCCATTGGTGGTTCGGAAATACCAGCGGGTGCCATCCCATTCCCAGGTGTCATTGAAAGAATAATCGCCATACTCGTGGCCATCGCTGCTGCGTCCACCGAACATGACCACGCGCCCGCGCCGGGTGTCGTAAGCCATTGCGTGTTGCATGCGCGCCGCCGGTGTGTCTCCGAAATTCTGCGCCCAATAGCCACCGGCGACCTGATGCCAGGCGTTGGTCCAATTGTAAGTGGTCTTCTGCCGCCAGCGCGAGCCGTCCCACTCCCACAGGTCGCCGTAGCCCGTATAGCCAAAGGTGGCATCCACATAACCGCCGCTATACATCACCGTGACTCCGCGCACGCTGTCATAAGCCATGTCGTTGCCGTAACGCGGCGAGGGACCGTTGGTCGTGCGCAGGACCCATTGCGGCAAGGTGAGCTTGAGCGTCGCCGACGCTGAAAAGGCCGCGTTGTTGCATTGGTTGGTATCGATAACCATGCACATGTAACTGCCCTCGTCATCATAATGAACGCCGTTGATGGTTAGTATCGGGGTCTGCGTGCCGATGAAGTGCCCGTCGTCGAGCAGCGGTTTTCCGAATCCATTCAGCCACCGGTAACTCAGGCCGCACCCGCCGGCGGTCACAATGGAAAATTTGATGGTGTCACAGGGCCTTATGTTCGCCAGGCTTTGCGGTTGGCCGATGATGTCGAAGCCGACCTGAATGTGATTGGTGAGGCTAGCGACGATGCCCGGGCACGCTGAGCCATCGATGTAAAAGCGGTAATCGCCGCTGAAACTTTTGTCCAAGTTTGTGAACACGAAGTTCGCGGGCGCTGCGGGAGTATCGACGCGCACGTCCACCCAAGCTGGGAATTCCGCGGAGCCGATATTCTTTTGCAGATGAGTATTGAGATCGATGCCGGTGTATACCGGCAGTGGCGGGTGGATGGTGGTGTTGCTTCCAATGCATGTTGCCGAGCAATCCGGAAATAGGGCCTGGCGAAAAAGGGTAATCGGCACGTCCACGCGCAAAAACGTTTTCGGCGTGTCAGCATACCCGCAGTCGTTCTGCACGCGCGCGACATAGTTGCCGCTGTTTGTCGTCGCGAGATTGTTGAGAACCAGCAACTCGTGGGTGGCACCAGGAATGGCAACGCCGTTGCGGTACCATTGAATAGTAGCATTCAGGCCCGAGGGCGTTACTGAAAGAATGGCCGTGTCACCCACGCAGTGGTCGAATTCGCCTTGCGACGACGCGACGATGCCTGCGGCGCTGATCACCAGTTCCCAAGTGTCACTAAACCGCGAGCCGGGGCCGCGCGGGACATCGAGGGGAATATCGACCTCCGCGCCCGCGCCCGCGCCGCCCATGAGAACGAACACGCCGCGGCGACTGTCAAAAACCATTGCCGCACCCGCACGAGCTGAAGACGCTCCATTCAGCGGATTGGCCGGAATCGAGGGCAACGTTGACCAAATACCCGTCCGGTTGGTTCGGTTGCCCGTATAAACATAATCGTAGACACTGTCGGTAACATCGCCGTTCACTCCGCCGACGAGCACGATATGATGCCGTTGGCTGTCATAAGCCATCGAGGCCTCCGCCAGGGGCGGCGGCAAAGAGGGGTCGGGGTTGTACTCCCAGCCAGGTGACAAAGGCTCTGGAGGAATCGAGGTACAGTACTTGTAGCAATTTGTATTCGGCACATACGTAAAGTACCCCGAAGGAAGCTGGGTCTGCTCGTAAGGCTGCGTGTAGCCACCGAGACCAATGGCGATTCCGTGGTAATCGTCGAACGCCGCCGCGACTCCGTACGCCGCAAACTTTGAGTTCCCGTTGGGTAAATACCAAGCCTCATCTATATAGCCCCAAAGAGGCGCCGGATAATAAAACGCATAGCCGTACCAGTTGTCGCCGTCCCAAGCATAAGTGACTGTACGTGGTTCGCCGCCACAATCAACAATGTCGCCCACGTCATCAAAGATTGGCCAGACGCCCTGGTGCTGCTGGTTGGCCGTGTAGATGCCATCATACCCGCCAATCATCCGCGATACGCCGACTACCGAATCGTAAATCATCGCGTGTCCTGCCACTTTGGGGACCTCGAGGCATTGGGCTCTTGGTATATTTGCCGCTAATGGCGTCCACGTTCCAGTGACACCGTCGCTGGTGTAAGCCCAGATATCGTTGAACGAGTTCCCGCCGGCCTGGCCCCCATGCAGCAACACATAGTGCCGAGCCCGATCATAGACCATCGAATGAAAAGACCGCGGTCCGGGCTTCGCGCCAGGCACATTGATCTGATGCCATTGGTTGGTGCCATCATATTCCCAGGTATCGTTGAAGTAAGCCTCGCTGCCGGTTTTGCCGATTTCGCCTCCGAAGAACACCGTCACGCCGCGATCCGAGTCATACGCCATCGCATGGTGGACCCGCTGACCAGGTGAACCGATACCGTTGCCAGGCTGGCCGTTAAACCTGCACACCCAGTAGGTACAGTCCTGCGCGTAAGCGGGGAAAGCGGCCGTGCAAAGCATGATCCAAACGGCGGTGGGAAAGCTCAGGCACGGAAAGCAGTTCAGGAGAGTCGTCTTCATGCTCATCGACTCTCCTAAGAAAAGCCCCGCCGGGATTACACGATTTCGACACTCTTTTTGGAACGATGAGAGGTTTCGTCGGGCAGTCGCAGACGTTCGTCGGAGCGCCCGCGATTCAAGTCACGTCCCAAGTCACCCCCGTTTGCGCCCGATGAACAACCGCCCTATTTGGCCCGGGTTTCCGGGACGAGGGCAGACAGATTATTCCCGGGTGCCATAGCCGAAGACGCATCGGCCTGGCGAGAGCGACCTGTAAACTCAGGCCATTCCCAATCCAGCCTCAACGGCTTCAATCTCGCGCGTACACGCGCCAAATCCCATATGTGAACCGTTTTCGAATATCGTGCGGCAACAATGAGTTGCGTGCCGTCCGTACTGAACTCGATCCACGTCGCCCTGTCCCGAGAAGGGTTTTCCAGCCGGGCGATCGTGGCGCCGGTGGCTGCTTCGGCGAGGTGGACAACACCTGGCGCCATCTCCAGGGCCATCAATTTTTTGTCCGGCGAGAAGGCCACGCGGCTCGGGTAGAACACCTTGTGTTCAAGCCGCAATCCTGGCTGCAAGGTCTGGACGCTCCAAAAGCTGAACTCGCCCGGACGGGAAATGATCAACTCCTGGCCATCGGGCGTGAAGGTAGCCTGGCTCTGACCTCCGAGTGGCCATTCTTTAAGCAGCTTGCCGGTGGCGGTCTCCCAAAGGCGGACGAAACTCGAGTGCCAGCCTGCAGTGGCGAGCCATCGCCCATCAGGGCTAACGGCCACGTTATTTGCTCTTTGGTGCTCCAGCCGCGGCCCCAGGCTCTTCGAATTCCAGTCCAGAACGACGCATTCGCCCGCGTCCTCGCTAATCACGGCGATGGTTAGCCCGGCTTGATCCACGGCCGCTTGTTGCGGGCGCCACGGCAGAGGGATAGACACTGGTGGACCGAACCCGAGGCGGCCGCCTGCGGAGCGCTCAACCGGCCATCGTTTGAGCCCGTCGCCGGGGCCGCAACTGATCAACTCCCGGCCGTCCGAAATGAAAAAGGCAGAAAGGTTGTTCGGTGATCGAAGAATGGCAGACTGTCTTCGGCGGCTAAGATCGCAAACAACCAGATTCTCTTCCATAGCCAGTACTAAAGACTGCCCGTCAGGGCTGATGTCGCCCGTGTAGGCTGCGCCCTGACAGAGCGTGTAGTACTCTTCGTTCGGCGTCACCGACCACAGTTTTATTTCGTCCGAAAGCCCGCTGAACCCGAGCCAGCGGCCGTCCGGGCTGAATCGGGGGTCCACCCCGAAAGGAATGTCCATCACCTGGCGGGTCGAGTCGGGATCCCATAATCGCACAACCCCATCCCAGGAAGCGGAGGCGAGCAAACCGCCGGCTGGATGGAAACTCAGTCGCGTGACCCTCTGCGCGTGACCTTCAAGAACTGTGACTCTTTGGTCGTTTTCAACATCCCAGATTTGAATTTTCGGGTTGCTCCCGGCAACGGCCAGCCGTGTGCCGTCGGGATGCCAGCAGACGATTTCGTGATCGCTGGGCCCGATTGCGAGCAACGCCACCTCCTTGCCTTCGACAGCGTCGTAAATCGAAACGCTGTCAGAATCGAGGTAGCCAACCGCGAGCTTGCGCCCATCTGGGTTGACGGCCATCGAGAAAACCAACCGTGGGCAGGTCCAGCGGTTTATTGCCGTGCCGGTCATTAAATCGAACCGAATGAAAGCGTCCTGTGTCGCGACCACGAGGAATCTGCTGTCGGGGCTGAATGCCACCTGGACGGGGCGGTCTGGCAAATCGCGAATGACCGGGTTCCCATCGTTAAGTCGCCAAAGCTCGAGTTTGTTGCCACGATCCAACTCGGCAAAAATTTGTCCATCCGGGCTGAACAAAGTCAGCGAATTGTTGCCCCAAAACAAAGGATTCCCGTGCGGCTTTAGCTTTTGGATTTCCATTCCACCAGGGGCGGACCTGACACTGACTGATCCGTCGCGGTTTAGCCCCGCATACCGCTGATACTGGCTGTCGAACACGATGCCCAGCATTTCCTGCGGACGATTCTCCATCCACCTCGGCCCGGGCTGGACGTCCGGCAGCGCCAGGGCCGCAATCGCTTCATCTCTGAGGCTGTCCTCACGACGAATTCGGGCCGCTTGTGCCAGGGCCTTGAGGCTATCACTCCGTTGGCCCATCTGACGGCTGAGTCGCCGCGCCTGGGCTTCATTGCGCAATGCCCGAAAAAGCTGGTCGCGAGCCTGCTGCTCGCTTTTGGTCGCTGCTTCGAGCGCCACGGCCCTTTGCTGAAGAGCAAAGTCTTTTTCGTTGCGCTCCCGGCGTATGCGAAGGTTGCTCGCGGCCAGCATGACCAGAGCGGCCAGAATCGCGACCGGCAGTAAGGCGGCCAGCCCTGCAAAAGTGGCTAACGCTCTGTTTCGACGGCACCAACGCCATCCGCGTTCGAGACCGCTTACGGGACGGGCGAGCAAAGGCTCTCCCGCCATGAACCGCGACAGTTCATCCGCCACCATCCCGGCTGTCGGATATCTGCGCGCGGGCTCCTTTTCCAGGCACTTCAGACAAATCGTTTCGAGGTCCTGCGGCAGGCTCGGATCCAAGACGCGAGGGCGAACGGGCTCATGATGCAGCACCTGGTGTAGAGTTTCACCGAGCGTTCCGGCCGCGAAAGGCGGACGCCCCGTCACCAGGTGGTACAGGAGCGCTCCAAGAGAGTAGATATCCGCGGCAACACCGATTTCCCGATGCTTACCAGCGGCCTGTTCCGGGGCCATGTAATGAGGTGAGCCAAGCGTTTGGCCAGTGACTGTCAACTGCGGGTCCTGATTGGAAGATGGCGAATCCAACAACTGCTTGGCCAACCCGAAATCCGTGATTCGGGGTTGATCGGAAAGATCGATCAGAACGTTCGCCGGTTTCAGATCCCGATGCAGCACGCCATGCTGGTGAGCATGCTCAATGGCGCGCGCCGCCAACTCCACGTATCGAGCAGCTCTTGGAGGGGCCAACGGGCCGTTGCGAACCAGGTCCGCAAGGTTCAGGCCCTGCACGAAATCCATGGTGAAATAAGGCTGTCCCTCCTGCTCCCCCACCTCATGAATGGCAACGATCGCCGGGTGTTGGAGGCTGGCCGCCACCCGCGCCTCAGCACGAAACCGTTCAAGCGCCGCGCGGCTGGCAAACGGTCCGGAAAGGATCATTTTCAGCGCCACCTGGCGTCCCAGCGATTTCTGCCGGGCGCGATAGACCACGCCCATACCGCCGCGCGCCACCTCTGCCAGAAGTTCGTAATCGCCAAAATCCCGGGGCAACAGTTCCTGACCGTTGGTATCCAAGGCTTCCTCGGACCAGAACCCATTTAAGGACACCTGCACCAGGCAACGTGGGCATTGCCCGGCCAAAACCTCAGCAGACAAAGGGGCCCCGCAGATGCGACATCGCCGGTTCATACCTCCGAACCTAAGCAAAAGCGGTTCACTCTTACGGCCGATTGCATTCGCTCACTGGAGCGCGGCGATGAGCTCACGGATTTCCTGGTCGGCCTGCCAGGGTTCAACCATCGTGCTGGCCACGCATTCGCGCAGTACTTCCCTGTAACGCTGCCTCAAACGATGCACCGCGACCGCAACTGCGCTCACGCTGACCCCCAATTCAACGGCGACCCGGGCGTACTCACCAGGTTCCGCTTCGCGGCTCAAAAATGAGCTGAGTAGTTGAAATTCTTTCGCCTTGCCCACTTTTGTCGTTTCGCTCCGGAGTGAGGTCAGCGCCTGATCCAGTACGGCAAGAGCCCAGCGCCGGTCAAAAATCCTTTCCGGCGTCTCAAGAGTCGCCGGTTCTGCGAAGTATCTCCCTTCCGCCAGCGCCGCGTTCAACGAAAGCACCACCCGTCCCCCGCCGCGCTTTTGAGCATTGCGACGGTCGAAATTGTTCAGCAAAAGCCTTTTGACGGCCGTTAGCAAAAAGCACCGAAACTTACCTCTTTCAGGCTCGATATCGGCCAGCCAGTTCTTTTCCAGAAGGCGGGTGAAGAATTCCTGGACCAGGTCCTGGGCGTCATCGGGGCCGTGGCCCCGGCTGCGGACATAGCCATAAATGGGATACCAATACGTGCGGCACAGGACCTCGAGCGCTTCCGCCGCTTCAGGAGTTCCGGGTCGGCTCGCGCGCAAGACAATGCTCCAGCGGGTGGCCGCGAATCGATCGTCGGGGAGCTCGGCCGCGTGTGGACGGGGCGTTTCGATACCTCTGATTAACGGGCCGGAAATCACGTCGATGCCCTTGGGCAGGCTGCCAAGGCGCCTGGAATGTAAGCAGGCATAAACAAAAGGATTACAAAACAATATAGCCCATTCCCCGGCTGCGGAAAAGGCTAGATTCTCTTTAATTTCGGTTTTTGCCGGGTATCATCAGGATTGTGCCGCCGACGTTGACGAAGCGAAGAACCTGCTCTGCACATTGGCGAAGACAGACCTAGGCATGGGCGGGGTCTGACCGTAGGTTCGGATCCGGAGTGACCTCGTTAAGCATCAAGAATTAAGGAACCCTCGAAGACCGACCTACGGTTTGAGGCGTTCTTTTGGATTCCGGCATCTCCGCAAGAAAGCCCGGTCGATACTTTCCGGGCGGTTTGTGTCCAGTATTACCAGGCCGCGAAAGCCGTCCAAACGGTGCAGGAGATAGGCGCATTCCAGGTTGGCGTATCGGTTGTGAGCATCTTTGACCTCTGAGCGTTTGCCGAAGAGCGCACCCGCTTCATCGAGCAACAGAACTGAGCCGCTATCCTGGGCCGCGTTGAAAACCCTCCCAAGGTTCTTCTCCGTTTCGCCCATGTAATTGCTCACGACCGCAGCGAGGTGGACGCGATAAAGTTTGAGGTGCAGTTTGCGCGCCAACGCCCCGGTCGCTGAGACCCTGGCCCTTCTGTTCCCTCCGAAAAGCAAAAGTTGTGTACCTGGGCCACCCATCGCCATCCGTGCAGCGAGCGCCCGCAACACGCCGGAATACCGAGGAGCGAGGAGGCGGTTGATTGGAACAGCGCGCGAAACACCAGGTATCGGCCGCGCACCGCTTGGAACCTCTTCGATGTAAACACCCGGGTAGCTATATTGCATGTCTACGTTGTATCACTTCTCGTCTCAATATTCGAGCCATTGGAAGGTTCGGTAGTGCCTTAATTTGAATTTCGGTTCCGGTTTCATCGGGCGGGTTATTTCTTCCGTTTCTTGGCGTCGCTGATTATCGAAGCGCGAACGGGCGTCACAGGCGATTCTACAGGCGGGATTTCCAGCACGGTCACAAATCGCTCACCCGCATCGTCTGGCCCTTCCCGGTGGCTCCAGGCGTAAGCGCGTCGGGCCTTGGGGTGGCCAGTCAGGTCGAATACCTCAACCCCGCCCTGCCACACGGTCTGCCCGCGAAACACTTCATGCACGGGCACTGTCTCGCGGTAAACCGCTCCACACCCGTGCAACTGTTGAACCGCCACTTGCAGGCGGTCTAAGTAGTCTTGTTTATTCGCCACAGCGTTGAACCAGTTCCGCAACCGTCCATTGGCTGCTCTCAATGCCTGCTTCCATCGCCGGGGTGCAACGGATCGCAATGTGCATCTTGCAGAAGTTGCAATACACAAAACTCAGCGCCACCGCAGCTTGGAAGTTTTCAAACCTCTTGCTGAACGCGTTGGTGAGCCGGGTGAGCCTGCGGCAGTGCATCCGCATGGTGTGATTCTGCTTCTCAACGTGGCTTGTGGTGACCCGGCTCATGTCAGGCGTCCCCGCAACAACGGTCTTCTCAACTTGAACAACCTCTGCCGGACTATACCGGATTGCGGCTGCTTTACCGAGGGGAACAACGGAGTAGGTTTTTACGATCTGCCCGTAATCCACATCTGCCCCGAAACCGCGTTCCACGGCATCCTCATAGGCTTTCAGGGCGTCGGAAGAAATTTGCACCCGGTTTGTCAGGCGGCTGGCCAAGTCGCTCATAAAGGCTTTGGCATGGTAGGCGTCGCGTTTTCCGACCATAAAGGAGGGAATCAGCTTGGTGTCCGCGTCCAGCGCGATGAAGGTCCACACGTCCCCGTAAGCACCGGCCCGCGCTGCATTCTTTTGTTTGGCACCCTCGAAGCCCCAAATCTCGTCAACTTCGATTTGCTTGCAGGTGAGGCCGCGCATTTTCTCATCCATGATTTTAGCGCAGGCGTCGCCCACGCGCCGCGCAAGGCTCATAATCGTGTTCTGGTTCACGCCAGTAATGCGCTCAATGGACCGGATGCTCGATCCCTCGCACAGCATGGAAATCACGGCTACTTTCTTTTCGGTTTTCAGGATGTTTGCCATATCGTTCTTTTATGTTGCAATTAATGTATAACGGATATACCTTAATTGCAAGAACTATTGTTGTAAAACATCAAATATTTTATGCCAAGAAAACCAGGCAGACCAAGGGTTCCAAAGACTAAATCCAGGCATGTTCTGATTGCCGTAAGGCTGGCCCAGGAGGAAGCCAGGCGGTTGAGGGGTGCCGTAGCCAAGGCTGGAAAGACCCAGTCGGAATGGATACGAGATACGCTGCTTGCGGCGGCTTGAAATTGGATGCGGCGAGCCTCGGACTCGCAATCCGCGATTGTAAGGAACGCGGGTTTGCCCGTTAACTTACGCACCCAATGCGATGTGAAAATTGCACACGTTTTTGCGCCTTCAAGTTTTTTTCGGATTATGACGCCAATGGTGCGCAGAATGGCAAACGCGATCAAAGCCCACATCAAAATATATGGCGTAATTGCATCCATTCTGGCGTTGGCTTCTGTATCGTTTTTGGGTCGCGGTTGGCTGCTGTCGTGGCTATCGGACGCGTTATTGTTTTCCAAAAGGCGCATTGGGGTTGTGCTGGTGGTAATAGGAGTCGTTGGAGAGGGGGGTGATATTCTGCTGGCTGTGTTCGCAAAACATTTCCATGAAAGGCATAAACGAGTGATTGAGATAATCGGAGCGGGGTTTTGGATGGTGCTGGTAATTGGGTTGGCCCTTGAAATCCCCGAAGCTGCAAACGTTGATCGGCAAACCGAAGAACTCCGTGCAAAAAATGACCAGTTTGAAGCAAAACTGTTGGGCGTAGAAACAAACATCGAACAAACCACCAACAGAATTTCAGCAGTGGAAACGAACTTTGTGCCGTGGCGCATAAACGCTCGGCAGAGGAGCTTCCTTTTGGAGGAACTCAAAGGGATCGCAGTTGAGCGTGTTCTAGTATTATACAGAGAAGAGGACGAAAGCCGGGAAGTTCTTTTTAAAAATGATGTGGTTGAGGTTCTCAAACACCGCTTTAAAACGCAAAATTGGTATCGAAGATCTGCGGCTCCAATCCTCCGGCTTTTTTGGGAGTCAAACGGAGTCTCCGTACTGTGCACTACAGGCACTGGCGACGCGGCGTGGGCTGTGCAGCGAGGCTTTGGCAGTGCAGGCATTAACACCCATGTATATTTCCAGCCAGATAATGTTCCAACAAACAGCATAATAATAGTCTTTGGAAAAGAATCTTGGATTTCAAATTAGGGCGTATCCCCTTGCATGCGCTTTGAAAATGTCAACGTTTTCTCGGAACAATCTTTAATAGCCCGAGTATGGTTAGGGCCAAGATTGTTATCTCAGCGCCGACTTTTTCACTCCTACGAACTAATTCCATGACAGCCGCAGATTCAGAAGCACTTAAAGTCTGGTTCTTTTGGTATGATGTTTCGGTGGCAGGTGTAATACTTGGAGTTGCCTTAGAGGTTCCAGAAATAATAAGGCGTTGGTCGAGGTTGCTGGCCTCTCGCTTTAACAAAGATGCTGCGGTTGAGCCGTGGTATAATGTTGCACATGAATCAAAAAGCCCACAATGGCTACATGCCGTAGAGGGATTTGGGTGGTTCATTTTGCTAAGCGGGCTTGCGCTTGAACAGTGCGCGCATGTCCAAATAACCGCCATTAAAGATCGCGAAATCGCCAATTTGACCGCCAATCTCTCCATCGTAACCACGAACCTAGACGCAACAACAAAATGGGCGGCAGAAATGGACCGTGCTCGCGTTGAACTCGAAAAACAAGTAATGCCTAGAGTATTTCCACCAGTTAGACAAAACGAAGCAGCCCGCACTTTGAGCAAGTTCTCAGGCGTTAGCGCAACCGTTGTGTGTGTAGATGATCCAGAGGCAAGATTCCTTGAACAACAGATTTCTCCAGTGCTTTTCTTGGCGGCAGGATGGAATGAATGTCCGCCAAATGAACTAACAAATTTTCTTCGGCGTATTCCAGAAGGTGTAACGGTTGAATCGCCTTGGGCGTTCCCCGGCACAGTCGATCCTAAACTTGAAGATGCGCGGGCCAAGGCAAATGTCGCCGCAGGCGCGTTGGTCGAACAGCTCAGCCAGAGCAATATAAGAGCGACAAATTTCAATCTTCTGGAATTGGCTAAGGAAAACTTTGAAGTGTCAGATTTTCCGCCTATGCAGTACCCGCTTGGCACCGTGGTTGTTTGGATTGGACGTAAACCATCCCTCACGAACCAACCTCCCTCCGGGTTTCCTTTTACTAAAGAGCCCCGTAGATATTTTATACAAGGAAGATAAACATGTCCTGTGAGTAATAAGCCGCTTCCCGCGACCCTGTAAAGGGCTCTCCAAATCCAAATTGAGGCACTACCGAAGGTTCAAGCCGTCGGTTTGACCCCGACCCTGACCCGCGCGAATGAGCGTTGAAGGAGGCGCTGCGGGGAGTCTTTTCTACGGTCCGACACACGCGAAGGCACGGTTCATCGTCGTGGCCAGGAACTTTGGCTCACACGGGCCGGTAAGCTCCAGCCTCTCATTTCCGCATAGATTGCGGGCTCGCAAGCAGGATGTGACTATCCTGGAGCCGAGCCCAAATCCGATTGACTGCGCTTATCAATTGCGTTAGAATTCATCATCCTTTCGAACCGTTGGGACATACTTGTTGTGAAAACGCGCAACTGGCTCGCGGGCTCCGGGAGGCGCGCCGGTGTTGTGTTGCTGGCCGCGTTGACCTTGCTTCCGGCCGAGGCAGTCGTGTTCACCAGCCAGCTGGTCACCAACCTCCCCGCTTCGCCCGGTGGTTTGCCGTGTGGTTCAAGTCCTTCGCTCGGTGCGGCCATGGGCGGGTATTTCTACTTTGCCGCATCGGACGGGACTAACGGCACGACCGGCCGCGAATTGTGGCGAACCGACGGCACAGCGGGCGGTACCACTCTCGTAAAAGACATCAACCCCGGCGACGGCGATTCCTCGCCGCAGAACATTATCGCGGCCGGGACGAACGTGCTTTTCCTGGCAACCGACGGGGTTCACGGGCAGCAACTGTGGCGGTCCGACGGCACGGCTGCGGGAACATTTCCGATTACGTCATTTGACACCAATGCATCAATCGTGGCCCTTCGCACGGTCGGCAGTGGGGCCTGCTACCTGGTCCAGTTCGGCGGCTTCTTTTCCTACACGAATATTCTGTATCGGACGGACGGCACTATCGCTAATACCTTCGCGTTGACGGGGCCCGGAGCCTTTCTTTCAACCGATTACTCGTTCGGAACTCTGGATGTTTCCGGAAGCACGATTCTTTACGGGACGCTGGATGGCGTCGGCAACTCGCCCGGCCAGGTTACGAATAGCCTCTGGAGCTTTAGCGGCAACGGACCTTACACCCTGTTTCATGTCACTACCCAGCCTACTCAAATTACTTTCGCGGGCATTGTCGGCGCAAATTGTTATTTCGTTGCGGGGAGCACGAACTACAGTACCTATGGCGGCACCACGCCGCCGGAAGGAGTCCATTTTTGCTATATCACGAACTATTATTCGCAGCAGTTTTTGTGGCGCATCAGCCTGTTCGGCGGCCCGCCCCAGGTAGCCGATGCCAGTCCTTTGGTAACCGCCCAGGGATATTTCGGCCCAACTTGCACGAATTTCTTCGGTTTCCCCTTTTATGACTCTGAACTGTCTGACTTCAGAGTGATCAATAATCATTTGTTTTATTCGTCCTTTTTCACGCCGCCCAGCGTGCCTCCGGCGCAATACACCTACGGCCCCTTGATGGCCATCGGTGAAAGCGGGGCGCCGGCGACTATCGTTCCCGGCAACGCCAACGCCCAGCGCTACGAACAATTCATCGGCGTCATTGGTGCCAATATTTATTACTGGGATTTCCGGAACCCGAACACAATATTTCAGACCGATGGCGCCAGTGCCGGCGTTGCCGCGCTCAACCTGGGCGCGCTCGGGTTCCATCCGTCCGAATTTCTGCAGGTCAACTCCCAGTTCTTTTTCGTGAATAGTACCTTTCCCTCGTACTCGTGGGCCGTGACCGACCTGACGCCCGCCGGAACCTACAGGTTAATGACCTCGAGCGTGTCCAACTACAGCCTGTTTGAGCCCATTTTTCTGGGAACACTGGGGAATCTGGCGTTTTTTCATGCCCTCGATGTGGTAACCGGCGACGAGCCTTACCGCTCCGACGGCACCACCAATGGCACGTTCCTGCTGAAGGACATCGCTCCCGGAACCAACGTGCCGCCGCCGATGGCTGGGCTTGCTTCCGGCGGCCTGTTTTATTTCCCGCTTGCCACCTCCGACGCCGGCCTCGAGTTATGGCGCAGTGACGGCACGGCCGCGGGCACCTTCCTGCTCAAGGACATCAACCCGGGGACCAACACTTCGTCGCCCTCCCAACTGACCGCCTGCAACGGGATTGTGTTCTTCTCGGCCGATGATGGGAGCCACGGTCCGGAACTCTGGCGCTCAGACGGCACCGCCGCCGGCACTTACATGGTTAAAGATATCCGCCCGGGCGCGGCAGGTTCGAATCCCACAAACCTGGTTACGACCGGCACCAATGTGTTTTTCGTTGCCGATGACGGCTCGCATGGCCCGGAACTTTGGGTGAGCGATGGCACCTCAAACGGCACCTACCTGGTGCAGGACATCGTGCCGGGCATTGGGTCGGGTAATATTCACGAGCTGGGAGCCAGCGGCGGCGAGGTTCATTTTGTGGCGGGGCCGACCAATACCTCCGGTCAATTTTGGTTCAGCACTTCGCAGCCTGGCGCGGCGCAGTTCCTGTATGACTTTGGGCCGTCGCCCGACCTGCGGAACTATACCGCGTTCGCCGGCAAGACCTATTTTGCCGTGTTTCAATTCGACTTCAGGAACGATCGAAATGTACCATCCCTGTGGGTCACGGACGACACCCCGGCGGGGACGACTGTCATTGCTAACAACACCGGCAGCGAAATCAGGACCGCCAACGGCCTTTTGTTCACGACCTACGGTACGAATCTGTTCACCAGCGACGGCACCACTCAGGGCACGGTTGTTTTGACGAACCAGCCTGGCGGCTTCAGCCAGCTCACACCGCTCGGCACCAACATGTACTTTACCTCCGGGTCGACCCTCTGGTCGAGCGACGGCACTGCCAACAATACGTTCCCGGTTGCCCAATTCTCGGACCCGACCCAGCCATTGGCCAATCTGACGCCGTTTGAAGGCACGCTGATCTTCAGCGCCGGATGCCCCACGCTGGGCCGCGAGCTTTGGGCCACTGCCCCCGGCCAGGGCGCAACGCTAATCGAAGATCTCAGCCCCTTGAGCGGCAGTGACAACCTGCAACTCATCTCCGCTGCGAGCAATCAGGTGTTTTATATCGCCAAACCCGCCGGCCAGTCCGCCTGGCAACTGCGCACGCTGCACTTGCAATCGCTTTCCAATCCGCCGGCGGGCCCGTTCGGGGGCACACCCTGGCCCGTGCCCGGCTTGATCGAGGCTGAAAACTTCGATCTGGGCGGCGAAGGCGTCGCTTACCACGACACCACCGCCGACAATGAAGGCGGCGTCTACCGTCCTTTGGAGGGGGTGGACATCGAGGCCTGCGACGACACCAACGGCGGGTTCTGCGTTTTCCAAACCCGTCCCGGTGAGTGGATGAATTATACCGTCAATGCCGCCTACACGGGCCTTTACCAGGTCGAGGTTCGCACGACCACTGCGGTGCAGAATACCGGCACGTATTATTTGGCAGTTGATGGAGTGCAAATGGACATAGAAAACGTGATTAACAACGGCACGCCCGGCAGTTGGGCGTCGATCGTTGACACGATTCCTTTCTCCGCCGGCACCCATGTGTTTAGCATCATGTTTTTCACCCCAACCACGGCCGGCGATGTTGGCGCTTACAACTGGTTCAAATTTACCGCGCTCGCAACCAACCAGCCGCCCACCGTGTTCATTAGCTTTCCACCAGCCGGTGGCATTGTATCCACCGACCAACCGGTCGCCCTTCAGGCCCAGGTGATCGATCCCACCGCGTTTTTCGCGCCCACGGTCGAGTTCTTCGTCGATGGCCAGAGCCTGGGCGTGGCCAGCAATCCCCCGTACGCCATGCCCTGGACGCCCACTCCCGGCATCCACACCGCCTCGGCTATTGCCACCGATTCTTTCGGCGTTTCCGGCGCCAGTTCCAACCTCTTATTTTTTGTCACCGAACCTTTGTTCCCCGACGGGTCATTCTGGCGCGCCAACCCTTTCGGCACGAACCTCCCGAACACCTGGCGCACGACCGGTTACGACGACAGCAAATGGCCGCGGCTGCGCGCGCCCTTCGGCTTCGGCTACCAGGACCTCCGCACCCTCACGCCCTCCAATTTCAACGGCTCGCCCATCCCCACGTTCTACTTCCGCACCACTTTCAGCAATAACCTGAGCACGTTCAATCTCGCCTCGATCACCCTGACCCGCGACGACGCCGCCGTCGTTTGGATCAACGGCCAGCTTTTGAAGCGCATCAACCTGCCGCAGCCTCCGACCAATGTGGTGTTCACCAACCTGGCCCTCACCAACGTTGTCAATAACGCGACCCACACCAACGCCGCCGTGGACCTCCTGCTCGTTCCCACTTCCATGCTGCTCGATGGCACCAATCTCATCGCCGTCGAGATCCATCAAGGCCGGCCCGATCCACGGGAGAATTTCGACATGAAATTCGACCTCTCCTTCACCACCTTCTTCTACGTGCCGCCGACCTTGTTGTCGATTTCCGCCACCAACAGCGGGCTCATGTTACAATGGCCTGACACAATGACGAACTGGACCGCGGAACACTCCACCGATTTGAATTCCTGGAGCCCTGTTACCGGCGCGACCACCGACACCAACGGCTTCTTCAACCTGCTCGTGACGCCCACCTCGAACCCTCGTGACTTCTTCCGCCTGCACCAAACCAACGGGCCGTAATAGACGTCGTCTGCTATGTCAGGGCGGATGGCATCTTACTGGATTGTTGGATTGATGGATTGGTGGCGGTGATAACGCCAACGTGCGGGCGGTAAAGTCAAGAATTCGTCCTCGCTTGACGCGGTGCTGCTTCTCTGGCAATAAGGCGCCATGGTCGGGCTGGATTTCGAACGCTTTGCGCGCCTGGCTTGTGGTGTTCGTTTTTGGAATGACCTATCGGCAACTTACTTTCATGAATCGCAATCCTTTTCGCGTCGCTTTCGTGCTGATACCCCTGCTAATGCTGCTGTGCGGCACCTCTCCAGCGGAAGACACCTTTTACCACAGTCCTCTAAACCGCCTGGGTTTTAAGCAAGGCCAGCTCCCTGAAGGTTTTCGGCCTGGCCGCTTTGACTGGCAATATACGACGGTCTTTCATCCCTATGCGGTTGTGGAGGGCGGCGGCGAGGCGTACATCGGGGGTGAGAACCTGCAGCCGTGGACCCCGCCAGGCGATTTGTTCCGAAATTCCATTCTCACCGTACGGGTTAGTAAGGACAAACCGGCCCGTGGCACCGTCTTCGTCCCAAAAGAGGATTTCAGCGGGTTCATAGCGTTGCCGTTTACCCTCGAGGCCGCCAATTCAACGCCTGAATCCCGCGCGGAGTTCTTCAAGGCAAAGGAACGCCATTACCGGGAGCTCCGGGACCGCGAAATCCCGGGAGGCGCATGGTTCCGTTTCCAGGAAACTGAAGCCGCCAAGGCTCATGGAGCACAACCCGCAGCCCCGACCCCAAATCCCTGGCGAAGCCGCGGCTTCCGGCGCGGTCTTGACGAGGATTACGACTCGACCTATGACCTCTTCAGTGGTGGGCGGGCGCTCAGCGAAAATCTGCAACTGGACCGGGTGTTGCCCGCGACGGCTTCTGAAGCAGCGACTGTGGAGATCAGCACGCTCAAAGGGATCACGGTGCGGGAGATGGATTGGGAACCGTTGCTCAAGGGCGCTGAACCGAAAACGGACGTACTAGCAGCCTGCGTTCCGTTTGATCAGCACGCGTTGTTTTTTCCGGATTTTCATTCCCTGACGGTTTGGCTGGATGAGGCGGACTCGGACGGCACACCGGTGCTGCAAATGTTCGAACCGCGCTCCGAAGACGCTAATTCCCGGGGCCGTTATCAACGCCAGCTTTGCCTGGAACTCAGCGATTTGTCCCGCTTGCTTGGGCCGAAGGTCATCACCAGCGCCGCCTTTACGGGGTCCGACCCTTACCTGCGCACGGGGACGGACATCGCCATGCTTTACGAAACCAAGTCTGCGGCGATTCTGGTGGCATTTATTCGAGCCCGGCAAGCCGCGGCGCAGAAAACCAACTCGGCCGTAAAAACGGTTCAAGGGGAATTCGAAGGAGTGGCCTTTTCCGGCGTTGAAACGCCCGATCGCTCGATCTGCTCGTACGTAGCGGGCCTGAAAGAGACGGTTTACGTAAGCAACTCACGGTTCCAGTTGACCAACCTGCTCACGGTCGCGCAGGGCAAAAAAGCCGCCCTCTCGTTCCAGGACGAATACAAGTTCTTCCGCAGCCGTTACCCGGCAGGGGAAAGTAACGAAACGGCCTTCCTCGTGTTGTCCGACGCCACCATCCGGCGCTGGTGCGGACCGCAGTGGCGCATCGGGAACTCGCGGCGAACGCGCGTGGCGGGGGCACTGGCGGCCCTTCAAGCCGAGCACATGGCCGAACTGGCTGCTGGAGCCACCAAGGAAGCCACGCTGAAGTGCATGATGCCCGAGGCCGGCGAAGTGAAACTCACCGCGGCCGGTGTTATTTCTTCGACCTACGGCACGCTGGATTTCCTGACTCCGATTGTGGAACTGCCATTGACCAAGGTCAGCCAGGCCGAAGCCAATGCCTACAACCGCTGGTGCGCAGGCTACCAGCAAAACTGGAGTCAATTCTTCGATCCGATTGCGGTTCGGTTTTCTCTGGATGCCCGGCAGCTTGGTGCCGAGGTCACGGTGATGCCGCTGATTGCGGCCAGCGAATATCGCCACTTTGCGGACCTCAGCACGGGATCCAGCATTGGGGCCAACTCCGGCGATCGTCATCCGGAAGCCCTGTTGCAGGCGGCTTTGGCGCTCAATACGCAATCCGGCCCGATCAAGGACGCGGGCAACTTCCTGGGAAACTTCAATTCTTCGCTCAAGGCCAACCCGCTCGGCTGGCTGGGACAATCGATGGCGATCTACGCCGACCGGGATGCGTTCTGGGACGAGTTGCGCCACGCGGAAAAGAGTTCCGATTTCCTCGAGAAGAATTATCCGCGCCTGCCCGTGGCGGCTTATTTTGAGGTCAAAAACCCGCTCGGCTTGACGGCGTTCCTGGCGTCCTTGCGCGCCTATGTGGAGCAGACCGCGCCGAAAATGACGACGTGGGAAAACTTCGAACACCAGGGCCAACCGTACGTCAGAATCCGCTCGATTGACTCCGCTGGATCGGGCATGGCGACCAACTTGTGTGTGTATTATGCAGCGACGGCCAAATCCCTGACGGTGACCTTGAGCGAGCCATTGCTTAAACGTGCGCTGGAGCGCCAGGCCGGAGCGGCTCAGGCAAGCGAAATGCAAAGGCCCTGGCTCGGCACCAACCTTTGCCTGCAGGTCGCCCAGGATTTTGTCCCGGCGCTCGACTCTTTGTTTCGTGACCAGCACCGAATCGCCCAGCAACTGCTGGCCTGGAATAACATTCCCATTCTAAATGAATGGAAACGGCGCTTTCCGGAGCAGGACCCGTTGAAGGTCCATGAGCAATTTTGGCAGACAAAACTGCTCTGCCCCGGAGGGGGTTCCTACGTTTGGAATGAGAAATGGCAAACGATGGAATCGACCGTCTACGGCCATCCAGGCGAGCCGAAACCTGGTCCTGACGCCATCCTTCCGCTGAAACGAATCGCCAGCGCTAACCTCGGTTTGAGTTTCGAAAACCAGGGCCTTTCGGCCCGGGCTATTCTCGAGCGGAATAGCCCGGCGAAGTAGCGCAAGGTTTGCGCCGCTCCGAGCGGTTGCCCGTCTGCCTCCCGGGAGAATGCTGCATTTTAGCGGGAGCACCAAGCGGGCGTCTGGGGTCCGTATCCTCGGCGAGGTCATGGGCGGGGTTACCGTAGGACGGCTTCCATAACAGCGGGAAAAGCGCCACCGCCTCGCACGACATTTCTCCTGCGACCCCGCCTTCCTCAGGAGCCGTCGTCGGCGGGCGCCAGGTCCCTGATCGGAACCGCTTCGTCGGGCAGCACGACGCGCAGATCGAACGGCTCAGATTTGTATGCGTCCAGCACCTCAAGCCCGGCGCAGTCGAAGATTCGTGGATTAGTGACCTGGTATTTCACATAGCGGGCCGAGACGGGCGCGGGCGGGACGAACCGGAAGGTCGCGCTGGTTAGCGTCTCATCATCAGGCCACATGAAGTTCACGGGCAGGTCCACCCAGCGCAGGTTGCTGTTCAGGAATCCCTGGGACGCAAAACTTTGGCCGTCCATCGAGGTCAGGACTTCGACCTTGTCTTTCACTTCGCCCTTAAGGGCGTCCCACCACGGATACCCGTGAAAGCTCATACCGAAAGCGGCGCAGGACATCGGCGCGCCGAGGTCGAGTGTGAGCACCGGGTTGGCTTTCTGCAGCCAAAGCGCGCCCGAGCGGTAAGACGTGCCGCCGGCGTAGGAGGGGCCGCCGGCGCCGCTGGTGAGTTTCCGGCCGTCGTCTCCCGCTCCCCAGTTGTGCTCGGACGGCAGTGAAAGCGTGTAAGGCCGGCCAAGGGCCAGGTTCCGCCCGGTTGTCAACCACTGCGGCACAAACTTCTCGCCACCGGCGTCTTTCCCGTCGGAGTAGCCATCCTTCGCGCCGGCGAGCGCGCCTGCCAGATTCACCCGGAGGAAGTTCACCACCGGGTGGTCGGCCCCGCCGACATTGATGGTGTACTTGAACGGCAGACGGGTAATAGTCTGGGTGTGGCTGCGCTTCACCAGCGAGCGGTCCGCCTGCGGTTCGGACCAGTTAAACGTGACCTGCACGGGCTTGAACGCGGGGTCGGCGGGGAGGAAGTTCGCTTCGAGGCGCACCGCGTAGATGCTGCAAGCGTCCGGGCCCGCCGCGGAGGTGTTCATCAAATACTTCAGCCAGACGGAACGGTGGCCCTTCGGGAGCTGCACGGTTTCATAATGAATCACGTCCCACGGCGGCGTGGTGCGACGAAGCGACCACACCATGGTCCAGCTCTTACCGGCATCGAGCGAGTACAACAGGTCGGTGTGGCTCCCGCGCGCGCGATTGTAGAAGCGCCCGCCGAAGATTACGCGCGTGAGGTCTCTCGGAGCGTCCAGGCGATAGACCAGGTAAGCATCCTGGCGGGCCAGCGTCGGATGAATCGCCCCCTGATAGCCGGGGTGCCGCGGGACGGAAGTGACGTTGCTTTCCTCGACAATGTGCTCTTTGTACTTCCCGCCTGCCAGCTCCGGCCAGAAAACGATGGACTCGGTCGGAGCGCCCGCCCCGACATAGACCGTGTTGCGCCCCAGGTTCAATTTGGGCTGCGTCTTGGCATTCAGCATGGTGGTGGTCTGCACTTCCAGGGCCTGGAGCGAAATGTCCGCGGCGGAGGCCTTGACGGCAAGAGTTGCCTTGAGCAGCACTTCGTAAGCGCCGTTGACGGGCTCAATTAGAGTCAGGTCCGCCGATGCGTCGCCCGCGCCCGCGGCTTCCCAGACATTGCTCCACGACAAGCCGTTGTTGCCGCTCACCGCCAAACTCGCCAGGTCGCCTCGGCTCATGCGCGTGAACCGGGCTTTGAGCTTCAGACTGGTGAGCACGTTGGCGGCGTCCACTTTGAAGATGACCTCGGCCGGCTCACCGGCCTTTACCGGCCGCAGCCCGGCGCGCCCGCCAGTGATGTTTTTCGCGCTGTGGATAGTTTTCGCGAGATCGGCCGTGGTCAGGTCCGGCCGGAACTCCCACCGGCCGTTCCCGCGCAGGTGGTAGCGGTGGTCCGGATCCGTGCCGTTGTTGGGCACGTAGAACTCAGCAGTGGTCCCGAGGCTTTGGTAATAGCGCGTGTAACTTTCGTTTTCCCGCAGGTTGAGGATATAACGATGGCCGTAATCCCAATCGAAGAAGTAATTGCGGTATTTCAGTCCGTTGGGACTGAAGCAACGCGCCTCCTCGTCCAGTGACCGTTGCGTGTCCGCCCCCGTGAGAAAGCCGTTCGCGCCCGTCGCATAAAGGCAGTGGTATTTGGCGATGTGGCCACGCTCGGGCACGCCGCCGGACGCCGCGCACGCGCCTTCCTTGCCGATGTCTTGGACGCCGGCGAGCGTTTTGCCGTCGCACAGGGTGTACAACGCCGACATCGAGTTGTCGTACATGTGCCAGCGGCCATCGTAAAACACCTCCGGAACCGTGTGGAGGGAAATATCCCAGTACTTCGCCGGGAGCCCCAGGTTGTGCCAGAGCGCGCAGTTGATGCCGGATATCGTGCTGCACATCGTGTAGCCGTAATCGTTGAACTGGCGGATGGGATCCGTGAGCGCCGTGCCATGTAGAATCATCGGCTCGGTCTGCCGCCGCCCGATGTGGTTCCAGTAAAACAACGCCCAGCATTTCTCCGCCACGGTGGGCCACCGGGCGGTGATGCTGTGGACCAGGCTCGGCATATCGGAACAATCCGGTGACGCGTCGGTCACTACTTTCAGGTTGTAGAGGCCGGCGTGGCACGGGGCCGCGAACAGGTAAAAGACCAGGCCGACGAACCCCGGGAGCGTGAGGTTCCACGAAAAACAAACTTTTCTGCGCCGGTGCTTTTGGACACGAAGCGGCTGATCTATCACAACTTTGCCGTTCTAACACTCTGCCTTCGTTTGCGCAAAGGCAAAGGCGGTGCAAGGTGTGCTTTGAATTGGTGGGCAGAAGTTCGCGAAGGCGCGAACTGATAGGAAATTGCTTTTTGGCGCACGACCTGTACCTGACGCTGCGCGGGTGAGTGTCAATAGTTATGACCGACCTTTTACAAGGCTGGAACTGAATGACAGCACAAAGTGGGCTAGGGTATTCATCTGTTTAGGATGATGCGGGCTTCGGCATCCGGATCAGTTTGGGTTCGATGGAATAAGGTGTAGGTCGTAACAAAATCTTTTTGTGTGCCGACGGGCAACAGATAAAGAGGGCCCAAACTCTCCAGTTCTACATAGGGAGCGTTGGTGCCCGGATTGGTGTAAATTTCTGTGCTGCATCCACCGTCAGGATATGAGGACGCAGGCAAACCGCTCAGGCGCGGGGCGTCAATGCGCAAGGCCACATTTGTCCCGACCCAAACCAGCGCGCCAGAGTCGAATCCAAGCTTATGCGCCGTGGCCGTATCCCGCGTAAACGAGATCACTCCGTTGGTGTTGCGAAACTGCGCCGGCATCCCATTGCCCAACTGGGAAAAGCCATTGGAAAGAATTGAGGGTTGAGGCACTGCCACATAACACCCCATCGGCTCCTGCAGTTGAGTGATGATCCAGGAGCCCAGTTGCTTGTTGGTCCACGTCGTTGCCGCGGTGCGTTGGAATGTGGTTGTGATCCGCATCACAGGCTCGTCGAACTTCAACTCAATGACCCGCGTGACCCGGATCCGATAGGTCGGATCCTCAGGTGAGCTGAGGACCACCACGCCATTGGTGATGGCCACCTGGTTTGGGCTGCCGTCAAAGCCTGATGGCGGCGGCCAACCCCAATCCGACTGCGGCGACGGCCAAGCTTTATCTCCACCGAACCCACCTTCGGTATTCCAACTCGTGGGTGTGGCGGTCTGTCCGTAAAGGTTGGGGTTCTCCCAAAAAGCGCCCTCCGAAGATCCGAAGAATCTGAATTGAAGCACGCGCCCCGCCGGCGGCACAATCACGGCCTCGACCACCCCGTTGTTCAACTGCACGCCATTTGTCCAAGTGGCATAATTCGTCACCACCGCTGCGTTGGAGTGATTCACTTTGGCGCGCACGAACTCAGCCGCGCTGAGCCCCGAGACCGATTCGGTCAACGACAAAGCCGCCGAGTTCGCATAAATAGTCTCGTGCGGGATCCAATTACTCAAGTCGGATGAAGTTTGCCAGGTATAGAAAAGCCCCGATTGAGCTGACAAACCGAAGACCACATTGCTACTGTCAACCCGCACATCCAGCCTCGGAGCCGAGATTTGTGCGAAAGTAAGGCCCTGCCCAATTGCAAAACTTAGCACGATCCACAAAACAAAAAGGCATCGGTGTCCGCACTCATTTTTCCTCTTACCAGCCACGAGATAACAAAGCCCCATTTATTGAATTGAGCAAGGGGTAAAGAAAGCTACTAGCGGCCCCCGCTGTAATGGATGATCGCTGATAGGAATTCGCTTTTCGGCGCACGACATGTACTGACGCTGCGTGGGTGAGCCCGTCATTTGTTTGGCGCCGAAGAACCCACTACCGGCATTGCCGTCGCGATGTTCAAATCAACAAAAATCGCCATCTGATTCTCGACCTGAAGGAATTGCGCGGCGCGAACGGGGGTCACAGCATCGCTGATCTGTTGATGATACTTCTTCCAGAGGTCGAGCCGGTCCTGGGCGTTGGCGAGCGCCTTTTGCGCCATCTCCCTGGAGTTGGTGTCGTCCAGCGTGCCGGCCCGATAGCGCACCATAAACTCCTGAATGAGCGCCAATTTGCGGTCACCCACGGCGGCGAGTTCCTGTTCGTAGTTGCGATAGATGGGCCAGAACTTTTCCGCCTCGGCCACGGTGAGTTTCATCACCTGGTTGAGCGTGTGTATTTTTGTTGTGTTGAAGTCCGACCGCAGGACCTCCAGCTGGGCACGCTCGTCGTCCGCCGTGAGGCTTGCCTGCGGCTTGCCGGACGTGGCGCACCCTTGCAGGAGCAGCGTCCCGGCGAGAAAAGCAATGGGACAAAAAAGGGCGTTCATGTGGGCGGGTTTCGTTTGAGTGTTGTTGCTTATGGGTTCAACTTAGAGTCCTTCCAATACTTGGTACCCGAAACGGTCGCCTGGACGGCGACCCCGCTTTCGGTGAATTGGTAAACCTCCATGCCGTCGCGCGTGGCAAGCGCGGCGCCGGTGGCATCGCTCTTCGCGGTGCCGGCCCGCATGTCGGTGGAACTGCCGGCCGACACGGCGCCATCGGTGAAATCTACGTTACCTTTTACGTTCTGCTCGGCGGACGCGCCGATGCTCCCGTACTTGGCTGCGGCGTCGGCCTGGCCGGCGAACTGCCAACCCTGTTCGATGAACGTCCTCATCACCTTTGGATCGTGAAACACGAAAACAACGCGCACATCCTTGACACCGGCGCCGATGCCCCCACCCAGCGACCCCATGCGCATGAAGGTTTCTTTTTTCGTCTTATTGTCTACGACCACGCCGTAGCCGTTGCAAGTCGCTAGCAGGAGCAGGTTCACGCTGACCTGGCTGAAGGTTGCGTAGCCGGCAGCCTTGTTGAGAACTTTCTTCATTTCCGGATGGGAGACATAAAGCTGCCTGAGCATTTCGTCGCGCTGCTTGTGGATGTTGGCTTTCTTCTCGGCGGTGCTGTCGCCCTTGGGGCCAAAGAGGAATGCTTGTGCGCTCGTGACCGCGGCGAGTGCGAGCGCCAGAAAAAGAATTCGTTTCATAATTGAACTGATAGGAAATTGCTTTTTGGCGCACGACATGTAAATGACGCTGCGCGGGTGAGAGAGAATTGCTTTTGGGTCCCACCCATCATGGGACGATGATGCAAAGCGGGAGCCCTGGCGTCAAGCGGCAGGTTCTGGCGGCTTGGGGGCGGTTGTCGCCTCAGAAAGGGGGCTGAGGAAAAGGATGAAGTGACCATGTCGGTCGGGGATTTAACCTAATTTTTTTCCATGGCCCATGTTCTCAGGACACCCACCGTAGATTCGTCGGCAGGCCCCGGCGTTCGGGGTTCAGTGCCTCGCGTTCGTTGGGAACCTGGCACTCTGTGCCGCATGCCGCTTGCGTCGTCGCCCCAGTAATGCTAAAGATAAGAATATATTCTCCGGCATTATGCGGGTAGCCAAGCCAGCCCGTCGTGGGTTCACGCTGATCGAATTGCTAGTGGTCATCGCGATCATCGCCATTCTGGCGGCGCTCCTGCTGCCGGCGCTGGCGCGGGGCAAAGCGGCGGCCAAGCGGATCCAGTGCACCAATAACTTAAAACAGTTGGCGGATGTGTGGGTCATGTACGCCACCGATAACAATGACTGGCTTGCCGCCAACGGGGAAAATGACCCTCCCAGCCCGGCCCGCAAATTCTGGGTTCAGGGCGCCTTTTATTACACCCAGGACAATACCAACTCCACCTACATCGTGGACCCGCGATACGCGCAGTTCGGGAACTACATTCAAACCACCAAGCTATATGTTTGTCCCACCGACCGAAGCACCGTGAGCGTTTACGGCCAGCGCTTCCCGAAGATCCGCAGCTACTCAATGAATGCTTATGTTGGGTGGGACCGGCTCGATCAGTGGGACACCCGTCTCGCGCCCAGCTTCAAGGTGTTCAAAAAACATTCTCAAATCGCGGCCGACATGCCGGGCGGAACGTTTGTGTTTCAGGATGTGAACCCTGATAGCATCTGCTGGCCTTATTTCGGCGTAGAGATGCTCGTGGACAGCTTTTTCAACTTTCCGAACAGTTCGCATAATTGCGGCGGCGTCCTCGCTTTCACGGACGCCCACGTCGAGCGCCATCGCTGGCGGGACCAGCGGACGATTACCGCGTTTTCGACGGATTACCACAAGCACAGCGAACCTTCCCCGAATAACGAGGATATCCGCTGGCTGCGCGTCCGAACAACCGTGCCGAAGTGATTTGGCCGCAAGGCATTGCGGGTGCGGTCATGGCCAGTGCCAGGCGGCGAGGCGCGAATGTGATTCGCTAGAGCATTCCAACCGGTTGAGCCTGAACGGTTGGGGGGTGTGGGCGTTTAACGTTGGGAAAAAGGGGAAACGTCTTTTGTGCGACAGATAACAAAACATGGAGAGCAAATTATGGGGCGTTTGCCCCAAAAAAAGTGTTGGCGTTCCCGGGGCTGATTCTGCGATAGTCTCGCGCCTATTTTATGACAAATAACAAATATTGGTTCTGGATAGCAGTTCTGTTCGTCACGCTACTGGCATCGACCGGCGCCTACGCCAGCGAATCGGACATCGTGATCCCTGACCTAACCAGGGTTCATTTTGGCGGCCTGGGGGGCGTCAGCGGAGTCACGCTCATGTATTTGGGGATAGTGATATGCCTCATCGGAGCGGCCTTCGGCCTCGTCCAATACAAACAGACTAAAGCACTCCCGGTGCACGAGAGCATGGCGAAGGTCTCCAATACGATTTGGGAAACCTGCAAAACCTACCTGTTCACCCAGGGCAAATTCCTCGCCATCCTTTGGCTGCTGATCGCTGTCTGCATGGTTTATTATTTCATGGGGCTGCAGCACAAAGGAGTGGGTAACGTCGTTATCATTCTCCTCGCGTCGGTCCTCGGCATCCTGGGGTCCTACGGTGTTGCCTGGTTCGGCATCCGGATCAACACGGTCTCCAACTCGCGCACCGCTTTCTCGGCGCTCAAAGGCAACCCGCTGGCGACGCTCGGCATCCCGCTCCGTTCCGGCATGAGCGTCGGTCTGCTGCTGGTTGCTGTGGAGCTCTTTTTCATGATTTGCATCCTGGTCTTTCTAAAGGACCTGGCCGGTCCGTGCTTCATCGGATTCGCGATCGGTGAGTCGCTTGGCGCGAGCGTGTTGCGTATTTGCGGCGGCATCTTCACCAAGATCGCCGACATCGGCTCGGACCTGATGAAGATCGTGTTCAAGCTGCCCGAAGACGATCCGAAGAATCCGGGTGTGATTGCCGACTGCACCGGTGATAACGCCGGAGATTCGGTTGGCCCGACGGCGGACGGGTTTGAAACCTACGGTGTCACCGGCGTGGCGTTGATCGCGTTCCTCGCGCTCGCCCTGGCCGCCAGCCCGGCCGTGGGCGCGACGCTCATCATCTGGCTGTTCGTGATGCGCGCGTTGATGATCGTCACGTCGCTCGCGTCCTACTTTATCAACGAAGCCATTAGCAAAGCCAAATTCGGCGGCAAGAAAGACTTCGATTTCGAGGCGCCGCTGACCCATCTCGTCTGGCTGACCTCAGCGATATCTATCATCGTTACTTTCGTCGCCAGCAACCTGCTGCTGGGCGACTTCAAGGATGCCGCGGGCCAAACCCAAAAGGATTTGTGGTGGGTGCTTTCGGTCATCATCAGTTGTGGGACCGTGGCCGGCGCGTTGATCCCTGAGTTCACCAAAGTATTCGTCAGCACCAATTCAAGGCACGTCAAGGAAGTGACGAACTGTTCGAAGCACGGCGGCGCCTCCCTGAACATTCTGTCGGGTTTCGTGGCCGGCAATATGTCGGCTTTCTGGATGGGCCTGGTCATTCTCTCCCTGATGTTCGCGAGTTATTTCTTCGCCACATACTCGGGGTCGCCCGTCGTCGCCTTGATGCCGGACGCCTTCAAGTTCGCCGCCCCCATCTTTGCGTTCGGCCTGGTCGCCTTCGGTTTCCTCGGCATGGGGCCGGTGACCATCGCCGTGGATAGCTACGGCCCCGTCACCGACAACGCCCAGTCCGTCTATGAGTTGAGCCAGATCGAAGGCATTAAGAACGTGAAACAACAAATCAAGTCCGATTTCGGGTTCGATGCGGACTTCGAGAACGCCAAGTATCAGCTCGAAAAGGGCGACGGCGCGGGCAACACCTTCAAAGCCACCGCCAAGCCGGTGCTTATTGGCACTGCGGTCGTCGGCGCCACGACGATGGTCTTCGGTATTATCATGATGCTTATCAAGACCTGGACCGGCGAGCACTTCA
This sequence comes from Candidatus Acidiferrum sp., assembly GCA_035566435.1. GTDB lineage: Bacteria > Verrucomicrobiota > Verrucomicrobiia > Limisphaerales > UBA8199 > DATMRF01. The sequence continues at coordinate 210,017 of DATMRF010000034.1, forward strand.
ACCTGGCGGAAGGAACGGTGGCGACCCCCGAACAGTTGCAGGCGGGCGTGCAGTTCGTCATGGGTTCGCTCAGCGCGTTGCAGCCCCAGCTCCTGCTCGGCCTGCTCATGGGCGGCGCCGTGATTTATTGGTTCACCGGCGCGTCCTGCCAGGCGGTGGTGACCGGCGCTTATCGGGCGGTGGTCTATATCAAAGAAAACATGCACCTCGACGCCAAGACCGCTTCCGACAAGGACAGCAAAGAAGTTGTGCGCATTTGCACCGAATACGCTCAGAAAGGCATGTGGAACATCTTCATCGTGATCTTCTGCTTCGCATTGGCACTGCCGTTCTTCAATCCTTACTTTTTCATCGGCTACCTGATCGCTATCGCCTTCTTCGGGCTGTTCCAGGCCATCTTCATGGCCAACGCCGGCGGGGCTTGGGACAACGCCAAGAAAATCGTCGAGGTGGACTTGCGCCAGAAAGGCACCGAACTGCATGCCGCCACCGTTGTCGGCGACACCGTGGGCGATCCTTTCAAGGACACGTCGTCGGTCGCCATGAACCCCGTAATTAAGTTCACAACCCTCTTCGGGTTGCTCGCGGTGGAGATCGCCGTGACGATGAAGAACCAGAGCTTGAAGACCGGCATTGGAGCCTTCTTTTTCATTGTCGCTGTGATTTTCGTTTATCGTTCGTTCTATGCTATGCGGATTCCGGAGGAGTCTACCGCCGGCACGAACGACACGCCGGTTTCCAGGGCTCGCGGGGAGGAAATGCTCGCCGGCAAGAACTGACCTCGTCTGCATTTTAGCGCCCGCCCGCCTGGCGATTCTGCCAGGCGGGCGCCTTGTTTTCGGGAGGCCGAGCGTCCCCGCGGGCCCGCCTATCTCCAGAGCCAGGCTCAGGAGGACGTTCGCCCTGCCGGGACGTCCGCGCCGCCAAACAATTCTGGCTTTCCTTTCGGGACGTTCGTTTAAGAACGAAACGATCTCCGTCAAAAACTGTTGACCAAAATCCCGGGCCTTCTTCGGGCCGACGTTTCGGATGCGGGCGAGGTGCTCCGGCGTGGCCGGTTGCTCGCGCGCCATTTGGCGCAGAGCGGAATCATGCAAAATAATATAGGCCGGCAATCCGCGTTCTTGCGCCACGCCGAGGCGAACTCGCCGTAAACGTTGAAAGAGGTCCTCATCGTACGGCAGGCGCGCTTGGTCGGGTCGCCCAGGCGAACCGGGATCGGCGCTTGGCGCGTTTGCAAACGAAGTGTCCGCGAAAATTTGGCGCGGATTCGTTTGCAGGTGTTGCGCGATCTCCACCAGGAACATCGCCCCCAACTCTCGAAGTTTCTTCTCCCCCATGCCGCTGATTCGGGCCAACTCGCGTTCGCCGGCCGGATAATCACGCGCCATTTGGCGCAGCGAGACATCCGAGAGCAGGATGTAAGGCGGGACATTTCTTTCATCAGCCAGCCGCTTGCGCAACTGCGCCAACCGCTCGAAGAGGACTTCGTCGCAGGTAATTTCGCCAACCCGCTGGACCTGCGGCTGCGGCGCGCTGACGGGTCGGGTGAGCCTGACCGCCGTTCGCTCTTTGAGCGCGGCCAGGCCCTCTGGCGTCAGCGCCAGCACATTAAATTTATCGGGGAGTTGTTTCACGAACCCAAGTCGCACCAACTCGCGGCCGATCGCCTTCCATTCCGCCCGGCTGTGTTCCTGTCCGATGCCATACGTGGAAAGCTTCTCGTGTTGCCATTTCCGCACGCTCTCGGTCTCCGCCCCCGTCAGCACCTCGACGATTTGGTTGACGCCGAAGTCGAACCCGCTTTGCCGGCGGATGCGGTAAACGCAGGAAAGGAATTTCTGGGCCGCCAGCGTGCCGTCGTAAGTGTCGCGTGGGGAAAGACAATTATCGCAGCCGCCGCAGCCTTCGGCCGCGAACTTCTCACCGAAGTATCCCAGCAACTCCTCGCGCCGGCAGGAAGAGCACTCGGCGTAGTGGACCATCTGCTGCAACTGGGCGTGGGCGATTTGTCGTTCTTTCGGACTCGGTTTCTCATCGATGAACCTCAATTGCTTGACCACATCACCGGCGCTGAATAGCAGCACGCATTCAGCGGGTAACCCGTCCCGGCCCGCGCGGCCGGTTTCCTGATAGTAACCTTCTATGTTCTTCGGCAAGTCGTAATGAACGACGAACCGCACGTTGGGTTTGTTGATGCCCATGCCGAAGGCGATCGTCGCGCAGATCACCCGCTGCTCGTCACGCAGGAACAGCTCCTGATGCTGCGTGCGTTCGGCGGGGGCCAGGCCAGCGTGGTAGGGCCTGGCCTTAACGCCGTCCGCGCTCAGGCGTTGGGCGAGGCCCTCGGCCGTTTTGCGCGCCTGGCAATAAATGATGCCGCTCTCCCGTGGGCGCGCCCTGACGAAATCGAGCACCTGCTGGTAGGGCTTGTGCTTGGCAAACACGCGATACGTCAGGTTCGGCCGGTTAAAGCTGGCGACGTAGCAGCACGGCTCCCGCAGTCCAAGCACGGAGATGATGTCCTGGCGCACGCGCTCGGTGGCGGTCGCCGTCAATGCCATCATCGGAACGCCCGGGAACAACCCAGGCAACCCGGCGAGTTGCCGGTATTCGGGGCGAAAATCGTGGCCCCACTCGCTGATGCAATGCGCCTCGTCGACCGCCAACAGATTAACTTTCCAATGCTGCAGGTCGGAGAGAAAGCCGGAGAGCATCAGCCGCTCGGGCGCGGCGTAAAGCAGCCGGTATTCGCCGCCGTGGAGTCCCCGCAACCGCGCTCGTGCTTCGCCCGCCGGCAATGACGAATTGAGAAAAGTCGCCGGCACACCGCTCGCCTGCAGCGCATCGACCTGGTCCTTCATCAGGGCGATGAGCGGCGAGACCACGACCGTTAGCCCCGGTCGAGCCATCGCCGGCAGTTGGAAGCAGAGGGACTTGCCGCCGCCGGTCGGCAGCAGCGCAAACACATCTTTACCCGCCAGCGCGTCCAGGATGATTTCCTCTTGCAGCGGACGAAACGAGGTGAAGCCGAAGTATTGCTTCAGCAGCGGCAGCAGAGGCGGAACACTCGTTTGCACTGGCAACACTTTAGCCAGCCCCGGTCACCATTGAAATAAAAAGCGCGGGCCTGTTCGGTTTTTCCTGCCGGCCAGATTTCCAGCGCGCTGCCGGCGCGCCGCGAGTTGGCCGATATTCACGGGTTTACTAAGGAAGGTTAAATAAGGCTTGCATCAACTTTCCAAATTGCCTCTAGTCCTCTCCATGAACCGAACACTCCTCGCATTGCTCGTCTTCATTTGCGCGCGGCCGGCCCAGGCTGCAGAACTGGCGCCAGCGACCTCCAACCAGTTGGTCATCCATGCCGACCGACCCAAAGCCACCATCGACCGAAATCTTTACGGCCAATTCTCGGAACACCTCGGCCGATGCGTTTATGAAAGCTTGTGGGTGGGCGAAGATAGCCCGATTCCGAACACCCGCGGTATTCGCAACGACGTGGTTGCCGCGCTCAAGAAAATTCAAGTGCCGGTGCTTCGCTGGCCGGGCGGCTGTTTTGCCGATGAGTACCATTGGAAGGACGGCGTGGGCTCGCGCGACCAGCGCCCGAGCATGATCAACACCCATTGGGGCGGCGTTACCGAGAACAACCATTTCGGCACGCACGAGTTCCTCGACCTCTGCGCGCAAATGGGCTGCGAGCCCTATATCTGCGGCAACGTCGGCAGCGGCACGGTCCAGGAGATGCAGCAGTGGGTGGAATATATGACTCTCCCTGGCGTGAGCCCGATGGCCGACTGGCGGCGAAAGAACGGCCGCGATCAGCCCTGGCACCTCAAATTCTTCGGCATCGGCAACGAGAACTGGGGCTGTGGCGGGAATATGACCCCCGAGTTCTACGCGGACCAGTTCAAACGCTATGCGACCTTCGTCCGCAACTTTGGCGATAATCGGATCTTCAAAATCGCCTGCGGGCCCAACGGCGCCAATTACAACTGGACCGAGGTGCTGATGCGCGAGGCCGGCCGCCGTATGAACGGCTTGGCGCTGCATTATTACTGCGGTACCGGAAGGAAAAGCCGATCGGCGACGAATTTCGATGAGGCCGACTGGTTCTTCCAGTTGAAGAATGCTCTGCGGATGGAGGAACTCGTGACGAAACATTCCGAGATCATGGACAAGTACGATCCGGAGAAACGGGTTGCGCTGGTCGTCGATGAATGGGGCGCGTGGCACCAGGTCGAACCCGGTACGAACCCGGGCTTCCTTTACCAGCAGAACACGCTGCGCGACGCCCTGGTCGCGGGCAGCACCCTGAATATCTTCAATAATCACTCCGACCGCGTACGCATGGCCAATATCGCCCAGATGATCAATGTGCTGCAGGCCATGATCCTCACCGACAAAGAAAAGACGCTCCTCACCCCTACCTATCACATCTTTGAGATGTACAGTGTCCACCACGACGCCAAACTGTTGCCGACGGAACTGCAGAGTGCAGACTACCAGTCGGGCTCGGACAAGATTCCGCAGGTGAATGTGTCCGCCTCGCGTGACAAGGACGGTAAAATCCACGTCACGCTCTGCAACCTGAACCCGAACGCGCCGGCGGACGTAGCCTGTGATGTGCAGGGAGCCAAGCCGCAGAAGCTGTCGGGACGCGTGCTCGCCGCTGCAGACATCACTGCCCACAACACGTTCGCTGAGCCGGAGGTGGTGAAGCCCGCTGATTTCAACGGGTTCAAGACCGCGACCGGCGGCTTCACGGCGACGCTGCCTCCCAAATCGGTCGTGGTCCTCGAAGTGGAGTGAGCCCGGCCCGCGTGGCCGCTGTCGTAGCGCAGATTTTCAATCTGGTGTATCGCAGAATTGCATTCTGCAAGTCTAGGAAGTTGCCGAGCGCTCCCGACTATTTGACGTTTGGCAGATTAGAAATCTGCGCCACTTCCACGGGTTGACTGAGAACCTTCAACAAGAGAGGAATGCTCCCGTGGAACCGCAGGTGCCGCATTGCGGCGCGCGCTATTAAGCCCGAGCACCGCTGCGCAGCTCTTCCAATTCCTCTGGTGTTTTCGGCCAGTCGCGCTTGAGCAGTAGCGAAAGGGAGCGGTCGGCCAGCAGTTTGCCGCCGGTTTGACAACCCGGACAATAATTCGTTTCGTTGGCCGCGTAACGGATCCGCTGCACTTTCGCTCCGCAGACCGGACACCGCTGTCCGAACTTGCCGTGCACCGCCATCTCGGGTCGAAAGGCGGTGACCTTCTCGGGAAAGGCCTGGCCTGCTTCAGCCCGCAAACGCCCGGTCCACTCGGTGAGTGTCTCTTGGGTGGCACGGTGCAGCCGTTCGATTTGTTCGGAGGTCAGCTTCTTTGTCAAAGCCACCGGCGAAAGCCTCGCGCGATGGAGGATTTCGTCAGAATAGGCGTTGCCGACGCCGCTGAAGAGCCGGGGATCGGTCAACGCCCGTTTCAGCGTGTGGTTTTGAACTGTTAGGGCCTGCGCGAAAGCGGCCAGTGTGCAATCCAGGACCTCTAAACCGCCTGGGTTCAACGCCTTCAGAGCAGGTTCGCCCCGGACCACATGAACAGAGGCTCGCCGCTTGCTGCCGGCCTCCGTGAGCACCAGGGTGCCCGTGCAGAAATCGAACGCCGCTTGTCTGGCCGCCATTTTGATAGGTCTGGCCTTGAGCCTTGGCTTGGCGGCTCCCAGTTCAGCCCGCCCGGAAACTGCGGGGTCGGGCTGTGCAACAATCCAATGGAGCCGTCCGGCAATCATCAGGTGTATGACCAGCCACAAGTCGTCTTCGAACCCAAGAGCGATACGCTTTCCAAGGCGGCGTAACGCAACGACCTCCCGCCCACGAACACTCTCGAGCGGCGGGGCGGCGGTGCGCAACAGGAAGGGACTCATCACCCGCACTTCTTTAAGCGTTTGGCCCAGGACTCGGCGCTCGAGCGCTTCGAGATAGACAGTGATGTCGGGCAATTCCGGCACGCCGCACAGGGTATCACAGAACCGCAGACCAGGCGAGAATGCAGGTACTGCCTTACTGGTCATGAACATAAGTAAGATGACGCCATCGGATTTATCTTCATGACCACTTATTGCAAGCGGGCTGGGGGGCACGATTCCAATCGTGTGGTTGATTTTGCGGCTCAGACGCACGATTGGGATCGTGCACCCCTTCCATGGCCGACCTATTACGCTTATGTGCGAAACCACACTTGCAAATATTGATTTTCGGGGGCATGTTAGGTTTCGAAGCCGTAACTGAAACTGGTCTCCGTCTTATGGAATGGGTCGATGAACCTGCAACGGAGCAGCAGCTCATTCACTTGAGAGAGTTGGGGTTTACCCAGGGACAGCCGCTCATGCGGACAGAGGCGGCGCGCCTTATCCGGGAACTGCGCCGAAATCCGGGACGACTGGCAGCGACGGCTACGGCGCCAGCAGCAGCGGCAACGACGTTGGTCGAATCGGCTCCCGTCGCAACGAGGAGTGCTCCGCCGATAGCGCAAACGGTAAGGCCGCGCGCATACGCAAACGATTTCTGCGAGAGCACGAGGATGCACGCCCACCGGCTCCGCACCGCGGTTGAAACGGCGCACCGTGCGATGGCGGCGAATCCGAACGGCCCAAACGTCCGCGCAGACGCCGCTGCGAGCGTACATAACCGGCAGGAGTTCTGGCTGGATACGTGCCGGGAGGTCAAAGAGATGCGCATCGGTTCGGTGCCAGTGTTTGAGTTGTACCAAATGCAAGGGTGCCGTTTCTTCTCGCCGAACCACGAGCAGGTGCAGGAGTTGCTCGACGCGCTGGATGCCGCAATGCCCCTGTGGGACCGTGACAACCCGGAATTGTTTTACCAGACGCTCGAGTTGAATTTCCCCCACCTCGTCAAGCACTGCTGAGGGGCAGGTCAATCGAATGCGATCACGCCTTTCGCGTTGCGTCCGCTCAGCATGTCTTCAAGCGCCTCGCCGATTTGTTCCAAGCGATACGTGCGCGTCACCAGTTCATCCAGCTTGAGTTCGCCGCGACGATAATGGTCAAACACGCGCGGAAAATCACGGGATGGCACACAGCCGCCATACAGTGGCGTCAGGTAGGTTTTATTCCACATGAACCAGGGCATCGGGACGGTTACCGGGTCATTGATGCCGCTGACCTGGAGCGCCATCCCTCCGTCGCGCACCAGGCGCAAGGGTGCGAAAGCCAGTGCGGGCACGGCGGTGGCTTCGAAGGCGTAATCGGCACCGCGGCCCTGGGTGAGGGTTTTGACCTGTCGGGCCAGTTCAGCGAAATCGGTATCGGCTGGGTCAGCCGGGATGATATCGGTGGCGCCGAAACGCCGTGCCTGCTCGAGGCTGCTCTCCCGCAGGTCGATGGCGATAATCACACCGGCACCGCTTAAGCGGACGCCCTGGATGACATTCAGTCCCACTCCGCCGCAGCCCAGGACCGCGACCGAGCTGCCGGCGGCGACTTTGGCGACGTTCACCGCCGAGCCGAAGCCGGTCATGACGCCGCACCCGACAATACAGGCGGAGGTGAACGGAATCCCTGCGGGCAATGAGGTGACAGCCGGAGCGCGCACCAGGCTGAAGGTCGAAAGCGTGCCGATATTGAAGGAGCGGTCCACCGGCTTGCCCTGCCAGGTGGTGCCTTCGGCGTGCGCGTGGGCGTTCGAGCGCTCCATCACGTGCGCGGGTTTGCTCTCCTCACACAACACGGGTTCACCTCGACGGCATTGGAAGCAGGCACCGCAGGGCACGGCCCAGTTGAGCACGACCGAATCCCCCGGCCGCACGTGCGTCACCAGCGGTCCGACCGCGCGTACGACCCCGGCGCCCTCATGGCCCATTACGAGCGGCCGCTTCCAGCTCAATGAAGCGTGGTCAGTGTGGCAGATGCCGGCGGCCTTGATTTCGACGAGCACCTCGTCGTTTATGGGCTGGGCGACGTCGATGGTTTCCAGAGTAAACTGGCCAGCACCGTTGGCGATGGCGGCTTGGGCTTGCATGACGGGATTTCAGCGCGCGAACCCTTGCACCTTGAGCCAGAACTCGCAGTCGCGCGTCCACGGGTGCCGCTTGGCGGGGTCCCATTCGCGGCTGCCCAGTCCCATGCCGTGGCCGCCCTGTTGATAAATATGCAAGTCGAAAGGGACACCCGCTTTGCGCAACGCCTCGGCAAATTGCAGGCTGTTCTCGACCGGCACCGCGTCGTCCTCCCACGTGTGCCAGATGAAACAGGGCGGGGTGTCCCTGGTGACCTGGAGTTCGTTTGAGAGGCTGCGAACCAGCTCCGGAGAAGGGTCGTCGCCGAGCAAATTATGCTTCGAGCCCTGGTGTGTGAACTCGCCCATCGAAATGACCGCGTAGCAAAGGATGCCCAAATCGGGCCGCGAGCTCTGCCGCTCGATTGGGTCGAGCGAGTTGGTGTTGCCGCCGTCGAAATGAGTCAGCAGCGTGGAGGCGAGGTGGCCGCCGGCCGACGAGCCCATGATGCCAATGCGCTTTGGGTCGAGGAGCCATTCGGGCGCGCGGGCCCGGACGGTTCGCACGGCGCGCGCGGCGTCCTGCAACATGGCCGGGTGGTGGTAACCACTCGAGCCGAGGCGGTAATTGAGCACGAAGCCGGCGATGCCCTGCTCGTTAAGCCACCGGGCGTAATCGCGGCCTTCGTGCGACGCCAGCGCGCCGTAGCCGCCGCCCGGACAGATGATCACCCCCGCGCCAGTCGATCTCTCGGGGTTCGGCCAATAACCCGTGAGCGTCGGGATGTCTTTATAGGCCTTTCCCAGCGCCCCCGGCGCGCCTCCAGGCCAAATCGGAAACGGGGTGGTGGGCTGAGCCAGCGCGGTCACAGTGCCGAAAGCGAGGACAAAAATCGGAAGCAAGATCTTCATGCGCGAAAAGATACAAAAGCGCCGTTTCAAGAAAACACCAAAATAGGAAACGGTTCAGATCCTGCGGCGCATTTTGGGCGGCCAAGGCACTGTCCAGTATAGTGGAAATTTGTTCTTGCGGAATGGAAGGTCTGTGCCAATATTGCCGCCAAGCTTTGTTAAATTGTGCACGGTCATCCTCTGCGGGCATGCCTTGCGCCAGGCCGGCGACAGAAAGGTCGCATAGCGCGCAGGCGAGCAGAGGCAGTGGTAATGACGGCGATGCAACCGCGGCCAACCCGGAGTTGTGCCGGCAACAGGCTTGGAACCGCCGGTGGGCACGGGAGGTTCTTATGGTGAAGTGAGCGCGGGCGAATCAATCCAACATACTTATGAAAAAATCGACAGTGATCAGACTCGGGTTCCTGGCGGGAATCTTCCTGGGTTCCGCAGCACAGGGACAAGTGTTTAACGTCCATGAGATTGGCCAGCAGGGATTTGCGTTCTATGGTGGCTATAACGTGCTGGCCTTTGGCCAGGGTGCGGCTTCCGACCCCGGCAACAACATTTGGAACGGGTTTGGCAACGGTGGCCCGCCTGGACAGGGCTGGAGTTTTGGAGCCCCGCATTCAAACGATGTTCTCTTGCCGGGCAATCCCGGAAACCCGTATGCATGGAGCCATCAACCGTTTTTCGCGAGCGGTCCAAACCTGTTTTCGCCTCCCAACTCCGGGGGGGCCAACGCCGGCAACGCGACTTCTGCCGGGGTGCACACGCCCATCGTCATCCCCAGCATGATCTATGGGTCCGACAGCGGTTCGGCGTTTGCCAGCACCAACGCCACTTTCGCGCGAACGAACGTGGCGCCCTTCGTTTTTTCCGGGGCTGCGATTGTAAACGCAAGCGGTCCGGGCATCGGTACCGCCGTGAATCCGTTGGGTTCCCTGACGTTGAGCAATGTCCCGCCGGGCACCTACGACCTCTACCTTTACGGCGCGAACTTTGACGGCACGCGAGGAGCGACTTTCATTGCCAGTACGGGCACGCCCAAGAACGGGATTTTCGTGGCGATGAACCCGTACGCTGCCGGCGGCAGCGGGCCGCTCACTAATTTCGGTTTGGGCACGAACTACGTGGTGTACAACAACGTGACACCGGCGAATGACACGACGATCAAGGTCACGTGGGGCGCGGTGAGCAACATCAACAGCTTCCTGGAAGGCGAGGGTGAGTTCAACGGACTACAATTGGTTCCATCGGTCGCAGTTTCGGCCGCGCCTACCATCATCCAGGAACCGGTCAACGCGGTTTATTCCCAAGGCACGACCGCGACGTTGTCAGTGGATGTGCGGGGTAATCCCGCGCCGGCCTACCAGTGGTATAAGGGCACGCCACCCGGGACGGTTGTTTCGGGTCAAACCAGCGCGACTCTCAGTTTTGCCAACGCACTGGCGTCACAGTCAGGAAACTATTACGTGGTGGCGACCAACGTGAGTGGCGCGGTGACCAGCTCGGTAGCCACGCTGACGATCGCCGCAAACCCCCTGATTCTAGGCCAATCGAGCACCAACAGTTTGCAATTGTTTACCGGCCATAATCGCTTCGCTATGTCGGTAAACGCAGTGGGGGCTGCCCCGCTGTATTATTTCTGGCGGGCCAACGGAGTCGCGGCCGCCATCACCACCAATTCCGGTGCGATTGTGTTTAGCAACAGAACGGTGACCGCGGTTTACGACTGCGTGGTGAGCAACTCGTTCGGCACCGCCCCCAGCAGTCCGATGTCGGTGACAATCGTGCCGCTGCCCACGAGTCCTTACGCGGTGGCTGTGCTGGCGCTCAACCCGTTTGCTTACTGGCCCTTGAGCGAAACCAGTGGAGGGACTGCGTATGATTACCTTTCAGGGAACAACGGGAACTTGATCAACGGCGCTGCGAACGGCCAGCCAGGTCCTGGTTTTGGATTTGGAACACCCAGCTATGCTTATGCGTTCAGCGGCGCCTCGGAGTATGTTGACATTCCCGGAGGGCCCGTCAATCTGACCGGGCCATTGTCGCTGGTAGCGTGGGTGAATGGGGGCGGTTCGGGTTTCGAGACTGTCGCCGGCAAGGGTGACACTTCGTATCGCTTTGACATGGAGGACAATGGCACGGGGCACTTTGCCAATGGTACGGGCTCGGATGCGATCGGGGGGCCCACATTGCACTCCGGTGGCGTTTGGCACCAGATGGTCGGCGTCTATGATGCCGGCACGACCAATGTGTATCTCTACATTGATGGGGTTCGAGTAAACACGCAGCAAGCGGGCACAACTCCAGGCAGTGCGTTGGATTTCTGGATTGGCGGCGCCCCGGATTATGGCAACAGGTATTTCGGAGGCTCGGTGGCGCAGGTGGCGCTTTTCGACTACGCGCTGACCGCAACGCAAGTCCAGAATCTCTTTGTTGCGGCAGAGACTCCACCCTACATCGTTACGAACCCCACGAACTTTAACGGCAACGTCGGCGGAAGTGTGACCTTCAGAGTGGCGGCGAACGGAGCCCCGACGCTGCAGTACCAGTGGTCCGGGCCGGGTGGGGTGATTCCGGGAGCAACTAACCCCACGGTGACTTTGAACAACCTGAATCTCAGTGGTACGCCGCCCAATGGCGGGCCGGGTAACTACTTTTGCACCATCACCAACCTTTATGGCGTTACCAATAGCGCGAACGCCGCGCTTGCGGTCATCTCGAGTTCGCCGTTTTTCCTGCAGGATCTGGCGCTGACCAATTACGGGATCGTCGGCAGCACCGCCACTTTATCAGCGGTAGTGGGCGGAAATGAGCCATTCACCAACGGGTGGTACTTTGGAGCGACGCTTCTGCACGACGGTGATCGGGGCGGTCGCATCAGCGGGGCTACCAACCTCACCCTGGCGATCGCCAACGCGCAGACCAGCGACAATGGCCCTTACCAGATTTTTGTGACCAACGGGGTTTCGCCGTTTTTCGCGGCCAGCACCCAGAGTCAGCTCGTGATTGAAAACGAACCGCGATTCAATGGGGATGGCTCGGGCTGGGTGTTTAATAACGGGGGCATCATCACGTCAGATGTGCTGACGTTGACCGATGGCAACAACGGCGAGTTCCGGACCGTCTGGTTCAACACCCCGGTGTATATCCGCGCCTTTAAGTCTTCCTTCACCTACCAGGCGGCCCAAGGTTCCACAGGAACGACCCTGGCCGATGGCGTTACGTTCTGTCTGCAGAATTCCCCGGCGGGAGTCAACGCCCTTGGAGGCGGGGGCGGCTCGCTTGCTTATCAGGGCATTCCGAATAGCGCGGCCATCGCGATTGACCTGTTCAATGCCCGGGGATATCAATACGTCACCGGCGGAGCCAATCCCGCGGCTGGCACTTACGTTGGAACTGCCCCAGCGGTTGATCCGGGCAGCGGCCATCCCATCAAGGTCACCCTGGTGTACACTGGCAATACCCTTGCGCTGACGCTGACCGATACCACGACGCTGGGAACAATCAGCACCAACCTCGTCATCGGCTCGCTGTCGAGCGTTGTCGGTGGTGACACGGCGTTAATCGGGTTCACTGGCGCCACTGGTGGTGACAACGCCATTCAAACCATCAGCGCCTTTTCCTTCGTACCACTGCCGGCGCTCTCCGTCGCGCGGAACGGGAGTAACGGCGTAGTGCTCTCCTGGCCGGCGGGAGTAGGCGGCTACGTGTTGCAGAAGAATTCGGCCCTGAACAATGCGGCGGGTTGGACGACTATCGCCGGTCCGTACAACATTGTCGGTGTGGATTACCAGGTGACCGTGGCGCCGGCAATCGGTGCCGCGTTCTATCGGCTGGTCGTCACCCCATAAGACCGAGCCTGGGACTTGGGATGCCGAAGAAGGCGGCATCCAACAAATAAGGCGATGCCAATCGGGGCCGGGATGCAATTCCCGGTCCCTCCCTTTTTTATGGCCGTTATCACGCAGGCAAAACGGGAATGGCTCACTTGGCCCGAAGCAGCAACACCGGCACGCTGATGCTGTGCTGGACCCGGCTGGCGGTGGTGCCCAAAAACAGGTCCGCCAGGAACCGGTGCCCGTGGGTGCTCATCGCAACGAGGTCGCAGCCCTTTTGGCGGACCCATTTGACGATCTCCTTGACCGGCTCCCCGTAAGCCAGTTCGGCGTCGGTGGTGATTCCCGCCGCTTGCAGCTCGGCCCGGATCTTTTTCAGGTACGCCGTGTCTTCGGCGATCTCGGGACTGACCGCGTCCGGCCCATAGGTCCGCGCGGCCCAGCCGTCGGCAACGTGCAGCAGGACCAGGCGGCTTTGGGCCAGCTTCGCGAGCAGTTTGACATGTTCGATGATCGCCCGGTCGCTCGGCGTGCCGTCCAACGTAACGAGAATTGTTTTATACATATTCGTCTGACTGTCGGCCAACCTGCTTATCCACCCACAATGACACGCCACGCGGACTTAAGCGAGTCCGGCAATCCGTAGATATCCATCGCCGTGATCAGCAGTGCGCTGCCCCAACCGGCGATCAACAGGAACCAGCCGATTTTCCATCGCCCCATCCTCTTGCCGGAACTCGTGAAATGCAACAGGGGGAACATGGCGAACGGAAGCTGCAGGGCCAGCACGACCTGGCTAAGCGTAAGCAAATCATTGATGCTGCTATTGCCTCGAATTCCGATGATGAGCACCGCCGGAATGATGGCCAGCGTGCGGGTGATGAGCCGCCGCAGCCACGGCTTAATCCGCCACTGCATGAAGCCTTCCATGACCACCTGCCCGGCCAGCGTGCCGGTGATGGTGCTGCTTTGTCCGCTGGCGAGCAGCGCTACGACGAACAGCGTGCTGGCCAGCGTGGTGCCCAGCAGCGGCGCCAGCGTGAGATAGGCGATGCGAATCCAATCGCTGTCGGGGCTGAACGTCACCACCTCGCCGCCCGCCACCGTGACGCTGGTCTTCCCGTGGAACACCATCGCCGCCAGCACCAGGATGGCGGCGTTGACGAAAAAGGCGATGGTCAAGGCCGTCGTCGAATCAATCGTGTTAAACCTGATGGCGCTGCGGATGGAGGCCTCGTCCTTCTGCAGCCTGCGGCTTTGGACCAGCGCCGAGTGCAGGTATAGATTGTGCGGCATGACCGTCGCCCCGATCATGCCGATAGCGACGTAACTCATGCCGGTCTGATGAAGGCTCGGCGTGAGCAGCGCCCGCCCCATCTCCAGGAAGACCGGCTGGGTCTGCGGCAGGACAAAAATCTCGATGGAGTAGCACACCCCAATGGTGGCGACCAGCAGCAGAACCACTGCCTCGATGGTCCGGATGCCGAGCCCCTGCAGACCCAGGAGCAACAGTACGTCGAGCCCCGTTATGATCACCGCCCAGAGCAGCGGAATGTGGAACATGAGATTGAGCGCGACGGCGCTGCCGAGCACCTCGGCCAAATCACAGGCGCCGATCGCGATTTCGCAGAATAACCAGTTCGGCCAGCGCGTCCATTTGGGATACCAATCGCGGCAGCATTGGGCCAGGTCTTTGCCGGTAACCACTCCCAGGCGCGCGGAGATCACTTGCATGAAGATTGCCATCAGGCTGGCGAGGCCGACCACCCACAGCAGGCCATACCTGAATTGTGCCCCGCCGGCCAAATCAGTGCCCCAGTTGCCCGGGTCCATATAGCCGACGCTGACCAGAATCGCAGGGCCCACGAACGCCCGCCACTGGCGCCAGAACCCTGCCCCAGGGTGCGGAACCTCAACCGTGCTGTGGACACCCTCCAGGGAGACATGCTCTGATACCAGCTCCGGCCCGCCCGGCGGGCTGGGGCGCACGGGCGGCTGCTCTGGCGCGCGCGAATCCATCAAACCACAAGAATTCTTATCCCAATCATTCGCCTATGTCGTTACCATCCGGTTCGTATTATGTCAAATAGAATGTTTTACCACTAACACTCTTGCGTACCGAAGCCGCGAATCGTGAGTGGTGGCGCTTGCTGATCGGCTAATGATTACTGATTACTGATGACTGGTCGTCCTGTCCCTCCGTCACCCGTCACCCGTCACCCGTCACCCGTCACCTGACACTTTCCCCACGCCGCCCCCGAGAAAAACTGGCGTCCAGTGTCTCAGTCTGGTAGGAGACTTCTCTGTGAAACCGAAACGGCGGAAGCTGCAGCTTGCGCAAGACCGTTCCGAGTCCACCGAGGACCACCTGGAGCGAATCCAGGAACTGGTGGACCAGAAGGGCTACGCGCGCGTATCGGACATCGCGGTCTCGTTGGGCCTGAGCCGTTCGGCGGTGTCGAACATGGTCCGGCGTTTGGCGCGGCGCGGGTTCGTCAATTATGAGAAATACCGCGGATTTTCCCTCACGCCGGAAGGATGCGCTGTCGCGAATCATATCAAAGTGCGGCACCAAATTCTGGGTGAGCTGTTGCAGCTCCTCGGGCTGAGTTCCGAGACGGTGGAAGAGGAAGTTGAAGTCATCGAGCATCACCTCCGCCCGGACACCTTGCAGGTCTTTTCCAAGTTGGTGCGCTTTTGGCAGACCCACCCCGGGCATCTCAAGGCATTTCTGGAGTACAGCAGGCGCCGGTGATTAGTGGGCAGTAATCAGCGTTCAGGTCACTGACTTCTGACTACTGATTACTGATCACTTTCCCCATGCCGCCCCGCTCACACCCACGCCTTGCGGATCAACCAGGTCTTAACAATCTGGGTCAACGCGACATAACAAAGCAGCGTGACCAGCAGGAGCGGCCAAAAGAGCGCCGGCAAGGGCACGAACCCTAAAGTGGCCGACAGCGGCGAATAGGGCAGGTAGGCGCCAATCCCCATGATCAGCAACGTCGTCAGGGTCAGTTGCCAACTCGCGCGCGATTGGATGAACGGAATCAGGTTGGTCCGGATGACGTGGATGATCAGGGTCTGAGTCATCAGCGATTCGACGAACCAGCCGGTGCTGAACAACGCGGAGGCGTAGGTTTTGTTCGGATCCATGCCTGGCGTCCAGGCTGGGAAGCGTGCCGCCAGTTCCGGCGGGGCCGCGAGCCCAAGCTGGCTGCACTTGAAAACAAACCACATCATAAAATATGTGGTGTAATCGAAAATCGAGCTCAGCGGGCCGATGAAAAGAATGAACTTGGCAATCTCGCCGATCTGCCACGGCCGGGGCCTGGCGATCTGTTGCGGACCGACATTATCCGTTGGGATGGGGACCTGTGAGAAATCGTAAAGCAGGTTATTGGTCAGGATCTGCAGCGGCTGCATGGGCAGGAACGGCAGCCAGGCGCTGGCGCCGATCACGCTGAACATGTTGCCGAAATTCGAACTGGCGCCCATGCGGATGTACTTCAGGATGTTGACGAACACCTTGCGTCCTTCGAGCACACCTTCTTCGAGCACCAGCAGGCTTTTTTCCAGAAGGATGACGTCCGCCGACTCCTTCGCGATATCGACCGCGTTGTCCACTGAGATGCCGACATCCGCGGCGCGCAAGGCCGGGGCGTCGTTGATGCCATCCCCCATGAAGCCGACCACGTGTCCTTTGCGCTGCAGGGCCTGGACGATCCGCTGTTTGTGCGCCGGCGAAAGCCGGGCAAAGACATCCATGCTCTCGACGGCTTCGGCAAGTTGCGGGTCGGTCAGCGCCTCCACCTGGCTGCCCAGGAGGATTTTTTGCGCGTTAATGCCCACCTCGGTGCAGACTTTGCGCGTGACCAGGTCGTTGTCCCCGGTCAGCACCTTGACCGTTATGCCATGTTGGCAGAGCACCTTGATGGCTTTCGCGGCCGTTTCTTTGGGGGGGTCGAGGAATGCGAGGTAGCCGGTGAGAACCAGGTCGCACTCGTCGGCTTTCGAATAAGCTGCTCGTTTTTCCACCTTCCTGGTGGCAATCGCCAGCACCCGAAAACCGTCCTCGCTGAGGTCATTCACCTGCTCGACGAGGTTTCCGACCAGGATTGGTTCCATGGGGAAGGTCTCGCCCTCGCTCTCGAACTGTGTGCACCGGGCGAACACGGCTTCCGGCGCGCCTTTCGTCAGCAATTGCCGCTGGCCATCGGGACCTTCCACCGCGACCGACATCATCCGCCGCGAAAAATCGAATGGGATTTCATCAACCTTGCTGAACTTTTCGAGCGACAGCTCCTTGTGCAGTTCCTGGTGCTGGAGCACCGCCCGGTCCAGGACATTCTTCAGGCCCGTCTGGAAGTGGCTGATGAGGTAGGCGTCGCGGAGCACCTCCTCGTTCACGTTTTTGAAGACGTCGCAGTAAATTTCCAGGATGACGTGGTCGATCGTCAGCGTGCCGGTTTTGTCCGTGCACAGCACGTCCATGGCGCCGAAGTTCTGGATCGAGTTGAGCCGTTTGACGATGACCTTCTTCTTCGACATGCCCATCGCCCCTTTGGACAGACAGACCGAGACGATCATCGGCAGCATCTCCGGCGTCAGCCCGACCGCCACCGCCAGCGAAAAGAAGAAAGCCTCCTTCCAGTCATGTTTTTTCGCGCCGTTGATGACGAAGACTAGCGGCACCATGATGGCCATGAACCGGATCATCAGCCATGTGAAGCGTTTCACGCCGCGTTCGAAGGCCGTATCGACTGCATGGCCGGTGAGGCTCTTGGCTACCTTGCCAAAATAGGTCTGCGCGCCGGTGGCGCAAATAACCGCGGTGGCCGAGCCGCTCTCCACGCTGGTGCCCAGGAAGCAAAGGTTTGTGTGCTCGATGGGCGAGACCTTCTCGCGCAGGTCTCGCGCATCGGTTTTTTCGACCGGCATCGATTCGCCTGTGAGCGTCGCCTGGATGATGAACAGGTCTTTAGCCGACAGCAGCCGTACGTCGCCGGGGACCATGTCGCCGGCCGAAAGTTTGACGATATCTCCGGGCACCAGTTGTTGCAGTGGGATCTCCCTGGGTTTCCCGTCCCGGATCACCGTGGCGGTGACGCTGATCATCGCCTTCAGCTTGGCGGCCGCCGTGTCGGCCCGCGTCTCTTGAATAAAGCGCAACGAAACCCCCAGCACCACCATCACCATCATGAGGCCGCCGGTGATCGGGTCCCCTTGCGGCGCCAGGAACGAAACCGTTGCCAATACCGTCAGGAGAATCACCAGTGGATTGCGCACCGCCATGAACAAACGCCCAAACCAGTCATGCCGCTTCTCTCGCGCGACCTCGTTCGGACCGTATTGTTCCAGGCGCGCCGCGGCCTCCTCCTCCGTCAAACCTGCCAACGAAGTGCCTAGCACCTGCAGCGCTTCGGCCGCATCCTTGCTGGCCGCTTCGTGCGCCAGCTCTGCGGGGCGCTGAGAGTTTGCATTTTTCTGACCCGACATAGGATTCTTTGGACGCGCACCAAGATTGTCTCTCTCGTGCGGCGCGTCCATTTAAAATTCTCGTAAACGACTGGCTTTGGCCAACCAACTGGTGTATGAACACCTTCCATGGCGGAGTTGGAGATCAACCAGCAGACGAGGGACCGGTCCACGCGGCTGGGCTATTATTTCATGCTCGCCTTGTTGGTGCTGGTCGTCTGGTTGCGACTGGCCACGCCTTTGCTGGCCGCCCTGTTCACTTACCTGGCGCTCATGCGCCTCCGTATCCAACGGCGCGGCGGCAAGTTGCTCGCCGTGGGCATTGTCCTGGTCGTCTTCGCCGGCGTTTCCTATGGGCTGGGCCATTTCGTAAAACACACTATCAAGTCGCTGCCGGAAATCGCCGACAAGGCCATCCCCTCGATTATCGCCTGGGCCAGGCAGTATAACATTGAACTGCCCTTCACCGACTATGACAGTTTGAAAGACGCCGCCTTCGACACCGTCACCGGCGAGGTCAAATACCTGAGCAGCTTTGCGAAATTCGCGCGCGGCGCTTCGGCGCAAATCCTGTTCCTGGCCGTCGGCTGCGTCGTGGCCATGAGCCTGTTCTTGAAACCGAGATTCATGCTGGGCCAGGCGGGGAAGGGGACCGCACAGGACCTTTACTCGCTGGCCTGGGTGGAGATCGGCAAGCGGTTCAGCATCTTTTACCGCAGTTTTGTCACGGTCATGGGCGCCCAAATCATCATCTCCGGCGTTAACACTTTCCTCACGGCGATTTTTGTCGCGGTCGTCCATCTGCCATACGCCGTGGTCGTCCTCGGCGCCACTTTCCTGTGCGGCTTGTTGCCTATTGTCGGCAACCTGGTCAGCAACACGATCATCGTCGGCATCGGCTTCACCGTGTCGCCGAAGATGGCCCTTGTAGCGCTGGTGTTCCTGGTGGTAATCCACAAATTCGAATACTTCCTGAACAGCGAAATTGTCGGCTGGCGCACCCGGAATCCACTCTGGCTGACGCTCCTCGGATTGCTCGTCGGCGAACGCCTGCTCGGCGTGCCAGGCATGATCCTCGCCCCCGTCGTGTTGAACTATATCCGTCTCGAAGCTTCCAGCATAAAACCGGGATTCATTGAAACCGGCTCCGCGCAAAGGCCAGCGGCGCCAGACTCACGCGAGCTAACGGCAGGGCAAGGAACGCAAGCAGGGCGAGAGTGTAAGTGACAGTGCCGGCGGCCGGGGCGAGCAACGCCAGCAATAACAGGAACTCCGTGCCCCAAATCCAAATGACAAAATATTTCAGCCCGGTTTCCGTGGAAACCAGGCCCCGCTGCTTTGCCCGGCGGAAAAAGTGAATCGCCAGTCCCAGTTTGAGCAGGACCAGAAGCGCCAGTCCCCACGCGACCCACGGCAAAAGCGCGGATAAGTTCGTGACTTCCTTCGAGTGCTGGGAATACCAGCCCGCAAGCAGCAATGGTGCGAACAGGGCCACGAACACAAAACAAAACGAGGCGTTGAAAAGATGCCGGTTCCCAAGGACCCCGAGGTAAAGGTTCGCCATCAGCAATCGCCAGGTGACGAGCATCGCCAGCGAGAGCAGCAGCAACAAAGGAACCACGACCGCGCCCGCCCAGAGGGGTGGCGGCAGCGCCAGCAAGACCGGAAGGAACAGCCCGCAGTCGCTGCACGTGAGCAGCCACGCGGACACAATCGTTCCCACCAGCAGCCACGTGAGGCCGGCGCTGAGGGCCGCGGTTTTGAGTTTCACCCCCAGCCAATCGGTGGACCTCAGCGGTCGCACAGCCAGGAACAAAGGCAGGCCCAGGTCCTTTGCGAGTCCCTGGCCCCAAAAATTGGTCTTGCCAAAACCCGGCCCAATGATGAAAGCGAGCGCGAACGGCAGAACCAAAGTCCAGCAGAGTGTGGCCAGAACCGTGTCGTTTCCGGCGCGTCCCAGGAATGGGCACAGCGCAAAGAAGGGAGCAACAATGAGCATAAGCAGCGCGCCCGTAATCAGCGGCAGCACCATGCCGTTGCGCCTCCATTCAAACCAGAGCTGCGCCCCGCGGGGCGAAGAGAAGGGCGTTCGCGGCGCCGCTGAGAACGCCGCCAATGCAAACCCGAGCCGCGGCCAGGCGACTTTGAAACCGGCGCCGCGCCGCTGGCGTTCCAGGGACCAGCAGGCCAGGCCATATGCGGCCAGGCTCAGCGCGAGCAGGATGCCCGCCTGCGCAGTGGGCACGGACAGGTGAAGCGCCTGGGCCAGCGAAACCCCAAGTTGCGCCTGGCCCATAATAGGGCTGAACGCAATCCAACTCGTCGTCAGCGCCGAGCCCCAGACGCCCAGAACGACCAGGCGGGTGATGGGAAAGCCGGCCAGCGACCACACAATCGCCTGAAAGCAAACCATGCCCGCCGCCAGGTACAAACTCGGAAAGCCCAGTGCGAAATGCCCCGGGTTCGCCGGCCGCAGGATGAATCCTGCCCATCCGACATAGACCAGCACCACCGCGGCTGCGCCGTACAACATCGGCAGCGTTGCCAGCCACATCGTGCGCACCGGTAATGTGAATAGCCGTCGCGGAAACCCGTTGAAGCGCTCGCGGCGGTCGCTTTCTGTAAACTTGAACAGGATGAACACGGCGGCGAGCGAGAGGCTCATCAGCAAAATGCAGATATTGAGAAAAACTTCATGGGAGCCCGTCGCGAAGAGAGTCCATCGGCCCGCGGCGCACAGCAGCATGGCGCCGAACGTGGCGAAAAAGCCGGTGCGCTGCGCCCGGCAGATTTCCCACGCCAGGGCCATCGCCGGAGAGGGTGCGAGCGAACCGAGCGATTGAGCCGTGCCCCTCATAAAGCCGCCTTCTGGCCCGCGCGTGCCACGAAGATCTCGTGCAGCGACGGAATCTCTTCCGAGACAATGCGTGCGCCCAGGCCGGCGACGTTGGCGACGAGGTCGGGGTGCCCTCCGTTGCAGAGCGCCGTCCATTCGCGGCCCGAGCCGGCGACGCTCAACGCCTGCTCAATTTTCGGCGCGGAGGTTAAAGGTTCATCGAACCGCAGAATGACGCGCCGGTGCGAGGACTTCACCTCATCGAGCGGGCCGCACAAGACCACTTTGCCCTGGTGAATCATGGCGAGCTGGTCCGATACGCGTTCGATTTCGTCGAGCAGGTGGGAGGAGAAGAAAACCGTGCGGCCTTCCTCGGCGACGGTCCGGATGATGGCTTCCAGAATATCGCGGCGGACGACGGGGTCCAGACCCGTGCTGGGCTCGTCCAACAGCAGTAATTGCGGGCGAAACGCCAGTGCCAGCACCAAACCGGCTTTGGCTTGTTGGCCTTGCGAGAGGGTTTTGACGCGTGCGGCTGGGTCGAGCCCGAATTGTTCGCGCAGTTCCTCGGCGTACTGCTCGTCCCAGCTCGCGTAAAACGCCCGGGTGTAACGAAGCAGTTGGCTGATGTTCATCCAGGCAGGCAAGTCGCGATATTCCGAGAGATAGCCGATCCGGCCCAGCACACCGACTGAATCCGCGACCGGGTCGCGCCCAAAAACCCGCACGGAACCGGACTGGGCTTTGAGCAGGCCGAGAATGTGCTTGATCAGCGTCGTTTTGCCCGCGCCGTTTTCGCCGACGAGCCCGAACACGCACCCTTGCGGGACGTAGAGCGATACGTTGTCCAACGCGAGCCGGGACCCAAACCGCCGGGACAATTCCCTGACCGCGACCACCGCGTCCGCCGAGGAAGGAGAGGGGAATTTCATTTGTTCTCCAGCGCATGCATCGCCTCGTGCCGTTCGCGCAGCAGGTCGAGCAGTTCGTCGAGCGGGACCTCCAGGTGCCCCGCCTCGGCGAGCAGCGCGTCCGCTCGCTTGGCCAGGACTTTGTTTTTTTCGCGCCGCGAGAGGGTGGACCCGGCGTCGGCCACATAGGTGCCGGAACCCTGGCGCTTTGTGACGATGCCGGCGCGCTCGAGTTCCAGGTAAGCGCGTGCCACCGTGTTCGGATTGATCACTAACTGCTCGGCCAGCGTGCGGATGGGCGGAATTTCCTCCCCCGGCCCGACCCGCCCCGAGGCAACGAGATATTTGATCTGATTGACGATCTGCACGTAGATCGGCACGCCGTCGCTGGAGGTGATATGAATTTGCAAGCGGCCTCGATTCGATTTGCGTTATAAAGTGTATTACATGATTAATACACTAATGAAGTTGTGTCAACCTGGAAATGCGAGCGGTGGGGTATTGGAGTAATGGAGCAGTGGAAACCCCAAGCCGTAGGACCCGACCTGGACCAATGACTCGAGGGTTGAGGGTTCAGGGTTAATAGCTGATAGTCAAAACTGATCATGCAAAAGGTTACCGGATTTGGCGGTCTATTCTTCCGCGCGAACGATCCAACGGCGACAGCTCGTTGGTACAAGGAAAACCTCGGCGTCGAGCCCGTGCCGGCCGATTACAGTCAAAAGCCCTGGTGGCAGGAAGCAGGGCCGGCTGTGTTTGCGCCGTTTCCCGCAGACAGCCAATATTTCGGCAATGCCGGCAAGAACTGGATGATTAACTTTCGCGTGCGGGACCTCGACGCGATGGTGGCGCAACTCCGTGCCGCCAGGATTGACGTGGCCGTCGATCCGCAGGTTTATCCAAACGGGCGGTTTGCTCGCCTGCATGATCCGGAAGGAAATCCAATTGAGTTATGGGAGCCAAAATGAAAATTGCGCGGCAGTCAACGGTGAACGAGACCTTTATTGGTGAACCTATTACCCCCGAGGACATGTCGTTCTCCCCGTCTCCTATGGCCACCGGCAAGCCCGGGTTGCCCCGCAAGTTTTCCTGGAAAGGCAAGACTTTCGCAGTGCTTGAAGTCCTCGAGGAGTGGAAAGAATCCGGCGACTGCCGCCACGGCTCCGGCGAACGTTACGTCCGAAAGCATTGGTTTCGCGTCCGAACCGCCGAAGGCCCCGAGTTGAAACTCTATTTTGAACGGCAAGCGCGCTCCAGTGGCGGCTCCAGATGGCGTCTCTACTCTATCCGAAATATCGAACCGCTCGTCGCCGCCGGCGACCGTTCCGCGACCCCTTCAACACGTTCGGCCGCCGGGTAGTGTCCTGATTTGGATTGTTCATTTGTTTATCTTGTTCTGAAACCATGCCCAGCACGCGATTAAAAACGCGACTACCACCGTAAATCGAACGATGTTCCAAAAAATGTGTGCCAGGGGCGTCATTCTTTTACATTTTCGACTTCGGCAGCTATTGCGAACCAGTACCGGTGACACGGCCGTCGCGCAGACAGCCTTATCCCTCAGCCAGGATTCGACCGCTGAGAGTCGCGCGGTTACCGCCAGTGCCCGCGGACCCAGCAGTATCCGTGGCCGTGCCTGACCCAGCGCGGGCCAACCCACACCGCGCCGAAGTGCGGCCGGATCACCCAGTTTCCGCCGATCCAAACCCATCCGCCATTCCATGACCAGTAGCCCGGCGCCCAGGCGTATTCCGGTCCGGGAGCAACGGGCACGACTTCGACCTGGGGCGCGGGCGGGGCGTCGGGAGCTGTCACTACCGGGCCCGGGACTGCCGGAGCGGGCGCCACAGTGGGGGCATTGGTGCCCTGGTCGGCCGGAGCAGCGCCCGGAGCGGGCTGGTAAGCCGTCTGCGTTTGGTAGCCGTAGGCCGGCTGGGCCTGGTAGCCGGGCTGGGCGGTGTACACCGGCACATAGACCCGTCTTTCAACACAGCCGGCTGCGAGCGCTGCGAGGGCGGCGAGTGATAAAATGGTCAGCAAAGGTTTTTGTTTCATACTTCAAATTTGTTGGTTCAAATGTCTGCCGGTTGGACGCATCGGGCAAGCGCGTGGTTCGGGCGAAAAGTGATAAAAATTGGGCGGACTGGTGTAACCTTTTCGGCCAGCGAACGTCTTTTGCGGACCCCGCAGAGGTGCAAGAATCAGACCCTGACCGTAGCTATGCACTGGGAGTTTAACGCAAAGACGCAAGGGAGAGGCGAATTCAACGCAAAGACGCAAAGATGCAGAGACGCAAAGGCCAGAAGTGGCTGAATAACCAAAACAAATCCAGGGACGCAAGTCGTTCGGCCAGGTCACTTTCCGTTGCGTCTCTGCATCTTTGCGTTCTTGCGTTAAGTCCCTTGCGCCTTTGCGTTGAAAATTCCTGCTGAATTGTTACAGCCCGGAGGGCAGGGGAGGAGTGCGGCGGCGGAACCTTGGCAGCCACTGCGGACGCCACCTGGCGAACCACCTCCGGATATGCTCGAACGCCAGATAAACCACCGGTGTCGTGAACAGCGTCATCGCTTGCGAAAACAGCAGCCCGCCCACAATCGCTATCCCCAGCGGTTGCCGCAATTCGGACCCGGCCCCGAAACCGATCGCCAGCGGCACCGCGCCAAACATCGCCGCCAGCGTCGTCATCATGATCGGCCGGAACCGGATCACGCACGCCTGGTAAATCGCATCCTCCGGGCTCGCGTTTTCGTTCCGCTCGGCCTCCAGCGCAAAGTCGATCATCAGAATCGCGTTCTTCTTCACGATCCCAATCAGCAGGATGATCCCGATAAACGAGACCAGCGACAGCTCCAGCCCCGTCGCCAGCAGCGCCAGCAGGGCGCCCACCCCCGCCGACGGCAGCGTCGAGAGAATCGTCAGCGGATGAATCAGGCTCTCGTAAAGCATCCCCAGCACAATATACACCGCCAGCAGCGCCGCCAGCACCAGCAGCGGCGTGCTCGACATCGAAGCCTTGAACACCTGCGCCGTCCCCTGAAAACTCCCCTGCACGCTCGAAGGCATGTGCATTTCATCCACTGCCGCCTGCACCTCCTCCGTCGCCTGCCCCAGCGATGCCCCGATCGCCAGGTTGAACGACAGCGTCACCGCCGCGAATTGCCCCTGGTGGTTCACCGACAGGTAGGCGTTTCCTGGTTCGAACTTCGCCATCGCCGAAAGCGGCACCAGTTCCCCCGAATTCGATTTCACATAGATCTTTGTCAGCGAATCGGGGTCGGAGAGGAAGCCCGGCTCAGCTTCCAGCACCACGAAATGCTGGTTGTACCGCTCGTACAGCGTCGAGACCTGCCGCTGCCCAAACGCATCGTACAGCGTGTTGTCGATGGCCGCCGGCGACACCCCCAACCGCGCCGCCGCGTCCCGGTTCACCACCACGTTGGCCTGCAGCCCCCCCGTGAGTTGGTCGCTCGTCACATCCCGCAGGCTTGGGTTGGACCGCAGCTTTTGCAAGAGCATCGCCGACCAATACTTCAACTCCGCCAGGTCCGTCGATTGCAGCGCATATTGGTATTGCGCCTTGCTCATCCTGCCCCCGACCCGGATGTCCTGGTTGGCCTGCATGAAAAGTGTGATGCCGGGCAGGCCGGCGGTCGCCTTGCGGAGCCGGCTGATGACCCGGTCGGCATTGATGCCGCGCTGTTCCACCGGTTTGAGCGTGATGAACAACCGGCCGCTGTTCACCACCGAGTTGCCGCTGCCGCTGACGAACGAGCCGATGGATTCGACCGCGGGGTCGGCCATGACGATGTCGAGCACCTGATGATGGAGGCGGGACATGGCTTCAAAGGAAATGTCCTGGGCGGCCTCGGTAGTGGCCATCAGGCTGCCCGTGTCCTGCTGGGGGAAAAAGCCTTTGGGGACAATTTTGTACAGCCAGATCGTGGCGCCCATCGTGATGACGAAGACCGCCAGCATCAGCGCCTGGTGGCGCAGCACCCACCTCAGCGCGCCCGAGTAGCCCCCCAGCAGCAGGTTGAACGCCCCTTCGCACGCGCGATAAACCGGCCCCCGCTTCCGGTAACTGGATTCTGCCCGCAAAAAACGCGAGCACAGCATCGGCGTCAGCGTCAGCGAAAGCACCCCCGACACCAGCACCGCCAGGCTGAGCGTCACTGCGAATTCGTGGAACAAACGCCCGATCAAGCCGCCCATGAACAACAATGGGATGAACACTGCCACCAGCGAGGTGGTCATGGAAACGATCGTAAACCCGATTTGCCGCGCCCCCTTAAGCGCCGCCTCGAACGCCCGCTCCCCGTTCTCGATGTGCCGCACGATGTTCTCGATCACCACAATCGCGTCATCCACGACGAACCCGACCGAAATGGTGATCGCCATCAGCGACAGATTATCGATGCTGTAATGGCAGAAATACATCCCCGCCGCCGTCGCCGTCAACGCCAGCGGCACCGTCACGCTCGCGATGAACGTCGGCCAGAACCGCCGCAGAAACAAAAAAATCACCAGCACCACCAGCGCGATGCTCAGAAAAAGGGAGCGTTGAACCTCCTTGACCGAGGCCTCGATGGTGCGCGTCCGGTCGCTGATCGGCGTGATCGTGATCGCCGGCGGCAGCCATTCCCTGAGCCGCGGCAGCTCGCTTTTGATCCGCTGCACCGTCTCGATAACATTCGCGTCCGCCTGCTTGAAGATGATCACCAGCACCGCTTCGTTCGTCCCCGACCAGCCGGCCTGGAGCGTGTTCTCCACACTGTCAATCGCGCGGCCAACCCCGGAAAGCCGGACCGGGCCCCGCGGTTTCTCCGCCACCACCAGCGTTTGATAATCCTTCGCCTGCAGCAACTGGTCGTTGCTGTTCAGCGTGTACGACAATCCGTTTCCTTCCAGGCTCCCTTTAGGCGAGTCCACGTTCACCTGGCCCAGCACCGTGCGGATGTCCTCCAGGCTCAGATTGGCCGCCGCCAGTGCTACCGGGTTGATCTGGACACGAATCGCATCCTTGGCCGCCCCGCTGATGAACACCTGGCTCACACCTTCGACCTGGCTGAGATGCTGCGCGATGATGTTGTCCCCGTAATCGTAAATCTGCGTCGCCGGCAACGTGTCCGACGTCATCGCCAAAATCATGACCGGCGCGTCGGCCGGGTTCACCTTCTTATACGTCGGCGGCCCCGGAAGATTGAACGGCAGGTCCCCCGCCGACGCGTTTATCGCCGCCTGCACGTCCCGCGCCGCTCCATCGACGCTGCGGTCGAGGTTGAATTGGATCGAGATGGAAGTGCCGCCGAGCGTGCTCACCGACGTCAACTCCGAAACTCCGGAGATCTGCCCCAGCCGTTTTTCAAGAGGCGCCGCCACCGTCGAAGCGACCGTCGCCGGGTCCGCTCCCGGCAGCGACGCTTGCACGTTAATCATCGGGAAATCCACCCTCGGAATCGCTGCCACCGGCAGAAAATTCCAAGCCACCACCCCGGCGAGGAACAAGCCGGCAGCCAGGAGCGAGGTGCCGACCGGACGCCGTATGAATGGCTCGCTGACGCTCATGGAGGTGGGGGCGTTGAAACGTTAAAACGTTGAACCGTTAAAAAGGTTAAAAGTGCGATTTGAATAGTCCGTTATCGATTTGCGTGAGCAGAGAAAGCGGCAGGGGACTGCCGCACTCCAAAACCTTGCGGGCGTATGGGAGACCACCGGCACTCGCTTGCGTCTTGGAGTGCGGCAGCCCTCTGCCGCTTTCGGACACCAGCTCGAGTGCGCGCCCGACAGTGTTAGTCTTTCCCGTTTCAACGCTTTAACCTTTCAACGCTCTAGCGCCTCACGCTTCACGCTCCAACGCCCCAACGCTCCCCGCCTCCGGCAAATGCGCCACCTGTCGCCACTGCCTTACCCAATTCCCAAGCCGGTCCATATACAGGTACACCACCGGCGTCGTGTACAGCGTGATGAACTGCGACAACAACAAGCCGCCCACGATCGCGATGCCCATCGGACGCCGCAGCTCCGACCCTTCGCCATGCTGCAACGCCAGCGGCAAGGCCCCGAACAGCGCCGCCATCGTCGTCATCATAATCGGCCGGAATCGCAGCAGGCACGCCTGGTAAATCGATTTCTCCGGCGGCAACCCCTCCGTCCGCTCCGCGTCCAGCGCGAAATCGATCATCATGATCGCGTTCTTCTGCACTATCCCAATCAGCAGCACGATCCCAATCAGCGCAATCAAAGACAGGTCGTTCCCCGTCAGCATCAACGCCAGCAGCGCCCCCACGCCCGCCGACGGCAGGCTCGACAGGATCGTGATCGGATGTATGTAGCTCTCATACAGCACCCCGAGCACGATGTAGATCACCACCACCGCCGCCAGGATCAGGAACGGCTCGCTCTTGAGCGACGACCGGAACTCCGCCGCGCTGCCCGAAAAAGTCGTCACCACCGTCTCCGGCAAACCGATGTCCTTCTCCGCCTTTTGGATCGCCGTCACCGCTTCGCCCAGCGACGCGCCCGGGCGCAGGTTGAACGACAGCGTCACCGCCGGGAACTGGCCCTGGTGGACAATCGTCAGCGGCGCTGTATCGGTTTTCAAAGCCGCGAAGGTGCTCAACGGCACCACCTGGCCGGTCGTCGATTTCACGTAGATTTTATTCAGCGCTTTGGGGGTCAATTGGAAGTGCGGGTCGGCCTCCAAAATAACCCGGTATTGGCTGAGCTGTGTGAAAATCGTCGTCACCTGCCGTTGCCCGAACGCGTCATAC
Source organism: Candidatus Acidiferrum sp. (assembly GCA_035566435.1). Taxonomy (GTDB): domain Bacteria; phylum Verrucomicrobiota; class Verrucomicrobiia; order Limisphaerales; family UBA8199; genus DATMRF01. The sequence goes on from DATMRF010000034.1 coordinate 238,747, forward strand.
AGCGTGTCGTCAATGGCCTGCGGCAGGATGTTGAGGCGCGAGGCCTTTTGCCGGTCCACCACCACGTTGATCTGCAAGCCGCCGCTCTGTTCGTCGCTCGCCACGTCCGTCAACTCGCTCAACCCGCGCAGGTTCGCCAGCAGGCGTGCGCTCCAGCCCGACAGCTCCGCTTCGTCCGCATCCTGCAGTGTGTATTGGAATTGCGTGCGGCTGACCCGGCTGTCGATCTGCACGTCCTGGACCGCTTGCATGAACAGCGAGATCCCCTCCAGGTCGCGTGTTGCCTCCCGCAGCCGCTCGATGATTTCTGTCGCGCTCGACCGCCGGTCGTCGCGCCGCTTCAACCCGATGTAAAGTCGGCCCGTGTTCATCGTCGGGTTCACCGTCCCGGCCCCTACAAACGACGCGACCGTCGTGACGTCCGGGTCCTTCAGCACCCGCTCCGCCAACTGGCGCTGGCGATTCACCATCGCGTTAAACGAGATCGTTTGCGGCGCATCGGTGATCCCCAGGATCAACCCTGTGTCCTGCTGCGGCAGCAGCCCTTTGGGCACCAGCACATAGAGCCAAATCGTCGCCACCAGCGTCACCACCGCGACCCCCAGCACGAAGGCCTGCCGGCGCAGCACCCACCGCAACCCGTGCTCGTAAGCGTCGAGCATCCCTTTAAAAAAACGCTCCGTCGCCTGGAAGAGCCTCCCGTGCTTGCCCTTGTCCTCCGGTTGCAGCAACCGCGCGCACATCATCGGCGTCAGCGTCAGCGATACGACGGCCGACACCATCACGGCCACGCTCAGCGTGATGGCAAATTCGCGGAACAGGCGGCCGACAATTCCAGTCATGAAGATCAGCGGGATGAACACCGCCACCAGCGAAAAGCTCAGCGAGACGACCGTGAACCCGATCTGCTTGGCGCCCTTGAGCGCGGCTTGCAGCGGCTGCTCCCCCGCCTCGATGTACCTGACTATGTTCTCGATCATCACGATCGCGTCATCCACCACAAACCCGGTCGCAATCGTCAACGCCATCAGCGACAGATTGTCGAGGCTGAACCCGATGAGCTTCATCACGCCGAACGTCCCGATGACCGCCAGCGGCAGCGCCACGCTTGGGATCACCGTTGCCCAGAGCTTGCGCAGGAAAACAAAGATCACCATCACCACCAGGCCGATCGTCAGCAGCAGCGTGAACTGCACGTCCCGCACCGACGCGCGGATGGTATCCGTCCGGTCGGTCAGGATCGCGATCTGCACCGATGGCGGCAGCGACGCTCGCAGGACGGGCAGGAGTGCCTTCACGCGGTCGGCTGTTTCAATAATGTTCGCTCCCGGCTGCCGCTGGATATCCAGGATCACCGACGGCTTTTGACCCACCCAGCCCGCCAGCCGCACATTCTCCACGTTATCCACCACCTCGCCCAAATCCCGCAACCGCACCGGCGACCCGTTCCGGTACGCTACGATCACCTCCGCATACTCTGCCGCCGAAAAAATCTGGTCGTTCGCCCCTATCGCATACGACTGTCGCGATCCGTTGAACGACCCCTTCGGCGCGTTAATGTTGTTCTGGATCAGCGCCGTGCGCACGTCCTCGAATCCCAGCCCCATCCCCGCCAGTGCCGCCGGGTTCATCCGCACGCGCACCGCCGGCTTTTGGTTCCCCTCGATCGTCACCAGGCCCACACCGCTGACTTCGCTCAACTTTTGCGCCAGCACCGTGTCCGCCAGGTCATTCACCTGCTCCAGTGGCAGCGTGTCCGACGTAATCGACAGCGTCAGGATGGGGGTGTCCGCCGGGTTGACCTTGCTGTACGTGGGCGGGTTCGGCATCTTGGGCAGCACCCCGTTGGCCGCGTTCATTGCCGCCTGCACATCTTGCGCCGCTGCGTCGATATCCCGGTCCAGATTGAACTGCAGGGTGATCGCCGAGTTCCCGAACGAGCTCACCGACGTCATCTGCGACAAACCGCTGATCTGGCCGAACTGCCGCTCCAGCGGCGTCGTCACCGACGAGGCCATCACGTCCGGCGCCGCCCCGGGATATTGCCCTATGACCTGGATGGTCGGAAAATCAACCGGCGGCAGCGCCGACACCGGCAGCAGGAAATAACCCAGCAGCCCCATCAACACCACCCCCGCCATCAGCAGCGAGGTCGCGATCGGGCGGCGAATGAAAGGCTCGGAGATGCTCAAGGGTGGTGAAGGCTAAAACGTTACTACACGGTAGGGCGCGCTGTCCCAGCGCGCCGCGACAGCGCGCCCAACCTTGTTTGCTGCGGGTTGCATGTTCACATGGGCGGGCGGGAAGTGGGTGGGGTTTTGGCATCGGCGGAGCGAGTAGAGGAGGGGGGCGCGCTCGGAGCTCCGGGCACCGACGCTTTCACCCGCTGGCCTGCTTGCAGTTTATATTGGCCGTCAACGACCACCCGTTCGCCGGGAACCAAGCCGTCGTCGATCAGCGCCTGGTTCTGTTCGATCAGCGCAACCTTGATCGCCCGCACCAGCGCGACGTCATTGCTGAGCACGAACGCAAACGCTCCGTCCGGTCCGCGTTGCACCACCGACGCCGGCACCACCGTGCCATCCTTCCGCGTCGTCACCAGCAGCCGCACGTTCACAAATTGCCCCGGCCAGAGTCGCAGGTCTTCATTGGGGAACGTCGCCTTGAGTCGCAACGTGCCGGTGCTGGTGTCGATCTGGTTGTCAATCACCGCCAGCTTGCCTTCGCCCAGCGTCGTCCGGTTGTCCCGGTCCACCGCATAGACCGAGAGCGTTTCGCCGGCTCCGCGCTGCGCCTGGATTTGACCCAGCGTTTGTTCCGGCAACGTGAATACGATCGAAATTGGACGGAGCTGCGTCAACACCACGAGCCCCGTGGTATCGGTTGCATGCACGATGTTCCCCTGGTCAACCAACCGGATCCCCGTCCGGCCTTCCAGCGGTGCCGTAATCGATGCGTAGGCCAGGTTCACCCGGGCGCTCTCGATCGCCGCTTCATCGGCCTGGACCGCGGCCTTCAACTGGTCCACTTGGGCCTTTTGCGTGTCGTAATCCTGCTGCGCAAGAATTTTCCCGGCGAGCAACTCCTCGTCGCGCTTGAGCGTAATTTGTGCGACCGAAAGCTCAGCTTCATCCTGCGCCTTTTTGGCCACGCTCTGGTCCAACTGCGCCTGGAACGGCGCCGGGTCGATCTGGGCGAGCAGATCACCCGCATGCACCTCCTGGCCCTCTACAAAAGCGATGCGCACCACCTGCCCATCGACACGGCTGCGCACGGTGACCGTGTTAAAAGCCTGCACCGTCCCCAGCCCTTCCAGGAATATGGGCACATCCTTCTTCTCGACAGTCCCGGCGATCACCGGCACCGGGTTGGTCATTGCCGTGGAACGACTTCCGGTAGGGCCGCCAGTCGCGTTCGCCCCGTTCCGCTTGCACCCTGGCACCGCTACTCCCACCAGGACGAACACCATCACCCATGGCCACCAGCCCCTCTGTTTAGTTTTTGTGTGGTCCGACATGTCTCGTAAGTTGCAACAGCCTACGCTCTTAGAGGCACGGGGCAATGCGTTTATTCATCCCAGCTCTGGGATGGGGCGGGGACGGCCATGTCCCCGTTTGGCCATTCACAAGGGCTGGGGCGCACGATTGGAATCGTTCGCTTCAACCCGCTTCCAGGCATTAAGCTTCCCAACTGCATCACCATTGAAATTCCACCCAACCTCGACGATGGTTCGCCCGTGAGCCAATCTCTAATCACCGAGCCTCTCATCACGTGCCGCCTGGGCGAAGCCCGCAGGTTGCTCGAACCCTGTTCGATTGTCATCTTCGGCGCCAGCGGCGACCTCACCTCGCGCAAACTCATCCCGGCCCTGTACCATCTCTGCAAAGAGAAACAAATGCCGCCGGATTTTCGCATCATCGGTTTTGCCCGCCGGGACAAGACAGACGCTTCCTGGCGGGATGAGTTACGGCAGGACCTCGACCGGTTTTCCCGCACCAAACCCGTCGATGAAACGGTCTGGCGCGACTTCTCGAGCCATCTTGTTTATTGCCAGGGCGACCTCACGGCCGGCGAGGCCTACGCTAAACTCGAAAAGCAGCTCAGCTCCTTCGGCAGCGAGCCGCTCCGCCGGAATCTGCTGTTCTACCTCGCCACCATGCCCAGCCAGTTTGGGGTCGTGGTCGAACAATTGCGCGCGTGCGGCCTGCTCCAGAAACAGAATGGCAACAACGGCAAAGGCTGGCAGCGCATCGTCGTTGAGAAACCCTTCGGCCACGACCTGGAATCCGCCCGCCAGCTCAACCGCGAACTCACTCGCTACGCGACCGAGCAGCAGGTCTTCCGCATCGACCATTATCTTGGCAAGGAAACGGTCCAGAACATTTTGATGTTCCGCTTCTCCAACGCCATCTTCGAGCGCCTTTGGAACCGCGATTCCATCGAATACGTCCAGGTCACCGTTAGCGAAGAGCTTGGCGTTGGCCAGCGCGGCGGTTACTACGAAGAAGCCGGCGCGCTGCGCGACATGGTCCAGAATCATCTCCTCCAGGTCCTGTCGCTCATCGCCATGGAGCCGCCTGTCTCGCTCGAAGCCGAATGCATCAGGGACGAAAAGGTCAAGCTGCTCAAGTCCATCCGCAGCATGAACCCCGAGCAGGTCGCCCGGCAGGTCGTCCGCGGGCAATACTTTGCCGGCATCATCGATGGCCAGCCCCGCGCTGGCTACCGGCAGGAGACCAAAGTGAAATCGGATTCCAACGTCGAAACCTATGTCGCTTTGAAGCTATTCATCGACAACTGGCGCTGGTCCGGTATCCCCTTCTATCTGCGCACCGGCAAGAGCCTGCCCATCAGCGCCAGTGAGGTGCGCGTTCAGTTCCGGCCCACCCCCCATGTCCTCTTCGCGGCCGAGTGCGGCCAAAACCTCGATCCCAACTCGCTCGCGCTCCGCTTGCAACCTAACGAGGGTATCTCCTTGCGTTTCAACGGCAAAGTGCCCGGCACCAGCCTCGAGGTCAGGCCCGTTCGCATGCATTTCAGCTATGACGCCGAGTTCGGGGCTTACACTCCTGAAGCCTACGAACGACTCTTGTTGGAGGCGATGGCAGGTGATGCCACGCTGTTCATCCGCCGGGATGAGGTTGAGACCGCTTGGGAAATCGTCGATTCGATTCGCAAAACCTGGGAAGGCAAGCCCTTGACCAACCGCGAGTTCTATGCCGCCGGCACTTGGGGACCGGTCGCGGCCGACGATCTGCTCGCCCAGTCGGGCCATGTTTGGCATGTCCCAGTCGTGCTGAACAGCAAGCCCGGGTAAAAACCAGAATCGAGTTCCAACCCATGTGCGCTTTCGAACTGATTCGTTTCGACGGACCTGACAGCCTGGCACAGGCCGTTTCCGCCGACTGGCTCAAGAACCTTCGGCAGTCAGCCGGCAGAGCCGCTCCTTATGGCGTCGCGCTTTTGGGAGGGCGCATTGCCGGCCGCCTTTATTCGGCCGTCGCCGGCTTGCCCAAAACCGCTGAGGTTCTCAATTTCGTCCATTTTTTCTGGAGCGACGAGCGCTGCGTGCCGCCGGATTCTCCCGAGAGCAATTTCGGTCTGGCGCGCGAACGATTATTTCAACCGTTGGCCATTCCCGAGCGCCAAATTCATCGCCTGCGCGGGGAGGTGCCGCCGGAACAGGCGGCCGCAGAAGCGGAAGCCGAACTTCGTGCGCTGGCCTCTGTCTTCCCCGACGGCCAACCTGTGCTGGACTTGGTTTTCCTTGGGATGGGGGAGGATGGCCACGTCGCCTCTCTTTTTCCCGGCGAACCGGAGGCAGTGATGGCGAACCAAGCCGTTTTCCGCCCGGTAGTTGCCCCCAAACCGCCGCCTCACAGGATTACACTCGGCTACCCGGCGATTGCTGCGGCCCGTGAAGTTTGGGTCCTGGCCTCCGGCCCCGGAAAAGCGGGCGCCCTCCGTGAATCCTTTGCCCCAAACGGTCGCACCCCGCTCGCCCGCGTCCTCAACCTTCGCCACCAGACCAGGATCTTTACCGACATTTTTTCGGTTCCCACTTGACGGGGAACAGATCGCGTGGAACCAGTACAGGTAGTCGCGGTTGGCGCCGCGGGCGCCGGCGCTGGTTCGCCGGGCGCAAGCGAATCTTTGAAAAGAAGAAATTGTTTGAACAAGTAGCGCCGCTGCTGTGTCGATGAGGGTGCAGTGCGCGAAGAATTTCGCTGTTCGTTTAGGGTTAGTATAGAGGTTTTGCTTGTAATGCGGTTCGAACAGCGAGCAAATAGTTGGCCGCATTACCCTTCTGAGCGCCTGGGTGAAGGCGTATAAACCTCGTCACCACTAAGAGCCGGATGCAAATCCGGCTCTTTGCTTGTACCGGCCTGCCCGGGCCCCAGTGAAAAAATATGGCGCGCGCGATTCCGATCCTGCGGTTGGTTTTTGCGGCCAGGCCCACGACTGGAATCGTGCGCCCCGTTCACGCCCGAAAACGGCGTTGCCTGCCCTCGCCGGAACGTTTATGCTGGACCCGATGAAACATCAACTCGACTTCGAAAAGCCCCTTGCAGAGTTGCAGAGCAAGCTTGAGGAGTTGAAAAGTCACCCGGAAGCGCATTCCCTCGGCATCAGCGTCGAGCAGGAGGTTTCGTTGATCGAAAAGAAGCTCGAGGAAACCAAACGGCAGATCTTTCTCAATCTCAGCGCGTGGGACCGGATCAAGATCGCCCGCCATCCCAAGCGGCCGTTTACCCTCGACTACCTCAAATCCACATTTACCGACTTCGCCGAATTGCACGGCGACCGGCTGTTCGCCGAGGACCGCGCGGTCGTCGGCGGTTTTGCCTGCCTGGGACCGCACAAAGTGATGGTGATGGGCACCCAGAAGGGCCGGGATACCAAGGAAAACATTCTCCGCAATTTCGGCTCCGCCCACCCTGAAGGGTATCGTAAAGCCCTGAGGCTGATGAAACTCGCCGACAAATTTCACTTGCCCATCATTACCCTGATCGACACGGCTGGTGCCTACCCTGGTATCGGAGCCGAAGAGCGCCATATCGCCGAGGCTATCGCCGTTAATTTGCGCGAGATGATGCTGTTCGAAGTGCCGATTATCGCTGCGGTGATTGGCGAAGGGGGCTCGGGCGGCGCCCTTGGCATCGGTGTCGCCGACCGCGTCCTCATCATGGGAAACGCTTACTATTCTGTGATCAGCCCGGAAGGCTGTGCCGCCATCCTCTGGAAGGACCGCTCGGCCGCGCCGAAGGCCGCCGAGGCGCTGAAGATTACCGCCAACCACTTGCTGGAGCTCGGTTTGGTTGACGAGATCGTGCCTGAGCCGTTGGGCGGCGCGCATACCGATCCTGATGCCACCGCTGTGACTTTGCGCGATACTCTCCTCAAACATCTGGAACAACTGCTTGCGCTTCCCGGCGCCGACCGCTTGAAACAGCGCTACGCAAAGTTTCGAAGTTTCGGCCATTTTATGGAAAAACAGGCGACACCGGCCGACAAAGCGGCTGCCGATACCGCCGGCTAGAGGCCATTCGGGGTCGTTCGAAGCGAACGCCGCGCGGGTAACACTCAACTCTCGACTGCCAATAGTGCTCTACCCCCTGACTTTTCGGCCGATTTTCAAAGAGCGTGTGTGGGGCGGCCGCAAGCTCCAGGAATTGTACCGGAAACCTCTGCCGCCGGGAGTGCCCATCGGCGAATCCTGGGAAATCAGCGATCGGCCGGGTGATGCGAGCGTGATCGCCAACGGCCCGCTGGCAGGCAAAGACCTCCATTGGTTGATGCAAAATCATGGCCAGGAACTTCTGGGCGAAGCCAAACCCCAAGCCGACCGCTTTCCTTTGCTGGTCAAGCTGCTCGATGCCCGCGAAAAACTTTCGCTCCAGGTCCACCCGCCGGCGCAAAAGGCCCCCCAACTCGGTGGTGAGCCAAAAACCGAGATGTGGTACATCGCGGATGCCGCGCCCGGCGCCGAACTTTTTGTCGGCCTTAAACGCGGCGTCACCCGCGAGGAGTTCGAGCGCAAAGTTTCCGCTGGGACGGTCGCGGATTGCTTTTATCGCGTGACGGTCAGCCCGGGCGATGCGATGTTCCTGCCCAGCGGGCGGGTTCACGCCGTGGGCGCAGAGCTGGTCATTTTTGAAATCCAGCAAAACTCCGATACGACCTATCGGGTTTTCGACTGGAATCGCGCCGGCCTGGATGGCAAACCCCGGCAACTGCACCTTGCCGAATCCCTCGCCAGCATCGACTTCAACGACTTTGAGCCGGCCCTCGTCCCCCGCGATGGCCGGACCCTGGATCATCTCGAGCACCGTCCCCTGGTCAACGATCCTCTATTCAGGGTGGACGCCATCACCGCGACGGCGAGCGCGTCGATGCCCGTGGCTTCTAACTTGGGGATTATCGGTGTGGTCGAAGGCAAAGCTGCGGTCACCGGGGCAGGGGAGTCGCTTGAAGTGGCCAAAGGCGGTTTCTGTCTCCTGCCTGCTGCGCTGAAAGCCGAGCTTGTCCTGGAAGCCGGTGCCACCGTGTTGCTCGTCCAGGCCTGAGGCCCTAACCATCACTGACGCTTCACGGGTCGTCCGCTTTTGTTCCTTGAATTAACCCAAAACCTGCCCGATGCTTCCAGTCGCACAGGTGAACACTCAAATCGGCCGCGCAGAATAATGCCCGCGTGAAACAGTTCCTCCAACGTTGGGTCATTAATACCCTTGCGGTGCTGACAGCGGTGTACATCCTGCCAGGTACTATTCACTACGGAAAACCTCTGGACCTGCTCGTGGCTTCGCTGATCCTGGGCATCCTTAACGCCTTCCTGAGGCCCCTCCTCATGTTCCTTGCATTGCCGTTGCTGATCTTCACCCTCGGTTTATTTACCCTCGTCATTAACGCTCTGCTGCTTTATTTTGTCGGCCTGCTTCTGCGTCCCCACTTTTACGTCGATGATTTTTGGGGTGCGTTCTGGGGCGCGTTGGTGATCAGCGTAGTCGCGATGCTGCTGAATACGCTGACCGGCGCGAATCGCGCCCATATCCGCTTCCAACATCGCCGCCGGCCGCCGGGCTCCGGTGGCGGCGGACCGGTGATCGATGTCTGAGCCCCGCCTCCTCCACACGCATTTCGGACTTCTACGAGAGGGTGAGAGCGGTAGGGACGCTGTCGACGAGCCGGTGCAACCGGAACCAGACTCGTTGTGGAAACGGTTGCAGGTTGAAAGTTACAAGTCGACGACCGCCGGCGTAACCAACTTGCAACCTTCAACTTACAACTGGTAACCGCGAAAACCTGCGCAGAAAAACGACATTTCCGCATATAGTCATTCAGCGCGCCGCATTGTTCACAGCTCGGAACGGCGCGCTGCGGACAGCGCTCTCTACCGTGCCGGACTGGGATTGAGTTGGTAACCCGAACGCAGCGTCCGGATCCCTCGTGCCCGGAAGTCTCTTTCAAAGTCCGTCAACAGCTCAGCCAGCTCCAGCGGCGTCTCGATCGTCCGGAACAGCGGGCTGGCCGCGAACACTGTTGTCATTTGCGCGAAATAGTCCTCATCATCCGTGCGCAAAAACACCGTGCCTTGCGGTGCGAGTGCATCACGCGCCAGGGCGGGGAAGTCGTCGTTGATCAACCGGTGACGGCGATGCTTCCGTTTCGGCCACGGGTCGGGGAAGTAAATGTGCACGGAGGCCGCAGAGTGCGCGGGCAGCAGGTACTGAAGGAAATAGGCGGACTCAATCCGGACGCCCCGTAAATTGATCAGCTCGGCGCGCCGGCCTTTCCGGTCGAGCTTGCGCATTCGTCCCAGCAAGCGTTCGACGCCGATGAAGTTGCGTTCGGGATGCCGCTGGGCATGTTCGACCAGAAACGAGCCGTCGCCACTGCCGAGCTCGACCTCCAGCGGCCGGCCGTGAGAAAAAAGCCGGGCCGGCTCGATCCGCTCCAGAATCGACGGAAGCGGGTATATCAGGCTGGGCAACTCCGCTTTGGGAGCCGGGCTGGGTTGCATGGAGAAAGTTAACAAGGGCAGAGAGCAGCAGGCAACCAATCGTCGGTCTGGACAAAAGTGGTCGGGGCGGTGAGATTCGAACTCACGACCTCTTGTACCCGAAACAAGCGCGCTAGCCAGGCTACGCTACGCCCCGAACCCTGAAGTGGAGAAGATGCCGATTGGCATGGCTAATTGCAATGACGAAGTTGAGAATATTTAAATAACTTGCGTCCTTCCTCAATCGGGGCGGGGACGGCCACGTCCCCGTGTTTTTCTTTGCACCCACACCGTCAGGGGATGTGGCCGTCCCCACCGCGATGAGTGGACCACTCCGGCTTCACCGATCCTCCGCCTCAAACGTCGCTACGATCGGCCGGTGGTCCGAGGCGATTCCCCAATTCGGTATTGTCTGCACGTAGGTCTCGTTCGTAACCCATTCTTTCGCCATCCCTGAGCTGAGCAGGATGAAGTCGATCCGGTTGTAGGTGTCCTCCGCCCCGTAATAGTGCGTCCATGTCACGTTGCGCGGTTCGGTAGAGGGGGCGGGGGAGCGGCCCCCATCCCCGTTTCGTTCGGCAGGACGCGTATCTACAAGCTTGCCTCGGTAACGTCCAAGGACGGCCTTTGTCGAGGCCGCGTCTTTAGTGTCGTTGAAATCGCCGAGGACCACCAGGTTGGCGTCGGCATTGGTCTCCAACCGCGCGTCAATATGCTCGCGAAGCAACTTCGCCTCCTCGAGCCGCATCTCGGCTTCGTCGGCGGAGAATACGGGTCGTTTGGACTTGAGGTGGGTAGTCAGCAGCGTGAAAGAGTAAGTCGGTGTCACCTGAATATCGACTTCCGCGAACCCACGGCTCACCCGGAATCGCTTTCCGCTCAGCAGGAAACTGTCGTTGGTGTGCGGCCGCCGCGCGGTGAACGGGAACTTGCTTAGCACCGCGACGTGGATATTCGTGTCGTACCCCGCGACGTCTTCCCAGAAAGGCAGGTCGAGGCCGTCCGTTCTCAGCGAGTCACGCAGTTCAAGCAGGGCGTTCGTTCCGCCCATCTCCTGCAAAGCGAGCACGTCGGGCTTCAGCGCCAGTATACTTTCGCGGACCTTGGTTCTGGACTCGGCTGATTTGGCAGGACGGTTTTCCGTCGCTTTGAGCAGATATCCTTCCACATTGTACGTGGCGACTCGAAACGTCTGCGCGCTGGCGGCCGCGCCAAAGAGCAGCAGCATGAGAAGTGCCTCGGGGCGAAGCCGGCTTGATAGCAAGTCCATGCGAGCTATAAGCGCATTCTCCGGCGGCGAGTCAAGTAATAAGCCGAACCGCCTTTCATTTGCAAACCACCGCTCCACTGCTACCTTTCTCCGTTATGTTCAAGCCAGGCGAGAATGGTTCAACCCGCTCCCGGCGCCGCGCCGCGAAGGGCCGCCCCCTCCGACCCAGCGAACCGGTAGGACTGAGATTCAACGGGCACGTGCCGGCTGCCGCGGGCGCGAAGCTCCACGACAAGCAAAGCGAGCGCGATTACCGCGAGCTGCGCATCGACAAGGTCGGTGTGCGGGGCCTGCGCTTCCCCATCCAGGTGCGCGACAAGGAACGTTCTGTGCAAAACACCGTCGCGACCATCGGCATGTTTGTGGACCTGCCCAAGGAGTTCAAGGGCACCCACATGAGCCGGTTCATCGAAGTGCTCAACGCCCACGGCAACGTCATCCACGTCGAAAACATCAACGATATCCTCTACGCGATGCAGCAAAAGTTCCACGCCGCTACCTCGCACCTGGAAGTCGAGTTCCCGTACTTCATGGTCAAGCAGGCGCCCGTCACCGGCCTCGAGAGCGTCATGGATTACATCGCCCGGTTCGATGCGGCCGCGTGCCGCCGGGAGCTCGATTTTGTGCTGACCGTCAAAGCCATGGTCACGACCCTTTGCCCCTGCTCCAAGGCCATAGCCGCTTATGGCGCCCATAACCAGCGCGGCGAAGTCACCGTGCGCATTCGTTCGCGCAAGGCGGTTTGGATTGAGGATTTGATCGGCTTGATCGAAAGCTCCGCCAGCTCGGAGCTGTACGGGCTGTTGAAGCGGCAGGACGAAAAAGCCGTCACCGAGCGCGCTTACGAGAACCCGGTGTTCGTCGAGGACCTGGTGCGAAATGTCGCGCTCAAACTCAACGCGCACCCGGACGTGACGTGGTACCAGGTGGAGGCCGAGAACCATGAGAGCATCCACAACCACAACGCCTACGCCTGCATAGAAAAAAGCTAGCCTGGATGCTTCGTGCTCCGGCCGGCAGGTACGAAATATCCGGGCTACCCGCTCGTTTGGACGTGGGCGAGTGGGGTCTTTCCCCCGAAAGAATTGTGAAAATTGTTATGGAATATTTGATTCCCTTTGCTACATTCGCACGCCCTCAAAAGGTTATAGACGTTCCGGATGAGGCAACGAAGACCGAAGTGTACCAGAATTTGTTAGTTGAGCTGTGACAACGAAAAAAAAAGAAGTTAGCAAAAAGGCCCACCACAAGCCGCACGGCTCGGCCACCTCCGCATCTATCCTCGGCAGCCCGGCCGCCCACCCGGCCGTCAAACTCAGGAAAAACGGCGAGGTGAAGGTCAAGGCCGAGTGGGCCAAGTTTTACCAACGGTTGCTCGAGCTGCGCGATCAGCTCATGCGCCAGATGAATGGCCTCGCTAAAGAGTCCGCCCAGGAAATGGCCGGCTACAGCCTCCACATGGCCGATTCCGGCACCGACAACTTCGACCGCGATTTCGCCTTGAGCCTGCTTTCCTCGGACCAGGACGCGGTTTACGAAATCGAGGAGGCCCTCAAGCGCATCGAGAAGAACACTTACGGCATTTGCGAGTTGACCGGCAAGCCCATCCCCAAAAGCCGCCTCGAAGCCATCCCCTGGACCCGCTTTACCGTCCAGGCCCAGGCCCAGTTGGAGCGCGAAGGCGCCCTGCGCTCGCGCCGCCTCGGCGCCCTCGGCACCGTCGATGCCGTCGGACAAACCGAAGTCGACACCGAAGAAGAAGAACCTGAAGAGAAGCCTAAAGAGAAGGAATAACCCATGCCTCGGGAAATTGTCACGATTGAATGCACCGAAGCGCGGAAGGAGGGCAAATCTCCCTCCCGCTACACCACCACCCGCAACAAGAAGCTCAAGACCGAAAAGCTCGAGCTCAAGAAGTACAACCCGGCGCTCCGCCGTCACACTCTCCACCGCGAAGTCAAATAACCACCCCCTATGCCTCGCAAAACTCGTCCCGATAAAAAGGAGAAACGCGGCGCTCGCGGCCGGAGTTCCTTCTCCGAAATGCGCACCTCGCGCCCGAAACCGAAGATTGATTTCACGGTCGATGCCCTCGATTTCAAGAACACGAATTTGCTGAAGCAGTTTGTCACCGACCAGGGGCGGATTCTGCCCCGCAAATACACCGGGCTGCCGGCTCATTATCAGCGTCGGCTCAACCGCGCCATCAAACGCGCCCGCCAAATGCTGCTTATGAAGTAACTTCCCTGCCGCTTTAACCCGCAATCTCGGTTGCGGGTTTTTGCCGCCTCATAAATGCAAATCATTTGCAATAACGTTCTCCCGCTCCGCTCCCATGTTTTATTTTCGATTGGCGAGTCGCCGTCGGCCGCTGGCGGCTGGCATCCGACACCTGGCACCTGACACCTGACACCCGACACACGCTCCGCCCGCGCATAACGAATCTTCTCCGTAAACCATGGATTACCTGCTTCTCCTCTCCAGCATCGTTCTCGGCGCGCTGAGCGTTTTTCTCTTCCGCCTGTATGAGCCTCGCTTCGTCAAGCTGCTCAACGCGTTCACCGGCGCCTATTTGCTCAGCCTCACCTTCCTGCACCTGCTGCCGGAGCTTTACCATCCGCACGAAGGGGCGCTGCCGGCGAGCGACCTGCACATCGGCGTGCTGATCCTCTCAGGGTTTTTCATTCAGGTCGCGCTCGACGTGATTTCGATGGGCGTCGAGCATGGGCATGCCCATCACCTGCACGGGGGGATGCCAGTGGGGGTCGTCTCCGGGCTTTGCCTTCACGCTTTTATCGAGGCGATGGCCCTTGGGAACGCCGCCACCCATTACGACCCCGCTTCGCGCCGCTTGCTGCTCTACAGCATCGTCCTGCACAACTTCCCTGTTTCCATTGCGCTTTTGGGAATGCTGCTGCAAACCGGGATGAAACGCGGCAGCGCCCTCGCCTTTCTGGGTCTTTTCGCCGCGATGGCGCCGCTGGGCATGTCCCTCAGCGCCCACACCGCCCTGGCCGGCCATACCCGCGAACTTATGGCTGTGGTGATTGGCATTTTCATGCACATCTCCACCACCATCTTGTTCGAAAGCAGCGATATCCACCGGTTCAACTTCGCCAAGCTCGCGGCCATCCTCGTCGGCACCGGTTTGGCATTCCTCAGCCTGATGCTGCACTGACAGACCCTGTAGGAGACGAGGTGGCGAGTCTCCAACTCCTTAACCTGATGCCGCGCTAACCCAAACCAAACCTCTGCTTGAACCTTCATCCCCACATGCGCCCCCACGCCGGCCTGCCGGAACTTGCCGAACGCCTCCGCCGCTGCTCGCGCAAGGCCACTGGTCCCCGGCAGTCGATCCTCGAAATCTTGCGCCGTCAGGCCCACCCGCTTTCCATCAAGGAGATTTTCGCTGCGCTCCCCGAGGGTGGCGGCGACCTGGCGACAGTTTACCGTTCCATGCATTTGCTGGAGGGGATGGCGATGGTGAAGCGATTCGATTTGGGAGATGGTGTCGCCCGGTTCGAGTTGCTGGTGGAAGGCGACGACGGCCATCATCATCACCTCGTCTGCACCCGGTGCGCCGGTGTTGTGGAAATCGAGGATTGCTTTATTCACGAACTCGAAAGCCGGGTCGCCTCCCGCAACGGCTTCAAAGCCGTTACCCACAAGTTGGAATTCTTCGGCATCTGTCCCGCCTGCCAGAACCCTTAACCAGCCCGTGCAGTGCTTCCTGGTAGGGACGCTTTCCACAGCGTCCCCGTCTCTTATAGAAGCATTTCGAGTGACTCTGATTGCCCTTGCGAATCCACGCTCAGGCCCCCTGTCTCCCCAACAAAAAAGCCACGCAAAAGCGTGGCTGTTCGTTTTTGTTTTTAGGCCTTTTAAGTAGCTTCGCTGGGCTCCCATTCCCCGAGATGCAGGTATTCTTTAATCTTCCTGCGTTCGTACCGGTGCTTCAATGGTTTTTTAGGCTGGTTGTCAACCTTGCGGAAGGGGTGTTTGGGATTAATGATTGCTTCACTAATTACTTCCAACGATTTGGTCATACTTTGATTTCCTTTGTTCAAGTATAGACTGGGGTGAAGGATGCCACTGGCTTTGCCCTCCTCAGGGTTGCCATGCTTGATACTTGGCATCGGCTGCTTCAAGCAATTGAATTATACCATCCTTTCCAAAAAAATCCATTCAATTTTTTTGCAGAAAAAAATCCCGCCACAAATCACCGGATTACTGGTTACTGAATACTGATTACTGACCATCACTCCCCCATCTTTTGCGCCCTTCCACCTTCAGTTCCCGCTCTGAGACTTGAGACTTGAGACCTGGGACTTGAGACCTTTGTTTATCCTTTATCCTTCGCTCGAACGCCCCCGACCGCCACTCTTTCTCTCGCCGACTCGCCACCACCCTCCACCCGGCCGCTTCATACGCCTTCTGCACGCCTGCAAACTCCGTCGCCAGGATGCCGGCCAACACCAGCAGACCTCCCCGGTCCACGCCCGACAGCAGCCGTTCCCGCTCCTCGACCAGCAGGCTCGAAATCAGGTTCGCGCAAACCACCGAATACTTCCTGACCGGCCGGCCCGCCGCCCGGCGGAAGTCCTGCCGCCTGAACCGGATGATGCTCGCAACCCCATTGAGCCGGGCGTTCCCCCTCGCCGTTCGGACTGCGTCCGAATCGACATCCACGGCCTCGACCGGCCCATATCCGAGCTTCGCGGCGGCGATGGCCAGAATACCCGAACCCGTCCCCACGTCGCATAGGGACTGAGCCCGCCTCGGCTGCCTGCGTGCCACAATTTGCTCCAGGCAAAACCCCGTCGTTGGATGCTGGCCTGTCCCAAAACTCAACCCCGGGTCCAGCACGACCAGCGCCTGGCCCTTCCGAGCTTTCCGGCGGCTCCAGCTCGGCCTTATCAGCAGACGTGAGCCGATCTCCAGCGGCCGAAAATGCTTCTTCCAGGCCTCCGCCCAATCCTCCCGCCGTACCCGCCCCAGCGACACCTTCCACGCCCCGGGGCGGGGACGGCCACGTCCCCGTAGCGAACGTGTTTCGAGGGATTGGCAGGGGCGGGGACGGCCACGTCCCCGTTTCCCTTCCCCAATTGCCCCCCGCCCAGTGCTGTCGCTCCCCCTCGCACCCGGATTCAACCCGCACTCCCCAATCCATGCCAGCCCCGCCTCGAGCCGCGCCCGCATCGCCGCGAACCCAGCAGGCTTGTCCTCAAAAAACGCCATCACCATCGTCTGACCCGTCTCTACGTCCGTGAACGAAGCCACACCCTGGCCGCACACCTCCCCCAGCAATTCGCTCACGGCCTCCTCCGCCTCGGCCGAAGTCGTAATCGAAACTCTCCAAAGCGCTTTGCCTTTCATCCTTCAACTTTCAACCTTCCGCCCCGAGACTTGAGACCTGAGACTTGAGACCTTCAACCTTCAACTTTCACCCTTCACCCCTGAGCTTCGGCTTTGAAACTTGAACCTTGAACCCTTCAACTTTCAACCCTCCGTCCTGAGACTTGAAACCTTCAACCTTCAACCTTCAACTTTCAACCTTCGGCGCCGCGCCTCGCCACGGCGTAAAATTCACCAAATGCAACGTCGTCTTCTGCGGAGTCCACACCACCTGCGTCACGCTCGCATAATCAATTTCGAACGCCGCCAGCCTCGGCAGCGGCCAATCGAGCATGAGCGCCAGCAGCATGCGGATCACCCCGCCGTGGCACAAAACCGCCACATTTTGACCGGCATGGCGGGCGAGTATGGCCCGCAGAACCGGCTCCAGGCGGGCGCGGAACGTTCGGGCGGACTCGCCATTCCGTATCCCCGCCCGCTCCAACTCGTCCAGCCATGCAAAAGCGCTGATGCCGAACCGCGCATGCACCTCCTCCCACCCCAGCCCGGTCCAATCTCCGAAATCCACCTCCCTGAGCTCGGGCACCACCGCCGGCTGCGGCAGGCCGTTGCGCAGCAGCGGCGCGATCGTCTGCTGCACCCGCCGCATCGGGCTGGCGTAAAGCGCGTCAAAATGCTCTTTGTGCAGATACTGTGCGAGGACTTTAGCTTGCCGATGGCCGCGCGCGGACAACTTCATATCGATGCGCCCGCCAAAAACACTCTGGTAGCGCTTCTCCACCTCCCCATGCCGAATCAACCACAACGTGGTTGAAGCTTCCTGTCTGAGAGTTGAGCGCTTCGCCGCCGCATCATGCTTTTGCCTCTTGCTCATCACATCCACACCGCGATTACTGATTACTGATTACTGACCACTGATTTGGCTTTGAAACTTGAAACTTGAACCCTTCAACTTTCAACCTTCCTTCGTGAGCCCTGAAACCTTTAACTTTCAACTTTCAACTTTCAACCTTCAACTTCCCACCTTCACCCTTTACCCTCGCGCCCGATCGCCGAGACTTGCGCTTCGAGCAACTGCCGTATCCCGCCTTTCCCGAGCGCCAGCATGTCCGAAAGCTGACTCTCGCTGAACGTCGCCTCCTCGCCCGTGCCTTGCAGCTCGATGAACTCGCCCCCGGCGTTCATCACCAGGTTCAAATCGACCGTCGCGGCCGCGTCCTCCGTGTAACACAAATCGAGCATCGCCTGGTTCCCCACGATCCCCACGCTCACCGCCGCCACCGCGTGCAACAGCGGATTCTCCGTCAGCTTCCCTTCCGCCATCAACCTCCGGATGGCCAGGCAAAAGGCCACATACGCGCCGGTGATCGCCGCCGTCCGCGTCCCGCCGTCGGCTTGTAACACGTCGCAATCCACCCAAACCGTCCGTGTGCCGAGCTTTTCGAGGTCGATCGCCGCCCGCATCGCCCGCCCGATCAAACGCTGAATCTCCTGGGACCGCCCGTCGATTCTCCCCTTCGTGCTGTCGCGCGCTTTCCGTTGCAGCGTCGAATACGGCAGCATCGAATACTCCGCCGTAATCCACCCGCCCGTCACCCCTTGCTCCTTCATCCAGCGCGGCACGATTTCCTCGACCGTCACCCCGCAAATCACGCGCGTGCTGCCCCACTCGATGAGCGTCGAGCCGGTCGCATGCGGCGCGATATGATTCTGAAACCGCACGGGCCGCAACTGGTCGGGCTGGCGGCCGTCGGCGCGCGCCGCGGCATTGACCGGGACTGTTGATAACTGGGCCATAAACGCCCGCGAGCTTAAGCCAGCTGTTCGAACCCGGCAACGAGTAAGTCGCGACGAAATCGCGCGAAACCGCCCGGAATTAGCCGGGAAATCATGCGAATTCCCCCTGTAACCGGTCAGTGGTGGCGGGCGGAGCGCGGCTGTCTCAGCCGCAGCATTCCCGACCAAAGCGCGGTTGCTGGCCGGTTCGGAGCCGTTATTTACCTCGTGGCTGCTGCGGCTGAGACAGCCGCGCTCCGCTGCTTCCGCTGTGACTGACCGGTTACTTTCCCCTCAATATTTTCATTGACGGGGTGTTGTACACCCGCTACCCTCGCGCCCTATGTTTGGCTATCGGCCATCAGCGATGGACTGCTGGCTTTAGAAATGATGAGAGATTGGCTCATAACTAACCGGGCCAAATGGCCCCACGGCCCTGAGTTTGGCCTCGCCCGAAAGCCCGGACGCTGCCCTGGCCCCCGCTGCGCATGAACTGGGGGCCCATTATTGGCTGCGGGCTGCTGGGTTTCGGCGTCGTTTTCCTGCTGGTGCCGCTGATCCTCAGGACTTGCCAGCGCGCAAACCTGTGCCGCGACCGTGACTTCCACCACGCCGATGTGACTCCTGTGCCGCGTTTTGGCGGTCTTGCCCTGGTCGGCGCCCTGCTCGCGGTGGAAGCACTGGTGGCCATCGTCTTTCCCGCACTGCGTTCCCGTATTCCCGGTCGAGCCGCCGTCATTCTCAGTTCCCTCGCTATGTTCGCCATAGGGTTTTGGGACGATCTCAAACCCCTCGGGGCTAAACGCAAGCTGGCTGCTCAGGTTCTGATTTGCGTTGCCGTTTGCCTTGCCGGCATTGAAATTGAAACGCTCAAGATCCCGTTTACCGAGCGTATCGTCCCACTGCACGGCTGGGGTTCGGTGATTACCATTCTCTGGCTGGTCGGCATCACCAACCTCATCAACCTGATCGACGGTGTCGATGGCCTTGCCGGCGGCATTGCGCTCATGCTCATGACGTTGCTGGTCTATGTCGGCTATCAAAACGGAGGATTTGTTTTCCTGACGGCGGGCATGAGCGGCGCGCTGTTGGCTTTCCTGTATTTTAATTTTCCCCCTGCCCGCATCTACCTTGGCGACGGCGGCGCGTATTTCCTTGGATTTCAAATCGGGATTTTTTCGATTATCGGTTCGCACAAGGGTTCTATCTTTGCGGCGCTGATCGCGCCGCTATTCGTGCTGGCGCTGCCGATCGTCGATACCTGGCTGGCCATTCTGCGGCGTGGGCTGCGGGGTCTGCCGGTCTTTCGGCCTGACCGCCGGCACATCCATCATCGGCTTCTGAGCGTGGGTTTTTCCCGCCGGCAGGTGGTTTTGTTGCTTTACGGCCTGACCCTGGTGTTTCTCGGAATGGGTTTTGTTGCGTTGTGGTCCCGCGGGCAGTTTATCCCGGTCCTGGCCGGCCTTGCCCTCCTGGTCCTGCTGCTCTGCGCGGGCAGATTAAGTTTCAGCCGTGAATGGTTTGCTGTCGGGCGGACGTTGGGCAACTCGCTCGCGATGCGCCGGGAGGTTCAGTATGCCCTTTGCCTAACCAGTTGGCTGAAGATGGAAGGCGACCGTTGCGATTCTTTGGACGACCTCTATGGCGACTTCGTCTGCGCGGCCGGGCGGCTCGGTTTCAGCTCCGTCAGACTCACCCGCACGGATGGCGAGCGCACCTGGCAACGACCGTGCTCCTGCTCCAACGAGCGCTCGTTCCGCCTCGACCTCCACGACGGCCAGGCCGGGACCCTCGAGCTTCGCGCGCCTTCGTGCATGGCTGCCAGAACCTGTTCCCGGTCCGCGTTGGGCCGCGAGGCCAGCCAACCAGCAGTCTGCCTCCATGACGACCAAGCGCTGTTCGAAATCATGTCTGAGTTAGTCGCCGAGGGTTGGGCCAAGGCCGCTACTCGGTCGAGAGCCGCCGGCGGCCCATTGCGCTTCAATTCCCACTTGCCGGCCGTTTACGGCGCCCCTCGCCGACCCAGCCGCCAGCCATTTCCGGCCACCAGCACTGCCAGGGGAAGCCTGCGGCTGGGGGATGACTCGGTCGTCGCATCCTAAACCCCTTTCCAACAAGATTTGACATACCATACTAACCCTAACAACAAAACTCGAATAGGTCCGACTTACTACCGCATTGCCTGATAGTCTATGAGAAACATAATCGCCCTCACATTAATCGTTGGCCTGTTTGGCTCCGCTCGCGGTTTCGCCGCCCAGGCAGCCAAAACCAATCCGGTGCAGCAAAGCCTCGCTGCAGTCCCTTCGCCAGAAATGCCGGCCAAAGCGGCCGAATTGGTCAAAGCTGCAAAAAGCCGCGACCGGGGAAAGGTCACTGTCGAGGTGGTCAAGGCAGCTCTCGCCAAGAATCCTGGGGCGGCGATGTCTGTGGTAGGCGCCATTGCGAAAGCGGTGCCCGACATGGCCGCGATCGCGGCCGGCGCAGCCGCCGAAGAGCAGCCGGCCAGAGCGGCCGACATTGCCCGAGCGGCCGCTGCGGTGGCTCCCGCGAAGGCCGGAAAAATTGTTGCCGCGGTATGCCGCGCCGCCCCGCAGGATTATCGAAATATCGCACTGCGCGTGGCCCAGGTCGCACCCGGTTCGGAAAAGGAAATCCTTCGGTCGATCGCCTCAGTGTTTCCCGACCTGAAACCCGGGATCGACCGCTCGCTGGCCGGTATCGGCTCGGCGACTCCCTCGGTAGCCGCCGTTTTGGATGCGGCACGGCCCTCCGGAGTTTCCGGCCTGGCGGCATCCGCGCAGGGTTCCAGCTCATCGACCGCTGCAACGCGCACAGCCCCGGACGGTTTGCCGCGCGGACCTTCGATCGCCCCGCCCTACATTCCGTTGCCTGTTGGCGCCACGAATATCAATCCGTCCACCTCCGGGACGGTGCCGCGAGGCGACCGTAATTACGCCGCGCCTTAACGGCAGCGCAAACCGGCTGAATCCCGGATTGCGGATGAGCGCTGATGTCGTACTCTAGATTCGCGGCATGCGGATGCCCGCGGTCGGGATTGCCCTCGGGAAGTCCGCGATCCGCGGCCAACTCGAGAGACAACGCCACGCAGCATGCCAGGACCAGCCAGGGCACGGACCCCCTGGCTGTCGCACTCCAGAACGATGGCTCGCGCGCGTGTGTCTCCGCAAGGCCTGAGCGCTCGCCGAGCGTCTGGGGCATCCAACTTTACCGTGGCTGTGAGGAGCTGACCGAGGTTCTCATTTACCTGATGGTGGTGTTTGCGCCGTGGGCGTTCGGAACGACCCAGCGCTGGTCGATTTGGACGTTGAACCTTGCGGGATATGTTCTTGGACTTCTCTTCGTACTCAAGCTGCTCATCCGCCGGGTCCAGCATTACTGCCCGGCGAGGTGGGACGATGACGAGCGCAAGAACTCGCTAGCACATCGGGGAACAAGGTTTCTGACGGAACCGGGGCTGACTGCCGCGCTAGGTGCGCTGACGGTATTGATCCTCGGTTACTGCCTGGTGAGTGCTGTAAATGCGCGCGCCACTTTTCAAGACCGTTCGCTTGCGTTCGAATACCGCAATTGTATCCCGTGGCTGCCACACAGTTTGGACGCCGACGGCACGTGGTTCGCGTTCTGGAGTTATCTGGGGCTGGCAAGTTCGTTTTGGGCTGTGCGGGATTGGCTGCTCGGCAAGTCGGATGGAGAGCAACGGGCGCAATGGCAACGGGGTGTTTCCGTCAGGTCTTCCGCCGGAGCGGGGAGGGCAGCGGAAGCCGCACGGGAGCGGCGGTTTGACGGTCCGGGCGCAAGCGCGCCGTTGCCGGCCCGGTTGCGCCGGTTGTTATGGTTACTGGCGCTCAACGGCGCGCTGCTGGGACTAGAAGGCATCGTCCAGCGCGCTGCGGCGTCGCCGAAACTGGTTTTTCTGGTCAAGCCGAGGATCCATCAGACCGCGGAATCACAGTTTGGTCCGTATGCTTACCGCTCGAACGCGGCGCAGTATTTCAACCTACTCTGGCCCCTATGCCTTGGGTTCTGGTGGACGCTCAACCGGGCTTCCGCTCCGAAACGCAAGACGCACCACCTGCTGCTGGTGTGCGCCGCCATCATGGCGGCGTGCCCGATTATCTCGACGAGTCGCGGCGGGGCGCTGGTAACGGTGGGCATGGCCGCGCTCGCCGCGTTTTTTCTGGTCGCCGCGCACTTTCTGCTGTCGGCCACCCGTCGCGAGGGCCTGAAACATCGAAATCTGACTGTGGTGGCTTTAAGCCTTTTCTTCACTGTCGCGCTGGGCCTTGGCCTGGCCTTGGGATGGAAAACCTTGAAGCCGCGGCTGGCCGATTTGAATGATGGGTTGGAGGGCAGGGAAGAGCTGTACGCGGCGGCCTGGCCGATGGCGGCGGATTATCCCTGGTTTGGCACCGGGCCCGGCACTTTTGAGACGGTTTCGCAGCTCTACCCGCGGCCTGATACCTACTGGCCGCCGCAGCTTCACAATGACTGGCTGGAGACGCGGATTACGTTTGGCCGGATCGGCAGCGCGCTGCTGGCGCTGGCATTTGTGGTTGTTCTCTTGCGTTGGTTCACCAGCGGCGGCATCCATGGCGGCAGGCGATTTGTTCTGCTGACGTGGCTGGCCTTAGCCGGCTGCCTGGTGCATGCGCGGTTCGATTTCCCCTTTCAGATTCATTCGATTCTGTTTCTGGTCGTCGTCATCGGCGCGATGCTGTTCGGCGTCTCAAGGAGACCGTAGTTCCGGGCGCCTCCGACCTTTCCCGTCAGAGCGCCCGTTGGCGCGCGTCTTCTTCCCGCACCACCGAATCACTCGCGAGCTCGACGGCTGTCTGGCGACCGAGAAAGTCAATCAATAATGCGACTCGTTCGCGGCCGGGCATGACCCGGGTGATCACGGCTCGCAGGTCATGGAAAGGGCCGCCTGAAATGCGGACGGGTTCCCCGGGCTGGAGATTATCCTCGATGACGTGGATTTGGTCGCCGCCAACGGTGGCGCGGAGTTCCTCGATGGCCCGGGCGGGCACGATCGGCCATTGGTCGCCAAAGTGAACGACGCCCTGGACCCCGCGAGTGTGGTGCACACGGCGGAGGCACATCGCGAGTTCGAACCGGCCAAAAAGGTAGCCGGGAAACAGGGCTTCGGTGAACCAGACTGGGCCTTCGCGGGTGGAACGGCGAAAGCGAATGCGCGGGAGATAAACTTCGAGGCCCGCATCTTTGCGAAGGTGGGCTGCGGCGATATGCTCGTGCTTGGGCTGAGTCCGAACACAAAACCAGGCTGCGGCCGGGTTTTCGGCGAGACCGGTTTCAGGTTCTCGGGACGTTATGGTGGAGGGCATAGCCGCGCTGGCCGAATTGAAAGGGTTTACGCTTTGACGACTTTCGAGTCGTCGGTCTTGCCTTCCTTGGAAGGGTAAGAGGCGTAGTAATCCTTGTACTGGTAATAATAGTAATAATCGGTGCTGCGAGGGCGGACGGAGTTGAAGACGATGCCAAGGACGCGGGCCCGGCGCTGGTAAAGCAGGTCGAGGGCGGCATGGGCGACGCGCGCCGAGGTATGTTCCGCGCGCAGGACGAAGAGCACGGCATCCGCGTGCGGAGCCAGGCTGGTGACATCGTCGGCGGCCATGACCGGGGCGGTGTCGAGGAGAACGTAGTCGTATTGGTCGGCGGCGGCTTTGAGGAACTTGGTGATAGCGCCGCCGATGAAGAGCTCGCTGGATTGATGCGTCACTCCGCCGCGCGGGATGAGGTAAAGGTTGGGGCAGGGCGTGGTTTGAACGGCACGCTCCCAGTCACGCCGGTCGCGGAGGACTTCGGAGAGGCCGAATTCGGCCTGAAGGCCGAAGCGAACGTGGAGAATGCCTTTGCGGAGGTCGGCATCGACGAGGAGCACGCGAGCACCCGAGTGGGCAAGGAGTATGGCGAGGTTGGCGGAAGTGACGGACTTGCCCTCGTTGGGGATCGAACTGGTAATGATCAGAGTTCGGGGCCGGGCAGCGGCCTCGCCCGCGTAGAGGAGCGAGGAGCGCAAGTTGCGGTAGGCCTCGACGAACGCATGGCGCTCGTCGTCAGGAGCGATCAATTTAAGCGCGGCGCGCTTGCCCTGTGATTTTTCACGCGGAATCTGGCCGAGTACGGTTTCGTCGAAAAGGTCCTCGAGTTCGGTGAAAGAATTCACGCGGTCGTCCAGGCGGTCGAGGAACAGGAGCAGGCCGATGCCCAGACCGAGGGAGACGAGGCAGGCAATCACGAGCCGCCTGCCGTTTCCGGCCTTGTCGGCGAGGGCACGCGAGGCGGGCTCCATAATGGTGACGCTTTCGGGGCTGATCTCCTTATTCACATCGAGGGTTTGGAGCGTCGCCAACAGGCGATCGTAGAGAGCTTGAATGCGCACGGAGTTTGCCTTGAGCTTTTGGTATTCGGCCGATTTACGCTGGATATCCAGGGCCCGACCGTCCCACTCCTTCAGGTCCTTCTCGAGGTTTTGAATCTGAAGCACGAGCGATTGTTTGCGGCCGTCAAGCTGCTCGGCGCTTTGCTGCCGGAAAATTTCAAGCAGCCGTTCGCGGCGCGAAATTTCGTCGCTGAGGGCCAGCATTTTCGGGTGTTTGGCACGGAAATACTGGCCGAGGTCCTGCTGGTCGGCTTTGAGCAGGAGAATCTGCTGTTTGGCTTTGAGGTAATCGGCGTCCGCGCGGTCACCACCGACTGCGCCGCTTGTGCCGGCCGGGTCGCTGGGGGGAGGCAAGCTGGCGCTGACTTCCTGCCGGCGTTCGAGGTTTTGGTCAAGGGTGAGCGCTTGAAGCAGGTCGTATTCGGATTTCAAGGCGGCGAGGCGCTGGTGAAGAGCGGCGAGGTAATTGGCGGTGCTGCTGCCTTGTTCCTCGAGGATCACGACGCTGTTGGAGCGCTGGAAATGGACCATATCGTCCTCCCCGCTCCGCAGTTCCTTTTCGAGGCGAAGCGCCTCCTCGGTGAGGCCGGCGACCGTGGTGTCCGAGGTTTGAGCGCGCATTTCCTTTTTGAGGTTGATGTATTCCTCCATGCACGCCTGGAGAAAGGCCTGGGAGTACTGCGGGTCGGCGCCGGTGGCTTCGAGGACGAAGATGCTGGTCTTGGGCGAAACGGTTACTTTGAGGGCGACTGGTTGGTTGGTGAGGGAGGGGTGTTGAGCGAGCACGCGGGCATGGGCGCGGTTGACGACGACCCCGCTTTGCATGAGAGCGGCCTGGGTGCCAAGGAAGTTGCTGAGTTCCTCGTTGTAAACCGAACCCTCGGGGATGGCGAGCTTGATACTGACGATCATCCGTCCCAGCGAGACGAAGGACGACGGTTGATACCACGCAATGGCCCCCACGACGAGCAGGCCAAGCGCGACGCCGCCGACCAGGACCCACCACTTGCGGACCAGCAGGTCACGGTAGTGGTTGAGTTTGGCGATCCAATGCGCTTTGGCAACCGAGCGGCTGTGTGAATATTCGACGACTTCTTCGTTCATGGCAGGAGGAGGCTAGAAATTGATAAGGCGTGAGGGGACGATGATAAAGTCATCGGGTTGGAGGACAGCATCTTTCTCGGTTTTGCCGTCCTCGAGGATCTCGATCATGTTGAGTTCGAAGGTTTGCTTGGCAGCGGTCTCGGAGCCTCCGCGCACCACTTTGACACGCTTCTTATTGGCAAAGTCGCCGAAACCGCCGGCGCGAAGGATGGCTTTTCCCGCGGTCAGGTTTTCGCCGACGGCGACGTCAATGGGCCCCTGGTTGCGGACCTGGCCCCAGACATAGACCCGGCCCAGGAATTTATTGGCGACATCCAGCGCGATGATGACCGTCGCGCGGTAGTAGTACTCTTTTTCGAGCTGGACCTTAAGCTCGCCGGCGAGCTGCTTGGAGGTCTTTTCCACAGCGGCGACGCGGCCGATATAGGGGATATCGAGCTCGCCGGAATCGGCGACGAGCAGGCTCTTGGGGGCGTCGCGGTCTTCGAGGATCTGGAAGGCGACGCGGTCGCCGGCGCGGAGCTTGTATTTGTCATCGGGAACGTAGCCACTAAGACTGGAGGGAAGGACCCCGGGGATGGTGGCGGTTGCATTCGTGGTTGCGGGCGAGGCGGCAGCGAGGCGGTTCGTCGTGGCCGGGATGTGGGCGCGGGCGATGCCGCCCGCCAGCAACAGGAGGGCGATGATTTTTCTCATAGCTGAGTCGAGTTCTTTCTGAGTTCCAGCAACTTCATTTGTATCAAACACGGATTAGGAGTCCTAGCAGGTAATTGCGTCAAAATCGGTAAATCAGTGAGCCGGTGGCGACATTAGCGGAATAATCGCGGCCCGGAAGGTCGGAGGCGCGCCGATAGAATTGATAAGCGAGCGAGCCAGTCAGCTTGGCGGTCAGCAGGCGGCTGAGGCTGATACCCGGGCCGAACCAGTCAAAAGTCTCGGCGCCGAACCCGAGCTGCGAGCCGTGCTGGTAGTCGAGGGTGGTTGCAATGCCCGTTTTGCGAAGAACATGCCAATTCGCGTTCAACCGGGCAAAGTATCGGTCCAGCAATCCCCCGAAAAAGCCGAAGTTCAACATTCGTCCCCCGCTCAACGTGTATTCCACGTACTGATTCAGGCGGTGCGTCGCGCCGAGTTGGGCATAGACTCCCGAGAACTCCTGGCCCAATTGCGCCGCGAGGCCCGACTCCGGCCGGAATGAGGTGTAGCCGGCGCTGGCCCGCCCCTTAATGTGGTCTGTCAACTGCGCCTCGCAGAAGGGTCCGGCGCTCCATTCGGTTCCATCGCTGAACTGGGACCCGGTGCCGACTGCCGAATAATGGAGGAAGCTGCCTCCGACTTCGAGGCCGGTCCGCAGACCGGGCTTCCAAAGGTAGCCCGCTGAGCCGGAGAAAACGTCCGAATCTCCATCTGTCTGGCCCAGATGACCGCCCAGGGACGCATAGGTCATGTGGTCGTAGCCCAGCCTAGCTACCACCTTGTTCAGGTCCCATGTCGCCGCCACCCCCGCGGCGTTGTCCAGCCGCTCGTAATTCCCGATCCCTGTCACGGTCGGATCCAGATAGCCCTGTTCCTCAATCGCAAACCGGTCATGCAGGTTGATCCAAAAATCCCCCGCATAAATGTCGAACGAAAGTTCCGACCCAGGGGTGATGAATGGCCGGTCGTATTCCGAATGTTGCCCGTAAAAGGCATACCCGCCCCCGACCGACAGATTAAGAGCGTTCACCTCCGACACCGGCAGCCGCATTTGCGCGTCCAGCTCGGGACGGAAGATGACGTCCTCCTGCGGATTGTACGCGTCACCGCGCAGATTGTCGCTCGCCTGCACTCCCACCCCGGCGCTGAACCTCCACGCGCTCGGGCCGACCTTGAGATTGTAATAATCCAGCGCTCCCGCTGCGTGCCGCCGCGCTTCCGCGGCCTCCGCCCCGGCCAACGACATGCGCAGCGACTCCTGCCCGTGGCAGGCAAGCGACACTCCGGCCGCCGCGAGCACCAGCAAAAACCCTGCGCATCCCGTTCTTAACTTATTACTCATCAAGCCAATCCGTCCCAAAAAGCTAAGCCCAGTGCCGGCAGCAATGTGGTACCACATCCCCCTTGCCCGAAGCTTCTGAGCCTTCGTCCGCCGCTATTGCACCAGCAAAACTCGTTTCGGTCAAGCGTCATTTTGGAAGGTGTTGGACACCCGCTTCCAAAGTTGAAAGTTGAAGGTTCCAGGTTGAAAGTTGCGCGCTCCCTCCGTCTTAACCTTCTAACGATACCCTCGTTTCTCGACCCCGAGTCGGCGCAGGCCCCCAAACAGGGGTCTGGGAAGGTCTTAGAAACCCCGGAACTGTAATTTGGCGCAATTAAGTGAAATTTCGTGAAATCAAGTCAAGGGTGATCCGGGGGATGATCCAGGGCGAGCGCATCTTGATACCACCACCATCTTAAGTGCACACCCAGAGCTCATCCCAATGGTTATTGCGGCGCGCTTCATCTAACGCGCTGAGATTGAGAAAGCCCGCCCGGTTCCAACTCTGACCGGGGCGCTTAAAGCGGC
>DATMRF010000035.1:0-4177 GCA_035566435.1 Candidatus Acidiferrum sp.
GCCGCTTTAAGCGCCCCGGTCAGAGTTGGAACCGGGCGGGCTTTCTCAATCTCAGCGCGTTAGATGAAGCGCGCCGCAATAACCATTGGGATGAGCTCTGGGTGTGCACTTAAGATGGTGGTGGTATCAAGATGCGCTCGATGTGCATGGCGTTCACAAGGCATAAACCTTCCTGCACACCGCTCTTGCGCACCAATCCCTCAACGGTGTCAGTGATGTTCACAAATCCGCGGCGGTTGGGTACTTCAAACCAGAGGTGTTCGGTAAGATGTTTCATACGTCTCTTGCTGTTGCAACCATAATGACGAGAGTCCCGCCGTGTAAGGGCGTGCAACGCTAGGAATCAAGACACAGCGTTTTGCCGGGGGCTTTCAGGTTGGGCGAGAGCGCAGCCTGGAGGTCGGGCCCGCCTCATGGGAGACGACGCGTCACCAGTGTCGGTGCCCTCCGAAGTAAAAGCGGAAGGAGGGGCCGTAGTAGAATGGCGGGCCGTAATAGTAATACGGATCCGGCGGACCATAATAAACAGGCGGGCCATATCCCGGATAGGGGTAGGTTGGCGGGGGCGGTGGCGGCTGGTTCATATCGAAGTAGATTTGCTTCGGAATGTAGTCCTCGTGCGAGAAATTGCGTCCGGTGCCGAATACCCGGATTTGAGGATACTGGTTCGTCGCGACTGGCAGGGCGCGAATAATGTAATAGTAGGAGCCAAAGTCGTGGAAGGTGCCGTCCTTGTCCCCGAAGATTTTGAGATGAACCGGAGTCGTGCCCACATACTCGCCATTGGCTTCGATCCGGGCGCTCGGCGGTGAGGCCTCCACCAGCACATCGTAGGCGATGGTCCCGTGCGGACCCCGCTCGACACCCGGAGGAGGAGCCGTTTCACAACCGGCAAGAAAGACTGCAGCCGCTGCGCTTGCCGCAAAAATTGATTTCATACCACCCACAACATCGCGCAAGCCGAGGTGGTTGACAAACCTTGATGGAAGGGTTTTTCCGAGGCGGGTTACGACTCCCGGGCGAAGATGCGGCGGATGACTTCTTCGATGGGGACTTCCTGGATATCGATGTCGCTTACCGGCAGCTCGTCCAGCAAGGCTTTGCACGCAGCGATGACCCGGTCTCGTTTGATTTTTAGCCGAATGCTGCCCGGGGTATGCTCGAGGATCTCGCCGTATTTGCGGAGCTGGTCGGCGGAGCAATCGGCGGCGCCGGCGCATTGGATAGTGACGAGTTTGGAATCGGCGAAGCGGTCCACTACGTCACTGAGTCGGCCATCGAAGAAGATGGCGCCGTGGTCGATGATGATCACGCGTTCGCAGAGTTCCTGGATGTCGGCCATGTAGTGGCTGGTGAGGAGAATCGTGGTTTTTTGCCGGGCGTTATGTTCTCGCAGGAATTCACGAACGGTTTTCTGGGAAACGACATCCAAACCGATGGTGGGTTCGTCGAGAAAGAGGACCCTGGGCTCGTGCAGCAGCGAGGCGATGAGCTCCATTTTGGTGCGTTCGCCCAGAGAAAGTTCGCGGACGCTGACATTGAGCTTCTCGCGAACGGCCAGCAGCTCGCTCATGTGGGCGACGCGTTGTTCCATGGTCGCGCGGGGGATCCCGTAGATTTGCGCATTGAGCTCGAGCGATTCACGGGCGGGCAGGTCCCACCAAAGCTGGTTTTTTTGGCCGAGCAGCAACGCGAACTGGCGCCGGTAGCCGTCGTCGCGTTCCCACGGGACGTAGCTGAGCACGCGAGCCGAACCTCCGGTCGGATAGAGGAGCCCGGCGAGCATTTTCAAGGTGGTGGTTTTGCCCGCGCCATTAGGCCCCAGGAAGCCGACCAGCTCGCCCGGCTCGATGCGGAAAGTGACGTCCTTGACGGCTACGGTTTGCTCGTATTTCCGGCGAAACAAACCCTTGACTGCGCCTCCGAAGCCCGGTTGCTTTTTATAGGTGCGAAACGCCTTGGTCAGGCCGGTGACTTCGATGGCGGGCATGGGCCGAACAGTTCTTGGTTGTTAGCTTTGTCCTGGACCTGTGGCTTTCTGAGTCGGCTGCCCGCAGGCAGGGCTATTTTAACGCAAAGGCCCTGAGATGCAAAGACGCGAGGACAGGAACCAAACCGCAGGCCGGACGTGAATTCGCGCGCAGCTCCGACCACACCTTTAGCCCGCAACTTCCATCCTTTTGTGTTGCGTTACACCGCGGCAGCTCAGCGCATCAGTTTCTTTTCGAGGAGGCTGACCACCTGCCGCACGTTGGCATCGACTTCCATGCGGTCTTTGACCAGGCGGCACGCGTGGAGGACGGTGCCGTGGTCGCGCCCGCCGAACGATTCGCCGATGGTGCTGAGCGAGCTTTCGGTCATCTGGCGGGCGAGGAACATGGCGATCTGGCGCGGGAAAGCGATATTCTCCGGGCGGCGCTTGCTCGTCATATCCGCAAGGCGGATATCGAAGTGCTCGGCCACCTTCTTCTGGATGGTCTCGATGTTGATGGAGTAGCGGCCTTCCTCGTGCAGGATTTCCCGCAACAGGCCCTCCACCACTTCGAGGGTGAGCTTCTTGCCGGTGAGCGCCGCATAGGACGCGACCCGGATCAAAGCGCCTTCCAGGCGGCGGATATTAGTCCGAATCCGGTTGGCCAGGAAGTTCAGGATGTCTTCGGGCAGTTGCACGCCCATGAGCTGCGCCTTCTTGTTCAGGATGGCCAGCCGCATTTCGACGTCGGGCGGCTGCAGGTCCGTGACCAGGCCCCATTCGAAGCGGGAGACCAGGCGGTGTTCGAGGTTTTGGATTTCGCTGGCCGGACGGTCGCAGGTGAGCACGATTTGTCTGTGGCCCTCGTGTAGCGCGTTGAACGTGTGGAAGAATTCCTCTTGGATCCGCTCTTTGCCCGCCAGGAACTGGATGTCATCAATCAGCAACACCTCGGTCTGGCGGTACTTTTTGCGAAACTTGGCGAGCTGGTTGTTCTGGATGCCGTCGATGTACTCGTTGGTAAATTTTTCGGAGGAAACATAGGCAACCCGAGCCC
Organism: Candidatus Acidiferrum sp.; assembly: GCA_035566435.1. GTDB lineage: Bacteria > Verrucomicrobiota > Verrucomicrobiia > Limisphaerales > UBA8199 > DATMRF01. Next base: position 3,030 of record DATMRF010000035.1, read on the forward strand.
CCTTCTTATGGTGCGCAACATACTGGCCGATGGCATGAAGCAGGTGCGTCTTGCCAAGACCGACTCCCCCGTACAGGAACAGCGGGTTGTAAGACTTGCCGGGGGATTGAGCGACCGCCAGCGCGGCGGCGTACGCGAAGTTATTATTGTTGCCCACGACGAACGTGTCGAAGGTGTTCTTCGGGTTGAAATTTAGTTCGTGATTGCCGGCGTTGCGCTCGGGAGCCGGCTCGGCCACTTTGGATTTTTCGGCCGGGGCGGCCGCGAGGGACGTCCCAGCAGCGGCGCTCGACGAAACTTTGAACTTCACCGGCATTTGCCGGCCGGAGGCGAGCGCCACCACATCCTGCAATAGCCCCATGTAGTTGTCCTTCAGCCAGACTTCGCAAAAATCATTCGCGACTTCCAGCACGATTCCGTTGTTGTCCTGACCACATGCGCGCAACGGAGCAAACCAAAGATTATACGTGTCCGCACTCAGCATGGAGCGCAGATGCTCCTGTGCCGAGGTCCAGACTTTCTCTGCGGAAGCTTGCATTTTTTGTCCCAAAAGCCCTGTTTTCGGGCATTTTATTCACCTGACTACAATCCGCGCTTTTCAAATCTACATTTGGCTGCCGCTTATAGCGCCCAAATTGCTCAAAACCAATACGATCACTGAATTCCAGCCAAATCACTATCCAAGTCAAGCCACATTAAATTATTAAGTGCTTTGTTTACAGTGACTTACGAATCTTTTCCGACCATTCTCTCGCATCGGCTCCTTCACCGGCCAAATCTCGCGAAGCTAACGTGCGGCTCAGTGGAGTTTTTTTAGGTGATCGGGCCATAACTTGCGAGGACAACATATTAACTCTTGTTCACGACTTATTCACAGGTGTTTTTGACCACTAAATCAGCCATTTTTAAATTTTTTGCCGAAAAAAGGCGCCCCAAAACCGAGGCGCCCCCACCTGGTCAGGCGCGTTTCTCAAACATCGTAGTAGAGGAAAAACTCGTAAGGATGGGGCCGCAGGCGCAACGCGTCATGCTCCTTGCGCTTGGTCGCGATCCACATGTCCAAAAAGTCGCTCGTGAACACGTCCCCTTTGAGCAGGAAGTCGTGGTCTTTCTCCAGGCAATCCAGCGCCTCGCCCAGGCTCCCGGCC
>DATMRF010000036.1:0-4800 GCA_035566435.1 Candidatus Acidiferrum sp.
GCCGCTTTAAGCGCCCCGGTCAGAGTTGGAACCGGGCGGGCTTTCTCAATCTCAGCGCGTTAGATGAAGCGCGCCGCAATAACCATTGGGATGAGCTCTGGGTGTGCACTTAAGATGGTGGTGGTATCAAGATGCGCTCGAATTTGGTGGGAGAACTCACCAGCGTGAACATTGCCGTCCGTACCTATCTGTGGGGTGTTGACCTCAGCGGTTCGCCTCAGGGAGCGGGTGGCGTCGGCGGGTTAATGGGAACGGCGTACTACGGTTCGTCAACTACTAACTGCTTCGTGGCCTTCGACGGGAACGGCAATGTGGCAGCGCTCGTCAACGCGGCCGATGGGTCGGTAGCGGCCCAATACGAATACGGCCCCTTCGGTGAAATCATCCGCTCCACCGGACCAATGGCCAAAGCCAACCCCTTCCGGTTCTCGACCAAATACCAGGATGATGAGACGGACTTAGTTTACTACGGACGCCGGTATTACAATGCGAATACCGGAAGGTGGTTGAGCCGTGACCCTAGCGAGGAAAACGGCGGGTTGAATTTATATGGCTTCGTGCGCAACGACAGCCCCAATGAGGTCGATCCACGAGGGTTAATGAGATCGGGGGCACTCACGGCATTACGGGACCAACTGGATGCTGAGGTTCGTAACTTTAAATGCTGTTGCACCAAGGGAGCAACTGGCATTACTCGCCTAAAGCTATCAGCAACTGCGTCTGGGGCGCAGGTGACGAGTACGCTTGACTTCCAGAAGTTTGGCTGTGTCGATCTCATTTGGGTGGACCGGTATTTTTGGTGGGATTGCGCCACAGCGCAGAGCGAGTATGATGACGATCTTTCGCCAAATAAGCCCACTGGCCGCCAAGCTTGGCAGGATTATGGCTGGCATGAAGGCGGGAATCCGCAAACGCAGAGCCACCAGGGCTGGAACAGCCACTGGTGGGATATCTGGGACATGAACCACTGGAACTGGCAGGGGGCAATCCTTTACGAGTTTTGCGGCAAAAACGGACATTTTCATGCAGCGTTAGCTTTCTCTAACGCGCTGGAGTGGACTTGGAGCGATGGAGGCTGGACAAGTCCGCACGACGGTGGCGGTGGCACAGTTCGATGATACCAAAACGATATGGCAGGAACTAAAAGCGGGTGGTTTGTAGCCAAGACTCTTTTTGTTGTAACTCTCGCTTTAGGCCTGTTTGGTTGTGAGCGCAGGTCATCCCAAATAAGCAAGTGCGTGCTCAATCTCCGTCAAATACAGATATGTAAAGAACTTTGGGAAGCTAACGAGGACAAAACCACGAATGATGTTCCAAGTTGGAATGACCTTTCGCCCTATTTCCCAGACCCTAAATGGTCGAATGGCGTGCCGACTTGTCCAGCCGGCGGGACCTACAAGATTGGTCGAGTTGGTGAACAGCCGACATGTTCGATTGGTGGCCCGGAGCACTCATCGCAGTATTACGCGAAGTGAAGGTTTGAACCTTACACGCCAATCCTAGCACCCGCGGTGCCAACCAGAATTAAGCGCCGGAACAGCTTCTCGGCTACGAACGCTTCCCCAATCGAAGCAAAGCTCGCCTACCTCAAACTGAGCACCCAAACGCCCTGCCCGCCTTTGTTCCAACGATCCTCAGAATACTGTGCCCCTTGCTTACGCTTATGACCGGCGCGGTCGGCAAACAACCATCACCCAGGGCAGCGCGACCACAACCGATGCGTTCGACAACGCGAACGATTTGTTAAGCGAAACTTACAGCGGAGGCACCCTGGCTGGTGATGAACCGTGGCGGCCGCCGGGAGTCCATTTTCGAGAATGACTATGAGGAAACTCCTGTCGCGTGACACCACCCGGACTATGCCCTCGACACGATCGGCAACCGGAGACAAACTCCGGCCGGCGTCGACCAAAATGGGGCCAACCGGCGAACAAAGGTTTACAGCGCAAACAACTTGAACCTTATGCTTGCGACCATCTTTTCAAAGGATTTCATGGCATGGCGGTGTCAGGACAGTAGTATAGATTGAAGTTCAAGATTGAGTTCAATTGCAAGGCGGATCCGAATGCTTCACAAGCCACAAAGAATTGCGAAGCCGAGCAATCGCGAGCTTGACGAGACGCCTCGAAGCTCAAAGGTCCCGGAACGCTCGGATCAGCATTGGAGCAGCTTTCCGCGGAGGATTCTCAAGCGCATTCGTTGCGGTAAACGGGAAATCCCTAACAGCGTTGAGGAAGGCCATCCCTCGGGTCCGAACCGTCAACGCGAGAAGGTGTTGCAGGACTTCGGAGGCATCTTGTTGATAATATGTGCCCTGCTTGTCGTTCTTTCGCTCCTGCACCTCGGCTCAGCGCTTCGGCTTGGGGATGATGAGGGCTACGAGGTGATCAAAGGCTTGCTGTGCAGCAAGGGATACCATCTGTACACCGACATCTGGAACGACCAGCCCCCGGTTTCCACATTCCTGCTCGCCGGGGCGTTCAAGCTTTTTGGGGCATCGATTTTGACAGCCCGGATCGTCGCGGCCAGCTTTGGACTCATACTAGCGATCTGTTTCTACGAACTGATTCGTCAAAGGTCAGGCGCCAGAACCGCCTTGCTCGGGGCATTTTTCGTGGTGGCGGCGCCGGGAAGCCTCGTTGTAATGGCCTCGATGATGCTTGAGTGCCCTGCTTTTGCAACCGCTTTGCTTTCCTGTTGGTTGGCGTTCCGATGGGCGAAGCGTCAGAGCCCCATGTGGCTGGTCCTTTCGGGCGCAATGCTGGCCGTCGCACTACAGATCAAGCTTACGGCGGTCCTTGTCGTACCTGCACTGGTAATCGAGATGTTCCTGATTCTACATTCCAGGCACAAAAGCATCGGCCAAATGCTGCAGCCTGGTCTCGTGTGGGGCGCAGCTTTGGTTGCGGTGTTTTTTCTAATCGCATTAACCTGGGGAAAGGGCTCCCTGGCAACCTCATGGAAATCCCACACCAAGGCTGAAGTGGTGCCGGGTTTGGATATGCCGGCGGACCATAAATTCAACTTTCGGCTTCTCAGAAACAACATCGAGTGCGCCGGGGGAGCAGTCATGTGCATTTTGCTGGCCACCCGACGGAGGCGCTTAAGAGAGCTCGCGTTTCCGGTCGCTCTTTTGTGTACTGTTTCCTTGGTCCACGCGTTTCACAGGCCGTGGTGGAATTATTATTACCTGCACTTCGCGATACCATTGGCTTGGCTGACCGGCTGGGCCGTAAATGCCTTACTGGAGGATTTGTATAGGGTTCAGACCAAGAACCGCTCCATTGGATTCAAGTTCGCCTCTGGCTTGGCGCTATGCGCGTTGATTGCCTTTGCGCTCGCCAAATCGGAGCGGCGGTTCGAGGGCTCAATCAAGTATTTGCGAGAAAAGCCGGCAGCGAGCGCCAACGCCATCGTTCAGAAAATGAGACAATCTGCGACCGGAGCTTCATGCGCCTATTCCGAGGACGGAATTTACGCGTTCCACGCGGGAGTGAAAGTCATCCCGGACCTTGCGATAGTAATGCCTAAACGATTCTGGTCGGGCCAGATTTCAACGCGGGGAATCATCGAGATTTGCAAGCGCAACGCGCCGCAATTCGTGGTCGTTCGCTCAGATTCATTCAACGAGGAGTGGCGAGATTACCTCAGGACAGATTATGGGTTCGGGGCGGCTGACAACACCTGCCAACTTTATGTTCGCAAATGACCCCATCGCCGCCCGGTTTATGGCAAACCTGCGCCAAGTTGCGGTGAATTGCGGTAAATTGCGCCAGCTTGCAGTTTTTTGTGGCGTATGGGCTCCATGCGTCGCGGGGCCTGGGTGGCGGAGTTATTCCGCCCCGATGGGGCTCGACCGGTTTTTCGATCCACCTATTCCCGGGGCGTTGCCCCGGGCTAAGGTATCGCCGCGCCGTTGGCGCGGGGCTCGGAGGTGGCGCCGTTGGCGCCGGCTCCGGCCGGGTCGGCGTTCGCTCGGGTCGGTCACGCCGTCGCTGGCGCTTGGGCCCGGTTCGAGAGCTATTACAACGCGTAACAAGTCCAATCATCCGTGGTCATTCCGCGCGCCGCTCGAACCCTTGCGGGCCGCGCCCCACAATAAATGTGCAGGAAGTTGCCAAGCCAGGAGCAGCGGGCGGGTTGGCGATGGGGCAGGGTAGGGCGCCGGGGGCCGGTTCTCCCGGAGGACCGGCCAAAGGGTGCCTGTCGACCTGACCGGGCCCACGTGCGAAAAGCGCCTAAATCCTGCTGGCAGCGCGGGCCAAAGCCACGACGGAGCCATCCAATCGGCTCCTGAGCCAGCCTAAGGGACTCCCTTAGGCAGGGTACTCCATTGTGCCTATATTGAATTAGGGGAGCTTCCTAATTGTCTTTACGATTAGTTTAGCGTAAATTGCTGACATGCAGACAACCTATGTTAGGCAGACTTCAGAGCGCAGAAGTCAGTTTAGTGGTTCGGACGCGCCGTCGCCCTCTACCAGCTCCCGTTCCGCGTCCGGTCCGGTTCGTTCGCGGCCCGGCGATTTCAAGAACCGGGCCCCCGCCAGCAGCGACCGCGGCTTGGTCGAGGCGCTGGTCAGGAAAGGGGTCAAACCATAACTTTCCACGTTGACAGCGTTTGGAGCCGTCGGCAGGCTGCTGCTCATGCCGCGTCAACTCAGAGTGGAATATCCCGGCGCCATTTACCACGTGATGAGCCGGGGCGATCGCAGGAAGGACATCTACCTGGACGATGTGGACCGACAGGATTTTCTGAAGACCCTGGCGGAGGCCTGTCAGAAAACGGGGTTCCAGGTCCAT
>DATMRF010000037.1:0-82205 GCA_035566435.1 Candidatus Acidiferrum sp.
GCGCCTTTCCTATCACCTGAACATTCTGCCGGATCGTCCCGGCGGTCCGTATCTGCAAGGCATTTGTCTCGAGTGTCATGGGCCGGGTTTTCCGCCTGATTTTTCAGCCTCCAGTGCTTCGGCGGTGATTTATGTCTACGCGGGCTCGGGAGGACTTTGCAGCCCTTACTTTCAATACATTGTTCCCAAGGATACCAACGATAGCCTGATTTATCTCAAACTGACGGACCCGCCTTGCGGGAACCGCATGCCGTACGGAGGACCTTACTTTGACAGCGCCCGGATCAATCGGCTGGCTCGCTGGATTCTTGAATTGAGTTACGGCGACACCGACTGACGCATTACCGGTCCCCGTGGCGAAGGGAAGCCCCGAACCTTGCCGCCGGCAGGTCGGTATTCGGGTGTGGGCCAACGTCGCGTTAAAGGAGTTCTGGGCTTGATTAGTCGGCTCGCAACGGATTGGCCTGAGGATCTGCGGAGGAGCGTCGGCCGACGACTCGACCCCATCTCTCCGGAGTGAGGAGTTACCGCGGATGGCGCTGCTCACACGGATAGCGGCCCGGACGGAAAGATGGGGCAACCGGGAGTTCTAGCCGCAAAGAACGCATAGAACACAAAGATGGGAATAACGGCCAGAGGGAGGAGGGGCAGCCTGTGGTGCTATAGGGAGCACGCCGGCGCGGAGGGAGACACAATAATTAGGGCAGAATGATTTGGGGGCAGCAGGGGAATCTACGGTCTGACGCCTTGGACGGGCACTCCCCTCAAGAGTGCAGATAAACAGCTATTTCTTGATCTTCTGGAAGCAAGCGCGTACGCTGCGCTCATGTCGATCCGCGACTCCGGGCAAATGCAACAGACAAGCGCCCCAGGGTCGGGCAGCACCGCCCCCAGTACCGCGGCGGTAACGGCCGGAATGAAATCCACATCTTGTCAGAACTGCAGTAGCACGCGCCGTAAAATCAGAGCAAGGCAGCTCTGTTCCAAATGCTATTACTGGCAACGCCAGATCGAGGACTGCTCCGCCAAGCTCGAATCGCTCCGGGCTGATCCATCGCAGTGCCGACACTACTGGCCTGGTCACTTTACGTCTAAGATGAGGGTCGCAGAACGCGTGCTGGCCGAGCTGCGATGGCGCGAGGAAGGGCTGCTTCAGAAGAACGTCGAGCCCGAACGGCTCACGGCACTGATCCACTCCCTTGCCCGCGACTGTCGGTCGCAGGCGCCAGATTCCACCCTCGCTCTGGTGAGTACAATGTCAGGTCTATCACGGCGCAAGATGTACCAGGTAGTGCTTGCCATCGTTGAGGATTTGCCCACACGGTTGCCCAGTCTCCATACCATCGAGAGGCTTCCGAAAGGAGGCTGTTACAACGGAGGGTGGCCCGACTGGCACCGCGAGCGAGTGCTCACGAAGGAATTCCACGAAGACGTACTGCTGGGACGATCGCTGACGAGCTCGTGCATGGCAGCACGGCTCCATAGGGGCAACCGGGTTTGACCGCTGCGCTACATTTTCCACCCTGCAAGCCATGCCCAAAAAAGCCATGATGCCCGTTGAAGAACTCGTTGCAGCAATTGATTTCCCGCATCACCGCGTCTCGCTCTGGCGGAAATGGCTTGCAACTGGCGCGGCACCCGAAAATAAGTGCGGAGCCTCCTTTAGCCGCCTTTGCTTTTACGCGACAAAGCTTAGGTCCCTCGGCATGTCCGATCCGGACATCCAATGCATGTTGTCCGACCTCTACTGGGACGCCGTGGAGGAACACCAACTCAATCAGGAAGCCGCCGCACACAACAACTAGAAAGGTCATGGTGGATAGCATTCAAATCGGCGAAACGCTCAAGGCTCTGCTCTCCCGAGGCACAAGAAACGAACAGCTGCTGAATTTCGTGGTGTTGCGGGCTATCTCGGGGTTGCGCACAAACACTCCTTCTAACGCGGCCTTCATAAAAGAAGTCCAGAAATGGCAGGCGGAACAAAGCGAAAGCCAGCGCCGGAGGGATCTCGCAGGCGAGTTATGTGACGACACTGAAAACGCCGACCTACGGTTCATCCGGCGCCGCCCCAAAAGGTCATTCATCTACGAGCACACCCTCTACTGGTGGAAAAGCAAAGAAATCCTCCTCAGGCGGGACGAGGAAAGGACGTTCCACCACCGAGTGGACGCGAGATTTGATTGTGAGGAGCCCGAGATATCCTCTGATCCGAAGAACATTTACCTGGACAAACTTGTTTACGACGCGCAGCACAGCCACTTTCGACTGGAGGAGAACCCCAAAGCAGCAAAGTGGTGCAAGAAGAACGTGGACTCCCGGCTTATGCTCGACAACATCCTCCCCGAACGGATGGGCTGCTTCGCCATCCCTTTTCCTAAGGGGAAGGCTCAGAAACTGGAGTCGTTCGGGGCCGGCAACAAAGAATGGTCCATTCCTGGCTTCCCCGACGTCTCAAGATTCAAAGCGGAAGCCCGCCATTAGCGCGGATAAACGGGTACTGGCGTGCCGATGATCCGGTCTTTGGGCGGTCCTCCTGCTTCGAGCGGCATCCTGGGCGTAATTAGCCGTGCTCCGGTTCAAGGGCTGACGATCCAGTAGCATATCAGCACGATTGTCAGGATCACCGAGATGAATGCGGCGATTACCTTGAAGATGTTTCTCGTCGCTTGTTCCACATCGATCGTGGGCACAGCGCCATGTGCCAGTTTAGAGAATGCAAGGGCCATGTAAAAGAAGAGGGAGCCGTTTAAGATGTAAAAGGACTGGCGCATCGATTCATTCAGAAGAAAATCGATGGCCCTGAAAAGACTTGTCAGTGCCTGATAGACGGTCTGAGCGCCGTTAGCTTGCGCCCCTCGGCTGGACACGCGAGCAAGATCTGACCAATTCAAAAAGGCAGCCGTCGCGACCGCCGTACAGTAGAAGTCGAGCGCGATTATTGCTAGCATTCCTGGCCGGGCGAGCAGGGTTTTCCAGGCACCGACGGCACTGTTGAACCTGCGCGCCCTGCGAAGACCCTCGCATATGGTTGAGGATTTCAAGGCCATGAGGTAGTCCCAGGTAAGGATCTTGAGAGCTACGGCAAGAAGAAGCGGGCCGGCAGAGTCGAGAGCAAGTCGCATGGATCCGTGGTGCTCCTGGATCGTATGCAAGCCCCCGTTCACTGAAATGATCATGATGGTGAAACAACAGCTTGCGAGCACAAGGAGCCCATAGAATGCCAGAGTGCATGGCTTACTCCCGACGTTCGAAAGATGGCGAAGTCGATCAGCGACCCTGTGCTTCACAGGGTCTTTGAGCACTAAATCCAATGTGCCTGTGGCCACCCACAGAGGACCAAGCATGGTTACGTACGGGGTTATCGCCGAGAGGGTCATTCGGTGGCAGGTTGGATACAATCCGTGGTTACGAACGCCTCTTTGGGAAAAGGTATCGGGAGGCCGGGCGCCTCTATTGGTTCCCCTTTGGATTCTTTTTCGGCGCAGGCGAGGTTGAGGCGGAGGAGGAAGGTGAGGGGGTCTTCGGTGTCGTTCATGCCGTAGGCCACCCGGACGGCGGAGTCGAGGGCGGCTTGGGCATCGCGGAGGCGGTTGGCGCCGGGGGTTTCGAGGGTGCGATAGAGTTCGCGCAGGGACCAGCCGTTGGCGGCCATGATCTCCCGGCGTAGGGCGCGGAGGGCGACGGCGCGGACCTTTTCGAGTGCGGAATTCGGATTGCGGAGTGCGGAACCCGAGAACTGCGGCCAGGGGAAGGTGTCGAAGACGGTGTCGGAGGTGTAACGGAAGTCAGCTTTCATGGTTGAGCACCGCGCTTTGAACCACTCCCAGTGCAGGCCAGACTGCAGGATGCCAAAGGAGTAATCATCCGGGAAGGTGAAGGCCACCACTGCTTCGTTAGGATGGATGGCCGGCGAGACGAACTCGAATATAGGTCTCTTGGTGACCCTGGAACACACTATATACCGAGGGAGCTTCGGGAGCAGTGCGATGACTTCGGGGCGCGGACGCCAGAAGTGCCACCAAGTTTTTGCGTGGTTCTGTCGGGGACCGATGTCTCCGCCGGTTTCGGCCTTTTCGCGCGCAGCTTTGTCCAGGACGGCTGGCATTATCTTCTCGCGAGCGTATTCAAAAGCAGCGCGAAACTTCATGGCATGGAAAAGATCCATTTGCCCGAAGTCAATAATGCACCTTGTTGGTTTTCCGGCGTTCAAAAGATCTTCCCCAGTGAGGTAGGGAAACACTATTTCGCGATGGTCAGGGTGCTCGCGAAGGAGTACCGCAGCTTGCTCCGGCGAAAGGAGAAAGTGATCGTTGTGATGCACCTGTCCAACAAAGACGTTCTTGGGGTTTTCGTTTGCGGACAATCTGAGCGCTGAGCCGACATCTATGCCCGGTGAGAGAGAGGAATTGATTCTCTGGAGGTCGAACCTCTGCCACGGGCTGTCGCGGTTGTCGCCTACCTGCCGGGTTAGTATCTTTCGGCCGGTGTACTGCCCCTTTATCCAGTTGACCAGTGAAACGTGAACGACCGCGGCGCCTGACCAAACCTGAGATGAGACGGCCTCGGTAATCGTGCCGGCGTTATTAACGATGTAATCCAGTCCACCTTCTCGGGAATAGTTCTGGCGGATGGTATTTGTGCCGACGAGACCGGCGCGGCCGCCGGGCCTGAGGTAGTCGTGGGCACGGCGCAGCCAGTAGACGCAGAAGTCAGCCCGACCGGGAATTTCCGGGTATGCCTTTCGGACTTTTTGCACGTATGCCTTTCCGAACTCGACCGGCATGTTGTTCTTGGACTGAAAAGGCGGGTTACCGATGATGGCGTCGGCTTCGGGCCACGGGGTGAAGAGGGCGTCGGCGCAGAGGATGTTTTGGTCGAGGTTATCGAGGGGGAGGTCGCGTTCGAATTCGAGGGAATGGGTGTCCTGGCCGGGGAGCTCGTCGGCGTGGTCGGCCCAGAATTTTTCGGCGTCGCGATGGGCGAGGCGGCGGGCGAGCATGAGGGTGACCTTGGCGGTCTCGACGGCGTTTTCGTTGACGTCGATGCCGAAGAAGTTTTTGGGCGAGATGCCGGAGGCGAGGCCGACTTTGGGGAACTGGCGTTTGTCCTGGGCGAAGAGGCGGAGGAGCAGGCGTTGTTCGATTTCGCGGAGGGAGCGATAGGCGACGAAGAGGAAGTTGCCGGAGCCGCAGGCGGGGTCGAGGACACGGAACTGGCGGAGTTCTTTCAGCAGGGCGAGGAGGTCGGGGGCAGTTTTGGCGGCGGCGATGCGTTCGTCCCATGGCCGGACGATGGTGGGCCGGACGATTTTCTGGATGTCGGACTCGTAGGTGAAATGGGCGCCGAGGGCGTGGCGTTCCTCTTTGCCGAGACTGCTTTCGAAGAGAGTACCGAAAATGACGGGCTGGACGTGGCTCCAGTTGTTTTCATGGGCAGCCGCGAAGAGCGGGCCGAGTTCGGGCGGCTGGAGTTCGATGGGATCAACGTTGGCGAACAGGCCGCCGTTGAAGTAATCGACGCCTTCGTAACGACCGGCGCGGGCGGGGTTGGGGTCGTTCATCTGGCGAAAGAGGCCGCCGATGAGGTCGTAGGAGCTGGCGCCGCGGCGGCATTCGTCGAGGAGGCGGGTAAAAAGGTCCTGGGGGAGCAAGCCGATGTCCTCGGCGAACATGGCGACGACGCATTGCAGGATGAAACGGCGGGCGCGGACGCGGTCTTCGCCGCGGAAGACGAGGGAGTTGAAGGCGCCGGCGACGTCTTTGGCGGCTTCGCGGGTGACTTCGACCCAGTTATGGCCGAACAGGGGCTGGAACGGGCGCGGGAAAAGGAAATTGAGGGCAGCGTAGCGAGTGGGCAGGTCCTTGACCAGCAGGCGGTCCATGGGATCGTGGAGCTGGGTATTGAAGTCGTAGATCCAGAGCTCGTCGAAGTTGCACAGGATGACGTAGGGCGGGCGGTGGGGAACGAGGTTGAGCCAGTAGTCGAAGGTCTGCTGGTAATGTTTGGAGAGTTTGACGCCGCGGGATTTCATTTCGATGAGGCATCGACCGGGCCAGACGAAATCGGCGAATTTGGTGCGGTCGGCCGAGCCGACCCTGGAGCGCCCCGTCGCCTGGCCGTTTTCGCCGTCGGGGGACGAAGGAGAGGCGAAGCGGACGCGGTATTCGAAGGTGGAGCCTTCGGGGAGGGTGTTGGGGTCGTGGGTGTAGGCGGCGAGGAGATGGAAAAGGAAGGTTTGGGCTTCGCTTTTTTCGTCACCCTTTAGTTTGGCGGCGAAGTCGGCGAAGGCGTGAAGGGCTTTTTCCTGAGAGGTCATGGCGCCTGCTGGGTGAAGGGTGGCAAAGTTCGGGGGGAGGGGCAAGTTCAGTCCACAGTCCACAGTCCACGGTCCACGCGCGGAGTGTTGAGAAAGTTGAGCCTCCTCCTCTCAAGCTTTGGAGGCCGGATGGCTGAGGGTAGCGCTTATGCCCGGGCAAGCCTTCTGGCGGGGGGGGGGCAAGCGCCAAATTCCGATTGTTCTTTGGTTCCACCCGAGCTATACACAGAGGCATGAAGGCTGTGGTTTTTCTCTCCTGGCTGGGCCTCTCCGCCCTCGTCTGCCTGGGAGCCGAAAAACTGTCCACCGTCACCTGGGAGGGCAAAGAAATCGCCGGCATCACTGATGTCCACATCAGCGCGGATGGCCGCATCATCGTCGTGGATTCCAACGGCAATGGCTTCAGCACCACCGAGGACAAATTGCCTCCGGCGTTCCTCCTCTCCTGGGGGATCACCGCAGAGAAATTGCAAAACGCACAGTCTGCCCGAGTGAAGAAGTCCGAAGACGACTTCGAGCGGGCCGTGCGCTCCGGCCTGTTCCGCGAGGTCGGCGGCATCGTTTATGACCTGCGCAAAACCCAGCCGGATTGGACCTACTTCGCCAACGCCCGCGTGCTCCAGGTCATCGACGAGGGTGTCATCGTCAACATCTCCACCGACCCCGATAACGTCACGGGAATCCTGGTCCGCAACTTGCCCAAGACATTGGCCGATATGGACCGGATCAGCATCACCGCCAAATTGGCCGGTTCCTTCAGCTTCATCAACAAGGTCGGTTTCGATCGAACAATACGCGCTTACGACGTCGGCCGGCCATGCGCGCGCGACGAAATTCCCGATGCCATCCGCAAGGAGAACAAGCTTTGGGCCAAACTAATGCTCGGCGCCAAAGGAACTCAGCAGACCCTGGCCCAGCTCCCCGAAAGCGGAAAACTCCGAGCCAGCGGCACAGCTTTCTTCATCACGGAGGACGGCTATCTCCTCACCAACGATCATGTCGTCCAGGATGCAAGACGGGTGAAAATCAGGACCCGGAGCGGCGTGCTCGCGGCGGAAATCGTCAAGGCCGACCGCGAAAAAGACCTGGCATTGTTGAAAGTCGAAGGTGGACCGTACAAACCTTTACCGATAGCCGGCGAGTCTGCCGTGGCTCTCGGAGAGAGCGCGTTCACGATCGGCTTCCCGAACGTCGAAGTTCAGGGCCTGGAACCCAAATACACCGACGGCAAAATCAGCAGCCTCTCCGGCCTCCACGATGACCCTACTGAGTATCAAATCAGCGTGCCGGTCCAGCCCGGCAATTCCGGCGGACCCCTCATGGCTCGAACCGGCCAGGCGATCGGTGTCGTGGTGGCTCAACTCAACGAAATGCGGGTGCTGGCCGTCTCCGGCAGCCTGCCCCAAAATGTCAATTATGCGGTGAAGGCAACTGTGGTTCGAGAGTTCTTGAAGCAATTCCCCCAACTGAAGCTGGCCAAAACCATCCCCGCCTCAACTCCGGAAGACGCCGTCAAAGCAACCGAAGAAGGCGTCGCGATGGTGCTGGTGTATTAAGGCCGTCTCATCCTTCGCCGTTCTCCATCAGCATCTGGCTCAGCTCCGGCAGCGCCTTGACGCCTTCCGCGGCGAAGATGACCCCAATCACGATGTCCCCGAGTTCCAGCACGCGCTCGGCAATCGGCTCGAGGTCTGCGCCGTACTTCCGCATCGCGATGCCCGCTTCCCCCATAAACCCCCAAAACCGGTCGATATCGTTGGTCTTGCGGTGAAACTCAGCCCGCATCGCTTCCAGGCGCCGCAACAGCTTCCGTTTCTGGTCCTCGCCGATCAGTGCGCTGGTGCGGAACAGGTCGCCCAACTGCGCGGTCAACTCCTGCACCCGCTGAAAATCCGGGTCCGAGAACTGGTAAATCGCGGCCCGGTTGAACAGCGACATGTATTCGTCGGCCTTGGTGTCGAAGTAGCCCCGCGCGTGCCGGGCGGTCAGCTCGCCCCGCACCCGCATTCGCACCTTGCCGAACCACAGGGCAATGTTCGTGATGTTTTGATGGCGCTGCGGCCCAATCTCCGGGAACTCCTCCAGCTTTGCGTGCCGGGCCATCGCAAAACCGCGCAGAATACCCAGCGCTTCGACGTAATCGTCATGGTGTTCCGGCGTCTGCCGCGCATGACCGTCGAACCGCTCGAACTCCGTGCAGAGCGCCGCCAGACCTTCCAGGTTGTCCGCGGGCAAGCTCGTCAGGGTTTTCGCCGGGAAAAACGCCGTCTTCATTGTTGTCTCAAATGGCCAAAGAAAGTGATATCGTCTCTGCTCGTGTCGAAGCATAATACAATAGTCGTCTCGTGGCGCACCAAGTTTTTTGGTTCGCTGCGCAGCGTGAGGGCGGCGGGCCAGGCATGTCGAAATAATGTCTGACCCTTAATGGCTGAGGGGAGCGACTTGGGGACTTGCTTCGGGCTGACGCAGTCTGGCTCGAATAATGTGCAACCACCACGGCGCGCCGTAGCGCAGGTTTCAAAACCTGCTGTATCGCCGACTTCCAAGTCGGCATGGGGCCGGACCGGTAGGGCTGCCCGCAGGCTCGGAAGCCTGCGATGCAGCAGGTTTGGAAACCTGCGCTACCTGCGGGCGTATGGAATAGTCGGTCCGGGTTCGCGCCGTGCGCAACCAATCGGCCGACGCGGGGTTTGAACGAACGGCCCCAGCGTGGCTTTTCGGGGCCGGCAAGCAGACCAGTAACTTAAAAATGAACAAAGCCGTCGGTTTTTGAGTCTATAGTCAAGCTGCTTTCTCACAATGACATCGCTGCGGGCAAAAGCGGTCGTCGGGCTGTCGCTCGTCCTCCTTTTGGCGGGCTGCACGGCCAGCCATTACCGCAAATCGGCGGACAAGGAGGTCTATTCCACCATTCGGTCCAAGACACCCGGGGTGCCCAACATGGACACCAATTTTACCATCGAGCAGACCAACCTCGTGTTGCTCGAGGGACTGCCCGTTATCACCAATGTTCCGGAGTTTCTGGGCGCCGACGGCCAACGCGAACGCGGTGCCCGGGTCTTGAATCTTGAAGAAGCGCTCAACATTGCCGTTCGTTGCAGCCGCGCTTATCAGTCCCGCAAGGAATCGCTTTATCTCTCTGCCCTGAATCTCACCCTGGACAGGCACCAGTTCGCTCCCATCTTCTCCGCCAGCGCGAATGCAAACTATGGAGGTGAGACGGCGAAAGCGGAGACCTTCGTCATCGACCAGGTTACGGGAAACCTCATCCCGGTCTTCAGCGACAACCTGGTTGAGCGGCAACTCACCACCGATTCCGGCTCAATCGGCGCCAGTTGGCTCATCCGCGATGTGGGCCGGCTCACCGCCCAGCTTAACTCCACTTTCCAGCGGTTCATCAGCCGCGGCCCCGACCCGGCAGACCCTTTCAGCACACTGAACCAATCGAGCCTCACCGCCTCCTTTACCCGCCCCTTGCTGCGCAACGCCGCTTACAAGTCGGAGCAGGAAACCCTGATTCAGGCCGAACGCCAGCTCCTCTACGACCTCCGCGACTTCACGCGTTATCGGAAGGATTTCAGCGTCCAAATCGCCACCGCTTATTACGGCGTGCTGGGCAACCGTGACGCCGCGCACAACAACTTCCTGAACCTCCAAAGCTCGCGCAAAAATGCCGAACGCAGCCGCGCCCTCGCCCAGGAGGGCCGCATCACCCAGTCCGACCTCGGTCGCCTCGAACAACAAGTGCTCAGCGCCGAAAGTGCCTGGATCAATTCCGTCCGCAGCTACCAGCAAGCGCTCGACAACTTCAAACTCCAGCTCGGCTTGAACGTCGGCAGCAACCTCGTCCTGGACGATGGTGAGCTGGAGTCGCTCCAGATCCGCGATGCGCGCCTCTCGGTCGATGAGTCCATCCAGGTCGCCCTGGCCGCCCGCCTGGATTATCTCAACGCCAAAGACCAGCTTGCTGATGCGGTGCGCAAAGTCGAGCTGGCGGTCAACTTCCTGAAACCGCAAGTGGATTTCAGCTCGAGCGTCACTCTGAGCAGCAACCCCAACCGCACCGGAGGGTTCCAGATTCCGGACCCGCAACGTTACAGTTGGAACGCCGGGTTGTTCATCGATCCCGGACTGGACCGCATGGGCGAGCGCAACAGCTACCGGTCCGCCCTCATTGCCCGCAACCGCGCCGCGCGCGCCATCGAGCAACAGGAGGACGATATCAAACTCCAGGTCCGCGATAGCTGGCGCACCCTGGACCAGGCGAAACGCAATTATGAAATCAGCGAGGTCGGCGTGAAAATCGCCGAGCGCCGGGTCGAGGAGCAGAATCTGCTCGCCGAGCTGGGCCGGGCCAAGGCCCAGGACCAGGTGGACGCTCAGAACTCCTTGAGCGATTCGAAGAACCAGCGCACCCAGGCGCTGGTCACCCATACCATCGCCCGGCTCCAGTTCTGGGACAACCTCGGCATTCTTTACATCAAAGACAATGGCCGTTGGGAGGAAACACAAGATGCAAAAGCTCCGTAAAATCGTCACCGCGCTCTTCCGGCAGCCGCGCTGGAGATTAATCGCCCTGGCTGTCCTGGTCGCTATCGCCGGCGTTTGGTGGTGGAACCGCGGCGGCAAATCAGTCGGCAAAGCCGCTGCCTTCGCCGCCCGTCGTGGCCCGCTCGACATCACCGTGCTCGAAGGCGGCAGCCTGCAGGCGCTCGAATTCCAGGAAATCAAATGCGAAGTGCGCGTCGGCTACCAGGGGACCAAGATCCTCCGCATCGTCGAAGAGGGTTATCTCGTCACCGACGAGGACGTCAAAACCAACAAGGTGTTGGTCGAACTCGACTCTTCCGACATCCAAAAACAGATTGTCCAGCAGGAAATCCAATATCAGTCCGCCGTCGCCAGCCTGATCGACGCGGAGCAAAATTACGAAATCCAGTTGGGCCAGAACCAGAGCGACATCAAGGATGCTGAACAAAAGGCCCGGTTCGCCCGCATGGACTTCGACAAATTCCTTGGTGACACGGTCACGACCCAAATCTGCGACCAGCTCGGCCTCGACAAACTGCTGGCGTCAGCCACCACCAACAATGTCGAGCAAACCACCCGGGCCCAGGAGGCGGCCCGTGACAAGCCGGCTCCAGCGGCTACCGCGGGCGTTCTCGGTCTGCCCTCGGGCGGGACTCAGCCTTCCGGCGCGCGTCCGGTGGTTCTCGTGACTACCAACGCCTCAGCGGTGCCCGTTGTCGCCGCCTCTCCGTCCGCCACCAGTCCGGGCCCCGCGGCCGACGCCCCGGACGCCGCAGCCGACCTTTCCGAGCTTGAGGAGCCCGGCTGGACCAATGCCATTAAGGTCGATTTTTCGCCTTACGCCAACATCGACAAGCTGGGCGACGGCGAGGCCAAGCAAAAGTTGCGCAAGTTCGAGGACGATTTGCAGGTCGCCCAAAAGGAACTGGGCCAGGCCCAGACCACGCTGGACGGCACCCGCCGTCTGTTTGAAAAGGGATTCGTCACCAAGACTGATCGCGAGCGGGACGAGATCGCATTCGAGAACAGCCGCCTCAAAGTCCAAACCGCCGAGAGCGCCCGGGATTTGTTCCTTAAATACGACTTCGTTCGGTCCGCCGAAGAGGCCCTGTCGAAGTATGCCGAGGCGGTGCGCGAGCTGGACAAAGCGCGCCGGGTGGCCATCTCGAAACTGGCGCAGGCCAGGGCCAAACTAAAATCCGGGCAAGGCCAATACCAGGTCCAGCTTCGCCAGCGCAGTGACCTCAACGACCAGCTTGAAAAATGCACGCTCGGCGCCAAAAAGCCCGGCCTGGTCGTCTATGGCAGCGCCAACGATGACATGTTCTATTATGGCGGCGAAGAACGAGTTCGCGAAGGCGCCACTGTCCGCGAGCGGCAGGCCATCATCACCATTCCCGATATGACCCACATGGCAGTGAAGGTCAAAATTCACGAGAGCTACATCAAGAAGATCAAGAAGGGCCAGAAAGCGCGTGTCACCGTCGATGCTTTCCCGGACAAGGTCCTCACCGGCGAGGTCACCAAAGTCGGCGTCCTGCCCGATTCCCAAAACCGTTGGATGAATCCCGACCTGAAGGTCTATCTCACCACTATCACCATCGATGGCACCCAGGACTGGGTGAAACCGGGCATGAGCACCAAGGTCGAGATCCTCGTCAACCGGCTCGAAGACTGCGTCTACGTGCCCGTCCAGGCGATATCTCCCGATGGCGACAAGCAGGTTTGCTACCTCGCCGGCAGTCTCAAGCCCGAACGCCGCGCGGTGGAAATCGGCGAGTTCAATGATGAGTTCATCCAGGTTAAGTCCGGTTTGAAGGAAGGCGAGCGCGTGTTGCTGCGGCTGCCGGATGGGATCGAGACTCAAAAAGCTGGCCAGGACAACAAGCCGCCCGAAAAGGCAAAGGACCAGCCCGCCAGTCCCTCAACTCCGCAGCCGACAACTCCCGCCAGCGCGCCCATTCAGGCCAGAAAGGCGTGATGCCCTCAGTCCTGAGTCTCAAGTCTCAAATCTCAATGTTTTTCGCGAATTCGGCGGCGCCCTCGTCCCGAAGGGACATCCCGAAAATAGCCCAACGCTTCAGCGTTGGGTTGGACCGCGGTAACGAGGAAGTCCCGAAGGGATGGCTGAACGGGCTAAGGAGGAGGCCAGTTTCAACCGTCCCTTCGGGACTCGGTACCAGCGACATCGCGTACCCAACGCTGAAGCGTTGGGCTACTGTCGGTTGTCCCTTCGGGACAGCCACATGGCAACTGCGCCAGTTGAATTCGCGAAAGGCATTGGGGCCAGGTGCTGTCTGTGTGGGTTTTATCCTTTTTCCTTCTCCCTCCCCATGACTTCACTCGTGGCATTTGACAACGTCCGCAAGACCTACCAAATGGGTCTGGTCACCGTCGAGGCCCTGCGCGGCGTCTCGTTTGAGGTGAAGCCCGGCGACTACATCAGCATCATGGGGCCCTCCGGGTGCGGCAAATCGACACTGCTTAATCTCCTCGGCTGCCTCGACCGGCCCACTTCCGGCCAGTACCTCCTGGGCGGCGAAGATGTTTCCCGAATGGACGACGACGCGCTCTCGGCGGTGCGCGGCAAACGGCTTGGGTTCGTGTTTCAATCCTACAATCTGATCCAGCAGCTCACAGTACTGGAGAACATCGAGGTGCCGCTCTATTACCAGGGCCGGTCCGAAGCAGAGAGTCGCGCGCAGGCCCGCCGCTTCGCCGCGCGCGTCGGGCTTGAAGAGCGCCTCGAACACAAGCCGTTCGAGCTTTCCGGCGGCCAGCAACAGCGTGTGGCGATTGCCCGCGCCCTGGTCAATGAGCCCCTCGTGCTGCTCGCCGACGAGCCGACCGGAAATCTCGACTCCGCCTCGGGCACCGAGATTCTACGCCTCTTCGACGAGTTGAACCAGCAGGGCGCCACGCTGATCATGGTCACCCACGACCCGAACGTCTCTAACCATGCCCATCGGGCCATCCGGCTCTGCGACGGCCAAATCGAAAGCGATGTCCAACGATAACAACCTGGCGCGATTCCTGCGGGAATTCTCGCTCATTCGCCTCCGCCGTTCGATCCGGCTCGGAATGCGCAGCCTCTGGCTCCATCGGCTCCGATCGCTGCTGACCGTCCTCGGCATCGTCTTCGGCGTTTGCTCAGTAATCGCCATGCTGGCCATCGGCGAGGGCGCCAGCTTTGAAGCCCAGGAACAGATCAAAAATCTCGGCAGCCAGAATATCATCCTCAGGAGCATCAAACCGCCGGAGGAACAAAAGGTGTCGGACAAGGGAAGCCAGAACTATGTCCTCCAATACGGCGTCACCTACAAGGACCTCGCGCGTATCCGCGCCACCATCCCCGGCGTCACCGTCGTCCTGCCGGCTCGCAACATCCGCGATTACGTTTGGAACATCAGCCGGCGCGTCGATTGCGACGTCGTCGGCACCATCCCCTTGTACCCGGAGATGCGCAACCACCATGTCGCTTCCGGGCGATTCTTTACCGATACCGACATGGACGCGCAGGCGAGCGTGTGTGTGATTGGCGCCGAAATGGTCCCCGCGTTGTTCCCGCTCGAGTCGCCACTCGGAAAGCATGTGCGCGTCGGCGGCGATTACTACCAGGTCATCGGGATCATGGAGCCGCGCAGCCAGGAACCCGCCGGCACCGAAACCCAGGACTCCGCGAAAGCTGCCAACCATCGCATGTTCATTCCCCTTGAAACCGCCAAGCTTCGCTACGGCGAAGTCCTCATCCGCCGCCGGAGCGGCAGCTTCGAAGCCGAACGCGTCCAGCTTCACGAAATCACTGTCAAGGTCGATTCGCTCGACGCCGTCACGAGCGTGGCCGACGCGATTAAGGAAGTGCTGGAGCGCAACCACAAAAAGAAGGATTACGACATCATTGTGCCGCTTGAACTGCTGCGGCGCGCCGAGCGCACCAAAGAGATTTTTAATATCGTGCTCGGCTCCATCGCCGCCATCTCGCTGCTGGTCGGTGGGATCGGTATCATGAACATTATGCTCGCCAGCGTCACTGAACGCACCCGGGAGATAGGCATACGCCGCGCCCTGGGCGCTCGCCGCCGCGACATTATCTCCCAGTTCCTCGTCGAGACCGTTCTGCTCTCGGGGGCGGGGGGGATCATTGGCGTCCTCCTGGGCGTCGCGATCCCGTTCGTGGTCAGTAACACCGCCGGCATGAGGACCATCATCGCCCCCTGGTCTCCTTTCCTGGCCTTTAGTATCTCGGCCCTGGTCGGCGTCGTGTTCGGGCTTTACCCCGCCTTCCGCGCCGCGAATATGGACCCCGTTGAAGCGTTGCGGCACGAGTAGGCCGAGCTCAAAGCGCGCGGCGCAGCCAGGCTCGGATGCAGTCGTAATTGCCAACCGTTTGAAGCAACAAAGTATCGCCGTGGCGGGTGAATCCAATCCTCACCGCCTGGCTCGCCCGGCACTCATAGACGCCACGCCGCAAGGCTCGCACGCCAAAACCTGCGTGGCGGTGAGGGTGGCCGAAAGCGCCCGGCAGGGCTTCAACGGCTTCGCTGCAGAGCCGCTGGTCGGCTCCCGAAAGCGCCGCATAATGCCGCGCGAACTGCGGCGACACGGCGAGCTTCATCATGGCTTGCGCCGCCGCTTGAACTTTTCCCAGGCTACCGCGCGCCCGGATTCCAGCGTCTCTTTGCCCGCGTTGAGAAGCCGCTCCGCCGCGCGGTCCAACTCCGCCCCGCTCAGCCCATACTCCTGCGCGGCCCAGTCCTCGGTAACCGGCACCGGCTGCAGCTTGATAACCCGGCCTTTGTGCGTGATCCCAATCGACTCGCCGGCAATGGCTTGGTCGAGCAGGCGCGTCATGTTGGCGCGCGCGTCCGTTGGAGACAGCGTCTTCATAAAGTAACTATATCGTCCCCTGGGAGTAAGTCAATACCATTGAACTTTTGCTCCGCCCCCTTGACGGATTCGCGTCAGGACTTATCAATAAGATCATGCAAATGGACCGGTTGACCATCAAATCGCAGGAGTCGCTCCAGGAAGCGCAACGGATCGCCCAAGGCTACTCCCATCAGGAGGTCGATGGCGAACACCTCCTCCTTGCCCTCATCGGCCAGGCCGACAGCCTGATTCCCGCTCTGTTGGAAAAAGTCGGGGTTCCTCCTGCCAAGCTTCGACCGGACCTTGAAAAGGAACTCACCCGCCGCCACAAAGTCCAGGGCACCAGTTCGGCCGATCTGTTTCTGAGCCCCAGCCTCAAGAAAGCACTCGATGCCGCCCAGACCGAAGCCGGCAAGCTCAAGGATGATTACATCAGCGCCGAGCACCTGCTCCTGGGCCTGCTGGACCAGGGGGACTCCTCCCTCAAAAAGATTTTCCAGGCCCACGGCCTAAAGCGTGACCTCATCCTGCGCGCGCTCGCCGACCTCCGCGGCAACCAGCGCGTGACCGACCCCAATCCCGAGGACAAGTTCCAGGCGCTCGACAAATACGGCCGCGACCTCACCGCTCTCGCTCGGCAGGGCAAGATTGACCCGGTCATTGGCCGCGACGAGGAAATTCGCCGCGTGATGCAGGTCCTTACCAGGCGCACGAAGAACAACCCGGTGCTTATCGGTGAACCTGGCGTTGGCAAGACTGCCATCGCGGAGGGGCTCGCCCGGCGCATCGTCAGTGGTGATGTGCCGGAGACCCTGAAAAACAAGCGCCTGGTGTCCATGGATCTTGGCGCCATGATCGCCGGCGCCAAATACCGCGGCGAGTTCGAAGACCGCCTCAAAGCTTTCTTGAAGGAAATCGTTTCCAGCGAGGGCAAAATCATTTTGTTCATCGACGAGTTGCACACGTTGGTCGGCGCCGGCGCGGCCGAGGGCGCGACCGACGCCGCCAACATCATGAAGCCCCAGCTCGCTCGCGGGGAACTGCGCGCCATCGGTGCCACTACCCTCGATGAATACCGCAAGCATATCGAGAAAGACCCGGCCCTCGAACGACGTTTCCAGCCGGTGATGGTGACAGAACCCAGCGTGGAGGCCACCATCGCCATCCTGCGCGGCCTCAAGGAGCGCTACGAGGTGCATCACGGTGTGCGCATTCAGGACGCCGCCCTCGTTGCCGCCGCCACGCTCTCGCACCGCTATATTACTGACCGCTTCCTGCCGGACAAAGCCATCGACCTCGTGGATGAAGCCGCCTCGCGCCTGCGCATGGAGCTGGATTCCATGCCGACCGAAATCGACCAGTTGGAACGGCAAATCATGCAGTTGGAAATCGAACAAAACGCGTTGAAGAAGGAAAAGGACGAGGCTTCTCGTGAACGGTTGAAGAAACTGGAGAAGGACTTGGCCAATCTCAAAGAAAAATCCAAGCAACTCAAGGCCCAGTGGCAAAACGAAAAGGCCGCCATCAACGCGGTCAGCGTAGTAAACAGCCAAATCGAACAAGTTAAGCTCGAGCTGGAACAGGCCCAGCGCAAAGGCGACCTGAATCTTGCCGCCCAGCTCCAATACGGCCGGCTGCCGGAGCTTCAGCAGAAACTCGCGGCTGCCGAAAAGTCACTGCGAGAGAAGCCCGCCGGCCAGCGCTTGCTGCACGAGGAGGTTACCGAGGAGGACATCGCTCGCGTCGTGTCGGCCTGGACTGGGATTCCCGTCTCTCGGATGATGGAGACCGAGCGCCAGAAGCTCGTCAAAATGGAGGAGCGCCTCGAACAGCGCGTCATCGGACAAAAGGAAGCCCTCACCGCCGTCGCCAACGCCGTGCGCCGTTCCCGAAGTGGCTTGCAGGACCCCAACCGGCCCATCGGCTCCTTCATTTTCCTCGGCCCGACTGGGGTCGGCAAAACCGAAACCGCGCGTGCCCTGGCCGAGTTCCTGTTCGACGACGAAAACGCAATGATCCGCATCGACATGAGCGAGTACATGGAGAAACACACCGTCGCCCGACTGCTCGGTGCGCCTCCCGGTTACGTCGGCTACGAAGAGGGCGGCCAGCTCAGCGAAGCCGTCCGCCGCCGCCCTTACAGCGTCGTGCTCTTCGACGAGATTGAAAAGGCGCACCACGACGTTTTCAACGTCCTGCTTCAGGTCCTCGATGATGGCCGCCTCACGGACGGGCAGGGGAGGACGGTCGATTTCAAAAACACCATCATCATCATGACCAGCAACATCGGCTCGCCCCTCATCCAGGAGTACTACAACAGCGGCAAGCTGGGTCCCAAGGAATATGCCGAGATGGAACGCCTCGTCCAAACGGAATTGCGCGCTCATTTCCGGCCCGAGTTCCTCAACCGGGTCGATGACATCATTATCTTCCACAGCCTCGACGAACAGCAGCTCTCTCACGTCGTCGAGATCCAGCTTCGGCGCCTCGAAAAGAGGCTTGCCCAGCAGCAGCTTGGTCTCGAACTGGACCGCTCGGCCAAGCAACTCATCGCCAAAGAAGGTTATGATCCGCAGTTTGGCGCTCGCCCCCTCAAACGCGCCATTCAGGACCTACTGCTCGACCCGCTCGCGACCAAACTGCTGGTTGGCGATTTCAAGCCTGGCGACCGAATCAAGGTGGTCGCCCATAACGGCCATTTGGACTTCGAGAAGAAGTAGCCCGTAGCGCTGAACGGTAGCGCAGACTTCCAAGTCTGCCGTATCGCAGGTTTCCAAACCCGCGAGCTGAAGAACAAGGGGCGGTCAGCCGACTTGGAAGTCGGCAGGACGGCTGACTTGGAAGTCTGCGCTACGACGTGTAGGCGCAACAATAAGCCTTGCGACGACATCAGTCATTTTACATCCTTACTCATGCTCCCGTTTACTGATGATGACTCTAATCCTGCGCTTGATCGCGTCAGCCACGCATTGAGAGCGGACGGGGTTAAATGCCCTGAACAAAACCCTCTCCGTAGCGGAGTCCATACTCGCGGTTATCTGCCGCATGTAAAACGCGAAGGTGCAACCTATTTTGTCACCTTTCGACTCGCCGATGCGTTGCCGCGTGAAGTATTGCTCCGGTTCGAACGGGAGAGGGTTGAGCGTTTGCGCCTTCTCCATGAAGCCGAGCGCCAGGGTTGGACAACAACGGATTCGGTCGAGGAGATTAACCGCGATTTCCATCGCCAGGCGGAGCGTTACCTCGACCAAGGCCACGGCGCGTGTCACCTGCGTCGGCCCGAGATCGCTGAGCTAATGGCCAACACGCTGCTGCATTTCGAGGGAGAGCGCCACCTCCTGAGCGAATGGGTGGTGATGCCGAACCATGTCCACGCCGTGCTCTGGCCCATGCCGAACTGCCTGCTAACCGACATTCTGAAAAGCTGGAAGCAATTTGTGTCTCGTCGCGCAAAGCGGATTGTCGGGATCGGCGAGGAAGCGTTCTGGCAACGGGAATCGTTCGACCATTGGATTCGGGACGAAACCGAAAAGGCTCGCATCTGCCGCTATATACGCAACAACCCGACGACCGCTCGGTTGTGCGCCAAACCTGAAGACTGGCGCTGGAGTAGCGCATACCCCGGCTGGGGTCGGAGCGGCTCGGGCCCGTAGCGCAGACTTCCAAGTCTGCCGTATCGCAGGTTTCCAAACCTGCGAGTCCTTGAAAACCGCGCGTTCTGCCCAACGGGGGACCGTCAGCCGACTTGGAAGTCGGCGATACGGCAGACTTGGAAGTCTGCGCTACAAGCAGGGGCCGGGCATTCCGAGCATTCCGCCTTTACCATCGCCCCCCTTTTCTCTTTCATTCCCGATCGAATGACAACGGCACCGCCCGGCGCTCCCGCGCCCGCCGAGCCAAAGCCGGCCTTCGCCCGCTTTCTCGGGAAGTTCACCGTTTTGTTCGGCGCGGCGCGAGAGCTGTGGCTCATCTTTGCGATAAAACTCGTAACGATCGCCGCTTATTCTGTCACGAACAAGACGTTGGTCTTGTGGCTGTCCTCCGAGCTTGGTTACAGCGATCGGGGTGCGCTCGGGCTGGTGGCCGCCTGGTCGCTTTCGATCACGGTCTTCACGCTGTTGGTAGGTTCTCTAACCGATGCCATCGGGCTTCGGCGTACCTTCTTTCTCGGGACAGGCGTTTGCATTTTTGCCCGCACCGTGATGGCTTTCACGACAATCAAGCCGCTGGCCATTGCCTGCGGGCTATTCCCACTGGCCATAGGCGAGGCGCTGGGTGCCCCGGTTTTGGTC
This sequence comes from Candidatus Acidiferrum sp., assembly GCA_035566435.1. GTDB lineage: Bacteria > Verrucomicrobiota > Verrucomicrobiia > Limisphaerales > UBA8199 > DATMRF01. The sequence goes on from DATMRF010000037.1 coordinate 20,008, forward strand.
GCTGCGGTCCGCCGCTACTCCAATACCCGGCAGCGCTCGATTTCGTTCTCACTCTTCTACACCATGATGAATGTCGGTTTCCTGGTCGCAGCATTCCTGTTCGATCTCCTTCGCCGCGACTTGGGCGAGTACCGACATTTCTTGTTGCCGGTGCTTGGCGTCCAACTCACCACTTACCGGGCGTTGTTCCTCGTGAGCCTGCTCCTGGAATGTTCGCTGCTCCCGTTGATCTGGTGCCTGCGCGAAGGGGCTGAAGCCACCGATCAAGGCCTTCGACTGGTTCCCATCGAGCGGAAATACCGGCACGAATCCCTCTGGAACTCGCTGCAGCTCACCGTGCGCGATACCGCGAAGGATACGATCCGTCTCTTCACCGGACTCTTGCGACAGGAGGGCTTTTACCGGCTCCTGGCCTTCCTGATGCTCATTGCGTTTCTGAAGTTGATTTTCATGCAAATTGACTACGTCTTTCCGAAGTTCGGCATTCGGGAATTGGGCGAGCGAGCGCCGGTCGGCATGCTCTCGGGCATCAATTACGCGCTGGTGATTCTCATGGTCCCCATCATCGGGGCTCTGACCCAGCGTTTTCCCGCCTACACGATGGTTATCCTGGGCGGCGCTATTTCCGCCGCGTCGGTGTTTGTCATGGCGTTGCCCACCGCCTGGTTCGTGCCCTGGGCCCAGGGCTTGCCGGGGCATTGGCTGGGGCATGGATATCTTCGGCTGGAAGGCACCATTCATCCTTACTACGTCATGAGCGCGCTGTTCGTCGTGCTGCTGTCCTTCGGTGAAGCCTTTTACTCGCCCCGCGTCTATGAGTATGCGGCTGCGATTGCCCCCAAAGGCCAGGAGGCCTCTTACGGCGCGCTCTCGTACGTTCCCTTCCTGCTGGCAAAGCTCCTGGTCGGCACGGTCTCAGGCACTTTGCTGGCCAAGTACTGCCCGGAGCAGGGGGTGCGGCATTCGGGAACGATGTGGCTGTTTGTAGGCTTGCTGGCCACGGTAGCGCCGGTCGGCTTGATCGCTTTCCGTCGCTACATTCGCGTTCGCGAGGCCGGTCGCGAGAATTGAGCGTAAACGTTACGCCGTGACGGCGGCCGCAGCAGCCGTTTTTGCCTCGGACTTTTGGGGTGGCCGGAAGAACAACGCCAGCACGATCGCGGCGAGCAGCGCGGCGGCCAGCGGCACCAGAAACAGACCGCGGAAATCCGTCACACCGTTATGCGTAAACTTTGACTGCATGAGGTACGGGCAAATGGAATTCGCGACCAGCGAACCGATTCCCAGGATCATCATGTTGAACAATCCCTGCGCGCTGGCCCGCACATCTTTTGGGAAGAATTCGTCCGCGAAGATGTACACGGTTGCGAAGAAAAAGGCGTAGCAGATGCCATGCAGGAGTTGCACCACGATGACCGGCGCCGCGCTGGGCCAGAACGCGTAAACAGTAAAACGAGCCGCATGGCCCAGAATGCCGATGACCATCGTTACACGCCAGCCGAGTTTCTTCAGGGTCGCCCCCAGGATAACCATCGTGAGCATCTCGGCCACCTGGCCGATGCTCATCACCGGCATGATCCAATTGCCTTTGAGTCCCACTCCGCCCATTTCTGTGCTCGCGCCCAGAAAGGTGCCCGTCCAGTTGAAGTAGCTGTAGAGCACGAAAGCATCGACGAACGTCACCAACCACAAAACCAGCATAAAGGGCTGTTTGAGGAGCTTGAAGGACTCGAGCCAGGCAAACCGATCGGCCCCCTTCTCGACTTTCTTGGGTGGAGTGTGAGGCAGGGTCAGGCTGTAGACGGCTAGCACTAGCGAGGCAATACCGGCGACGATAAATGTCGAGCGGGTGCCTTTCTGCAGGGCCTCGCCGGTCAGGCCCGAGCCAAGGACCGTCCCTAGCCAATTGAACAGGCCTTGTGGATTCGCTTCTCGCACCTTGTCCCAATCAACAAGGATGAAGGTGAAGGGCCAGGCCGCGAGAATCCAGCCGATAGTGCCGCCCACGCGCACCAGGCCGAATTCTTTTTGCGGGTCCTTGATGTTCGCAAAGGCGATTGAGTTCGCGATGGAATTTGTTGGCACGTAAAGCAGGCAGTGAACCAGCATCAGCCAGAAAAAAGGCCAGAACGACCGCGTGTACGCCAGCAGCAGAATTGCCACGCCGCCGACGAAATGGCTGAAAGCGAGGTATTTCTCCGCCGAAAAATGTCGATCGGCGAATTGGTTGCTGAAGAACATTCCAACGACTGCCGCGACCGGGAAGGCGTTTAGGATGAGCGCTTGTTCGGAAAACAGAACCCACAGCCACTGAGGCACCACTTGAACGAGAGCCGATGGGGGTTTCGAGGCTGAGAACCCCAGGCTGGGGAGGTAGCTATAGATGAGTGGCAGCCAGCAGCCCCAGATGAAAAATTCGAGCACCATCATTACGAACAGGCGGAAGCGGATGGAAGTAATCATAGCTCAGTAGCCGCGAGGCTAAAGGAATTGGAAATACTAAGGCAAGCAAAGATGGCTGAGAAGCGAGGCAAGAGTTGGCACTTGATACTCAAGCCCTTCTCACAACGCCCGCGCAAATCGTAAATCCTAAACTCGGCCCAATTGCTGGACCGCAAAGCGAGCGGTCAATTGTTTCACCAGGCGATCCTCCTCGCGCTTCATCGTCCGCCGGGCACGAGGCTTCCGGTCGTCGTAACCGCACAGGTGAAGTATTCCGTGAACCACATAACGAACGAGCTCGCTTTGCCAGGACGTTCGAAAACGCCGCGCTTGCTTCACTGCTTCATCCAGGCAGACAAAAATTTCCCCGGAGAGCAACTCCGGTTCTGCGGCGTCCCCGTAGTCGAAGGTGATGACATCGGTTGAGCCGCGGTGTTGCAGAAACTTCTCATTGAGCCGGGTGATTTCGGGCGCGTCCACCAGGCAAACGGACAGGTCAAAGGACTCCTTCTGGAGCAGATCGCGAAACAGAGTGCGAGTCAACCGCGCCAGGAGTTTGCAATCGACCGGGCGGGTGCGCTGACGGTTGCGGATGCTCAGCTTGCTGCGCATGCGGTCGCCTGTGGACAGGTTAGAGCGCAATCAGGTGTCAATGGATGGTACCGCCGAGCCGCCAGCGGCCTCATTCTTCACTGCTGGCGCCGGTCCGGCGGGCTTTGCCCCGGTGCTCCTCATAGGCGGCTATGATCCGTTGCACCAATGCGTGCCGCACGACGTCCCGCCGGCTGAATTCCACGATGGCGATGCCTTCGATGTGTTTGAGCGCGCGGTGCGCTTCGAGAAGCCCCGAACGCTTCTGCGTGGGCAGATCGATCTGCGTTTCGTCGCCGGTAATCACTGCCTTGGAACTGATGCCCAACCGTGTCAGGAACATGAACATTTGCTCCGCGGTGGAGTTTTGGGCTTCGTCCAGGATGATGAAGGCGTGGTTCAGCGTTCGGCCGCGCATGTACGCCAGCGGCGCAATCTCAATCACCCCCCGTTCGGTATGCTTCTGGATCTCCTCCGCCGGCAGCATGTCGTGCAGCGCGTCATGGAGGGGCCGCAGGTAGGGCATGATTTTTTCATAGAGATCCCCGGGCAAAAACCCCAGTGCCTCGCCCGCTTCCACCGCCGGCCGGGTCAGGATGATCCGGGACACTTTGCCTTCACGCAGCTCGGCCAACGCCATGGCCACCGCCAGGTAGGTCTTGCCGGTCCCGGCCGGACCAACTCCGAACGTGACGTCGTGGTGCCGGATGGCATCCACGTATTTCTTCTGGCCGACGGTTTTTGCCGTAACGCCTGGCTTCTTTTCCGACGTCTGGATACGATCGGTCATGAGGTCCTTCAACATCGAGACACCCTCCTGGCGGACGATGTTCAAGGCGTGCGAAAATTCTCGGTGCCGGACCGGGGCGCCGGCATTCAGAGAATCCTCCAGCATCAGAAACAAATGCTTGGCGCGGTCCAGAGCATCGGGCTCACCATCGAGTTTGATCCAGCCTTCGCGGGAGGTGGCCTTGACTCCGAGCTGCTGCTCGATGGCCTGCAGGTTCCGCGGGTCGTTGTTAAAGAGCTGCTGCGCGACTCGGGCGTTTTCAAAATGGAGGGTTTCAGTCGCCATGAGTTGAGGGGGGCGGAAGAGTCTGAAGTTTTAACCTTTCAGCGCCTCGCGCAACTGGCCGGCAAGTTCTTTCAATGCCAGGGGAACCACCGTGGTTCCCGCCAGCACGGGCATGAAATTGGTATCGCCCTGCCAGCGGGGCACGACGTGGATATGAAGGTGTTCCAGGATGCCCGCGCCGGCGACTTTGCCGAGGTTAATGCCGATGTTGAAACCTTCAGGCTTCATCACCCGCTTCAAGGCGTTCTGGCACCGGCGTGCGAGCTTGAAAAGGTCGGTCATTTCCTCCTCGGTCAATTCATCCAGGTCGCGCGCTTGTTTGTACGGGACGACCATGAGATGTCCGCCGGTGTAGGGATACGTATTGAGGAGCGCGTAGCAGGTTCGCTCCCGCGCGATGACGCAATTCGCTTCATCATCGTTGGATTGCGCGATCTTCGTGAACAGGCTTTCGACCTGGGCGGGTTTGGGCGCCAGGATGTATTCGATGCGCCAAGGAGCGTGGAGCGATTCCATTAGCCAAGACTAGTAAGACGGCCTGCGAATGTCAAAATGCCCGCATCGTGGCTTCCCGACGCTCACGGCTGCCTCTCCAAGCGCCCGCGCATCACATACACCAGCGCCTTCACCGCCAGTTCAATGAAAAGAAACGGCTTGGCGATGAAATCGTTGCCGCCGCTCACCATGGAGTGGGTCCGGCTCTCGAAATCATTGAGGCCCGTTACAAATACTACGGGGGTTTTCTTGTGGGCCGGCAGGGTCCGCAGTTTGGTGCACAGCTCAAAGCCGTTCATCCCGGGCATATCCACGTCCAGGAAGATCAAATCAAACTTATTTTCGGCCAGCAGGTTGCAGGCGATCAGCGGATCCTCGATGCTGACTGATTTAAGCTTCGCCTTTTCCAAAGCATAGGTGATTGCACGCCGGGAGATGGCTTCGTCATCTACCACCAGAATATTAGTCACAGGGGTTTCCCTCTCCTCAGGCTGGAATCCGCGCGTAATGAGATGGCCGACGAAATCGATGCTCGAGGCAAGTGTGCGCAGTGTGGAGGCGTTAATGTTCTTGGGCTTCTCAAACAGCTCCTTGAGCAGCGCCTCTAGCGCGTCAGCCATCTGCGCGATGTGCAGGAGGCCGGTGATGCCGGCATTGCTGGTCAAGCTGTGCATGCGCCGGTACATCTCGTGAAGGTGCTTGAGCCGCTCTTCCTGATCGTCCGTTTTAATGAGGGTTTGCAGCGACGCCCGCAGGGCGGTCAGAATCGCCGGCAGGCCTTGCAGGAAGGGCTTCCGGAGGCCTTCTTGAAATTCGAAATCGCGATCGTTGTCCGAAGCTGACCGGTAAGGAGGTGCAGACCTTGCTTCAGAGCTCTGATTGGAGGCCCGCACCGGGTCCGAGGCCGCCGCCTGGCCCACCGAGTCGCCATTCGTCATCAGGGTGCTTCGCACGACTTCCACAAGCTGTTTGGGGGAACAACTTGCCTTGGAGAGGCATTTGGTGGCGCCAGCTTTCCAGGCGTCCTGCACCATATTTGTCAGGTACGTATTCGAGAAAACGATAATCGGCAGCTTTTCAAATTCCGGCTCGGCACGGACCTTTTTCAGCAGCTCCACGCCGGTTAGCTTCGGTAGCATCAAGTCCAACACGACCGCGTCCGGCCGGAACCTGCGTAGCGCCTCCAACCCGGCGTGGCCATCATGCGCAACTTCGACTCTGTAACCTTCGACAGAGAATTTGTTGGAATAGATGTTTGCAACAATCTGATCGTCCTCAACAATCAAGATCTTCTTCATTTCAGCTTTTGGCGGCCAGGTCGGTGGACCTGGTCAAATAATCATCGAGAAAGTCCCGGATGCGTTGAAATTCGGCTTTTGCGTTCGCGCAAAGCTCGGCGGCGTTCGTGAGCCTGCCTTCCGCACCCTGGCGTTCCAATTCCCTCAGCAGCGGCACCAGCCGTCGCATGCCGCACGTGGCGCTCGCTCCGGCGCAACTGTGAGCCAGGCGGCGCACGTCCGCCGCCTTGGCGGCTTCGACCGCATCCGCCAGTTGCTCCATCTGTTCCGCGGTTTGATTCAAGTAAAGGTTTATCAACTCGCGCAAATTATCCGGGCTGCCGTCGCTGAACTCGTGCAACCGATCCATGTCCACCGGGGCGTCGGCAGGCGGAGGCAGGCTCGCCTCTGCTGGCGGTGTTTGGGGATGAGCGGTCGCGGCTTCGGAAGCGCCGGTGGTCGCCTCGGCGGGCTCGCTTCGACCCGCCGTCGCGCCCCACCGTTCCACAATCCCGCGCACATCTTCCAGCCGCACCGGCTTGGCGATGTAATCATCCATACCCGCAGCGAGGCACTGTTCACGGTCACCCTGCATGGCGTTGGCCGTCATGGCCACAATGATGATGGGCGATTTATAGTTTGGGTAAGCTGAGGGCTGCCTCTGCCGCTCGCGGATGACGCGCGTGGCTTCGAACCCGCCCATCTCCGGCATCATGACATCCATGAAAACGAGGTCGTAGGGCTGGGTGTTGAGGGCAGCCAACGCTTCCAGGCCATTGGCTGCCTGGTCGGCGCGGTATCCCATTTGTTGCAGCAGGCGCATCGCAACTTTCTGGTTAATCGCGTTGTCGTCACACAACAACACCCGCAACGGCAGCCGCTGGGCCAGCGCCGGGTCGAGTTTGGTGCCCGCCGGGCGCCTCGGCGGCGGCGCTTTCGCTCCGGAAACAACCCGGACCAGCACTTCCTGTAGTTGGGCAGGCTTGATTGGCTTGGTCAGGCAGCACGCAAAGGAAACGGTGGCGAAGCCCGGCAGGTCGGTTCGGACCCCCATCGAAGTCAACAACACCAGCGGCAGGTTTCCTCCCCGGGGGAGCCTGCGAATTTCACCGGCCAACATGAGCCCGTCCATTCCTGGCATTTGCATGTCCAGGATGGCGAGATCGAACTGCTCGCCGGCGCGCAGCCATTCCAGAGCCTCGGCGGCGGCTCGGCTGTCGCGCGGAACCATGCCCCATTTGCGCGTCTGCGCGCTCAGAATCTGGCCGTTGGTCGGATTGTCGTCCACGATCAACACTCGCAGACCCACCAGCCGCGGTCCCGACGCATCCGCCAGGGCGGATGCCGGCGGCGCCGCCTCCAATGATAGCGTGAAATGGAACGTTGAGCCCTTTTGAGGCACACTCTCCACCCACATCTTGCCGCCCATCAATTCCACCAGCCGCTTGCTGATCGCCAATCCCAAACCCGTCCCTCCGTAATGCCGTGTGGTGGAGGCGTCGGCCTGACTGAAGGACTTGAACAGGCGCGCCAGGCGGTCCACTGGGATCCCGATGCCAGTGTCGCGCACCGAAAAGTGAAGGCGCCACGGCCCGGGGCTGCCCGGTGATCTTGCCGAGTCTGACAGCGCTTTGACGTGCACGACGACTTCCCCGGCAGCCGTGAACTTGATGCCGTTGCTGATCAAGTTCACCAGCACCTGCCGGAGGCGCGTGACGTCCCCGAGCATGCGGGCCGGAACGCCGTCCTCGATTTGATAAGCCAGCTCCAGCTTTTTCTCCGCCGCCTTAGCCGCCAGCAAGTCCAGCGATTCCTCGATGCACGTTGCGAGTTCGAGCGGTTGATTTTCGAGCTCAAGGCGTCCCGACTCGATTTTCGAGAAATCAAGGATGTCGTTAATGATCGTCAACAGCGATTCGCTGCTCGAATAAATGGTCTCCAGGTATCCGTGCTGCTCGTGGTTCAGAGGTGTTTCCAGCAACAATCCCGCCATGGCGATGATGCCGTTCATCGGGGTGCGTATCTCGTGGCTCATGTTTGCCAGGAACTCCGCTTTGGCCCGGGCCGCCGTTTCCGCCGCCACCCGCGCCGTCAGCAATTCGCGGTTGGTCTGGGTCAATTCATCCTGGAGCTGCTTGCTGCGCAACGCCGCGCAGAGCCTGGCGCGCAATTCGGCCGACTCGAACGGCTTGGTCAGGTAATCGACCGCGCCCAGTTCGAACCCGCGCAGCTTATCCTTGGTGCTGTTCCAGGCGGTGAGCACGATCACCGGAATGGCTTGGGTTTCGGGCGATGCCTTGAGCTCCCGCAGCAGCTCAAAACCGTTGACTCCCGGCAGGCCCAAGTCCAGTAGAATCAGATCAATTGGCCGTTGTCGCACGAGCCGAAGCGCCTCGGGAGCGTCTTTCGCGCTGTGCAGCGTGACGCGATCGTCGTGGAGCAGCGCCCCCAAAACTTCGGGCATGCGCGGATCATCCTCGACGAGCAACACCTGAGACGGCGGCACATTCATATTCCGGCTTCGTCACACATACTTGCAATTCAGCGGCAGTTTCGACAGTAAATCACTGCTAATAAAGCACGTTCGACACCAACTCGGCTCTTTGAACCATTCAGGGCCATGGGTGGTGTTGGCCGACTTCCGGTTTAGCTCTGTTGCCTATCGATTGTCAAGCAGGCCGAGTCCTCTATGCCTGCCCGCGCTCATTTTCGGGAAGCAGCAAGGCCCATTTCTCCGAAGGCCTCAACCGCTGCCCGCTGCCTGTTATCGGGACAAACCTGCCCGCTGTTGAGACAAGCGGGGCGCCGTTTCATTGACTCCTTCACGCCGCGATGACGCATTCCGTTTGACCCTTCCACTGCCGAAAACGCGTCGTGAGGCAGTTTTGCCCTGAGGCGGAGACCTGAGCCATTAACTTTCTAACGTTTCAGCGTTTCAACAGGGTTAATATACATCCCGCAAATACCGCTTTTCGGTCTTCATCAACCGCACATTGACGTATTCCGCGGCCGCCTCCGCTGAAAGGCCGCCCTCTTTTTGGGCGATGTCGATCAGCGCCTGGTGCACATCTTTGGCCATATGTTTCGCGTCGCCGCAAACATAGAAATACGCGCCATTCTGCAACCAGGCCCACAATTCCTTCGACTGCTCGAGCATCCGATTTTGGACGTAAACTTTGTACGATTGGTCGCGCGAGAAAGCGAGATCGAGCCGATAGAGCTTCCCCTGTTTCCGGTAGGCCAGCCATTCGTCCCCATAGAGGAAATCAGTGGCCTGGTGCTGCTCGCCGAAGAAGAGCCAGTTGCGGCCGGTGGCGCCCTCAACCACGCGCTGCTCAACAAAGGCGCGGAACGGGGCGATCCCGGCGCCCGGCCCGCACATGATGATGTCGGTCGAGGGGTCCTTCGGCAGGCGAAAGCTGCGCGACTCCTGCACATAGATTGGGATGCTCTTCACAAACAGTTCGGTGTGGTCCGCGAGGAAGCCCGACGCCAGCCCCTTTTTTTCACGGCCGTGCGTATCGTACCGTACCACCGCAACGCACAGATGCACTTCCTCGGGGTGTGCCTGGAGTGAAGACGCGATGGAATAAAGCCGTGGCACAACAGGCGTCAGCTGCGAGAGGAAAGCCTCCGGCGACTCAAAGCGGGCCTCGTCGAAATCCATCAGGATGTCCACATAATCGCGACTGTCGATGTATTCGTGAAGCAGCTCGCTGTTGTCGAGGATCTCCATCAGGCGGTTGCGCTGCTCGCCCTGGGGAATGCTCTGGGCAAGGCCGCTCATCACTTTGCGGTTGGCGCGGTTCACGATGTAATCCCGCACCAGGGTTTGCCGCAGAGTGGTTGGCTGTCCGCGCGGGTCATTCACCGGCGCCTCCGGAGCGAACCCCAGCCACACGACCAGCTCGTCCACGACCGTGGGTGAATTCCGGCCAAACGCTCCCAGCGAATCGCCCGGCGTATAAGTCAGCCCGCTCCCGGCCAAACTGAGCACGAAATGCCGCGTATCCTTGGAAGAACCAGGTTTCGTCAGGCGATCATGGCGAACCAGCTCCGCCACAAAAGGATTCTTCCGCGAATAAGGACTCGCTGCCTGGGCAGGGGCTGTCGGCTCCGTCGATGTGCTCATAAAAATGCCATCCGCGCGCAGTTTTTCTGGTTAATACTTACCATAACTTTCCTTTTGCGCAATGGAGCCAACCTCGGCTTTACACGCCCGTGGGTTCGTACTATGTTCCCGGGCCACGGTCCGCCGGCGCGGAAGCCTCGGGCGGGTGGCGATTGACTATTCGCATGCCGCCGTCGGGTCGCTGGCTGCCACAGACACCTTAACCAGGCGCGCATTCCTGGCTCGGACAATTTAACTCGGTTGCTTTCTGATAAATGAAACGGACGCCACTTTTTGCCGCTCACCAGCGGCTCGGCGGAAAACTGATCGAATTCGGGGGCTGGGAAATGCCGGTGCAATACACCAGCATCATGGATGAACACCTGGCGGTCCGCAAAGCTGCCGGCTTGTTCGATATTTCCCACATGGGCGAGGTGCGGGCGAGTGGCCCGGCTGCGGAGGCGTTCCTGAACCACGTTTTGAGCAACGATGTGCGCAAGCTCGCCGAGGGCCAGGGCCAATACACACTGATGTGCAACGAACGCGGCGGAGTGATTGATGACCTGTACGCCTACCGGCTCGAAGCTCTCGAATATTTGCTGATCATCAACGCCTCGCGGAGCCAGGAGGATGTCGCCTGGCTCCGGCGGCAACTGAGCGGTTTTGCGCGACGCGCGGAAGTGCAACTCCAGGATGCCTCCGACGCGACCGGCGCTGTCGCTGTCCAGGGACCTCGCGTGGTGGAGTTCATCGGCCAGTGTTTCCCCGGGCCATCCATTGCGGGCACACCGGCGGCGAAGCCCGGCGACCTCAAGAAGAATCAAATCGCCAAGTTTCGATTTGGAGCGAGCGAAGTTTGGGTTTCCCGGACCGGTTACACCGGCGAGGACGGGTTCGAGGTGGCGGCTCCCGCCGGAGCGATCGAAGCCATTTGGAACAAGCTTCTCGCCGCCGGCCAACCTCACGGATTGAAACCTGCGGGCCTCGGGGCGCGGGACACGCTCCGCACCGAAGTCTGTTATCCTCTTTACGGTCATGAGCTGGACGAGCAGACGACCCCGATCGAGGCCGGGCTCGGCTTTTTCGTCGCGCTTGATAAAGGCGAGTTCGTTGGCCGCTCGAGCCTCGCCGCTCAAAAGGCGAACGGTGTCACGAAGAAACTGGCGGCGTTCAAAATGGCGGATAAATCCGCGCCGCCGCGGCCTCACTATCCGATCTGGAGCGCAGGGACCGGCTCCCGCCAACTCGGTGAAATCGCGAGCGGCACGCAGAGCCCCTCGCTGGGGCTCGGAATCGGCATGGCGTACGTGCCGGTTGAATTCGCCCAACCCGGGACGCCCCTCGAAATTGAAATCCGCGGCAAACGTTTCCCGGCGGTCGTGGCAGCAAAGCCTCTTTATCGAAAACCAGCTTGACTTGGAAATCATTCAACAACCCAATGCTCTTATGGCCAATGTTCCTTCAGATTTAAAATACGCTAAGTCTCACGAGTGGGTGCGCGTGGCGGCCGGTGTCGCCACGGTGGGCATCACCGACCACGCGCAGCACGAATTGACCGATGTCGTGTTCGTCGAATTGCCGCAAGTGGGCCGCCAGCTCAAAGCCGGCGAAGCTTGCGCAGTCGTCGAGTCGGTCAAGACGGCCAGCGACATCTATTCGCCGGTGGGCGGCGAGGTCACCGAGGTGAACAAAGCGATTGTGGACAATCCGGCGCTGGTAAACAGCGATCCCTTCGAGGCGGGGTGGTTTTATAAGATCAAGCTTTCCAACCCTGGCGAGCTGGACGGTTTGCTGGGGCCGGACCGGTACCGCGCCCAGATCGGCGGTTGAAAATTCCGCGATCATCCGGCACTGTATAGCTGTGAAACCGAGACGCGTGCGACTGTTCATCAAGCCTTACTGCGGTTGGTGCCACAAGGCGATGCGCTGGCTTGACGACCGGGAGCTGGACTATGAGCGGATCGACGTCATCGCGGATGAGGCGGCATTTGACGAGATGATCCGGCTCTCGGGCCAGGACCTGGCGCCGGTGATCGAAATCGATGGCGAAGTGCTCGCCGACTTCGGGCCGGACCAGCTCGCGGATTTTTGGAGCAAATTGGAAAGGAAGAATGGCCGGACTGAAGCCCGCTGACGCCGCGCCGCGGCCACGGCTCCCGGAATGGCTGCGGATTCGGTTGCCCACATCGGACACGTTTTCGCACACGCGGGCTTTGCTCGATGAGCTGAAGCTGCACACGGTCTGCGAGAGCGCCCGGTGCCCGAATCACTGGGAATGCTGGGGCAAGGGCACAGCGACGTTCATGATCGGCGGCGACCGCTGCACGCGCGCCTGCGGTTTTTGCGCGGTAACCACCGCCAAACCAATGCCGCTCGAGGCAGACGAACCGGCCCGCGTTGCCGAGGCGACGCATCGCATGCGATTGAAGCACGTGGTCATCACTGCGGTGGCGCGGGATGATTTGGCGGATGGCGGCGCGGAGCATTTCCGCAGAACCATCGAGGCGGTGCGAACCCTGAGCCCGCATACGGTGATTGAGGTGCTCACGCCGGACTTCAATGAGCGCGGCGTCTCGATTGACGCGGTGTTGGCCGCCCGTCCGCATATTTTCAATCACAACCTGGAAACGGTGCGGCGGTTGACGCCCAGCGTGCGGTCTCGCGCGACTTACGACCGCTCGCTGCTGGTGCTGAGGCAGGTGAAGGAGAAGGCCGGCGAGGCGGTTTACACCAAGTCGGGCCTGATGCTCGGGCTGGGCGAAACGGAGGATGAACTGTTCACGGCGCTGGAAGATTTGCGCGAGGCCGGCTGCCAACTGCTCACGCTGGGGCAGTATCTTCAGCCAACGATTCGCCACCTGCCGGTTGCCGAGTTCGTGAGTCCGGAAAGATTCGAGGGCTACGGCATGAGGGCGCGCGAGATGGGTTTTATCCATGTCGCGAGCGGGCCGATGGTGCGGAGTTCTTACCATGCCGACGAGTTTACACCGCCGACCGGCTGATCCGCTGATTCTTGGTTGAGGCAGCAGGGTAGTGGGAACGCCGGGAGCGTTGGAGCCGGCGGCGGGGCTGGCCCCGCTTTTGTTGCCGCGTTTTCGGCGTGCGTCCACGAGTTCGCTTGGGATAAGCTCTCGAAAAATCATGAACCGATCCGTCGTTTTTTGCGCATCCGCCCTCGCCGTTGCATCGTCGGCCTACTCAGCCAACTGGACTCATTGGCGCGGCCCCGATTACAACGGCTCCAGCCCGGAAAAGGACCTGCCGTCCGACTTTTCGAAAACGGAAAATGTGAAATGGTCGGTCAGCCTGCCAGGCACCTCGGCCGCGACGGCGATAATCTACGACGACAGGGTTTTTGTCAGTTCAGCCGATGAAAAAGGCAGGTCAATGCGGGCGTTGTGCCTGGACCGCAGCACCGGCAAGGAATTGTGGAATGAGGAGGTCGGCGCGGGGTACAACTTCGATGATAAGAGCAATTTCGCGTCCCCTTCGCCGGTTACCGATGGGAAGGTCGTGGTTTACCTCTATGGCAACGGGCTGCTCGCCGGTTTCGACGTCGCCGGCAGGAAACTTTGGGCCCACGATCTGCAAAAGGAATATGGCCCATTTACCTATCAATGGACTTACGGGGCCAGCCCCACCATTTACAAAGGCAAACTGTATGTGCAAGTGCTGCAGCGCGACGAACCGGTCCATGGCCACGGAGATGGGCACAATGATTCCTATTTGCTGGCGCTTGAGCCCGCCACGGGCAAGGAGCTTTGGAAACATGTCCGCCCGACGGAAGCCCACGCCGAATCTCAGGAGGCCTATAGCACAGCCATTCCTTTCGTGGATGGCGGGCGGGAGGAGATTTTGATTGCGGGAGGGGACGATATCACCGGCCACAATCCGGCGAATGGCGAGGAGCTTTGGCGTTGGGGCACGTGGAACCCGTCCCGCATTGGCCATTGGCGTCTCGTGCCCTCGCCCGTCAGCGGCGGTGGCATAATCCTGGTTTGCGCGCCGAAGGGTGCGCCCGTCTATGCCTTCAAGGCCGGAGCTAAAGGAAAACAGGATGATTCGGTGGTGGCCTGGAAAAGTTCCGGCCGTGAGGTGACGAGCGACGTCGCGACTCCGCTATTCTACAAGGGCAACTTCTACATCCTCAGGGGAGAGTCGCCGAACACCGTGCTCTCGCGGGTGGACCCCGCCACCGGCAAGATAGACTGGTCTGGCGAGTTGGGCAGCCGGATCAAGATTGAATCTTCTCCGACGGCAGCCGACGACAAAATCTATTTTCAGAACTTTCGCGCCGAAGTCTTCGTCGCCGCGGCGGGCGACGAATTCAAGCTCTTGAAGAAAATCCCGATGGGCGACGAGGGTGATGACATGGTGCGCTCCTCCATCGCCATTAGCCAGGGCAACCTCTTCATCCGGACCGGCCACAAGCTTTACTGCATTGGGAAGTGAGCTGAAAAACTGAAAAAGGGTGCAACAACTGACATGCTAATCTTTCAGGAATCCGTTATTGCTGAGACCAATGGTTCGAACAACCACTTGTAGAGGGGGCTGTGAAACTCAGCCGAAGCCGGGGGCTCCGGCAAGGCGCGCCCATTGCGGACGGCAATCAGCTTGAGGCTCGGGACCACCAGCACGACTTGATGGCCGGCGCCGGAGCCCCAGAATGCATCTCTGGGCAACCTGGCGCATGGCCCTTCGTTGTTGCTCCACCAGCCGATGCCGCAGGTACCGGGCGTGCCCGCGTCCGAAGTCACCAGCCGCACCGCCTCGGGGCTGAGCAGTTGTTTGCCGTTCCAATCGCCCTGCCGAAGCATGAGCCGGCCAATGCGCGCCACAGCCCGAGCCGTGTAGTTCCCCCCACCCCAGGCGGCGACCAGCGGCAGGCCGTCCACCGTGATGGTCTCCTTATAACCAATAGTCCACTCCGCGTCCGGCACGCCGATAGGCTGCATCACGCGCTCACGCAAGAGACTGCGGATGTCTCTCTGCGGGGCGTCTTTCAAGGTGGCAGTCAGGGCATAGACCAGCACGCCGATGCCGGGGTTGCTGTATTGCTGCTTTTCCCCAGGGTCGAAAAGCGTCGGGGTGATGTCGCGCGCGATCGTGAACGGGTCGTGCGGCGGAGCCAGGCGTTTCCAGAAATCTCCCTGCCATCCCGAGAGCTTCTCGTGCGGCAGGTCCCGGTCTTCGGCATCCGCCAGGCCGGAGGTGTGCGAGCCAAGCTGCCGGAAGGTGATGCGCGATTTGCGCGGGTCGGCCTGCCATTGCGGGATGAATTTTGCCGCCTTGTCGTCCAGGGCGATGCGTCCGTCCGTGATGGCCAGCGCCGTGGCCACGCCGCCGACAATCGCTTTGGCCATGGAAGCGGTCCCGTGCGGGATGGTGGGGCCGGCGCCGGGCGCATACCACTCGCAAACGATCTTATCGTTGCGTATGACCAGCAGCCCCGAGGTGCTTCGCGCTGCCAGGGCGTCCGTCATCTCCTTCAGCTTTGCGGCGGACATACCCTGACTTTCCGGAGCGGCAGTTGTCCAATCCCAGGTTGAGGCGTTGGTCTGCGCCAGCCCGGCGCTGGGCGCAAGCAAACGCATGGCGAGGCAGGCCGAAACAGCGAACATTTTCTGCAACTTCGCTGATTGCGCCGTGTCCATGCTCGGCAGACTAGCCACCCGCCGCGCCGTTGTCTTGCACATTTGCCCTCAAGGGGTAATTAACCGTAGAGGCGCGATAACCGCCGCGCGCGAAACCGTAACCGGCCTGAATCAGCAAACCCGTTGCGGTCCGGCTAAACCCCGTAGGGGTGGCCTGTTTATAGTTGAATCGCCACTAATGACTCTCCTTTTTGTTTTTTCAGCGGCGCGGCAATAAGGTGTCCGATTGGGTGGAGCCGCGTTGCCGCGCCGCTGAAAAAACAAAAAGGAGCAAACGGAGGTGGGGTGCCTGACTACAAACAGGCCACCCCTACGGGGTTTGCACCCAGGCTCCAGCCGACCTCTCTCCTAAAGGCCGCGATCCAATGCTGGCGCACGTGTGGAAACAAGAAACACGAATCACTTCCCACAGTGGCACCTTTTTTTGTACTGTCTCAGGAATGGCTCGCAAGGCTCTTTACGCCTCAAGAACCCGAAACATTAAGACCAGCGTCCAAGGTAATCGCGGCAGACACATTATCCATGAGGATCAACCGGACACGCGCGATGGAAACGGGCCGGGGATGTTTTCTCCTCCTGGCCTTCCTGGCGGCCACCGGCACCACGGTGCTCGCGCAGCCCGCGCCAATCTCGGCGCCATATCCGCCC
Source organism: Candidatus Acidiferrum sp. (assembly GCA_035566435.1). Classification (GTDB taxonomy): domain Bacteria; phylum Verrucomicrobiota; class Verrucomicrobiia; order Limisphaerales; family UBA8199; genus DATMRF01. The sequence goes on from DATMRF010000037.1 coordinate 36,301, forward strand.
AGCCAGGTGCTCCGCCGCATCGACTGGGCCCCAAAGGAAACCATCGTCCGCAAGGCCCATGACAGCGACAACTGGCCGATGGCCTGGGCCGATGACGACGCACTCTATACGGCTTATGGCGACGGCAGCGGGTTCGAGCCTTTTGTTCCGGAGAAACTGAGCCTTGGGTTTGCGAAGATCACCGGCACCCCCTCCGCTTTCACCGGCGAGAACCTGCGCGCCCCCTCCCTGGAGCAGCGGGGTGGCGGCCAGCGAGGCCGCAAAGCCAGCGGCTTGCTTTGCGTTGACGCTGTGCTGTATCTCTGGGCGCGCAACGCCACCAACTCCCAACTGGTCTGGTCCGAAGACCATGGGGCAACCTGGACGTGGGCCGATTGGAAATTCACCAACAGCTTCGGCTGTCCGACCTTTCTCAACTTCGGGCGCAACTATGGCGGGGCACGAGACGCATTCGTTTACATCTATTCGCCGGATAGCGAATCGGCCTACGAGGCCGTTGACCGCCTGGTGCTGGCACGCGTGGCCAGGACTAAAATTCGTCAGCGCGCCGCTTATGAGTTTTTCACGGGACTGCACGAAGGCCAGGCTGCCTGGAGTCCGGACCTTGGGCGCCGAGGCGCCGTCTTCTCGGCGGCCGGACTATGCTATCGCGCCGGCATTTCATATTCTGCTGCTCTGAAGCGCTACCTGTTGGTTCAACCTGTCCCCACGGCGGCCTCGCGCGACCGGGCTGGGAAAATAGACACCCGGTCTGCAGGCGGTTTGGCTATCTACGATGCCTCCTCTCCCTGGGGCCCCTGGACGACCGCCTTTTTCACCACGCAATGGGACGTCGGCCCCGGCGACTCCGCCAGCTTTCCCACTAAATGGATGAGCACCGACGGCAAAACGCTCTACCTGGTCTTTTCCGGCGACGACAATTTTTGTGTGCGAAGGGCCCAACTCGAACTGGGGACACCTTCGACGCCCTAGCTGGACGGCAGTCGTGGAATCCCGAATCCCTCTCGGAAACCGTGAAAGTGAATCCAGAACTCCTGACATAGGGCTTCTCGAAATGTCCGCTTTCAAAAGCGGACAGGTTTGGGTTCGCACGCGTGCTATCTTCGGAATCGCAAGATTGCTCGAAATTCGCCGAAATCCCGCCCTTCTATGTCAGGAGCTCTGGAATCCCGAAGGGATTCTGACGCAAAGCCCAGGGTTGCGAGGAACGAGCTACCCTGGGTCAACGCCCGCCGCAGTTGTTTCAACCTCAAAGAGGTTGCGCCCATTCTGCCAACTGTTCTTGCTCACGCTGGCCAAAGCCGGGCGTGCTTGATCCGCGATGTAACCCTGGCGGCAATGCCGTGCGGAAACTGTGAAAGTGAATCCCGAAGGGATTCTGCCGCAAAGCCCAGGGTTGCGAGGAACGAGCAACCCTGGGTAACCTCGCCCCCGGGTCTCAACTCCGAAGGAGTTGCGCCATCGCATCGAACACCACCACGCCACAATCCCTATATGAACGCTCCCTGGATGCGCATCAGGTTCGCCTCCGAAAACCGGCAGCAGATGTCCACGTCACGGGTGACTAAAGTAACGCCGTGGGCCACAGCGGCAAATCCCCCGATCAGAACGAACTCGACTCGCGCTTCAATGAGTCGCCGCGTCGATTCGCTCAGGTTTTGCATTTCGCTTCTCCACCGCGGCGCGCAGCGAATCGGCGAACCGCAGCGCATCGTCATTGGCCAGCATTCGCTCCCAGGGTGTTTTTGCCAGGCTGTCCTCGAGCAATGAAAAGTCTATTCCTTCCGCCGTCGTTTCGGCGCAAGCCGCGGTCAAGCCACGCGCCTCCGCATCATCCTTCGGTGGTTCAGTTTCAAGCTTGGGTGGCCGCGCCTTCACTGCGAGCAGGTTAGATTTAAACCAATTGCAGTCAAGCATAGGCGGCCGGAAAAGGGGCCGAGCCTGTAGATGGTGCGATACAAATCATGTAAAAGCTTGACTGCGCCAATCCACCCGGCCCTCCCAACTCACTCGGTGGCGCCCAGGCTGCGCAGCAGGTTTGCCACGTTCGTCTGTTCGTACAGCAGCGCTCGTTTCAACGGTGTGTTCCCCTGCTTGTCGCGCGCGTTGATTTGTGCGCCGGCGTGAACGAGCACCGTCATTGCGTCTGGGAATCCTTCCTGGGCGGCTACATGAAGCGCCGTCTCACCCGCCGCGTCTTTGGCTTCCAGCTTTGCCCCAGCCTGCAAGAGCACCGCGATCACATTCGTGCAGTTTCGGGACGCCGCGTCGTGGAGCGGCGTCCGGGCCGAATCATCCGGCAAATCCACCGCGGCGGCATTCGTTGCCAGGATCGCCTTAACCCCCTGCGCGTCGCACGCAAGCGACAACTGGTGAATTGGCCGGTAATCGCTGTGGGCCGGAGGAAAGAGAAAACAACCGGCGCTCAAAACCACCAGCGCCAGCGCTAAACAATGCGATGTGCGGAATCGGTTTTGCATTCGTGGTTCGCTGAAGCGTTAGGTCGGCACCTGCTGAAGCAGAGCGCCGAACGTCGGATGGTTACCACCCCCCTGGCTTTTCATCTCCGCGACCCCTGCGAGGAAAGCCTGCTGCAGCTCCGTCCCCCCGGACGGCATCGTGACTTCATACGGATTCGCCTTCGGCTGCCGGGCCAGGTAAGCGTCCATCGCCGGCGCGGGCGGCGGGTTTGTAATCGGCTGGTCGAAGCTCAGCGCCTTGGACAAACTCGCCACCGGACGCGGATCAACCTCCGCCGAATACGACCCACCGCCGAATTTCTCCGCGATGAATTTCAACACCGAAGTGTGGTCGAACACATCGTGCACACAAGCGCCGGCCTTTACGAATGGCGACAGCACGTACGCGGGCGTCCGCGGGCCAAGCGACAGGAACGGCGCGTAGCTGGCACCTGCAGGCGCGTCGGTCCTGACCAGCGGCGGTGACACATGGTCGAAGAACCCGCCGTGTTCGTCGTACCCGACAAACGTCAGCGACCGGTTCCAAAAAGAGAGGCTGGAGGTGATGGCGTTGTACACCTGCATCAGGAACTCCTGGCCATCACTGATCCCGGAAGGCGCGTGGTCATCGGTCGAGCGCCCCAAATGCGGCGCATCGCCGTAATCCGGTTCCACGAAAATCACCTTGGGCAGTTGCGACGGCGGCGTCGATTCCAGGTCGGTTTTCAGCTCGTCGAATGACCGGAAGTTGCCGCCCGCCAGAATGCGCCGCACCCAGCGGAGCATCATCGTAAAAAACGGCAGCCCCTGATGATACACGCGCCAACTGATGCCATGCTGGTCCAGCCAGTCATAGATTAAGGGCTGCGACGGCAAAGGCGTCGCATTGCTTTCGATGATCGTGCTGCCGCCCATCGCCATCAGCCGGTTGGGTTGCGTGCCCGAAGGCACCGCGCAGAACCAGTGGTCGCAAATCGTGAAGTTGCTGGCGAAGAACTGGTTTATCGGCGCCTCGTCCGCGCCATAGTAGCCCATCACCAGGCGCCGGTCGTCGGGGTTGGTCGAGACCTGCTGGGGAATGGCGCCCACAAAGCCATTCATCGCGTACTGGCCATTGTTCAACACCCCCAGATGAGCAGCCACGTTTTCCCGCTGGTGTGGCGGGTCGAAACCCGGCGGTAAAAAATACGGGTCGTCGTTGTGAAATGGCTGGAACACCTGGCCGCCATCAGCATTGGCGAACTTGCTCAGCCAGGCCGCGTCGGTGCTCTGTCCTTCAACATCCGTGCGATTGTACGGCGGCAGGCTCAGGTAACCCAGCATGTGATCGAACGACCGGTTCTCCATGAGAACGATCACGACCGTTTTGATGTCGTCCAGGGTCGCCATGCCCGCTCAACAGGGTACGCGGATACGCCAGCCGCGCAAGTCCTTTACCGGGCAATCCAGGCCAAACGCATTTAAATCGCCCGAGAATAGCCCCGTCCCGCAGGAACCGCCGAGAATCGCCCAACGCTTCAGCTCTTGTCATTAACGCTAGAGATCCCACAGACGAACAACGCGGCGTTCCTTTTCGCGCCTTCTCGTGCCTCTTTGTGGCAATTCTCCCGCTCCCCGCCATCCGCGTCTTCCGCGTCTTCCGCGGTTCTCTTCTGCTGTTGTTGATTGCGTCTTTGCCTCCTTGCGCCTTTGCGTTTAATCCCAGTCACCCGCTCGGCCAACGTTAGCCATTGCGTTTAATCCCAGCGAGCGCAGCGAGCCAAAACCAAGAGTCCCGAAGGGACGAAATGTGATAGCCCGGGGTGCAGCGAAGCGGAGCCCCGGGTAAACCGCCCTCAAATCAAAACCAAGAGTCCCGAAGGGACGAAATGTAATAGCCCGGGGTGGAGCGAAGCGGAGCCCCGGGTAAACCGCCCCCAAATCTCATTCCCCTCGCCCCGCGAGGAACGAGCGGGGAGAGGGGCAGGGGTGAGGGGTTTCAGGTCACCCGCTCGGCCAACGTTAGAGCGCCTTCTCGTGCCTCTTTGTGGCAATTCTCCTGCTTCCGCGCCTTCCGCGCCTTCCGCGTTTTCCGTGGTTCTCTTCTGCTGTTTTTGATCGCGTCTTTGCCTCCTTGCAGTGCTCTCCCCAAGGATGAAGCAATTCGAGCAAGATTCTTCTAATCGTAAGTGCTTGGGTTCTCTGCGCTCATCGCGGCTCGGCGGTTTACCTGTTCGGCGGATTTGGTTGCGGCTCGACCGCTCTATGCCTTTGCGTTTAATCCCACCCTCGCCGCGCTACGCCTTTGGGTTAACAATCCTGGCTGAATTGTTACGGCTTTAGCTCAGATCATCCAGCGGACTGGCCACGCCCTGGCCGCCCTGCTGGAGCACGTGCGTATAGATCTCCTCGAGAGGAATGTTGAGCACTTGCCGATAGAGAAAGACCAGGGCGTTGAAGGCCTGGTTTTGAGTCGAGGCCGCTACCTTGCCGTTGACTGCCAAATCCGTGCAAAACACCTCGATCTTGCTCTCGCCATCAGCCAGATCCTCGCGCGAGCGCATGTGATGGAAACGGATGTAGCGCTTGATCCAGTCCGCATAACTCCGCTCGGTGTGAATCGAATAGTGGTGCAATCGCATCACGTTCCGAACCTGATCCAACAGCTTCGACGAATGGCCTTGACTTTCCATGTCAACCCTCTAAGATCTGATTATGATTATGGATAATTGGACTTTTCGCCCTGATATTGACCTTCCTAATATCAAGGCGAAACTGACCGAAAACCATGCCAATATCTTATTATCAAGGCGAAACGCCCTGTCAATAAATAGTTAGAAAAGTCCGGTTATGGAAATCGCGGGCGCTAAATGCACCGTCTGCGGGAAGCAAATACTCCTTGCAAGGGAAGGCAAGTTTTGTGCTCGCTGCCAGAGGGCTGTCCACCTTGATTGCGAAGCCGGCGCGGAGTGTCCTGTCTGCAAGGGGCCATATACGGAGTATGTTCCGCTCAAAGCAGACCCTTTATCTGCCGCTTTTGTGCCTCGGGCACTGCGACCCGCAAACAGCGCAGTTGGGATTTTGCTGTTGATCGTGGGGTTGGCATTTGCGTTTTACGTTTTATATTACCTTTTTGAAGACGCGCTCGCCCATGGACACTAACAGTTCCCTGCGTCAGTCTCATTTCTCTAACGAGGTCACTGCACCGGATGCCGCGATTTCACGCTATTTGCAATCTCTACACCAGCGGCGCGGCCCCGGTGAGTTTTTTCGCTAAGTGTTTCGCGCCATGACCGCCCAAAGACCATTGAGAGGCGTCTATTTCTTACTGGCAATTTGCGGCTTGATCGCACTCTGGGTCCTTCTTCGCCCTGGCGTATTATTTTACTCGGGTCCAGTGGTCCGAGATACCCCGCGCATGAGGGAATACAACCGAATCCATGTCCTATGCGGAAAGCTAGTGCGGGCCGAGCCCCGGCTGCCCAAAGGGGCAGATTCCAGGCAGATCGAGGCATTCGTGGTTGCGGGAGTATTTACGGCGGACGATGCAGCCTATTTACGGGAGCACAACATCCAATTTCATGGCTTCGATCCAGCCAGCGTAGGTGCGGATGTTGCCGTATTCGAGACCATTTTCACGAACACGGAGTTGCCCCGCCACATAATCGGCTATGCTGACGGACACACGGTGATGCGGGAACTCAATCGCAAGCCATGACACTTAATCCGCTTGCTTCAGCCAACAGCCGCAGTTCATTGTGTTTTTCGGATGTTGGGAGAGATTAGCTGCTCTCCATTGCTGGCCAGGCTTGGCTCTCAGCGGCTGTGGCTTAGCGAGATTCTTAGGCGGAGATTGCTATGCTTCAATTACGACGAAGATTCCTTGGGTTGTGCCTGGTCCCAGTTCTTCTGGCGGCCTTGGACGGTTGGGTCACGCTGCACGGTCAGCCCGAGGATTATTGGGCTGGCAACCATTCGCACGTGATTGAAGGTTCGCCTGCATTCCATAGATTACTGACCTACGGTCCCATGGCTTACATTGCGGGCTTGTCGGGGTGGGTTCTGGCCTTTGTTGGGATGATTTTGCTGACGCCACAGACATTGGCTCTCGCAGTATGTATTGCATTCACCCTTGGGCACGCGATCGGGGCGTCATCCTGGTTGGTCGATCTTCCGTATGGCTATCAATTGTATGCCGGCATGTGCGTGTTTGCTGCTGCGGGTCTCGCTTTGGGAATTCGCTGGGGCTGGCGTGCTGAGCCGCAGAATGATGCCCCAGTCGGGGTGCGACTTCACTTCAGTCTTCGTTGGTTGATCATTGCGGTGCTTTGCGGGATTGAGGTTTATTATTTATGGCCACACAAGCTATGATGTCTCCGCCTAACTTTTCACTCCAGCGGACGGCGGGATTGCGCGTCAGTCGCTTCGTTGCTCACTGGCCCGCCGTCGCTGGGTTCAGATGTTAAGCACTACGATATGCGCGTCCGACTCGTATTCATTCTTGCGCTGGCTCTTTTGAGCGGGTCCGGCGCACTCTGTGCCGACAAGGCAAGCTTTGCGTTCACGGTTCACGGCAGGTTGTCTTTCTATAACGGCACTCCCTCTTTTCGAATATGGATCGTCGGCACCAAACGTATTCTTGGAATCCGTCAGAACGGCAATGAGCAGCCAGACGTGCCGAAAGACCTTCGCAATTTAATTTCGCTGGACCGAGACGTGTTCGGCGACTTTACCGTGGAGCCCCTCACCCCATCCGAGCCGGGAGTCATGCAAACGGTCAGAGTCCTGTCGGTCTCCAAGATCGTTCTGATCGAGGGAAACAAGATCGTCTTAAGAAAGGACAAGCCGTGATGCTTAACCATCGGCCTGGAGTGGACGCGGGATGGCGCGTCCTGTTTGCATTTCAACGCCCTCGGCCCCGCGCCACTCAGGCCGGGTGTTCGGCGTAAAGTCATGAAACCACGTATCACGGTTATTACTCTCGGCGTAGCGGATCTTCCGCGCGCAATCCGGTTCTATCGAGACGGGCTTGGTTTTCCTACCGACGCGACAGACGATGCATCGATAGCGGTTTTTATGACCGGCGGCGTTCGGCTGGCGCTCTACCCAAAGAAAGCGCTGGCGGAAGACATATCGAAAGATGTCAGACTCGCACCGAAAGGATTCGGAGGGATCACGCTAGCTCACAACGTGAGTCGGAAGAAGGAAGTGGCTGAGGTCCTCGCGCTCGCGGAGAAAGCGGGTGCCAAGCTCGTGAACCCAGCGCAGGACACATTCTGGGGAGGTTATAGCGGTTACTTTGCGGATTTGGATGGGTATTATTGGGAAGTCGTATGGGCGCCGATGTGCACTTTCGATCGAACCGGCGCTCTGGTTTTCAAAGAGTGAAGCAGGAGCCGACAATTGGCCGCAGGCAAGGCCGGGTTTCGCCTGGCTGTTTGTCCTGGCCCCTCGGCCCGACCCGCCCGAGCCAAGACGTGTCGGCAACGTTGTCTTGTTTGCATTCCATGCCAGTGGCGCGGGGCCGCTGGTGCGGACCGTTAATCCCGCGCTGTTAACAGCCAAAAAATCCTCCTGACGAAACTTCTCCTTCCCGTTGAACGTCTTCGAAACGGGAACTCCAACTTGATTTCTGGGCGTGCGGTCTCGAACCACGCCCCTGGAATACCCCCTCCGGGAACTTAGTCCGGCCAAACACCTGCTAGCCCCGCAGCCCTTGGACTTCAAGCCAGGAACTTGGGACTTTGGACTGCGGCCCATGGACTGTGGAGGTTGCTCACCATTTCGTGTCCACCCCTCGGCAATTTCCATTAGTTCTCGTAGCTCACCGTCCTTCTCACTTCACTCAAACTGGTACTGAATATGCTCCTTTTGCATCGCAGAGAAAGATGACTCATGAACCACCGGCCCTCGAAAAGTTGCAAAATTCGGCACTTGGACAGCTTTTGTCCAGGTCAGGGGCGGGGACGGCCACGTCCCCGTCCCTCCACTGGTGAATCCCGAGCCCGTTTACCTTTCCAGCCAGAATGAAAGGTTACTCCACTAATCCACTAATCCACCAATCCACCAATCCAATCTAGTCCCCCCCACTCCACTTCCCATGAGCGCCATCCTTCCGACCCTTAAACTCGATTCCGACGCCACCCTCGCCCGCCACTTCCTCCCCTACCAGGTCCACTGGATCCACGCCGAGGAACCCATTCATGCCCTCGGCAAGCAGGCTTTCGCTTTCGCCGAAAAATCCGTCCGCATCGGCTGGACCTACGCCGACGCCTTCAAAAATGTTCGCAAACGCCTCCTCCATAAAAAACGAGATTACCTCTTCGCCACCAAAGATTGGCCCAGCGCCCTCGAATACATGAACCAGGTTTACGAGTTCGCCGAACTCTTTAACCTCACCGGCACCATCGTCTCCCGTGGCGAAGAACCCCTCCAGGTCCCGCGCTTCGGGCCCGACGGCGCCAAAACCTCCTTCACCGACGAAATCAAAATCGGCACCATCAAATTCGATACCGGCTCCCGCATCATCGCTTTCTCCTCCAACCCCTATGCCATGGCCGTTCATGGCGGCGACGTCGGCCTCGACGAATTTGCCAAACATCCCAATGCCAAAGCCCTCTGGCAAACCGCCCAGGGCCGCGTCGCCCTCGGCCACGACGCCGCCGTTTGGTCCTCCCATGACGGCGAAGACACCCTCTTCAACGAGTTCGCCCAGCAAGCCCGCGCCGGCAAAGGTCCCTGGAACCTCTACTACCACATCACCCTCCCCGACGCCCTTGACCGCGGCTTGCTCGACCTCATCAACCGCTCCCGTTCGGCCCCCATCTCGCGCGAGCAGTTCATCGCCGATTGCCAGGCCCGCGCCGGTTCCGAGGAAATCTTCCAACAATCCTACATGTGCAATCCCCTCGGCGCCACCGCCGCCTCCATCGTCGAATGGTCCGCCATCGAACGGTGCCGCGCCGATTACCAGATCGAACGCATCCACCTCGAAGACCTCGACGTCCGCCAGCACTTCGGACAATGCGAACCCTCCAATCACGAATCCCGCCAGCGCCAAATCTACGCTTTCATCCATAAAAGCTTCCCCAACCTGTTCTCTTCCTCGTCCTCGAAAAAAATCCGCCTCGGCTTCGACGTCGCCGCCTCCGGCCAGGGCAACCTCGCCGCCTTCTACCTCGACGAAGACAAATCGCCCGAGCTCTGGCTCCGTGCCCTGCTCACCTGTCGCACCGACGACTGGCATTTCCTCGGCTGCGTCCTCTTCTGTTTCCTGGAAGAACTCCCCTCCATTCGGGGCGCCGGCGACGAGTCCGGCCTCGGCCAGCAAATTTGCTGGGAAGCCGCCAACCAATTCGGCACCAGGTTCCTCAAAGTGAATTTCGCCTCCAAAAAGCAAGAACTCGGCTTTGCCCTCATGAACCAGCTCGCCAGCGGCGAAAAGCGCATCCCCAGGTCCGAAGCCGACATCGCCGCCGATTTCTTCGCTCTGCGCAAATTCCACACCGGCACCCGTTGGACCTTCTCCGAAGGCCGCAACTCCCTCAACCCCGCCAGCCACTGCGACATCGCCTGGGCCGCCGCCCTCGCCTCCTACGCCCACGCAAACGAGCAGGAAGAACCCTGGATCATGGTCGGCTAACGACACTGAACGGCACCAAAACAACTGAGCAAAATTTTCCGAGAACCATCAACTATTAACCACCCCCACACTCCACCACTCCATTCCCCTATGTTAGGCAAACTCTCCCGTCTCCCTCGCCAAATCCGCGATCAACTCAACCAGCGCCTCGACGACGCCCAGGAACCAAACGCCATCCTCCAGTGGCTCAACTCCCTCCCCGAAGTCCAGGCCGTCGTCAACGCTCACTTCGACGGCAAACCCATCGACGGCGGCAACCTCTCCGAGTACCGCAAACGCGCCTTCCGTAAATCGCAAATCCACCGCGCCGCCCTCGAATTCGCCTCCGGCTTCGCCGCCCAGGATTCTCCCGACCAGCCCCCCGCCGTTCTCCCGCGCATCGAACACTTCGTCCAATGGCTCTCCCTTCGCCTCGCCGCCGTCGCCGAATCCTCCGACGTCGCCGAAAACACCCAGGCCGAACTCCGCGACATCCGCAGCTTCCTCGACGACATCGTCGCCCTTCGCTGCGGCGAACTCATCTCCCGCCGCATCAGCCTCGAAGAACAACGTCTCGCTCTCCTCCGCGCCAAACATCAGCAGGAACTCGAATCCCAATTCTGGGACTGGACCAAACGACCCGACATCCAGGCCAGGCTCTATCCCCACCGCGATCCCGACCAGCTCCGCCGCGACGTCGTCCGCATGCTCGACCGCCAGCTCCTCGGCATCGTCCACCCCAAAGGCGGCGACCCCGACCCCGACCCCGCTTGCTCCATCTGATGCACCTCCATTATCTCAGACCGTGTTCGGAAATCTCCGTTCTCCGTAGGAGACGACGTAAGGAGTCTCTGATCTCCGTTCTCTGTAGGAGACGACGTGAGGAGAATCGGAGGCGCGAAACCGCCGGCACGATGCCCAGGAACGATTTGGTAGGGACGCGTTCCACCCGCGTCCCCATCTTTACGCAAGGGATCGGGGACGCGGTGGAACGCGTCCCTACCGTTCGTTGGCAGTCTCTGCTCTCCGTTCTCTGTAGGAGACGACGTGAGGAGTCTCTGATCTGCTATCAGATCGTAGATTTTACGTTCGATTTGAGACTTTCCCGCTTCGCGGGATCGTCTCCTCCATTTTCAAAATACGCTCTCAACGTTGCTTTGCAGCACGCGACAACAGTTCCGTGTTCATCTGCCCGAAGGCGTAGCGCAGATTTCCAATCTGCCGTATCGCAGAATTCTATTCTGCAAGCCTACCGAAACCCGAAGGCGCCCCGAGGGGCGCTTGGAGCTCCTAACCGCACGAAACGTACCAGCCCCCACGCGTGGGCCGGGATAACCAACTCACCCGTAACTCCTATCCATCAATCCACCAATCCAACACCCCATCACCACACCACTCCACCACTCCATCTTTCCACGAGTTCATCCGAGTTCATCCGAGTTCATCCGAGTTCATCCGAGTTAAAAAACAAAAAAACCGCTAATATAAGCAGTTCACTCATCTTTAACCCGCTCCTGACTCCCGCGCTTTTCGCCACGTCTCGAGTGAGCCGTAGCGCCGTTCCTTGACATTTTAATCCAACAAGGCCTGCCCAGCTCGCACCCCCGAGGAAGGGCCGGAGCACCCGCTCCGGCCCCCCTTGGCTGGCAGATAGGGCTTAGAACGAGGCATTGCGTCGGCGTTTTCCCTCAACGCCGACGCGGTAAGGCCGCGTTTTCGCGGCGGATGCGCCATTGCCTGCTTTTTCGGCGCCCGGTTCGCATTTTCGATCTCGATTTGGATTCGCCTTTTGCTCCTTGCCGCTCGCGGCCTGGCGGTTTTTGAGGCGCTGCGTGGCCGGTGTCTCCTGCAAGCTTGCGGCATCAAAACCAAAATGGGTTCGGCTGCGCCGATCTGCATATAGCACGCGAATCTGCGCAACTCGCGCTATTCCCAGACGGCTTATGAGGCGCGCTCTCAGCGCTTTCATTCACTCCGATCCGATGGAGCCACGCCGTTGGCCCGGGCTGGCATGGACCAGACCTTCGGTCTGCGAATTGGCTGAATCGTCCAGCGCGCTCTTAGGGATGTACCAGCCGGAAGAAGGCATGATTGGTTGAGGTTCCCAAAACCACCTGTTCCTGGTTGTTTACAACCGCGGGAGTGTTGGTCACGTTGGCCCAATTGGTCGCGCCCAAATCCGAGCTTTGCTGCAGCCTGAAGCCGATCGCAAGCGTGGGCCATGTCAGGGAGATCTGGCTGGCGGTTTTCCAGGTGATGTCCAGGTTGGGCTCCTCGACGAACGCGAGAAGCTCACCTATGCTTCCATTGAGTTCGTCCAGGTCCACCGCGGCGCTGATCCCGGCGACGGTGCCGGTGTCTGAATATTGCCAAATCGCCCAATTAGTCCAACCGACTGGCATGCCGGGACAGGTTACTCCCCAGTTGGCAACCCAAAGTGGCAACCCCGAAAAACCTGTGCTGCCGACCGAGCCGGTCCAGAACGCCGGGGACGCATAGATTACGGGAGCCCGGCCCGTAGCCGCCTGAATGCGATTGGCACAGGTCATTAAATTGGCTGCGATCACGCCGGCCGCCTGGCCATCGGTGACCTCCACGTCCAGCATGGGAGGGAAGTCCCCCGGCTGGATTGTGCCCATCACATTGAGGAAGTGGTTCGCCTCCGTAGTGGGGTCGACATTCGAATGGAAAAACAGATAGGCGCCCCGAAAAACCCCGGCCGCTTTCATGCCGGCCCAGTTGGCGGAAAATTCAGGGTCAGTAAAGCTGGTGCCTTCGGTCGCTTTGGCGTACGCGAAAACGATGCCTGCCGCTTTCACATTCGACCAGTTGATGGTTCCCTGGAACTGGGACACGTCGATGCCCGGCAAGGTGGTGCCGTACGGGCATACGCCGGCGCAACAGGGAGAGCTCAAAGAACCCAGGGTAACCGTCAGAACCACGGCGATTCCCAGGCGATTGATGCGCGAATGGGCCGGCATACAGGCCAAAACTCGAGTAGAAAGGCTTGCGGATAGATAAACCCAAGATGTCCTAATGTCCATCATAACTTGGCCGGCGCGCGTAACCGGTCAGGGCGCTCGACTTTGGGGTCAAGCCTGAACGTGGGTTGAGCGCACCATGTAAGCGCCCCTTTTCAGGGTCGTCCGGGAGAACCGGATTTTAGCTCCTATCATAATCGCACTTCTGTGGTATCGTTGTTTTTATCGCCAAGCGCCGGGAATTCTCGGCAGAAATAAGCGACGATGGAAAAAAACATTGCCATCAAAATGATTTCGACTGCCGGACTGGTGCTCGGCTTGTCGGCGGGCAGCGTAATCGGGCAGCAGAACTTGATCGTCAACGGAAGTTTCGAATCTGGTCCAGCCGGTGTTCAGAAATTTCCAGGCTGGGATTTGATCGGTCCGGCCGGTAACAACAGCGATTACGGCGTCGCCCAATCGGGCGCCAATCCCGACGTGGCGGAACAGGGGAATCTTTACGCCTACTTCCACGGAAATCCAACCGACGGCTCGCAAGACTGTCTTGGCCAGACTCTCCACTTAACCGTCGGCGCGCAATACATCATCAGCTACTATCTGGCGACGGATGGCACTACCCTCGGCTCGGGCGCCGCAATGTATGTGGTCATCGGCAACTCTTTTGGCATCGATTACTCCTATGACCTGCCCTTGACCTCCTATTTGCCCAATTCTTCAACCGCCATGCCGTATCAGAAGTTCGCCACAACCATCACTGCCACGAACTCCAGCGAGATTCTTTCGTTTCACGGATTTGACGCCACCAGCGCCATCCTTTTGGACAACGTCTCCATGACGCTGGTCGGGCCGCAATTGAACCTCAGCCTTTCCCCGACCAACACGCTCGTCTTCACCTGGAGCTTCCCGACCGCCGGATATCGTCTTCAGGCCAATGCGTCTCTCGGTACGACGAATTGGGTGGCGTTGACGAATACACCGGTGACCGCCGGTTCCAGCAACCGGCTCATTCTGCCCGTCCCTGCCAGCAACGTGTTTTACCGGCTCACGCAGCCGTAGCTTTCCGGCAGCCGCCAAAGGGCCCAAGCCTTAACATCGTTCGTTCGAGGCGTCACCGAGGCACTCACGCACTCGGTACGGTAATCGGATTGAGCCAGGAACCAAGTGCTTGATTGCTCTTACACCAGCCCTGGATAACCTTCAGGGCATGCGTCTCCGGTCTCTACGGCGAGGCGTTTTCGTCGCCCTGTTTCTGCTGCCACGATGCGGCGTGGCAGCAGAGGCACCTCGAGATCTTTCCTCGGTTGAGCGCGCTGCCTCGCGAAACGTTTTCGGCTACGACCCCACGCCTGATTTCTTAAAGTTCGACCCGGACTATCGCCGGAAGCACGCAAAGCACGTAGATGAACTGGAAGAGCTCCAACTTGAATTGGCCCGCCAGACCGCCAAAGGTCGTCCAACTCCGTGTTCACGTCAGATCTTTCTCGAAGCTCGCTGGCTGGTCTTTTATTCAGCCTACTGGGACCGAATCGAGCGGCGGCTCCGCGATTTGCGGGAGATGCTGAGCCGTCCCGCCGACCCGCCGGACGCTCGTGAACAGAACGAGGCCGACGGCAGCTACGACCATGGCAGCGAGGCTTGGTTCCTCAAACTGGACGCGACCATTGAGGAGGTCGAGTACCGGGGTGAGCGCGGTGAACAGCCAAAGTACCCGCTCAAACTCCTGGACCGGATCAACACCCCCGAGAAGCTGCGAGCCTACCTGGACCCGCTGCTCGTTTCCGATGTGGCGAAAACCGGGTTGGACAATCGCTACGAGCTTAACATCGCCATCACCGCAATCGAGCGCTTCATTGTCGGACACGTCGGCCAGGTTTACCCGTTCCAGCCCGGGCTCAAACAGGCCTTGTTTGATTACGAGGACAAAGTCTGGCAGGACCCGCAGACCGGCTTTTTCGGAGGGTGGTACCGGTTGGCCGATGGGAAGATCCGCAAGACTGCCGATCTGAGCGTCACCTTTCACATCGTCTCGTACCGCCGGGACAGTATTCAGCGGGTGCACCAGATGATGCGCACCGTCATCGCCATGAAGGACCAGGAGTATCCCTTCGGCTGGCGCGAAGAAGGCCGGATGTCCAACCACCACAATTATGACGTGGTCAGACTTTTTCGTGTGGGCTGGTCCCAAATGGACAAGGAACAGCGCGCGCTCGCGCGGTCGGAGATGCGCCGGATGATGGATTTCTGCCTCAAAGAAACCATGAACTCCGACGGCTCCTTCAAGCTGATGGATGAAGATACGGTCGGGTCGTCCTTTCTGTTTCCTGTCTCGCTGTTGAACGAGTTGGGCTATTTCCGTCCGTCGTTGCGATTTTGGACCTGGGATTCCTTTCCGAACGCGATGAAAATGGCGGACACGACTGAAAGACGAATAAAGGCGATGGGCCTGACGGACACCGAATCAGCGAAAGTCCTGCGGCGCTTCGAAGAAGCTCGGCGCGAACGTCGCGCCTGGCTGCTTGGCGGAGCGCTGCTGATTCTGCTGTTGGTGTGGGCCGGGTGGAGACTCCTGAAATGGAAAGGCGCGGTGTGGGCCACAGCATTTCGCGGGAAGGGACCCGCCTTGCCGTGACGTTCCTTGCATTAGCGCGCTTCGCCCGTTTCGATAAACCGATGCCCGTTTGCCCGAACCCCGTTAGGGGCCAGTTTGCTTTTCACTGAATCCGGGTGACGGTCAGCGTGCTGTTGGCGGTGCCGAATAACCGGACGCCTGAGCTCGAACCGGTGAACTGCATGGTCAGCACATCACCGGCATTGGCACTGGCAATCAGGCTTTTGGAAACGGCAATGAATTGATTCAGAGCCGCAAACGTCACGGCGGCCCGGCTGCCGGGGATTTCGAGGCCGTTCAAGGTGACCCGGAATTGGGCGTTTGTGCCTGAGACGGTGGTTACATCGGCGTTGTACTGGACCAGATAAAGACCCGTCTGGGCGTTGGTGTACTGGGAGGTGCCGCTGGTGTGCGTCCAGCCGTTGACCTGAGCGTCCGTCGCAAAGACGACATCCTGGAAAACATTGCCTGTGGCGACGCTTTGCAGTCCACTGTTGTAAGCAAAAACGTAGTTACCCAACGCGCCCGCGCCGACGTTGAACAGCCCGGACCCGTCGCCTTGGAAGGAGGCGGCACGCACCGTGCCGGCTACGTTGAGCGCCGCACCGGCAGGGTTGTTTGTGTTGACACCCACACCCCCGGAGGCGCGGACCAGAAACTGGTTGGCCCCGGTCGAGCCAAACGGCGCATTCTGTGAATCGGCCCAGACGAACGAGCCGTCGTTGCCAGCATAGGCCTGCTGTCCTGCGGCGAAGCTGTAATTACCGGCAGCAGAGTTGGAGTAGCCGCCCGGGATGGCGGCGTAAGTAGCGCCGCCCTGGACGGCATTGAGCGCCCCGCCGGCGATGGTGGCGCCCGTGGCGTTAGTACCGATCGAGTTGGTTTGGCCGCCGCCGATGGTGGCGTAGTAGGAATTCATCCCGATGAGGGAGAACCAGCCACCTCCAATCGTGCCGCCATAGGTGTTGTCCTGAATAATCTCGCCGTAACCGCCGCCGATGGTGCCCAGGTTGGAATTGGTGCCGATGGAATTGTTCGAGCCCCCACCCACCGTTGCCCCGGCGCTGCCGCTCTTATTAAATTCGCCGCCCGCGATGGTCGATGAGTATGCGCCAGGTTGAACCGAATTGGCGTAGCCGCCCGCAATCGTCGAGCTACTGGCATTGGACTGGATCGTATTGTAGAAACCTCCACCGATGCTCGACGCCGTGCTCAAGGACTGAACCGAGTTGGCGCCACCGCCGGCGATGGAGCCGAAATCACCCGCTATGGTGTTGGCATACGCGTTGCCAAAATAACTGGCCGCGCCTCCCCCGCTGATCGTCGCGCCATAAGTGCCCGGCGCGATAGAATTAACTGAAGACCCCTCGATTACGTTCACGATATTCGAATGAGAAGCATCGTTGGTGGTCGCTTGCGGCATGGGCAACGGTTCGCCGTCCACGGTCAGGCCCGCGCCGGCAGTCACCAACCGCACGCCGCCGGTGGCCCGAATGCTCAACTCGTTCGAGCGAGTCGAACTAAACGGAGCAGGTGCGCTGGCGTCCGACCAAACGAAGCTACCGGGATGGTTGGCTTGCGCATTGTTGCCGGCGGCAAAGCTGTACGGGCCGCCGGCAACATTGAAGGAGCCACCGGCAACCGCGGCGAATGGGGCGTTGCTCAAAATCGTGTTTTGCAGGCCACCGGCGATGGTGGCGTAAGAAGCGGCAACCGAGTTGCCGTTGCCGCCGCCGACGGACGAGCCCGGCGCGTTGTTACCAATCGAATTGCCGCTTCCTCCGCTAATGGTCGAGGCAAAGGAATTGGTGCCGATGCTGCTGAATGAACCGCCCGCAATAGTCGAATCAAAGGTGTTGTTTGCAATTCGATTAAAATAGCCGCCGCCGATAAACCCGCTATTGGAGTTCGTCCCGACCGAGTGGAAGCTGCCGCCGCCAATGGTCGCGTAGGGACTGTCGATGGTATTACCGAGTCCGCCGGCGATCGTGGAGTTGTAGCCGCCGAGATTCGCATTGAACGCCTGGGCCTGAATCAGGTTCTGCGAACCACCGGCAATGGCTGAACTGGCTGCAGCGGATTGAATCGTGTTATTGTAGCCGCCCGCCACAATTGATTGAGCGCCGGCGGCGTTGTTGAAGTAGCCTCCGCTAACCGTGCTGGCAAAGCCGCCGGCGGTGTTGAATTCGCCGCCGGCGATCACGGATTCTTGCTCCAAGTTGCTGATCGTATTGAACGCTCCTCCGCCAATCGCCGAGTCGTACGCGAAGGGCTGTATCAGGTTGTCGTGGCCGCCCCCGATGATCGAATGGTCGGCGGCGACGGTGTTGCGGCGCCCGCCGCTAATGGTGCCCCAGATGGCCGAAACGTGGTTCGAGCCTGCGCCCGGCTCGTAACCATTGGTCGTGTAATTCAGAACTCCGCCGCCCGCGATGGTGGCGCCGTAGATGCCGGGGTCCACGAAATTGTTCGGCGCCCCGCCGATGACGTTCGGAGCTCCAAAGTTATTGGTGTCCGGTTCCAGCCGAAACGCGCGCGATTGGTTGGCCCAAAGCTCGACCGGCTGATTATTCGTGGTGCCAATGAACTGGCCGGGCGCAACCTGGTTTCCGCCCAGTTGCCAGAAGGCGCCTGCTCCAAGGCCGCTGAGGGTGAGCGCGTTGACGTTGCTCACGCCTGCGCCGTTGCCGATGAAGGTGCCCCGGAAACTATCGGCGGGGTTGTTCAGGATCACCGCGTTGGTATAAGTACCGGCGGCCAGTCCGCCGTTGACGGCGTTCTCGGCAAAAATCGCGTAGGGAACCGGCGTGACGGCCTGCAAGGGACTCAAATCCACGTAAGCACCGGCGCCGTTTGTCCTCACACCCACCTCCAGCCAGTAATTGGTGCCGTTGAATATCCCGGGCCCGAAATCGAGCGTCAACATGAACAGACCGTTGGTGACGGGGATCGCATTGGTGAGGAGGGTGCTGCCCGCTTGGTTGTTGCCCAAAGGATCGAGGAATACCTTGAAGCGTAAATCGTAGAGGCCGGCGGCCGGCACGCCGTTGTCATTGAGCCGGCCCTGGTAAGTGAAGGCAGTGCCTTGGGCCAGGGCTGCGGTTTGCGCAAGAAGGTCGCCGAGTACGAGCAACAGCGCGGCCTGGGACGTGAGTGCAAGTGCGGAATTTAATCTCATAGGTTACGTATCCTCGTTGTCAAAAGCTAAGAGCGTTTCACAAGCCTTTGGGTGCAAGTTCTATCACCGGCCCTGTCAGCGTGCGGACGAAACCGCACCGCAGGCGCACGAAAGGTCCGGTGGTCATACCCTAAGTAAGCCCACGATGCAAACGAGGTCAACCGATAACGCGGTTCGTTTCGATATACCGTCCGGGTGCAGGGGGTTTTCCGGTTGGCCAAGGTCGCTCGACAGGATACGGCCCGGGGTCCCACAGCTCGGACTGCGCGGGCGTAACCTGCGATATCCGCCACGGCGGCCGTGGACAAGCGTCGAAGGGGCTCAGGTCTCGGGGCGAGTGCGCCTCATTTTCTGAGCGCGGCGTTCCCGAACTTCCCCTCACCCCGGCCCTCTTCCGGCGGGAGAGGGAGAATCGTCGGCAGCTGAAAGGCGCGCACGGGCTGCGCGGGAATTGAGCGATGACCTGTGTGCGCGGCTTTCTTGACGGGGTGGGGGGTCCACGGTTACGCTTGCTGATGCAAATGGTAATGAAATCAAATTATGCCGCCTGAGAGCAGTCCTTACTTATTCATTATTCTTTTGCTGGCCGGCGCGGCGGCTTTTGCGCTGGTTCCGCTCGGGCTGGCGTGGCTGTGGGCCAGGTTGTTCTCTCCGCCCAAGCCCGGCTCCGACAAAGGCGCCATTTACGAGTGCGGCCTCGAGTCGAAGGGGGACGCGTGGGTGCAGTTCCGGTCGGAGTATTATCTCTATGCGATCATCTTTTTGATTTTGGATGTGGAGACGGTTTTCCTGCTGCCGTTCGCCGTGGCGTTTGCTGGCCTTTCGGGCGGCGCATTTATCGCCATGATGGTGTTTCTCCTGCTCTTGGCTGAGGGCCTCGTTTGGGCTTGGCAGAAGGGAGTTCTAACATGGAGGTGAACAGCGCAAAAGGAGTAATGGAGTATTGGAGTGCTGGAGTAATCGAAGGACGCAGTCTCCGAAGCCCATCACTCCACCACTCCATCACTCCAACGCCTTCGTCTTCCAGGTCTTGCTATGGATGAAGGACTGCGCAGTGAGTTGAGCAAGCAGGGCATTTTTACGACGACCCTGGAAGATTTGTATAACTGGGGCCGCAAGAATTCGCTCTGGCCGCTTGGCTTTGGGCTGGCGTGTTGCGCGATCGAAATGATCGCCACTTCGATGGCGCGTTATGACCTGGCGCGGTTCGGGGCCGAGGTGTTCCGGCCTTCGCCGCGTCAAGCTGACCTGATGATTGTGGCCGGCACGGTGACGAAGAAAATGGCACCGCAGGTGGTGCGGCTCTATAACCAAATGCCCGAGCCGAAATATGTAATTGCGATGGGCGCCTGCGCCATCTCTGGTGGACCCTTCAAGCAGGGGTACAATGTGCTGAAGGGTATCGACCGTTACATTCCGGTGGACGTGCACATCCCCGGCTGTCCGCCGCGTCCCGAGGCGCTGTTGCACGCGCTGATGACGCTCCAGCAGAAAATCGGCGACCAGGCGTTGACTGGCGCGGGGCGTCCTCGTCACTTGGATGCCGCCGCACCGGGCGAATTTGCGGTGCCCGAGTTTGGCGAGCACGATTTGGTGCCGACCTGCAACGCTGAGGTGTGGCACCCGGAACCGGTGGTGAGGGAGTCATGAGGTGCGTATCGAAACCTTAGATCAAATCAAGGCGAGAATCGAAGCGGCTGTGCCTGGCGCTAGGGTGCAGCGCGTTGCAAACGGCAGTCCCTCGGCCCAGGATTCTCTCGTAGTGGATAATGAGCACGCGGTAGCGGTGGCGGGGTTTTTGCGGGACGACCCGTCGCTGCGGCTGGATTATGCTTCGAATGTCACCGGGATCGATTGGCTGGACACGGTGGTCAAGGAAACGACGCGGACGAAGCAAATCATCGACGGCGTCGAACGTGAAATCGCACAGACGACCGAAACGAAAAAGCCGGGCTACCTGGAAGTCGTCTATCACCTTTACTCGATGGAGCTGAAGCAGGGCCCGGTGATCCTCCGGCTTCGGACGGGGAACCGGATTGACCAGGCACGGGTTCCTTCGTTAACGCCCGTCTGGCGCGGGGCTGAGTTCCAGGAGCGCGAGGTGTTCGATCTGTACGGCGTCGAGTTTGAAGGTCATCCGGATTTACGCCGCATCCTCATGTGGGACGGTTTCCGGGACTTCCCGATGCGGAGAGATTACGTCGAGCCTGACGATTACGAATACGAACCCACCCCGCACGACGAGGTGCTCGACAAAGCCAGGACGCACTACCCATCGGAAGCGACAACGTGAATCGGATCAGCCGCGAATCTGCAATGGTTGAATTGCCGGCAGGGGCTGAAATTCCCGCTCCGGAAGGGGCAGGGGAACTCAATTATTCGGTCACGCCGAAAACGAGCGGCAACGGCTCGCTGGATGGCCAGTTGCTTGAAATCTCAATGGGGCCACAACATCCCTCGACCCATGGCGTGTTCCGCATGGACGTCGTGCTGGACGGCGAACGGGTCGTCAAGCTCAAGCCGGTGTTCGGTTACCTACACCGAAACCATGAAAAGATTGCCGAAGGCGCGACCTACCTGTCGTCGATGCCGTACACGGACCGGCTCGATTATTTTTGTTCGCTGACCAACAACTGGGCCTACGCGCTGGCGGTGGAAACGTTAGCGGGCCTGCAGGTGCCGGAGCGCGCCGAGTATATCCGGGTGATCACGGCCGAGCTTACCCGGCTGCAAAACCACGCCTGTCTCGGCGGATTCCTGCTTCAGGACATGGGGGCGTCGGGCACGCCATTGATGTACGCGTTTCGCGAGCGTGAAAAAATCCTCGATCTGTTTGAGGCGCTGACCGGCGCGCGAATGATGTGCAATTACATGCGGTTCGGCGGGTGCCGGTGCGACCTGCCTGACGGCTGGCTGGAAGAGGCCCGGCAAGTCGTGGCCGGCTTCCCGCGCTTTCTCGACGAGTTCGAGGCACTGCTCAACGAGAACGAGATTTTGATGGCTCGCACGCAGGGAGTCGGCGTGCTGCCGCGCGCATTGGCGGTCAATGCCGGCATTACCGGTCCGATGCTTCGCGCTTCGGGGGTCAACTATGACCTCCGCAAGGTTGATAAATACGGCATTTATGAGCGGTTCGGCTTCCGGGTGCCCATGGGCGAACATGGGGACGTTTATGACCGGTACATGGTCCGCGTTTTGGAAATGCGGGAGTCGCTAAAAATCCTCGAACAAGCCCTGCGCGACGTCCCCGCCGGGCCGATTATCGACCCGAAAGCGAAGCTGCGGGGGTTCCGGCCAAAAGCAGGGGAGGCTTATGGACGAATTGAAGCGCCAAAAGGCGAGCTGGGCTTTTACCTGATCAGCGATGGGTCGACGAATCCTTACCGATACCGGGTGCGTCCGCCGAGCTTGATCAATCTGACGGTGCTGGAGGACATGTGCCTGGGGCAGTACGTGGCAGACGTGGTGGTGATCCTCGGCAGCGTGGATATCGTGCTCGGGGAGGTTGATCGATAGGATCTATGTTAGGCGAAGGAATACTTAAAGGCATGGCGGAGACGGCCCGGAACTTCCTCGGCAGCTACGTCTCCGAGGATCGGTTGACCACCGTCCAGTACCCCGAAGACCGGCTGCCCCAAAAGGAGGCGGCCAGGAATTTTCCGTTCCTGGTCTATGACGGCGACGACTGGCAAAAGGGACTGCGTTGTGTGGCGTGCCAGATCTGTGAGAAGGAATGTCCGCCCAAGTGCATTTACATTATCAAGGACGCTGTCAAAAAGCCTGACTACCTGGGCAAACTCCAATTGCAGCCCAAGGTTTTCGACATTGATACCTCGGTTTGCATGAGTTGCCAAATCTGCGTCGAGGTTTGCCCCTTTGATGCGATCAAGATGGACGTCGAGTATGAACTGAGCACGGACAACCGCTTCGGCGGGCTTTTACAGCGCAAGAACGATCTGGCCAAGCCCAACGAGTATTATCACCAAATACATCCCACTGAAGCTGCCGAAGTGGATGGACGGCTCGGGGCGGAAAAGATTAAGGCTGAGGCGAAAGCTGCGAGTGCACCGAAGCCACCGGCCACACCCAAACCGGCGCTCGTGCCGGGGGCTGCCACGGCGCGTTGAATTACTATATTCAGAAATGTCGTTGTTTTGCGCAGATTTTCGTGGTTCCAAGTTGCAAATTGAAGCTTGCAAGCCGGCTGCGCTGACGGCCCTCAACTTGCAACTTTGAACCTTCAACCTGCAACCCTTTGCACACCGAATTTGGTTCCGGCAGCGCCGGCTTGTGGACGACGCGCCCTACCATTGAAGCATCGTTAAAACAATTACTTGCCCGGGGGCTTGCTCCGCGCAATCTTGAAGTTCTGTAAAGCCCGGCACGAAGAGGGGGAGCGCCCTTTGTTTGCCGGCCAAAGATGGCCGAGACATTAGACCAGATATTCGTGACCTTGAAACACCTCCTGGTGCAGCTTGCGCCGGGCGAGTGGCAACCGTTTCTCTCGGCGGTTATTTCGGTTGTAGCGGTCATTGTCTCTTTCGCGTCGCTATTCGCCGTGACCACTGTGCTCGAACGGAAGGGGCTGGGCCGCATTCAGAATCGATATGGCCCTAATCGCGTCGGGCCGTTTGGCTTTTTCCAGCCGGTCGCCGACGGGTTGAAAGCGCTGACCAAAGAGGACCTGGTGCCACGCGCCGCCGACCAAGTCGTCAATTTCCTGGCTCCGCTCGTCCTCGTCGTGCCGGTATTCCTGGCACTCGCCGTCCTGCCGATGGGCCGGGACATGGTTGCGGTGGATTTGGATGCCGGGGTGCTCTTCTTTTTTGCGGTCGGCGCGGCGACGGAGCTTTCGGTGTTCATGGCCGGCTGGTCGAGCCGGAACAAGTATTCGCTGCTCGGGGCGATGCGGGCCATCGCCCAAATGATCAGCTACGAAGTGCCGCTGATTTTATCGGCTATCACGGTCATCATGATGACGGGCTCGTTGTCCACCGTCAAAATCGTGGAGTCGCAGGCCGGTTACACAGGCTGGGTGCCGCACTGGTTCGCGCTGACCCCCTGGGGCTTCGCCGGGTTGATCCTGTTCCTGATTGCCACCACCGCCGAATCCAACCGCTCACCGTTCGACCTCCCTGAGGGCGAATCGGAAATCATCGCGGGCTATTACATCGAGTATTCAGGATTCAAGTTCGCGTTGTTCTTTTTAGGCGAATACATCGGAATGTTCGCTGCGAGCGGCCTGGCTATCACGCTGTTCCTGGGCGGCTGGCACGCGCCGCTGCCGTTTCTGGAATGGATTCCCTCGTGGGCCTGGTTTTTTGGGAAGCTGCTCGCGCTCATCGCGGTGTTTATCTGGGTACGGGGAACGCTGCCACGGCTGCGCATGGACCAGCTCATGAACTTTGCCTGGAAATTTATGTTGCCCATGACCCTCGTCAACATTCTCGCCGCTGGCGCCTGGCATACTATGCCGGGTGGAGCGGCCCGGTGGCTGGTTTGCTCCATGGTAATTCTGGTGCCTTACGTTCTGCTCGGGCGCGCGCTGCGGGAAGGCGGGCTCGTTGCCAGGAGGGTGTATCGGTATGCGGATTGACCACCGTATTTAACGCCCCAACAGCCATGCTCACCTCCGCCTGCCTGGCCACCGTGACTCTCGCCGGTGCACTCGCCGCCATGTGCCTGCGGAACCTGGTGCATTGCGCGCTGGCCCTTGCCGTAAGTTTTACCGGCCTGGCCGCGGTTTACCTGCAGCTTGATGCTCAGTTTGTGGGGTTCGCCCAGATATTGGTCTATGTCGGAGCCGTGGCGATCCTGATTGTGTTCGCAATTCAGCTTACGCGCGGCAGCGAACCGCCGCGGCAACCCATTTTCTCCTCAACCTGGCTGGCGGGCGCGGGCGTCGGTGCGGCAGTGTTTGCCCTGTTGACCGGCCTGGTGTTGTCGAGCAAAGCGGCCCGGGGAGAACTTCCGCCGGCTCCGGAGACATCCGTGGCTCAAATCGGCAACAAGCTGATGACCCACTACATCCTCCCGCTCGAAGTGCTTGGCTTGCTCCTGACTGCCGCGCTCATCGGGGCGGTGCTGATCGCGATGCACGAACGGAGGACAGAATGACCCCACTTCAGGGTTACCTGCTGCTCTCGGCGCTGTTGTTTTCGATTGGCCTGGCCGGTGCGCTGACGCGCCGCAACGCCATTATTGTGCTCATTGGCATCGAACTCATGCTCAACGCGGCCAACCTGAATTTCATCGCATTTTGGCGTTTCGGCCCGAACCCGGAGGCTCTTACTGGGGTTATTTTCGCAATCTTCTCCATCGGAATTGCAGCCGCCGAAGCCGCAGTAGGCTTGGCGCTGGTGATTTCCATTTACCGGCACCGAAAGACAACCAGCCTCGACCAGGTTGACTCGTTGAAGGGATGAACAGCCTGGTCAACCAACTCTGGCTGATACCCGCGTTGCCGCTCGTCGCCGCCGCTCTGAGCGCCGTCGCGAAACAGCGGCATCGCAAATTCGCCGCCGCGGTGGCGATCGGCTCAATGGTGCTGGCGCTGGGGTTTTCGATCATCGCATTTGCGGTTGCACTGCGCCACTCCGGTGGAACCGGCGGCGCCCGCATGGTCGCGAATTTTCCCTGGCTGCAGTCTGGTGATACCTGGGTGAAACTCGGCTGGGTATTGGATCCGCTTACCGCGGTGATGCTGGTGATGGTCTCGCTGGTCGGGCTCCTCATTTTTATTTACAGCGTCGGCTACATGGCGCACGACGGAAATTTCACGCGCTTCTTCTGTTTTCTTTCTCTTTTCGCCGCAGCGATGCTGGGGCTGGTCATTGCCAATAGCCTGTTGCTGTTTTTCATCTGCTGGGAACTGGTGGGACTGACGTCCTACCTGTTGATCGGCTTCTGGTATCATAAACCGAGCGCCGCCGCCGCCGCGAAGAAGGCCTTCATCACGACTCGGATCGGAGATCTCGCGTTTCTGCTCGGGATGGTGTGGCTCTACTCGCAAACCGGGACCCTGCTTTTTTACGACAACGGTAGTGGGTGTCTCGAACCCTCCTCGCTCTCGGCCCTGGTAACCCGGACGACGAGCATCGGTTTGATGGCATCTACCGGGATAGCGCTGTTGATTTTTTGCGGGGCAATCGGGAAGTCCGGCCAAGTGCCGCTGCACGTCTGGCTGCCGGACGCGATGGAAGGACCGACGCCCGTCAGCGCGCTTATCCATGCCGCAACGATGGTGGCCGCGGGAGTGTTTTTGGTGGCGCGCGTCTATCCGCTGTTCTCCATTTCGCTGGGCGGCCCGCAAAGCGGGACCTCGGCACTGGCGGCAGTCACCTGGGTTGGGTCGATTACCGCCGTATTCGCCGCTACCATTGCCGTTGCGCAAACAGATATCAAGCGCATCCTCGCTTACTCGACTGTCTCGCAATTGGGTTTCATGATGATGGGCCTCGGGATGGGCGGCGTTGCGGTCGGCATGTTTCATCTCATCACGCATGCGTTTTTCAAGGCGCTGCTGTTCCTCGGCGCGGGCTCGGTCATCCACGGCTGCCATGAAGAGCAGGATATCCGTTGCCTCGGCGGGTTGCGCAAATTCATGCCTGTTACCTTCGCGACGTACGCGGTCGGCATGCTGGCCTTGAGCGGGTTTCCACTGTTTTTCTCGGGGTTTTGGAGCAAGGACGAAATCCTTCACGCCGCGCATTCCTGGCCTGCGAGTCACTGGCCATTTTACCTGGGGGTTATTGGTGCCTTCCTCACGGCGTTCTATATGACGCGCCAAGTTTTTTATGTCTTTTTTGGCAAGTGCCGGCTGGCGTCCACGGAAACGATAAGCTCGAAAGGGCGGCTGGAAGAGCATGCGGCGCTTACATTGGAACAACATCCGGACGGCGCACATGGCGAATTTACCGGCGAGCCGCACGAAAGCCCGAGCGTCATGACGGTGCCGCTGGTTGTCCTGGCCATTTTCTCGCTGATTCTGGGTTTCGTGGGCACCCCGGCATGGCCGTGGTTCCAAGCGTTCCTCGCCGGCGAGCAAATCACACTGTCGCCCGACAGGCTTTTCGAACCGGGCGTTCTCGCTGTGATGGGCGTGTCGACGGGAGTTGTGTTCCTCGGCTTGGGCCTGGGTTGGTGGTTGTACGGCCGCCGGCTGGTTGTTGCGCCGACGCAACCAGACGTTCTCGATCGTCTCTGGCCGAATGTATTCACACTGCTCCGCCACAAGTATTTCGTGGACGAAATCTACGACTGGGCTTTTGTGGGCCTCAATGCCTGGTGGGCGAAGGCATGCGATTGGCTCGACCGTTGGGTGTGGAACGGCGTGGTCCAGTTGATATCGTTCGCCGTGATCGGCCTGGCGTGGCTCGACCGGTTTTTTGACGAGCACGTCATCAACACCGGCTTCGATAAGGCCTGTAAGAGCCTGACTGGCGGCGGCAGCCTCATGTCGCGGCTCCAAAACGGGCGCGTGCAGAACTATCTCCGCATTATCGGAATTGGGCTTACGGTGCTGGTGCTGTTTCTGGTCTGGGGGTGCCAGGCGAGATGAACGCACCCCTTTTAAGCCTGCTGACCTTTCTGCCTCTGGCTGGTGGTTTGGTGGTGGTGGTGTTCGCTCGCAAACAGCCCGCGGTAGCGCGAAGGCTGTCGCTCGGGCTCAGTCTCGCCGTGCTCGGTCTCGCGGCTTGTCTGTGGAATCGGTTTAACCCCACCTCGGCCGGTCTGCAGTTTGTGGAAATTCATCCCTGGATGCCAGCTCTAGGGGTTAATTACTACGTCGGGGTAGATGGACTGGGTCTGCTGATGGTGATGCTCTCTGCCATCGTGGTGCCCATGGCGCTGCTGGCCTCCTGGCGCATCGAGGAACGTGCGCCGCTTTATTTCGGGCTGATTTTGTTTCTCCAGTCGGGTCTGTTCGGCACGTTCACCGCGCAGAACTTTTTTCATTGGTTCCTGTTTTGGGAACTGAGCCTGGTGCCGGCGTTTTTCCTAATCAAACTTTGGGGCGGCCCGGCGCGGTCTGCGGCAGCGACGCAGTTCTTTGTTTACACCATGGCCGGCAGTGTGGCGATGCTGCTGGCGTTCCTGGCCATTGCTTTATCCACCCGGACATTCGATTTCGCGAGGCTGGCGGAGCTCGGCCGGAATGGGACCCTCGTCCCGGCCCTCTCTGACCAACTCCTGTGGCGCGACCTGACGACCAAGCGCCTGGCGCTCGTACTTTTTGGCGGCGCGTTCCTTGGTTTCGCCGTGAAGGTCCCGATGGTGCCCTTCCACACCTGGCTGCCGTCGGCCTACGCCGAAGCGCCGACCGGCACAACCATGCTCCTCACAGGTGTGATGTCGAAGATGGGCGTCTATGGTTTTCTGCGCATCCTGGTGCCAATCTTTCCGCAGGAAATGCGTTGGGCGTTGACGCCGTTGCTGTGGCTCGCGGTCGCCACCATTATTTTCTCGGCCGGCGCAGCATTCGCGCAGCGTGATTTGAAGCGCATGGTGGCGTATTCGTCGATCAACCATCTTGGTTACTGTCTGCTGGGGATTTTCGCTGTGATGAAGTCGGACGGCCTGGCCGTTGCGCCGCTGGTCGAAAAGGCCGCGGCGCTTAATGGCGTCTTCCTGCAGATGTTCAATCACGGGCTAACCGCGGCGACGTTGTTCTGGTTCGTAGGCTTGCTCGAAGAACGGGGCAGGGGGTTGCGCGGCCTGGATGATTTCGGCGGCCTGCGGAAAGTGGCGCCTGTGTTTTGCGGACTCATGGGTATCGCGCTATTTTCCTCGCTGGGACTGCCGGGGTTGAATGGGTTTGTTGGCGAGTTCCTGATTTTCAAAGGCGCCTTCCCACTCGCCGCAGGGGCGACGGCTTTGTCTCTCATTGGGCTGCTGATCACGGCGGTTTTTATCCTCACCCTTTTGCAGCGCGTCTTTAATGGTCCTTTGAATGCAAAATGGGCAACAATGCCCGACCTCACGCTTCGGGAACGGGCTGCCGTGCTACCTGCGCTCGCGTTGATGCTCTTCCTGGGTGTTTATCCACAAGCAGTGTTGGGCGTCGTGAACAACACCGTCGTGCAAATGGTGCAGTTCCTGAGGTTTTAAAGAAGCATGCTCGCCTGGCCCATTTACATCTCGTTTCTCGGTGCGGTGTTATTGCTGCTCTTGCCGCGGGACAATGCCTGTGCCGCACGGTGGGTGGCGCTGGCGGTTGCTCTCGCGGGCTTCGGTTGCGGCCTGGCGGGGACCTTGCATGCGCAGTCGGGCACGACTCACACCATCACGAAGCTCGCATGGATTCGGTCCCTGGGCATCGAATATCACCTGGCAGCGGACGGCATCAGCCTGACGCTGGTCCTATTGACTGGGCTGGCGGCCATAGCCGGGATTTTATTCTCATGGAACATCGAACACCGGGCGAAAGAGTTCTTTGCCTTTTATCTGGCGTTGATTGGCGGAGTGTATGGCGTCTTCCTCAGCTTCGATTTGTTCCTGTTATTCGTGTTTTACGAAATCGCGATCATCCCGAAGTATTTTCTGATCGCGATTTGGGGCTCCACTAGGCGCGAATACGGAGCGATGAAGCTCGCGCTCTATTCCTTCGCGGGCAGTGCGATGGTTTTGATTGGCCTGATTTCGGCGTTCGTGCTCGCGGGCGCCAAAACCATGAGTTTGCCCGAGCTGGCGAAATTCCCCTTCCCCCACGACTTCCAGCTTTGGGCATTTCCCCTCGTCTTCATCGGCTTCGGCATCCTGGCCGGTCTCTGGCCGTTCCACACGTGGGCGCCGACCGGCCATGTCGCGGCGCCGACTGCCGCGTCGATGTTGCTGGCGGGCGTCGTGATGAAACTCGGCGCGTACGGGTGTTTGCGCGTCGCGATGACGGTGTTCCCCGAGGGTCTTCAGCCTTGGGGTTTCACTTTCCTTGGGCTCGGTTCGTGGCGCGATGTGTTCGGGCTATTAGCGGTGGTCGGCATTGTTTATGGGGCTATGGTTGCGCTGGTGCAGAAGGATTTCAAATTCGTCATCGGCTATTCGAGCGTCAGCCACATGGGTTTCGTGTTGCTTGGGTTGATGACACTCAACCGGATCGGTTTGAGCGGGGCAGTGCTCCAGATGTTTTCGCACGGCATCATTGCCGGGCTGTTGTTCGCGGTGGTGGGGCGGATGGTGTATGAGCGCGCCCACACGCGCGAATTGTCTGAGCTGCAGCCGCTCAACCTGAGCCGGGTTATTCCCTTCGCAGCGGTGACTTTCACCCTCGCGAGTGTCGCCTCGATGGGATTGCCGGGATTCAGCGGGTTCGTGGCGGAGTTGCAAGTGCTGATCGGCGCGTGGCAGAACTATCCTACGCTGACTGTTGTTACGGGCATCGGCATTCTGGTGGGAGTCGCTTACACGTTGCGCGCGCTGCAAAAAGCGTTCTTCGCCGAGCACGCGGACGCTGACGTTGCGCAGGCGGTGCCGGATCACGCGGCTCTCACCTGCCCGAGGATTTCAATTCCGGAGAAAGCTGGAGCAGTGCTGCTTCTGGCAACCTCCCTGCTGATTGGCCTCTGTCCCGGGCTGCTGCTGAATCGGATCGGTGCGAGCTTCGATTCCCCGTTGTTCGAGGGATTAAGGAGGGTGTGTGGACTACCTTGAACTGCTGAAGCTTGCGGCGCCGGAGTTGATCGTCGTGGTCACCGCGCTCGTTGTGCTATCGGCCGACCTGCTCACCATGCATGGGCTGGAGTTGAGATTCCGCCTCCTGATCGGAGGAATGATTTCCTGCGTGGGTTGCGTGGCGGCGATCGGCTGGATGGCTGCATTACCCGGGGGCGGCAATCTCTCCGAAGGCATGCTGGTGCTCAACCCCCTCACGCAGTTCGTCAAATCCGCCGTGTTGGTACTCGCGGTGCTGACGGTGGTGCTTTCCATGGACTCCGATTTCACCACCCACGTTGGAGAGTATTTTGCCCTCGTGCTCATGGCCGCCGTCGGCATGATGTTCCTGGTGGGTTCGGAAGATATCCTGATGATCTTCGTCTCACTTGAATTGACGAGCCTGTCGCTCTACATTCTTACCGCCTTCAACAAGCAAAGCCTTCAACCCGCCGAAGCGGCGCTGAAATACTTCCTGTTCGGAGGGGTTTCGGCCGCGTTCACGTTGTTTGGCTTGAGCCTGCTTTACGGGCTGTCGGGAGCGACAAACCTGAGCCAGATCGCCACCTCTATTCAGGGGCCTAAGCTGGACCCGCTCCTGGCCGTCGCCATCGTCATGACAGTGATTGGCTTCGGCTTCAAGGTCGCCGCCGCGCCGTTTCACCTATGGGCGCCGGACGCCTACCAGGGCGCGCCTGCGCCGAGCGCCGCTTTTATCGCCTCAGGTTCCAAGGTCGCCAGTTTCTTCATTTTTGCCCGCGTCATGATGCTTGGATTCAAAGGAGCCGAGGGTAGCGGTGCATGGCACGCGTACGTGCCCGGCTGGCTACCTGTGCTCGCGATCATCGCGGCGGTTTCAATGGTTTTGGGGAATCTAGCCGCGATTGTGCAGGGAAGCGTCCGGCGGTTGCTGGCCTATTCTGCTATCGCCCACGCGGGTTACATGCTGCTCGGAGTGATGTCGCGCGGCGGGCCGGGCCTGGCGGCGCTTATTTATTATGCGGTCACGTACGGCCTGACCACTCTGGGAGCGTTCGGTGTTGTTGCCGTGGTGGAAAAGCAGAGCGGGGGCAGCCAACTGTCGGATTTCGCTGGCCTTAGTCGCCGTTCGCCGGCCCTTTCGTTTTGCATGCTGATTTTCATGCTGTCACTCGCCGGCATCCCCCCGTTGGCCGGTTTTTTTGGCAAATTTTACCTGTTCAGCGCGGCACTAGGAACGCCCTCCGAGCCGTTCGGCCTGTTGTGGCTGGTGGTGCTGGCCCTCGCGCTCAGCGCGGTTTCGCTTTATTATTACCTGCAGGTGTTGAAACGCATTTATGTCGTTGAGGCCCCGTCTTCGGCGGCTCCAGTTCGGGTTCCGCTGGTGAGCCAGGTCACCGTGGCGGTGGTGGCGCTCACCGTCGTCGTGCTGGGCTGCGCTCCCGAGTGGCTCATCGCAAAACTGAGCGCCGCTATCAGCCTGGCCGGCCCATGAGTTTTTAATGGTCCACACCGCGGCTATCCCCCGCCGAGTGGTGAGCGGCGGAAACCCGCAAAGACGCGATGAACGCACGGAAAAGAGCTTTGACGCCCTGCCTGGTGCTTCTGTCGAGCGCCATCGCATGCCGGGGCGAGGCGATGTTGGAGATCTTCCAACTGAGCTGGAACGACTTGATTCAAAAGATGCCCGAAATCGCCGAGGCCGGCTACACCAGTCTTTGGTTGCCGCCTCCGACCAAAGGCAGCAGCGTTTTTTCTGTCGGCTACGATGTGTTCGACCCTTTCGACCTCGGCGACAAAAACCAGCGCGGCACGATCGCCACCCACTATGGCACGAAAGCGCAATTGCTGCAGATGGTGCAGGTGGCCCATCGATTTGGCCTCCGGGTATATTTCGATGACATCATGAACCATCGCGGGTTTGACACACCCGGCTACGACGCCAACACCCCTTTGAACCTGTATCCGGGCCTGCTGCCGCAGGACTTTCATCTACAAACGATCACCGGAGGTTTTTACCGGAACTGCCCCAGCGTCCAGGACTACAACAACCAATGGGACGTCCAATACGAATCGCTGGGCGGCTTGCTGGACCTTGCGAACGAGCCCGGCTCGGTCAACGGAAACTTCGGGCCAACGCTCGGCAGTACCACAACGAAGCTCTCGTTCATCCGGCACCCAACTAATCCCGAGTATTACCTGAACCCGGCCGGGCCCTCGCTTGGCGGGCCCTGGCATCCTTTTTACACCACCAACGGCACGCCGGTGGCCGACGATGTCAATTCCTATCTGATCCGTGCGGCGATGTGGATTCTGAACACTACCAAGTGTGACGGCTTCCGGCTCGACGCCGTCAAGCACGTGCCCTCCCCATTCTTTGGCGCCAGTTCCGGCAGCCCCCAAACGGACGACCCAACCTTCAGCGGCTACACCGGCGGCATCCAGGCGATCTATGACTACGTGCACGGCTACGGCAGCAATGTCCTGGGCAACGGCTACTCTGAGACCGACGGCAACCGCAACAGTGTTTTTGACACCGAGGCGCCGCGGAACGACGCCATGCTGTTCGGCGAGCACCTTGGCCCGCCACCTTCCTACCAGGAATACCTGAATAACGGTATGCGGCTGTTCAATGCCCCTCTTCGCACTCAGCTCGACAGCGCTCTCCGCGGCAGCGGCTCGCTTGCGGGGTTTGACCAGCGCGACTACGCGCCCCCGGGCGGCTTCACCCCGGCGCAGGGTGTTCAGTTCGCCCAGGATCAGGATAGCGCGCTCTGCTGCGTCACCCATCGGGAGATGCACAATGCCTATTATTTCATGCGGGAGGGCCTCCCGATGATCTACTCCGATGCTTACAACTTTGCCGGCCCGCCCGCCTCTTCGTCCACCTTCCCCATCGTGCCGTTCGCGAATTATCTGGGTGAGTTCGGCGACAACGGCATGCCCGAACTCGGTTACCTCCACCATCAACTGGCGCGGGGTGGAACACGACCGCGGTGGAGTGATCAGAACATCGTCGCCTTCGAACGTTACGATTACCGCGACGTGAACATTTCGACCGCCTACACTAACCCGGATGCGACGGTTCTGGTCTTCGCGATGAACGATAATTACGGATTCCCGGGCGATGTTTTGTTCGACGACGGCGTCAGCCGCACCGCCGACGGATTTTACAGCTGCGCCAATGGCAGCCCCTCCCGCGGGCTCGGGCTGGTGGTCGGCTTTCCGCCCGGCTCGGTCCTCGCGCAAATGGCGACCGCCTCCCCCGGCGGCGGCAATGGCCGAACCTGCGCGAAGCTCCTCGTGCACGGTGCCACCTCCAGCCTCGCCCAGGCCCAAGCGACTGCGACTGCTTCGAATCCGGCGGACCGGCTCATCTTCGTCGGCGCTCAAACGCTGGCGCCCGGTGGCGGGGCCATCGAGCTTCTAATCCCCAGCGGTGGATGGGTGATGTATGGATATCAATGGCCGGAACCCAGCCGCGCCGGTCTCAAAGACGCGGTTACTTTCCGCCAGGGCGGCAGCGAGGTCCCGCGGGTGTTGGTTTATCGCCACGATGGCACCAATGGCGATCCCAGCTTCAGCCCGCTTTATCCCTTCAAGATGCGCGGGAGCATCGACCCCGGCGGCAACGTTGTCCTCGCTACGGGCGAGGGCAATGTTCCCTCGCGCGCCAACACCTATGCCATCCTCATTCCGGTCCTGACCAGCGCCCCCTTTGATATCGACATTCGTTGCGACGGTTCTGCCTCGAACGCGCTCGTAAAAATGGACGGCGGCCTCGACCTGAACAGCCAAACGGGGCTTGGCCCAACCAGCGGTCTGGACTTGCGCGATAACCGGCCCGGCTATGTGAGCGATGTGTATCTTGGATACGAGCAGTCAGCGATCCAATTCCGGTACGGCCCCGAGAAGTTCGCCGCCCGGCAAATTGCCAGGGACAACGTGACTTCGCTTGGCGCCGAAACTTATTACTATTCTGTGGGCGGCGGGCTTACGGTCATCAATGGGTCCGGCAATGGCGCGAATATCAATACCAGCACGGCCACCTGGGTCTATCATGACCCGGTTGCGCCGGTCACCGTGTTGACCAACGCCACGGTGCCCGTTGCGCCGGCTACGCAAATGGTTCCTACCAACCCCGCACCCAACCAGGTCGTGGATATTTGGGTGAAAGTGGGCTACCAATTCCAAATCGACACCGGTTACATTTACTACACGACCGACGGCACGAATCCGGAAGGCTCGTTCGGCGTTCCAAAACCCGGCACCACCACCCGGGTGCAGCAGGCCCTTAGGGTGAACCATGACAGCACCGACGGCACCATCGATTGGTGGAAGGGAACCATTCCCGGCAGCAACCAGCTCAGTGGGGCTCAAATCCGTTACAAGATTGCTTTGTTCCTCCACAATCCCCCGGCTATCTCGGATGCCGACAGCTCCAAGCTTTACGGTTTGACTCAGTTCGCGATCACCAATTTCAACCCCGCCACCGCCGGCGTTTGGCTCCACAACGATCTTAACACCAATAGCACAACGACGGGCCTGGCGACCGGGCTCCACATCGTTCGAGCGCGCGGCTTTCTTCCTCGCCCAGGCAAATCGGCCGTGTATAACACGTTTCTGCAAACCTTCTACTACGATGGTCAATTGCCCGGCGGCGCTATTGCTTTCCCGGCAGCGGACGGCAGCACCATCGCCAGTTCCACCTACCAGGTTGTCGTACGAGCCGATAGCAGCGTAACAGGGGTCGAATTCAACATCCAGGATTCCGATGCCAACAATGATGACGCTGCCACCGGCCAGAGCAACGGAAACGGCCTGACCAACGGTGTGCCGGTGTTCGTGGGGGCCACGCCGATAATGCCAGATCCGAGTTTGGATCTTCAGTATCCCAATAATCCTCAGGAGTTTCGTTTCACTTACGTTGCCGTGCCGACGACTGGCACTGCGACGATCACGGTGCGCTTGAAGACTCTATCCAGCAGCGTCTATCCGAACCGGATCACAACGCTGACGCGCACCGTCACTACCCAGGCGCCGGGCAACGTGCTGTTCTTCTCCAACCCTGCCTCAGACGGCTCCGTGTTGCTCCTGGCCTCGAACGGTAGTTATCTCGTCCAAGCCTGTTTCACCCCAACTTTAACCACGAATAACCTCGGTCTTTTCAGCCTTTACATCAACGGCGTCCTGCAGCCTGAGTCGGGTTATTTTCTTCGGCCTCCAGGGGCCGTGCCGGGCTGCCCCGGCCTGAGGTCGTTCCTTTATTACTGGAGCGGTTTCGAGCCGGGCACCAACCTTCTCCAGCTTACCTTCACCAACCAGGTCACCTTAAGCGCTAGCCGTTCAGTCGAGGTCGGGATTCTTTACACCTCGCTTGATTCGGATGGCGACGGCATGCCTGACTGGATGGAACTGATCGCCGGAACGAATCCGTATGACTCGAATTCGGTCCTTCGCATCACGGGTCTGCAAAACGGGAACCAGCTCGCCTGGCAAAGCGTCTCCAACATCCGCTACCAGGTGCTGGCGACGACAAACCTGCTTTACCCATTACTGCCCGTCAGCGCAGTGCTTCAAGCCATCGATTCAACCAGCTTTTGGTCCGATAGCTCGCTCGATCCGACCAACAAATTCTACCGGGTCCAGGTCATTCCCTGAGCAACGAGACATGGCTCCAAAATAAGACCGCCCGGCGGGAGGCAAGCTCCGCGCCAGGTGGGAATGTCTTCGAAGGTTCGTGTGGTTAGAGCGTGTATTGCGGGATGCGCATGACCTTGCCGTTCTTTGCAGCGCACTGGTGGGCGACGATGCCGGGCACGGTCACCTGCCCAACAAAGGAACGAACGCCGCGTAAGCGAGCGTTCAATAGGCCCGGAATTGTAGCAGCCGACGCTAGGAGGCTCTGATCTGCGCCAAACCCCTCGGAAATCTGAGCCTCCTCACGTCGGCTCCTCCAGTGGAAAGGATTCTCCCGCACACTTTCTCAGCTTTTTCGTTTTTCCCAGGCGCGCGCCAGAAGCGGCGCCAGCCTCACCGCCACGAGCGCCGTCGCGACCCCAACCACCGCGTCGCTGACGTAGTGGTAACGTCCGTAAAACGTGGACACGTAGAGCGACAGCACAACGGGCAGCAGCAACCAGAAAGTCCGCCGGTGGTAACGGTAAGCCATTGCCCACATCACCGTTGCCGCTGCGCAATGCGGGCTCGGAATGCTGCCGCCGGGAAACTGCAGACTCGTCCGCACCCATTCGCCCACCCAGGTAAAGAGGTATCCCGTAAGTGGCACGGTGTAGCGCTCGCCCAGCGCCGCCGTTGGCCCGGCGACGGGGAAAAGGATGAACCCCAGGTCGCAGAGAACGTTCGTCAGACCGAGAGTGAAAAGGTAATCCTCCATCGCCGGCTCGCCATCCCGGAAATAGATGATCGCGCACAGGATGGGGTACATCAGAAAGTAGAACATGTAGGCGAACATCATCCATTCGGTCACCGCAGGCTTTGTGAACTGCTGCAGCCACAAGGTTGGCTGCCCGCCGAAGACGGCGGCTTCGAGGCGGATGACGACATCGTCCAGGAACCGCCCGTGCAAGATCAACTGCAGCTTATCGACCGCCAGGAACAAGTAGCCGTAAGCGAGGGTCACCGGCACCACGCGCAGGGCGAACTTAAAAGGCTTCGAACGAGTCCGCGCCGCAGATTGCTGGAACGCCAGGTAGGCCACGCCAACGGCGAGATTCTTCAGGACCAGCGGCCCCCACCCGTTGATCAACTGGTGGAACACCAGGGTCAGCGCGGTGAACAGGGCGAGCGTCGCCAGGATCAGCGCATCGGTGGCAGGCAGCCGAGCGGGTTTGGGTGGTGATTCGTTGCTCTCCACGTCAGCCACCCTTTGCGGTGAAACAGATGAAGAAATCGAGCGACACGCCCAGAACCCAGTGCATCAGGACCACGGGCCACAGCGAACGTGTCCGGAACACGAGCAAACCCCACACGAGCCCCGCCAGAATGGCCCCGTAGATTTCCCCTGCGGGCTTGCCGATGTGGATGAGGCAGGACGCCAGCGTCTGCACCAGGATCGCGTTCCAATCTCCCAGCGCGCCTCTCAAACCGAATTGCATGAATCCTCGGAAGAAAAACTCCCAGCCCGCGTAATAGACGAGATACGTTCCCGCGTGACTTAAGAAAGCGGCTGCGGAACTCCCCGCGCCAGGATCGACCGGGTATTCGGCCAGGAACCCCGGCACCCGCGCGGCGGGATAGGTCAGCGCTACCATTACCGGCAGCAACACCAGCAGCGCCTTGAGGCTGAAGCGCGTGTCGCCGCGTTGCACGCCGTAGTCCGCCAGCGATTCCTTGAACACTAGCCTGACCACTAGCGCCGGCAACGCTCCCAGCAAAAGGAAACCCGAACAGAAATGCCAGAGCTCCGCGGTCCGGACGGGATCATTGAGAAGAACAAACTTGCCCGCCAGCTCAGACAGGTAGAAAGATTTCGAACCGTAGTACTTGAACGTGGTCAGGAGCAGCGGGGCCAACAGCAGGATCACTGTCGGTTTCCTGGCTGCGCCCGAGAACCGGGCGCGCCACAATCCTGGAGGCGGGGTCCCGCTCATTTTCCGCCTCCGCGTTGGGTGGCAAGCCATTCGCAAGTGGCGCGAATGCCTTCCTTCAAAGGGGTGATGGTGTAGCCCAGCTCCCGCTCCGCCTTGGCGCAGGAGTAGGCCCAGTCCGCAAGAAACGTCTCGACCCATCCGGGCGTAATTTGCGGATAGAGCCCAAACCACCCAGCCTTCCATTGCTCAAACCGCGCGAAAGCCAAAGCGGCCCAGGGCGGCAGGGAAATCTGCCGATGCCGCCGCCCGGCCGCCTCGTCCACCTTTTGGAAGAAGCACTTCAAGGAAGCGTTTTCGCCGCCCAGAATGTAGCGCTCTCCAACCCGGCCTTTCTCCATCGCCAGCACATAACCTCTCACGAGATCGTCCACGAAAGCATAGTTGCCCACGTTCACGCCGCCGTTCAAGAGCACCGGCAGGCGGCCGCGATTGTATTGCTCGATCATCAGCGTGACCGAGTTGCCCTCCGTCCGTTTTCCGGGCCCATACACACGAGTGGGATTGACGATCACCGCCGGCCCGCCGCGTGCCGCCCACACGAGGACCTCGCGCTCCGCTACCGACTTGGTCTCTTCATACTCTGTGAAGAACCGTTGGGTCGTCCGCGGCAGGGTCTCGTCACCCACCACTCCGGGTGCGGTCGGCCCCAGGGTGACGATGCTGGAGGTGATGACCACGCGCTTCACACCACAAGCCTCGGCCGCAGAGAGTACATTGCGCGTCCCGGTCACATTTTGCTCGAAGAAAACCTTCTTGCTGGGCGCCCAGTTCTTCGCGTAGGCGGCCAGGTGATACACCTGCTCGCAACCCTGCATGGTCCGGCGCAACGAATCGGCGTTGAGGGTGTTGCCTTGCCGAAGTTCGACACGCCGGTTGTCCAGGCCCTCTGTCTTGCTGGAGGGACGGACCAGCGCCCGCACGGAATACCCCCGTTCGACAAGTTCCTGAACCAACTTTGTGCCGATGAACCCGGTGGCGCCGGTGACAAAAACTCGAGCACCGGTAATCATCTCTTACAGTCCCCGGAGGCCATTCCATAAAGCATAGAGACCGCAGAGTACCAACAGCGAGCCGGCAACGCGATTCACAAACGGGAGGCCGACCCGCTTGACCTTGTCGCTAAATGAATGAACAAATCCAATAAGGAGGACAAACCATGCCAGGGAGCCCAAGAAGACGCCGGCGACGAGCAGCAGGCCGGAGACCCGATGGACAACGATGCCCTTGACTCCGAGCATGGCAAACGCCGCCACAAAACCGAAGAGCGTCAAGGGATTGGTAAACACGAGCAGGGCAGTCGAACAAACGGCCCACGTGTGGTCGCGCGGCGGCCCGGGCGCTTTCTCCGCGCTTGGACGGCTCCGGAAGGTTCCATATCCGACTCCGAGCAGGATGAGTCCGCCAACGACGCGAAGCCAGTACTGTTCGAGGGCAATGAAATCCGAGACGAGCGTGAGTCCAAAAGCCGCGACGATACTGAAGACCATGTCACTGGAGGCCGCGCTGACGCCGATAAGCAGGCCGTGCCGCGCATCGTGCTCGAGCGTGCGCCGCACGCACAGGATGCCGACCGGTCCAATGGGCGCCGCCAGCGAAAACCCGGTGACCGCGCCTTTCAAAAAATACGCGAGATACATGCTGTGCCTGCCGCCAGCCGTTGCGAATTAGTCAGATTCCCGATGCGGCCCTGCTTCATCGTCCACCGCCTCTTGATTACGGGTTAGGGGCCAGGTTTGCCAGCCGAAAGATGCAACGGCAGGGACGCGTTCCACCGCGTCCCCATCATTTCCTCCAATCAAGGGTAGGGACGTGTTCCACCGCGTCCCCATTGTTTCCCCCAATGAAGGGTAGGGGCGCGTTCCACCGCGTCCCCATTATTTCCGGCCTGCTGCTGGTTAATGCACCTCTGTCTTTGAGGAACCCAAGGATTGAAAGGGCCTGCTTCTCGACCGTGCCCGGCGTTTGTGCGAAGACCGCAATTGAGGAATTCTGTGGCTAAGACCCATTACTGATCATTCAATCCCTTTCCCTTGAGAATTTGCTGCATGCATTTTTCAACCCTCGACTCCCGGGTTTTGGTTTGTTTGGCTGCAGAAAAGTAAAGGATGTATGCTCTTTGCCGTCCCGGCGTCAATGCAGCAAAAGCCGTTTTCAGAGCGGGGATTTCATCTAATTTATTTTGAAATTCTTCAGGAATAGGTTCCGGATTCTT
This sequence comes from Candidatus Acidiferrum sp., assembly GCA_035566435.1. GTDB lineage: Bacteria > Verrucomicrobiota > Verrucomicrobiia > Limisphaerales > UBA8199 > DATMRF01. The sequence goes on from DATMRF010000037.1 coordinate 76,580, forward strand.
TTTAAAATTCACTTCCAAACCGGCTTTTTCCACTTCAATGGCTTCATAAATAAAGGCCTTCAAGATGGGTTTCATTTCAACGATTTCTCGAACATTGGTGAACGGAATCCGGCGGGCCGCCTGCGTATTCTCCCCGGGTTTTTTTAGAATGCCATTGGGATCCTTTAACAAGGCACCTTTGCAAAACAAAAGCGCACAGAATTCTTTAAATCCTTGTATTATAACTACGTTGCTTTCCTGAAACGTGTAACAAGGTTTACCCCACTTCAATTCTTCGGTCAGTTGGCAGTCGAGAATGATCATTCTCAATTTCTTCATTTCTTCCTGCCACTGTTTGGACTTGCGCAAATATCCATCAACCTTAGCATTCATTCTATTCATTTAGTGATACTATGAAGTAACGTGAGCTTGTATCTGCTTCCAATTTCTTTTTCGTCTTTGGCTTTCGGGTAACTTAAGTCCCCCGAGCAGGCTGGACAACCCTGAAAACGAGCAATGTCCTATCAATCAATTGCCTCCGGCTACTCATTCCTGCCGCTCTTTCGAGGATTTGTCTGTCGAGGATTTGTCTTGATATTTCATATCAATTCAGTTAACGTCAAATCCGTAACCCAGAGACGCACAATGGCAGGCGGTTGCCGCCGTCAAAAACCAGGCTTGGAGAACGACCAACCGTCGCCGGCCGGCGGGCTCCGGACTTGCGGGCAAGGGTCCTTGGGGCCGTTTGGCACAAAATCAAATGAAAGCATTCTGGGTGTTCCTTTTAGGTTGCTTGCCCTTGACGTCTTCGGAAGCGCTAGCCCAATTCAGCTACGCCACCAATAACGGCGCGCTTACCATCACGGATTACACTGGCCCGGGCGGGGTCGTGGCCATTCCTAGCTGGGTTAATGGCTTGCCCGTGACCGCCATTGCGGGTGGCGCGATCTCAGGCAAGTCCTCAACGGCGCTCATGGTAACGATTCCGGGCGGCGTTACCAACATCGGGGATTATGCATTTGCGTCCGACTACGGCCTGACCCGCGTGTATTTCGAGGGCAACGCTCCGGCCGTGGGTTCGCACGTCTTCTTTGATGACAACCTGCTCGGTGGCAGCCAGACGGCCTATTACTTGCCGGGAGCCACCGGTTGGGGCAGCACCGTCGGCGCCGCTGTTCCGACCCAGGTGTTGCCCGGCATTGCCATCACCGCCAATCCCACCAACGGCCTCGAGCCTCTCGCGGTGAGCTTCACTGCCGCGGCGGTTGACGGCGCGGGTCACACCGTCACGAATTGGAACTGGGATTTTGGCGACGGCTCAACCAGCACCGCTCAAAATCCCTCCCATGCGTACTCGACCAGCGGCACTTTCCCCGTTGCGCTGATCGAGAATGGTAACGGCGTGCCGGTGGCCGGAACGGCCCAGTCCATCACCGTGTCTCCGCTCACCGTCGTGTTCACTGCCAATCCAACCAACGTCCTGGAGTCTCTCGCGGTGAGCTTCAGCTCTGCGGGCGTTGACAACGGCGGCAACACGCTGACCAATTGGAACTGGAATTTTGGCGATGGCTCAGCCAGCACCGCTCAAAACCCCTCCCATGCCTACGCCGCCCGAGGCACCTTTTCCGTCGCTTTGGTGGCAACCAACAACCTTGGCCTCATGGTTGGCGGCCTGGGCCCGTCCATCACCGTGACCCCGCTCACCCTTGCGTTCACCGCCAATCCCACCAGCGGAACGATCCCTCTAACGGTGAACTTCTCCTCGGCCAGCACTGACAGTGCCGGCCACGCCGTCACGAATTGGAACTGGAATTTCGGCGACGGCTCAACCAGCACGGCTCAGAATCCTTCCCATACCTACACGAACAGTGGCACGTTCTCCGTTGCCCTCCTGGCGACCAACGACATTGGCTACACTGTCCTTGGCTCAGGCTCGGCTACCATCCTGGCGTTACCGCCACCGCAGGCCCAATTCACTTTCACCACCAACAACGGGGCGCTCACCATCGCCAGCTACCTCGGCTCAGGTGGGCCGGTGATCATCCCGAGCCAGATCTATGGGCTGCCGGTTACCGGCATCCAGGGTTATGCGTTCAACTTGATCTCCAGCGCGGTCACCGTGATGATTCCGGCCAGTGTCACCAATATTGGCGATTACGCATTCGAGTTCGACGCCAACCTGACCGCCGTGTATTTCGAGGGCAACGCTCCGAGTGCTGGTCCGCACGTATTCTATGGCGACGGCACCACGGCTTACTATTTCGCTGGCACGACGGGCTGGGGTAGCACGATAGGCTCCAGTGTTCCAACCAAACAGTTGAGCGCCATCGCCGTCACGGCCAATCCAACCGCCGGTTCGGCGCCGCTCGCGGTAAACTTCACCTCTGCGGGTGGTGACAGCGGTGGCGCTGCCGTCACGAATTGGAATTGGAATTTTGGCGATGGCTCAACCAGCGCCGCTCAAAATCCCTCGCATACCTACACGAACAGCGGCATTTACTCGGTCGTGCTCGTCGAGAACGGCAGCAACGGCTTCCCCGCTGCCGGCTCAATCCTTTCGGTCAGGGTGTCCCCTTTCTCCGTCGCCTTCACTGCCGACCCAACCATCGGACTGGAGCCCCTCACGGTGAACTTCACCTCTGCGGGCGTTGATAACGGCGGCCACACCGTCACCAATTGGAACTGGGATTTTGGCGATGGCTCGATTAGCGCCCTTCAAAACCCTTCCCACACCTACACCAACAGTGGCACGTTCTCCGTTGTCCTCCTGGCGACCAACAACCTCGGCTACACGGTTTTCGGCTCTGGCCCTGCTTCCATTCAAGCGTTGCCGCCTCCCCAGGACGAATTCACCTTCACGACCAACCAGGGGACAATTACCATCCAAAGCTACACCGGCGCGAGCGACACGGTGCTCATCCCCGGTTCGCTCTATGGCCTGCCGGTGACTGCCATCGCCGGGGATGCCATCGCGAACCTCTTTTACAGAACGATTACCCTGACAATTCCCGGTAGCGTCACCAACATCGGCGCCTATGCGTTCCAGAACGACTATTACCTGGACGGCGTGTATTTCGAGGGCAACGCTCCAACCGTTGGGGCGTATGCGTTCCTTGGTGACGGTCAGGCGACTGCCTATTATTTGCCTGGCACGACCGGCTGGAGTGGCGCCGCTTTCGCCGGGATTCCGGCCCAGCAGTTGCCCGGAATTGCCGTTACCGCGAATCCCACCAATGGTCCAATGCCTCTTGCTGTAAGCTTCACCTCCGCGGGAATTGACAGCGGCGGCCATGCCGTGGCCAACTGGAACTGGGATTTTGGCGACGGCTCCACCAGCACCGCGCAGAATCCTTCGCATACCTTCTCCACCAGCGGCACTTTCCCTGTCGCGCTCACCGAGAACAGCAACGGCGTCCCGGTTGCCGGAGCCGCCCTGTCCATTGCCGTGTTTCCGTTCACCGTTGTATTCTCGGCCAATCCAACCAACGTCCTGGAGTCTCTCCCGGTGAGCTTCAGCTCCGCGAGCATCGACAACGGCGGCCACACCCTGACCAATTGGAACTGGAACTTTGGCGATGGTTCATCCAGCACCGTTCAGAATCCGTCCCACGCCTTCTCCGCCAGCGGCACTTTTTCGGTTTCTCTTACTGCGACGAACAGCCTTGGACTCGCCGTTGGCGGCTCGGGCCCGTCGATCGTGGTGGCACCGCTCACCCTTGCGTTCACCGCCGCTCCTACCAGCGGATTGGTTCCTCTCACGGTGAACTTCACCGCTGCAAGCATCGACAATGGCGGCCACGCCGTCACCAATTGGAACTGGAATTTTGGCGATGGTTCATCCAGCACCGTTGAGAATCCGTCCCACATCTACTCCTCCAACGGGGTCTTTTCCCTCGCGCTCATTGCCACCAACAACCTCGGCCTCAGGGTCACCGGCTTAGGCCCTGCCGCATTGACCGCCCTCTTGCCGGTCCCGCATTACACCAACTTCAACGTGGTCCTTACGTTCGCCGGTACCAACGGAGCTTTTCCATTTGCCGGCCTGGTGCTATCCGGCAACACGCTCTATGGCACAACGGCATTTAGCGTGGCGCCCAAAGATGGCACGATTTTCAGTTTTAACGATGCAAACCTTGCTTTTACCGATCTGCTTCATTTCCCGAACTTGAACCCGCCTAATAACTTTGAAAACTACGATGGAGCCAATCCGCAGGCCCGTGTCATTCTATCGGGCAGCACACTCTACGGGACGACCTGCAACGGCGCTCAGAGCGGCTATGGCAATGTGTTTAGCTTCAACATCCTAACGTCGCAGTTGATTGCCCTGCATGTTTTCAGCACTCCCACGAACGATGCGAAAACAGGTCTCAGTTTCAACAGCGATGGGATCAATCCGATTGCCGCTTTGGCTCTGGCAGGCACCACGTTGTATGGAACGGCGCAGTATGGCGGCAGCAACGGCTATGGCACCGTGTTCAGTTTTAATACCGCAAACTCAAATTTCACGACCCTCCATACCTTCACCGGCGCAAACGACGGCGCTTATCCGGTAGGCGACCTGATTCTGTCGGGCAACACGCTCTATGGGACTGCGAACGCGGGCGGCAGCCATGGGTATGGCGCCGTGTTCAGCCTCGGCATCGATGGCTCCAATTTTACGAACCTTTATGGTTTCACCGGCGGCAACGACGGCGCTTTCCCGTCGCAAGGCGCCTTGCTGCTATCGAGCAACAGGCTCTATGGGACAACGGGGTATGGCGGCAGCCACGGCTTTGGCACCAATGGCCAGGGCACCGTGTTCAGCCTCGGCGCCGATGGCTCCGGTTTTAAGAGCCTTTATAGTTTCACCGGCGGCAACGACGGAGTTGCTCCGGGTGCCAGCTTGATTATCTCGGGCCAAACGCTCTACGGGACGGCTGCTGGTGGCGGCGCTGCGGGCAGTGGCACGATCTACAGCCTTGGCGCCCAGGGTTCTAATTTTACTCTGCTTTACAGCTTTTCTCCGACCCAAGGCACGAATGGCATCAACAGCGACGGGGCCAATCCGACACCAGGTTTGGTTTTATCGCAGAACGTGCTCTATGGCACGGCGGTCGGTGGCGGCACCAACGGCTATGGCACGCTCTTTGCCTTGCCTTTCCCTGCCTCGGCCACCGCTCCCATTCCCTTGAACATTCAGTTTAATTTGAGTCATGTGGTCTTGAACTGGAATGGGGCGGCATCGCCATTTTCCCTTCAATCCGCGCCAACGGCGGCGGGGGTATTTACTAACATCCCCAACGCCACATCGCCTTACACTAACTTCATCACGGGCGCGCAAAAGTTCTTCCGGTTGGTAGCGCTCCCGCCGTAGCTCTTCAACCATGCGGGAAAGGGGCAGCCAAGCAAACCCCACGGGGCCAACAGCACATCTGTGAGGATTTCACTCATTTGCAGCTCAGCAGTTTAGCGATCACCATCAGCGGTGAGAGCCAGCCGCCGCTGACGCTCGAACTAAACCGGACACCGGCATGCACCGCGCAGCGGTGCAACGATGGATAGGGGTAGGGATGGCGCAGGTGCGCCACCCCTCCCTCCGAACCGGACGGGCGGATTTCCCGCATCCGGCTCTCCAGTTAGTGGGCTCTTTGGTGAGCATGGCTCGCTT
>DATMRF010000038.1:0-97185 GCA_035566435.1 Candidatus Acidiferrum sp.
AGCCCAGAAGTTCTCTGTGCTGGGAAGGGCTTTTTCATAGAAGTTATTCACAGGGGTTTGTTCGGTTTTACGCTGAGGACCCAAGAGCCATGTTTGAGCTGATTGGCCATATGGAAATCAGGGTTGTAAGGGGTCTTTGTCTGCCACATTTTCCAAAGGATTTTGAGCCAACGCTGGCCCAGACACCTCAATGCCGAAGCATGACTTTTGCCCCTTTCGCGTAGTTGGCGGTAGTAAATCTGGGCCCAGGAACAAAACTTCCGGCTTAAGTCGGCCCATAAATGAACGGCATGCCGGAAGGTTTTATTACACATATAGCGCGCGTAGACCTGGCGGACCTGGCCGGATTGGAAGCTCACGGGTGCTGTGCCTACATAGCATTGGAGAGCTTGTGCGCTCTCAAATAAGGACCGATCTGAGCCCAGCTCGCTAAGCAATCGTGGCGCCAGTTTTTCTCCTGCTCCGGGCAAAGAACCGAACAGATCATGGTCGGGATGTTCGTTGAACAGCCGCCGGATTTCCTGGCGATACTCTTCCAGTTGCTTATCCAAAGTCTGCAGTAGCTTGATCAACGTCAGGGCCAATCGGCTCTTGGCCCGGGTGACGACTGGCGGACCGCAAAACTCATGGGCGCGAGCAAAAATTTCCAATCGCTTCTCGTTGAGTTCTGGCCGATACAGTCGATGGACATGCAGGAATGTTTCCCACTTGCGCCGGCCGGCCTCGCGCAGCACCTGGGGCGTCGGAAACTGCTGCACAAAGCTCCAGCTGGGGGTTGCGGTCCAATCATCAAAGGCCTGCAGCGCCGCTGGATAATACTCATGGAGGGCGGCCTGGAGCTGGTTGACCATTTCAGTGCGCTTGCCGATGAGTTCCACCTCATCCCGACAGAGGATTCGTAGCTCCTGAACCAACCGATCCAGCGGCTTTAAAGCCCGCCAACCATGGCCATCGACTCGCAGTGCATCGGCCAAGCTCCAGGCGTCCAAGTAATCGGTCTTGGTTCCACTGGGGGCTTTTCTGTCCCGATAGCGCTCGGCACTCTTGGGGTTGACCGGATAAACGGCCGCCCCACTTTCCAGTAGTTGTTCAATCGCCGCGCCTTGGTTGGTTTCGATGGCCACCGCCAAGCGCGGGTAGGCGGCAACCAGTCCCTTCCATTTAGCCCAGCCTTCGGCGCTGTGTTCGAAGGTCAGGTCCTTAACGATTTTGCCTTGCGGGTTGACGACCACCACATCGTGGTGGTCCTTGGCCCAGTCAAAGCCGGCATAATGGGTAATTTGCTCCCAGCTCAATGGTTCAGTCATAGGTTTACTGGCACGCGGCCCTTGGCCCTTATCGCGAGTCGTCCTGATACGGTGACCCTCGTGGGGTGAAGTTCTCTCAGACTTTTGGATAAAAGCCCCAGGGTCGATCGGTGTTCTGGGCTCAATCCTCGTAGGATGAGGGCAAAGAGACCGTGTTCGACCCCGGGCCTTACGGCCGGCACCATTGTGGCCAGCTCGCAAATTGGATTCAAAACTCATCGCGGCAAAGTTATTCACAGCCTCGCTACGCTCCGCTTCGGAGGCCCGCTGCGCTCGGCTGCGAATAACTTTGGAAAGGGTATCAGGGCATTTCCGTTGGTGCCGGCGCTGAAAGCACGGGCCAGCAGGCCGGGCTGATTGTAGGCGGTGGTGTCCATGTTGAGGAGATGCACGGCCACCTGGAAATCGCCGGGCACATATTTGAAGAGGAAGGAACCATCGACGGAATCATTTTCCCAACCCATGCCAATCTGGGTGACGGTCAGGACGCCGTTACTCGTAATGTTTGCATCAACGACCGTCGCGCCGTCGCCCGGGACGGCGCCGGTGAATTCGGAATTGGGTATGGGATTGGTAGCCCCGGTGACGTTGTAAAAGCCGGACCAGGAAGAACCGGCGACGCCCAAAGCGAGGTAGTCGTGATTGACGGCGAACTCATCCGTGAAGGTTGGTGGGCGGACGGTGGCGTTGAAGGTATTAGTAAAACCGCCGTAACTGGCACTCAGGAAGATGGTGCCGCTGGCCATGCCGGTGAGAATGCCATTGGTTGTGATGATGACGCTGGTATTAGTGGAGACCATCAAGACGTGCGGACTGATGTCGACAATGGTGCCGCCCTGGAAGTGGCCAAGGACGACGGGCCTAGCGATGCCGCCGATGGGGATAGAGGGGACGGGCGGCATCGAAATGCCCAGCAAGGAACCGTCCTGGAGACTGGTGTTGGCGCCGGAAGCCGGAAGGGCGTTGTTGAAGGATTTATTGCCGCCAGCACCGGTGAAGGTGATAACGGCGGCATAATACACCACACCTGGTGAAAGGTTCTGTACCGTGCACGTCACATTCGTCGAAGACGCCGGGTTGCCCGTAACAAACGTCAGCCAGTTGCCATCTCCGGCACTAACCCCGCTCCCGAAATTGACGGGCGTTCCGGTGCCGCCAATATTGCCTGCCTGGGCCAAGGTCGGAAACGCCGTGATCGGCGCGCCCGCACGCATAATCAACCCGCTACGGATAGGGTTGCCCGCAGCATCCGCAGCGACCCAATTAAAGGTCATCGATAAGTCGCTGTTGAGTGCGACCTGCAGATTGGTGGCCGGAGGCGGCGGATTGGTCGGCGGCGTGATGCCCGGGCCATCGATCATCAAAGTGTCAAACGGCACCCAGCCGTCACCGGCGGTGCGCAGTTCGTTTTCGAGGCCAACCTCCATCGGAGCGTTGTTCGCAGCCTCGGCGATAACCACATTGGTAAAAAAGGCCCAGTTAGTGCCCATGGCGCCTTGGTACAGGTAGAAATTGGTAGAGTTGACCCGTTGCATCAGGAGCCATCGGTCGGTGGTATTGAGTCCGTTCAGGATGGTGGTGCCGCCGCTGTCGACGGTGACGCGGGCGGCGACCTGGCCGTTTTGGATCTTAACCCAGTTGATATGAGTTTCGGAGCCACCGGCGCCGCCACCACCACCCTGTGAGGCAGTGCCGGAGTTGTTGAAGAGGCGGGCCATGATACCACCGTCACAATTGTTAATAGTGCTCATGACGCCGACATGAACGGCAGCCTGGAAGTCGCCAGTGACGATTTTATGGATGAAGGGACCGTCGTTGCCGGCGATGAACCAGGAGCTGCCGGCAGACTCGACATAGAGGACATTCGTATTGGCCAGGAACTGGACGCTTACGCCTTTAGTATTATCGGACCCGACGTTAGCGCCAGGGACGTCGCCATAATTGAGGAACAAGCCGTCCCAAGTGGAGCCTTGGAGCCCGTTGGAGATGTAATCGTGGTAGGCACTGAAGTCGTCGGTGAAAGCCGGGGCATGGACATTGATGACCTGGGTGGCAATAAACCCCTGGAAGGAGCCGGTGACCGTGACCGAGCCAGTGGCCAGGGCGCTCAAGGTGCTGCCATTGAGGAAGGCTGCGATCGTAGGATCACTGGAGGCCCAGGAGGCACCTGCAGACTCGTCGACTAGTCCGCCACCGCTGCTGAACGTCGCAAAGAGCTTGCCGAGAGCCGCGCCGCCCAGGGGGAGATTGGTCGGGACGATGCTGCAAAGGACGCCGGTGATGATGCCGGGCCCGGGGAAGCTGTTGGTCGCAGGACTGGCGGTGTTATAGACGGGGGCGGCGGGATTCGTGTACTCGTAAACGGCGACAGTGTAGACATTGTTGAGGCCGGCGAGATTGGTGACCGTAAGGCTATTGCCGGTCCCGTTATAGACAACATACTGGCCGCCCACACTGAATTGCGTGGCCGCATCGCCAAACGCGGCGTCCGCCGGGTAGACGACGCCCTGGATTGGGTTGCCCAGGATCGGGCCATTTGCGCGGACCACGACCAGAGTGCTATCGCCGGAGTTCCCTAAGGTCCAGGAGAGGGTCAGCGACCCGGCGGTGTTCGTGGCGGTGGCGACTAACGCGGACGGTCCGCCCGCGGGCGGAGCCGGAAAAGTCAGGCCGGGAGCGGTAAGTTCGAAGTCGGTAAAGACAGCATCATGGGCGCCGCTGCTGAAAGGGGACTGGGCAATCCCGACCTGAAGCGGGCCGACAAGGTCACTGCGGACGAGGACGCCTCCGGAGGGGAGGTTGTTGGTGATCTGCGCCCAAGTGTCGGATCGGTTGGTCTTCCAATAAAAGGTGAAGTTGGTCAGCGAAGATCGAACGATGCGATAGTAACGGGTAGCCTGAAGGCTGGAGGTGCTGCTGTCATCGGGGAAAGTGTGCTCGACCCGGGAGCCATTTCTGGCCTCGTTGACTTCGTCGATCCCGCCGGCGCCGAAGTTCTCCTGAAAGCGCAGGAGCATCACATAATTCTCTGCCGCGTTAGGATAGGGCGCACCCGAGTTGTTGGTATCATAAGCGCGGGCCATCAGGCCGGCCATTTGGAAAGCGCCGTTGTCGAAGGCAATCCCGCCGGAAAGAGTGAACGGACTGCTTTGAACAGAAACGTCGAAATCACCCGCCAGTAGTTTCCACAGTAAGACGGCATCGTCACCGGCGCCGGCCCAGTCACCGCCGGAGGAGCGCAGGGCCAGGTAGCCAGGGTAAGTGATGGCGCTGTTCGCAATGAGGGTGTTGCCCGCAGGGTTGCCACCAATGTTGCCTCCGGGAACGTCGCCGAAGCGAAGATAGATGCCATCCCAATTGGTGTCGCCAATGATGCCGTTGGCAACGTAATCAAAGGGGCTGGTAAAGTTGTTGGTCAGTGAGTCTGCCTCGACAGAAAGGTTCACAGCGAAGACGAGCAGTGCACCGGCCAGCGCACTCATGTGTTGTGTGTTTTTCATAGGTGGACCAGTCGAGTTGTGTCGGGCATTAGTGAACTAGGTTAAGAAATACTCCAAATCAAAAACCACGGGCAGCATTGCGTGTTTGGTCTGGGTCATGTTTACTTTGCCAAGTTAAGTGTTTGAAGGCCAGTCTGTCTTGGCTTAAAATGACATCCCGACCGTGAAATCTGACCTATTAGCGCAGTCCAGGCCTGCCACGGAGGCCCGCCCGCCGGTTTCCCCCGAGTTGGCGATTATCGAACAACTGTTCGACCACGTGCCCGAGACTGCCTTTTTTCTTAAGGACTCCCGTGGCCGCTATCTCGCCGTCAATCAGTCGCTGGTCGAACGCTGCGGCCTGCAGGAAAAGGGGGAGTTGTTGGGCCGGCACGTGCGCGAGGTTTTCCCCAAGGAATTGGCCGAGCTCTACGCGGCGCAGGACCAGACCGTGGTGCGCACGGGACGGCCCGTGATTGATCACCTCGAACTGCACTGGTACGCCCGCCGCCGCCCCGGCTGGTGCCTGACCACCAAGCTCCCCATGCGCAACCACGACGGCGATATTGTTGGCGTCGTCGGCATCTCTCGTGACCTGCGCGCCCCGGGCGATGCCGCCACCATTCCCGCCAGCCTCGCCAGCACCTTGGAATACCTGGAATCGCATTGCGATGAACCGCTTTCGCCCAGTTCCCTGGCCCAACACGCGGGCTTACCGCCCTTTCGTTTTGCCAGATTGATCAAGCGCATCTTCCGCCTCACCCCCAACCAGCTCATTATGCAAACCCGACTCGCCGCCGCCACCCGCCTGCTGACTGAAACCGACCTCTCGTTATCCGACATCGCCTACGCTTGCGGCTTTTATGACCATAGCGCGATGACCCGTGCCTTCCGCTCCGCGACCAACTTGACACCCACCCAGTTTCGCAGCCTTAAGCGCAGCGAAACGGTTTGATGACCCTTTTAACACTTGTGCTGTCATTTCCAGCCAAGACACCGGCCTTCCCCTGCTCATAAACTAAGAGGGAATATGAAGAAACCCTGTTGGGGCGGCGTTTTCCCCGCGATTACCACCCAACTTAACAAAGATCAATCTCTTGACCTGGAGGCCACTGGCCGCCACGTCAGGGCGTTGCTGGCTTCCGGCGTGTCCGGGATCATTTTTCTCGGGTCGCTCGGCGAGAACCAGGCGCTCCTGCCCGAAGAAAAGCGGCGACTGATCGGGGCCATGATCAAGGTCGTGGCCGGCCGGGTACCGGTGCTGAGCGGCGTCGCCGAGACGAGCACGGCGGAGGCGTGCCGTTACGTGCGCGACCTCGAGCAACTCGGCGTCGATGGGTTCATGCTGATGCCGGCCATGTTATACCGCGGCGACCCGCGAGAAACGCTGAGCCACTTTTGTGTCACGGCAAAGGCCACCGGGTTGCCCATCATGATTTACAACAACCCGATCAGTTACGCCAACGACATTACCCCCGAGATGTTCGCCGAACTGGCGGAGGTCGAGAATTTCGTCGCGCTGAAGGAAAGCTCGGGCAACACCCGCCGTATCACCGATCTGCGGATTGCCCTCGGCAACCGCTACGCGATTTTTACCGGCGTCGATGACCTGTTGCTCGAAAGCGCCATCCTCGGCATTGACGGCTGGGTTGCCGGCAGCGGCATCGCGTTCCCGAATGAAAACCAGCACTTCTGGGAGTTGACCCGACGCGGGCACTGGGAGCAAGCGCGCGAGTTGTACCGATGGTTCGCGCCGTTGCTGCACCTGGACGTGCACACGAAGTTTGTTCAGTACATCAAGCTGGCGGTGCAGGAGTGCGGCCTCGGCAGCGAGTGGGTCCGCGCGCCTCGCCTGCCGCTCGTCGGCGCCGAGCGCAGCCAAGTCCTGAAAATCATCCACGAGGCCATTCAACATCGCCCACGACTCCAATCACTGATCACCAATCACCAATCACCAGTCCCCGCTCGCCGCATGGTCAATTCTAAAATCAAAAGTCAAAAGTCAAAAATCGCGCAAAGCGTGCCATGAACCGCGTCGGCATCATCGACTCCCACACCGGCGGCGAGCCGACTCGCATCGTCCTGAGCGGCGGTCCCGAGTTGGGCAACGGCAGCGTCGCAGACAAATTGGCGTTCTTTCGCGACCACCACGACGAGTTCCGGTCGGCCGTGGTCAACGAGCCGCGCGGCTCAGACGTGGTGGTCGGCGCGTCGTTGGTTCCGTCAAAAGACCCGGCCTGTGTAACGGGCGTGATCTTTTTCAACAATGTCGGCTACCTGGGCATGTGCGGTCACGGAATCATCGGTCTCGTCGCCTCCCTCGCCCACCTGGGCCGCATCGGCCCGGGCGAGCACCTCATTGAGACCCCGGTCGGCGTCATCAGCGCCACGCTCCATCCCGACGGTGAGGTTTCGGTTTCCAACGTGCCCAGTTGGCGGGCGCGCCAGGCTTTTGTCGCCGACGTGCCCGGATTCGGCCAGGTCACGGGCGATGTCGCCTGGGGCGGGAATTGGTTCTTCCTGGTGGAGCAGCACGGCCAGGAATTGTCGCTGGCGAACGTCGAGCAGTTGACTGACTTTTGCTGGCGCGTCCGCCAGGCGGTCAATGCGCAGGGGTTCCCGGACGTCGATCACGTCGAGCTGTTCGGTCCGCCCACAGTGCCGGGCGCGAATTCGCGCAGCTTCGTGCAGTGCCCGGGCAAGGCCTACGACCGTTCACCCTGCGGCACCGGCACCAGCGCCAAACTCGCCTGCCTCGCCGCCGATGGCAAACTTGCCCCCGGCGCGGCCTGGGTGCAGGAAAGCATTATCGGCAGCACCTTCACCGGACGCTTCGAATGGCTCGATAAAGCGAGCAAGAAAATCGCCCCGCGAATCACCGGCCGGGCTTTCGTGAATGCCGAAACGACGCTGTTGCTGGACGAACGGGACCCGTTCTGTTGGGGTATCCGGGTATGAGCCAGCCCTTTGATATCATCATTGTCGGTGGGGGGATTGTCGGCGCCGCCTGCGCCGCTGAATGCGCCCGGGGCCGCCTCAAGGTGCTGGTCTTGGACCGTGGCCCCATTGGCGGCGGCACCACCGGCGCGGGTATGGGCCACATTGTCGTCATGGACGACTCCGCGGCCCAGTTCGCCCTTACCTCCTACTCACGCGCGCTCTGGCACCAACGGGTCCCCGACCTGCCCGACGACATCGAGTATGAACAATGCGGCACGCTCTGGCTCGCGGCTGACGAGGAAGAGATGGCTGAAGTTCATCGCAAACAGAACCTGTACTGCGAGCGCGGCGTCCGCGTGGAAGTGCTGGACGAGGAGTGCGTCGCGCGCGCTGAACCCAACCTGCGGCCGGGCATAGCCGGCGGCCTGCGCGTCGCCGATGATGCCGTGCTTTATCCACCCTGTGCGGCGCGCTTTCTCCTCGAAGAAGCCGTGCGACAGGGCGCCGAGGTGCGAACCGGGGTCACTGTTCGTGAGTTGCTGGTGGACGGCGGTGTCGAACTGGCGGACGGCTCGCGGATTTCCGCCGGAGTTTCGGTCAATGCCACCGGGCCCTGGTCTTCTGAATTAAGTGACGGCCTGCCGGTCCGCAAACGGAAGGGCCATCTGGTGATCACTGATCGGCACCCCGGATTCGTCCATCATCAAATCGTTGAGTTGGGCTATCTGAAAAGCGCCCACTCTCAGAATTCATCCTCCGTTGCGTTCAATATCCAGCCCCGCAAAACCGGCCAGGTGCTGATCGGCTCGTCGCGGCAGTTTGACGCCGAAGATACCTCAGTGGACCAGCCGATCCTCGACCGCATGCTCAACCGCGCGTTCGAATACATGCCCGGGCTGGGGCAACTGTCCGCGCTTCGCGTTTGGAGCGGGCATCGCGCCGCAACCCCTGATAAACTGCCGTTGATCGGCCCGAGTGCCCGGAATAGCCGCATTTGGTTGGCGACGGGCCATGAAGGTTTGGGCATTACTACTTCGCTCGGCACTGGCCGTTTGCTCGCGGATATGCTGCTCAACCGGACCAGTGAAATCCCGACCGCCCCTTATTCACCGTCGCGATTTGCAAACGGCGTGAACTCCAACTAAGCAATGAGTACGATCCGTCCACGCGTTCCGCCGTCGGCCTGGGTTCAGGCCGCAGGCCGGGCCATTGCCCTTCATCCTCTTCCTCCTCCTCATCCTCGAAAGCGCGCCGCACGCAGATCGATTACGATTACGACGATGACGAGGCTCCTTCGAGGCCCCGCAGAATTACGCCGCAAACTGTGGACCTGAGACTTGAAACTTGGGACTTGAGACGATGCCCCTCCACCTCACCATCAACGGTATCGCTGTGACGGTTTCTCACGGCACCGTGGTCGCGGCTGCCGTCGCTGAGGCAGGCGTTACGCGTTTTCACCGTTCCGCGACGGGCGAAGCCCGCGGCCCGTTGTGCGGCATGGGCATTTGCATGGAGTGCAGCCTCACCATCAACGGCCGGCAGCGCAGCCGCAGTTGCACAACTTTGTGTGCGGAAGGCATGGAGGTGCGGACCGATGAGTGAACGGGCGGTTTCATTCGAGATAGTCGTCGTCGGTGGAGGCCCCGCCGGCCTGGCCGCTGCCTGCGCCGCCGCGGAGAGCGGCCATCAGGTGACCCTGGTGGACGAGACGCCCTGGCTCGGCGGCCAAATATGGCGCGGCCAATCGCCTCGTCCCACGCTCCCGGAGGCGCGCGGGTGGTTTGACCGTTTCCGTCGTTCCGGCGCAACTCTCTTCGCCGGCACGACGGTAGTCGCTGCACCTGAACCCGGATTGCTCCTCGCCGAGCGCGACGACCGGCCCTGCCAGATCCGCTGGCAACGCCTGATACTGGCGACTGGCGCCCGCGAATTGTTCCTGCCCTTCCCTGGCTGGACTTTGCCGGGCGTGATGGGCCCGGGCGGGTTGCAGGCGCTGGTGAAAAACGGCTGGCCGATAAGCGGCCAGCGTGTGCTCCTGGCTGGCACCGGCCCGCTCCTGCTCGCGGTAGCCAACAGCTTGCGCCGCCAGGGAGCGCGCGTGCTTTCAGTTGTCGAACAGGCGGCGTGGACGCGAGTCCTGAACTTCGGCCTGGGCCTGTACGCCCATCCAGCCAAGCTCTGGCAAGGTCTTCGGCTCAAGCTCCGCCTCCTCGGTATCCCTTATCACTGCGGCGCCTGGCCGCTCCGCGCTGAAGGTGACCAAACAGTTCGAACGGTTACGCTCGCCAACGGCAAGCAAACCTGGAGCGAGGAGTGTGATCTCTTTGCCTGCGGGTTTGGCCTGGTGCCGAATGTCGAAATGTCGCTGGCTCTCGGGTGCCAATTAGCCGGCGACTCCGTCCGCGTCGATGACTGGCAAGCAACGACCGTGCCGAACGTCTTTTGCGCTGGCGAGCCAACGGGCATCGGCGGCGCCGATTGCGCCCTCGTCGAAGGTCAGATCGCAGGTTATGCCGCCGCTGACGCTTCGGTTCAGGCCGAGGCGTTGTTCACACGCCGTGCCGCCTGGCACCAATTCCGCGCCGCCCTCGCTCATGCTTTCGCGCTCCGCTCTGAACTCAAGTCCATCGCCACCAACGACACCCTGGTCTGCCGCTGCGAAGATGTGACACTCGGGCAGATGCGCCGCTTCAGCAGTTGGCGCGACGCCAAGTTGCAGTCGCGCTGCGGCATGGGGTCTTGCCAGGGCCGCGTGTGCGGCGCCGCCGCGAAAGTGTTGCTCGGCTGGGGCATGGAATCGGTCCGTCCACCTATACTGCCCGCGCGCGTCACGAGCCTCGTTTCCCAACCCAACCCGCACCCGGAACCGGATGCGCGAACTCCCTGTCCTCATGCCCAATCTGAACCTGCAAGGCCTCTCGATTCTCGGTTACAGCCGCGTTAAGCCCTCGGGCGTCACTACCCCAGGCATTAATCCTGCCAGTGGCGCAAACCTGGCACCGGGTTATTTCTGGGCCACGCAAGAGGATGTGGACCGAGCGGCCTCTCTGGCAGCCGGGGCGTTCTCCGTTTACAGTCGTTGGCCAGCAAAACGCCGGGCGGTCCTGTTGCGCCGCATCGCTGAATTACTCGAGGCCAACTCCGCCGCCATCATCGAACGCGCGAACCTGGAGACCGCGCTGCCGTCTGGCCGGCTTCAGGGTGAAACCGCGCGCACCTGTAGCCAGTTGCGCCTTTTCGCCTCACTGGTCGAGGAAGGCTGGTGGCTGGACGCCCGGGTAGATCACGGCGACCCGAATCGCAAACCGCTTCCGAAACCTGATGTCCGCTCAATGCTGGTTCCCCTGGGGCCGGTCGCGGTCTTTAGTTCCAGCAATTTCCCGCTGGCATTTTCCGTCGCTGGTGGTGACACCGCGTCCGCGCTGGCTGCCGGCTGCCCGGTCATCTTGAAGCCGCACCAGGGCCACCTCGGAACATCCGAACTCGTGGGCCTGGTGGTCACGCAGGCGGCACAGGAGTGTGACGCGCCGGAGGGAATCTTCTCTCTGCTTTACGGACCGGGCCGGGAAATCGGAATGGCGCTGGTGAAGCACCCGTTCGTTAAGGCGGTCGGCTTCACCGGCTCCCGCGCCGGCGGCCGCGCTCTCATGGACGCCGCCGCCGCCCTGCCCGAACCTATCCCGGTCTATGCCGAGATGGGGAGCATCAACCCGGTTTTTTTCCTGCCGGGCGCGCTTAAGCAGTCGGCAGAATCGTTGGCCTCGGGGCTGCATGCTTCCGTCACGCTGGGTGTCGGCCAGTTCTGCACCAATCCGGGACTCGTCTTCCTCGAAGCCGGCTCCATCGCGCAGCCGTTTCTGCGAAAAATGGAGAGCCTGATGAGCGCGACGCCTGCCGGAACGATGCTCACGCCCAGCATCTGCGAGGAATACCGCGCCGGAATCGACAGGTTCTCCAAAGTGCCGGGAGTGCGGCACACGACGGGCTTGCCGGTGGACAAAACCGCCAAGGCAACGGGGGGCGGCGCGGCGCTGTTTGTGACCGAAGCAGCAACGTTTCTTCAAACTCCGGGCCTGATGGACGAGGTGTTCGGGCCTTCAACACTGGTGGTGCAGTGCGGTTCCCGCGAGCAACTGCTGGCCGCGGCGGAAAAGCTCGAAGGACAACTCACCGCCACGATTCATGGCACGGCGGAAGACTTCGCAGCCAATCAAGACCTACTCGCGATCCTTCAAACCAAAGCCGGACGCCTCGTGTGCAACGGCTTTCCTACCGGAGTTGAGGTTTGCCACGCGATGAACCACGGCGGACCTTACCCCGCTACCGCCGATGGTCGCTCCACCTCAGTCGGCACGCGCGCGATCCAACGCTTTGTTCGCCCGGTCTGTTTCCAAAGCTTCCCCGACGCCGCGCTGCCCGACGAATTGAAGGAATCAAACCCGCTCGGCCTCTGGCGCCTGGTGGATGGCAGGTTCGGACAGCGGTAGGACGGGGAATGTTTACTCTTTCTTGTGCCCTGGTTCAATCCGCCCCGCGCATGAGCTTCTGGATCGGTCTCGCGACCAAGGCCAGCAAAATGCCCGTGCCGGCCGTCGTGGCCACGATCCCGAGGTAACGACCCGGCATCTCGCTCACCGCCTCGGCGCTGAACCTCCCGGCGATCAGCCCCGCGATCAGGTTGCCCATCGATGTCCCCAAAAACCATATCCCCATCATTTGGCCCACCAGGCGGCGCGGTGCCAGTTTTGTGACCGAGCTCAACCCGACCGGGCTCAAACAAAGCTCGCCGATCGAATGGAGGAGATATGTCGAGATGAGCCACGTAGGCCAGGCCTTGCGACCGGCAACGACCAACCGCGACGCCCCGACCATCACCAGGAAGCCCGCACCCAGCAACGCCAATCCCAACGCGAACTTCGTGGGCAGCGACGGGTTCAGGTTGTACCGCGCCAGCCTCACCCATACGGCCGCGACAGCCGGTGCGAGGAGGATGACGAAGATAGCTCCCAACGACTGGAACCAACCCGCAGGGATCGTGTAATTGAAAAACAGCCGCTGCGTATAGCGCTCCGCAAACAGGTTCAAAGAGGAACCTGCCTGCTCGAATCCCGACCAGAAGAGCGCTGACGCTAGAAACAGGATGGCGATCACCGCCACCCGCGCCGTTTCTGTCCGGTCCAGGTGGAAGAAGAAGAACATACAAGCGAAATACAACAGCGCCACAGCGGCGATGATGTAGGTTGTCGCCCGCGCCACCGCCACCGGGCTGAAATGAATCACGCCAGTAATCAACAATACGACGGCCAAAAAAAGTCCGCTGATCAGGGCTCCCAACAGCAGTCGATCTTTGGCCCGGATGCCTTCCCGGTGCCCGGGATGGCGGCCGGCTTCTCCAAGGTGGCGGCCGGACAGGCGGTATTGGACCAGGCCCAGAACCATTCCCACCCCGGCAGCGGCGAACCCGTAATGCCAGTTCACTTTTTCGCCCAGGGCGCTGCACACCAGCGGACCCAGCGCGGCGCCCAGGTTGATCCCCATGTAGAAAACTGTGAACCCGGCATCGCGCCGCGCCCCGCCTTCAGGGTACAGCTCGCCGACGATTGCGCTCACGTTTGGTTTCAGTAAACCAGTCCCTATCACGACCAGGATCAGTCCAAGGTAAAAACACTCCGTGCGAGGAATCGCCAGTGTGAAATGACCGCACGCGATGATGCTGCCGCCGTACCACACCGAGCGCTGCGCGCCCAGGAACCGGTCCGCAATCCACCCGCCCGGCAGCGCGGCAAGGTAAACCCCCGCAGTGTAGAGGCCGTAAATCGACGTTGCTACCTCATCGGTCAGCCCCAGCCCTCCCGCCTTGATCCCCTCGACCATGAACAACACCAGCAATGCCCGCATCCCGTAATAACTGAACCGCTCCCACATCTCTGTGAAAAAGAGGGTGTAGAGCCCGCGCGGATGCCGCGCCGCGGTCGCCACGGCGGGCTCAGCGGTTGTTGATGGATTCACCGGCTTAACGGTTTACCCTTTTAACGCCTCGACGCTTCCACGCTTCAACGCGTAGCCGCCCCCACGCCCAACTCTGCCCGGACAATCTCCGGCAGATACTTCACCGGCACTGCTCCCGGCTCGAGCACCGCCTCGTGAAAACGGCCCAGCACGAACTTGTCGCCCAGCTCACGCTCGATGGCCTGCCGCAGCCTGTAATGCGCCATCCGCCCCACAAAGTAGGTCGAAAGTTGACAGGAACTCTGCTTGGACCGGATGATCTTCAGCCGCGCCTCACCTTCCGACTGGAAACAATCGTCCATGAGAAACTTCAGCGCCTGGTCGTCGCCCAGGCTTGAGCAATGCATCTTGTGGTCGAGGATCGTGTTCGCGACTGCGCGCAGGTAAAACTTAAGCTGATTCAACCTCAAGGCGAGGTCGCCCCCACCGTAGCCCTGGTCGAGCATCATCTGCTCTGTATAAACCGCCCAACCTTCGATATAGACCCCCGACTGCAACACCCGCCGGATAAGCGACGGGTTCCGGTTCATGTACTCAAGTTGCACCGAGTGGCCGGGATACCCCTCGTGAATCGTCAGGATGTCCAGCATGTGGCTGTTGTATTCTTCGAGGTAGCTCGTGACCCGTTGCGCGTCCCAATCCTTGGGCGGCGGGCTGACCGCGAGGTGGCCGGTCGCATTCGGATCCAGCGGCGGCGGCGCCTCCATGTAGGCAGTCGAGTTGCCGCGCTTGAACTCCGGCATCTCAACCACGGTACAATGGTCCGGGTCCGGCAGCCGGAGGATGTCGTTCGCGGCGATGAACTTCTTGATCCGGGCGACGCGGTCCCTCATGTCACCGACCAGGTCCGAAGCCCGGCCGTGTTCCTTGGAGACGGCAGCCAGCACCTGCCGCACCGTCGCGTGCCGTCCCTCGGCATCATCCGGGGGCAACGGCTGCTTCGGGAAGTACCGGCTCCAGAGCTGGCGCGCGACAACGTACATCTCGCGCTCCACTCGCGCGAATTCGGATTCCGCGTCTGCCATGACCTGATCGGCGCTCACCGCCGCGTCCAGTTCGAGTTCCAGTTTATGCGCGAACTTCTCAGCACCGATCCGCCACTCGCCGTTCGCCCTCGGCAACAGGTCCTTCTCCAGGAAAGTTTGATAGTCTTTCAAACAGGCGACCACTGGCGCGGCGGCCGCTTTCAACGCCGCGAGTTGGCGCGTCTCGCCCGCGAAGTCGTAAATCCCATGCTCATAAAAATCGATCGCGCCGCGGTTCTGGCGGATCGCCGTCTCGGTATGCGTGCGAGGCGGATTCTTAAGGTTCTCCCGCGCGGCAGCCACCACTTTCGGGATCAGCGCCATCCGGGCGATGCAGTTCACCACGTTGGTCTCTAGGGGCAAAGTCGATTGGGTCAATGCCAGATAAACGCTGTCATTGATATACCCGTTGTAAGCCCGCGGGTCCGTGTCGAACGGGTGAAAGTTGTCGGTCAGCCACAGCTCGGTCGTGAGCGAATGTTTGAGGATCTCGAAATCGGTCTGCGCGGGGCGCGTGAGTTTCGCGTAATCGACCTGTCTGGGCAGCTCCGCCAGCGTCTCCTGCGCCTGCTCGCGCCATTTCTCCCGCGCCGCCGGGCTCAGGTCTTCCAGTTGCGCATCAAACCGGTGGTCGCCCAGTTCCGTGGCGGAGACTGGACGCAGCCGGAACCTCTCGTCGAGGTACGCCTTGAAGAAGGTCGCGAGTTTTTTGTCCTCCGCCTGCGCCCAAACCCGGCCGGCGCCCCCCGATAACAACAACAATGCCGCGATGGTTCGAAAGAACAGTGTTTTGCTCATGGAATTAATTAATATTGTTTCCTATCGCACGCCGCCGGTCAAATCCAAAGCTCGGTTGCGTGAAGCTGACGCAAGATGAGTGAACCTCACGCAAGAACGCCGGCCGACCTGCCCGAATGCCAGCGAAAACGGCTTGGCACCTGTAATGCTCGCAATTAAACAACCGGAGCCGGCCTATTCATAGGTCTAACACAGTCCGTCGGCAGGCGTTCACGCTGGTCGAGCTCTTCGTTGTCGTGGCAGTCATTTCGGTCCTGGGAGCGGTGTTCTTGCCACAGTGGGTCAGACAGCAAAGGCGCCATGCGTGCTGCCATATATCTTGCGTTAACAATCTGAAGCAGGTGGGTCTGGCCTTCAAGACCTGGGCCCTGCACAATAACGACCACTTCCCCATGCAGGTGTGTGTGACGAATGGCGGGACGATGGAATTGGTCAGCGCTAGCAGCGTCTGGCCGCTTGGCGGAACCGCGAGGTTGGTCAACGCCGGCAATGTCTGGCCTCATTTCCTGGTTATGTCCAACGAACTCAGCACGTCGAGCATTTTGTTCTGCCCGCAGGAATCCGAGAAAAAGCGCACCAAGGCGAACACGTTCCTGCCTTACGCGCCACCACCCGGAGCGCCCTACCATGACGGGGCTCCCTGGCCGACGAACGCGGATGGGCTAGGTTCATCGCTTGAGCGCCCGGGCGCCACCGCTTATGGCAACGATCCCATCCCCATTCCGTCCGGCCGGCCTGAACGGTACTACCGCGTCCGGACGCCCTGACGCTGAAGCCTTGGCGAACGCCTCGCTCACAGAAGGAGGTATTTCCCAAAACGCGCGATTTGAATTGACAGTGTTGTTAAGGCTTGCTATTATCTTTTGTAATCACCTTGGCAAAACAATGGCTTAAACCCGCAGGGTCTCTTCTTATGCGCAATATATCGTCTGTCCTGGTGTGCCTGGCAGTCGCCGGCACGTTCGCCTCCACCGTAGTCTCCGGCGCCCCCCAACTCGCGCCGCTTTCCGCCGCCGGCCAGCCGGCCAGGAATGTCCTTGCCCCGGGCCTCGCCGGCGCGGTCGGCGAGGTGGACATCGTGGTCCAGCTGGATGACCCGTCGCTGGCCACGTTGCACTCTGTTAACGCCAAGGGCGCCCGTAATTGGCTGCCGCGCAGCCAGCAGACCCAGCACCTCGGTCTGCTCAAAGGCAAACATGATGCGTTGGCCGCCACCGCGCGCAGTCTCGGCGGCTCGGAACTGGGGCGTCTCAGCAAGGCGCTCAACGCCGTCATCCTCCGCATCGATGCCTCTCACCTGCCGGCCCTCGCCGCGCTCCCTAACGTTATCTCGATCCGCCCGGTCGTGAACTATCACCTGGATGACGCCGAGACCATCCCCTACGTGGGCGCTTCGGCCGTCCGCGCCGGCGGGATCGACGGCACCGGGGTCCGCGCCGCCGTCATCGATACCGGCATTGACTACACCCACAAAGACCTCGGCGGGCCGGGAACCCTGGCGGCCTACGTGACCGCCTACGGCACCAACTCCACCGACCCCGCCAATACCCAGTTGAATGCCCTGTTTCCTTCAGCCAAGGTCATTGGCGGCTTCGATTTCGTAGGCGAAACGTGGCCCAACGGCCCGCTGGCTCCCGACCCGAACCCCATCGATTTTAACGGTCACGGCACGCACGTCGCCGACATCCTCGCGGGCCACAGCCAGGACGACACGCACCACGGTGTGGCCCCGGGGGCCAAATTATTTGCGCTTCGAGCCTGCAGTTCCATTGCCAGCGCCTGCAGCGGTGTCGCCCTCCTCCAATCGATGGACTTTGCCCTCGACCCGGACGGCGATGGCGACCTCTCCGACGCCGTGGACGTCATCAACCTGTCACTCGGCAGCGCTTACGGTCAAAAAGAAGACGACCTCAGCCAGGCCTGCGCCAACGCGGTTCATCTGGGGGTCATTGTCGTGGCCGCCGCCGGGAACGACGGCGACAAGCCTTACGTCCTGAGTTCGCCCGCCTCCACGCCCGAAGTCATCGCCGCGGCGCAAACACAGGTGCCGAGCGCTAAACAGTATCCCCTGGTCATCAACTCCCCGGCTTCCATCGCCGGCGCGTACCCCAACACCGCTACGGTGGATTGGGCGCCGGTGGGCGCCGGTTTCACCGGTGACGTCGCCTACGTCGGGCGCGGCTGCAGCGGCGATGCTTATTTGGCCAACCCGTCCGGCAAAGTGGCGCTGATCGATCGCGGTTCTTGCGCCGTCAGCCTCAAGGTGGACCGCGCCGCCAAGGCTGGCGCCATCGGCGTTCTGATTGCGATGGTGAACAGCGCCGACCCCATTAGCTTCTCCTTCGGCGGCGGCACCACCTTCGTCCCCACTCTGGTTATTCCCAAGTCGGTGGCCGACAGGATCAAGGCCAACCTGGCTGCGCCGGTCAACGTCACCTTCTCGCCGAGCAACTTCATCGCGCTGGTCGGCAGCATGGTCAATACTTCCGCCCGCGGCCCAAGCTATAGTTATCAAGCCATCAAGCCGGACGTCGGCGCGCCCGGCGGAACGATCTCGGCACAGGTGGGCACAGGCGACGGCGAGACCGCTTTCGGAGGCACTTCCGGTGCCACGCCTATGATTGCCGGGTGTGCGGCTTTGCTCCGGGAGGCGTTCCCCGGCCGTTCACCCGCGGAAATCAAAAGCCTGCTCATGAACTCCGCGGAGACCACCATCCAGACCGACCCCGCGCTGCAACCCGGCGTTCTGGCGCCGATCACGCGCATCGGGGGCGGCGAAGTTCGAGTGGACCGAGCCGTGCACAGCACGACGGCTGCCTGGGATGCCGAGCAGCAAGCCGGGAGCCTGTCGTTCGGATACCACGCCATTTCCGGTCCGGCTTCCTTCGAACGTACCGTCGTTGTGCGGAATTACAGCGATCAGCATAGAACCTACAACATCTCGAGCGGGTTCAGGTACGCTAACGATGCGGCCAATGGCGCGGTTTCCATTAAGACGCCGAGCATGGTCAGAGTGGGCGCCCACAGCATGGCCCAATTCCAGGTCGAGTTGGATGTCGATGCCTCCAAATTGCCTGACTGGGATCTCAACGGCGGCCCGCTCGGCGGTGCCGGTCCGCTGCTGCAGGGCGTTGAATTCGACGGCTACGTGCACATCGCCGACAAGAAGGACGATGTCCACCTGGCCTGGCAGATCCTCCCGCATAAGGCCGCCGCGGTTTCCGCGAACCTGGCTGGCTCGGTTGCAGGCGAGCACTCCGCGCGCCTGATGCTTGACAATCAAAACGGAGCGACCGCCGGCGGCGTGGAGGTCTTCTCCCTGACCGGCCAAAGCTCCCGAATCCCGAGAAGGTTCCTCCCCGGCCCGGGTGATAACTTTGCCGTGATCGATCTTCAAGCGGTGGGCGTTCGGCTCGTCGATTTGGGAGGCGAACCCGGTGTCCAGTTCGCGGTCACTACCTTCGGGCAGCGGTCCCATCCCAATTACCCGGCGCTTTTCGATGTCGCCATCGACACGAACCTCGACGGAGTCATCGATTTCGAGGTCTTCAACAACGAGCTGGGCGGGTTTGCCGCTACCGGCCAAAATGTCGTTTTCGTTCAGGACGACACCGTGACCAATCCCAGTCCCGTGGTGGTCGAATTCGCCGATGCGGATCTCGATTCGGCGAACGTGATCCTGACTGCGCCGCTGTCTGCCATTGGCCTGGCCCCGGGCAGCCAATTCAAGTTCTCGGTTTTCGCCGTTGATGATTACTTCACCGGGAATATCACCGACGCCATCACCGACATGGCCTATACCCTGGGCACGCCTGCCTTTTCGCTCGCGGGATCGAGTTCTTTTGCCCTGCCGCCCGGCGCTCGGGCCACGTTAGGGGTGTCCGATGTTGCGGGCGGAGAGACCGCCTCGCCGTCTCAATCCGGCTTGCTGCTGCTCTATCGGGATGCCAAGGCGAACCAGGAGTCGCAAGCCGTCACTCTCGCTCACCGGCGCGGGGACAACAGCCAGGCTGGAAGCCACTAATTGACCGCGGCACCGCTCTCAGTGCCTGCTGGTTCAGCTTTGAAGGCGCTCGAGTTTTACCTCGGGCGCCAGCCGCTCGACGTCTTCGCGGCTGACCTCTCCCGCCATAAGCGTCAGCGCGTTGGCCGCTCCCGCCGCCGCGCCCCAACGGCAGGCCTCGCCCAGGTCGTCGCCCTTGACCAGCCGCCAAACCAACCCGGCCGTGAAGGCATCGCCCGACCCGATCGGGTTCACCGGCGTGATGCGCGGCGACCGCACCCGCCAGAGCTGCCGCCCGTCGAAAGCCAGCGCCGGCTCCTTACCGGCCGTGACGACAATCCGGCGCGCGCCCCGCTCGCTCAATTCGCGCATCGCCGCGATTACCGCCGGTTCGTCGTCCAGCGTCCGGCCGACGGTCGCCGCCAATTCCTTGCGGTTGGGTTTGACCAGCCCCGGGCCCGCCGCGAGCGCTTCCGTCAGTGCCGCTCCTTGCGCGTCCACCACTGAGAGCCCGCCGTGCCCGTGAACCATTTGCGCCACCAAGCGGTACAGCGCCGGGTCAGCCCCCGGCGCAATCGTGCCCGACATCACCGCCGCTTTGCACCCTGGCATTTTTTGGCGGATGAGCGCGAGCAGTTGCTCGTGCTCGGCCGGCGTTACCGGCGGACTCTCCTCGATAAGTTCGGTGATCCTCCCGGTCGCGCGCTCGATCACCGTCACACACTCCCGCGTCTGCGCCGCCACGGTGACAAACACCGCTTCGATGCCTCGGCTCTCCAAATCTCCCCGCACCTGCTTGCCCCGCCAGCCTCCCAAAAAACCCGTCGCCACCGGTCCTTCGCCGAGTGCCTTCAACACCTTGGCGACGTTCACCGACTTTCCTGCCGCGCCCTCGATAGTGGTGGCCGCTCGATTGAAGTCATCGAGCCAAAGCTGTTCGAACACCATGACGCGTTGCGCCGCCGGTGTGGTTCCGATGCACAGGATCATGAGCGCCCCCACTTGTAGGCGTTCCCTTCGAGCCAGGAAAGCACGAAGCGTCCGCAACAAAAAGGGGCGGCTCTGCGCCGCCCCCAAACCAAACCAACCTAAGGCAAAATGTTATTGGCTTTTCTTTTCTTCGCCTTTTTGGCTGCCACCACGCTGCGGGCGCGCCTTTTCCCACTTGTCCCACTGGGCAGGCGTAAGGATCTCTTTGAGCTTCTTGTCACTCGCCTCGCGAAGCTCGCGGCCCTTGGCCCGGCGGTCTTCCTGGCTCAAGCTCGTGTCCTGGCGGAGTTCGCGCTGTTTCTTCGCGTCCTCTTCGAAGAGCGCCGTGACCTTGGTTTTCTGGTCAGCCGTCAGGGTCACTTCTGTGTTCATCCGGTCTACCCGTTGCTCGACGGACGGCCCCTTCTTCTTGGGGGTGTCCTGAGCGGAAGTGATTGTTGCGCCGGCCAGCAGGCCGCCCACCGCCAAAGCCGCAATTAAACTAAGTTTGTTCATACTCATCTGTCTTGTTGTTGTTGTGTTGTCCTGGTCCGCCGACCGATCGCGGCCGGGGAGCCCGTCACTATACCACCACAGACGGATGACAACTGAATTGGTTACAGAGACCGGGCCGGTTCCACGGGCACACGCCTGCCTGAGGACCGACCGGGCGTGAGTTTATAAGATGCTGATGGAGAAGGTTTTGCCTGGTTGGCGAGCGGGGATTTGGATATCTTGCCCGCTCGGACGGCGGGTCGGTAATAACCCCAGGCAGGCCCAGGTCCGCCCAGCGTCGCGAGCTCCATCAGTAGAAGCTTCCCTGAAGAAGGAAGCTGGCATTGAATGACCTTGCCAATCCCTCGATGATTTCCTCGCTCGAAATTATCGAACTACAGGCGTGACATCGGACGTCGCCCATGGAAGATTCTGCGGTCTTATGAAATTACTGATTTCACTTTGCGCAGCCAGCCTCGCGCTGGGCCTTGTTGCGGCTCGGGCCGACGAGCCCAAAAAAGACACCAACACCACTACGGAAAAGAAATCCGATCCCAAAGACACCAAGATGAATGCCAAAGAAGTTGCCGTAATCAAAACCACCGAGGGCGAAATGGTCGCCGAGCTATGGTCCGACGTCGCACCGAAAACCGTTGAGAATTTCAAGACCCTCGCGAACAAAGGCTTTTACGACGGCACCTGCTTTCACCGCGTCATCAAGGATTTTATGATCCAGGGCGGAGACCCGCTGACCAAAGACCCCAGCAAGGAAGGAAGTTGGGGTACGGGCGGCCCGGGCTATCAAATCAAAGCCGAATTCAACGACCACCATCATGACCGGGGTGTCCTATCCATGGCGCGCTCCAATGACCCTGACTCCGCCGGCAGCCAGTTCTTCATCTGTCATGGCACCCCACGGTTTCTGGATCATCAATACACCGCTTTCGGCAAATTGATCAAAGGCGACGACGTGCTCGAAAAAATCGCCACTACCCCCACTCACCCTCCGGACCGGCCCAATAAGCGCATGGGCATCGAGAGCATTAAGGTGGTGCCCGCCGACTCGGTCAAGTAGCCCGGGTAGGGATTTACGATTTTGGATTTACGCGTCCTGGCTGCCCGGCCTAAACCTCTTGGGTCCCGGTCTTCGCAAGACGTGCTCAGTTTCCG
Organism: Candidatus Acidiferrum sp.; assembly: GCA_035566435.1. Taxonomy (GTDB): domain Bacteria; phylum Verrucomicrobiota; class Verrucomicrobiia; order Limisphaerales; family UBA8199; genus DATMRF01. The sequence continues at coordinate 22,196 of DATMRF010000038.1, forward strand.
TGTTCAAACTCGCTTTCGCTGGCGTGTGCCCAACCGGGCGCGTAAATCGTAAATCGTAAGTTGAAATGGAAATTAAAGAGCTCGCGACATTGCTTGTCTCCCTCGGCTGCCCGCTGGAAAAGTCCGCCGAGATGGCGGCTCAGCTCGACAAAAGGGCTCGGCAGCTCGCTGAGGCGAAGGACCGCACTTACGACGAGGCACTCGCCCACCTCCTCGAATTAATGCGCCAGGGTTGGGCGGCCAAGGAGAAAAGCGTGTGAAGTTGTGGCCTTGCGAGGCTGCCTGCGCTCGCTGGAAGTGCGCCCCGACAGCGGAAAGCAGCCTGCTCGCATAAATCAAAAGTCGTAAATCGAAATGCCCAAGCCCTGGCGCAAACTCAGCTCGAAGACCCTCGGCGACTTCAAGATTTTCCGGATTCACTCGGACCGGCTGGTGTCGCCGCGCACGGGGCGGGAACACGACTTCTTCGTCATCGAATCCGTCAACTGGGTCAACGTCATTGCGCTGACGCCCGAACGGCAACTGGTGATGATCGAGCAATACCGCCACGGGTCGGGCACCGTCGAGCTGGAAGTCCCCGGCGGCATGATCGACACCCGGGATGCTTCACCCGAGGCGGCGGGTGTCCGCGAGCTGCGCGAGGAAACCGGCTATGCCGGCGAGAACCCGCGCCTCATCGGCCGGGTCTTTCCCAACCCGGCCATCATGAGCAACACCTGCTTCACCGTGATGGTGGACAATTGCTGCTGCCTGCACCCGGTGGAATTCGACCACGGCGAGGATTTGGCGACTTGCCTGGTCCCGGTGGACGAGGTCTCCCACCTGGTCGCTTCGGGAAGAATCAAGCACTCGCTTGTGATCGCTGCGCTCTATCACTTTGACCTGTTGCGTCGTTGAAACGTTAAAACTCTAGGAAGGTTAAAACTTCGGGACGGGTGTTGCACTGCACGTTTCACGTTTCAACGTTTTAACCCTTTTAACGCTTCAACGCTCCTCCTCACGCGGCGCCTTCTACGCGCACCTTGTCCTTCTTGGCATCAAACTCCACCTTTAGCGATTTACGGTCGCTGACGAGTTGTTTCTCCAGTTGCTGGAAGGCCTCAGCGTCACCCTTGTCCACGGCCTTGGCCATCTCGCCCTGGAGAAAAAGCTCGCGCTCGGCGATTTTGGCGGCGCATTGGGAGTCGAGGTCGGCCAGTTGTCTTTTCTGTTCCGCTGTGAGCTTGACCGTCGGCGCGGACTTGCTCAACCGTTCCATCGCGAGTTCGTAAGCGGTTTTCATTTTGGTTTTTTCTTCCAGGGCATATCGGGGAATTGGGTCGGCACTTTTACCGGCTCCAGTTTGGGTTTCGCCAGTTCGAGCTCCGGGTCGCTGGGGGGCGGCGCGTCCGGCGACGCAGACTTGGCGCGTTGCGCGTCAGCCCTCCATGAAGAAATCCGCGCCTGCAACCCGTGATGTTCGGCGGTCGCTTTGTCCCCGGCCTTCATGTAAAACAGCGAAAGGTTGGTGTGGACGAGTTGTTCGTGGGGTTTGAGGCGCTCGGCTTTGTGGCCTTCGGCGATCGCCGCGGCGTAATTGGCCAGCCGGTAGTAAGCCATGCCGAGGGCGAGCTGCGCGTCAAAGTGCGCAGGGTCCTCGACCAGAACCGCCCTCAGCTTCGCGATCGCGCCGTCATAATCCCCGGTGCTGAACGCAAACATCGCGTCATCATATTGCTCCTGGTGCCCCGACATATACGTTTTGACATTCAAACGTAGGCTATGATCATGTCAGTGCGCAAGTGTGCGGAGAGTGAAACGTGATGCGTGAAGAGTCAAATCTGACGGGTAATGGAACGAACATGTTGGAACCTCCGAGTCTTGTTCGCGCATTACGTATCACGTTTGACATGACAAATCCGACCAACGCTCCAGAACCCATGCCCTCACCGCTCAAGCTTCTCTCGACCGATTTCGATGGCACCTTGTTCGCGGAGTTCGAGGATCCGCCGATTCCTCGTGGCTTGGAAGACCTACTCGACTCCCTGCAAACTGACGGCGCAAAATGGGTCATTAACACCGGACGCGACATGTCCAGCCTGATGGAATCGCTCGCGCGGGCAGGCGTCTCGGTGATACCGGATTATTTGGTGCTGGTGGAACGGGAAATCCATGTCCGCCACGCTTCCCAATACGTCAGCCTTGAGGAGTGGAACGGCCCTTGCAACCAACTCCACGCCGAATTATTCACGCGCATCCGGGCGGACCTGCCGCGCCTGGCCGGGTGGATCCAGGATCGCTTCCACGCGACGCTTTACGAAGACGCCTACTCACCGCTCTGCCTCATCGCAAGGAGCAATGGCGAAATGGACTCGATCCACCAGCACCTCGAGGAGTATTGCCGCACGGTCCCTCGCCTCAGCGTCGTCCGCAACGACGTTTATGCCCGGTTTTGCCATGATGCCTATAACAAAGGGACCGCCCTGGCCGAGGTCGCCCGCCGACTGGGTTTGAACGCGCACCAGACTTTTGCCGCCGGCGACCACTTGAACGACCTGCCGATGCTCTCCCGCAACTACGCCGAATGCCTCGCCGCGCCTGCCAACGCCATCCCGGTCGTCCGGGAGGCCGTGCGGCGCCAGGGCGGCTACCTGAGCCCAAGCCCCCACGGGCTGGGGGTGGCCGAAGCAATAAAATATTATCTTGCGGACCGCGCCGGCCGAACATTGACTTTCAATAATGATCGGACCAGGATTAAGTCGAATAATTAGCGTTTCTTGCGCCCCTAATGGCAACCTTGGTTTGTGTCGTAAGCTACTGCCAGCCAACTGAATACAATCGAGCATTAGAAATTGACACGAGCGGGTTGCATGATAGACTTTTATAACGACGGTTATTCGGACTGATTTGGCGGCGGATGCCGTCCGCAGCCGGGCCGGTCCATTGAAACTGAAATCTGACAACTGAGCCCGGCATGAGCGATTCGATCGAACCCCCGCAGTCTTCCGGCAGTCAACCCCGCGTCTCCACCATCAATGAAGCGGTCATCCGGATCGCCGGCAACTCGCAGGACGGGATCCAGGCGATCGGCGGTTTCCTGGCACGGCTGGCGGGACGGAGCGAGCAGGAGGTCATGACATTCATGACGATCCCCTCGACCATTTCCGGCGGACCGTCCATTTTCCAGGTACGCATCGGCTCGGGCGAAGTTGCCAGTGCCGGTGATGACGCCGATGTGCTGCTGGCCTTTTACCAACACTCGTACGAAGACCACATCTCCTCGCTGAAGCCGAACGGAATGGTTCTCTATGACACAGACCACGTGGAACCGAAAGCCGAATGGCAGCAGCAATATCATCACTTGGGCATCCCGATTTCGAGCCTCACGGTTGAGGCAATTGGCGGCACCGCCAAGGATAAGGGCAAGAATATTTTCGCGCTTGGGTTACTGGCCAAGATGTTCGATTTGAACCTGCCCAAGCTCGAAGCGCTCATCGGGGAACGGTTCGGCGGCAAAGACCCGAGCGTGCTTAACAACGCGCTGGCGGCGTTCCATGCCGGCTACGGCCACTCGCTGGGGCAGGTGCTGGAAACGTTTAAGTTCGCCGAAAGCCACCACAAGGCCGGGCAGCAGGTCGTCACGAACGGCAACGAGGCGCTGGCTTACGGCATTATCGCCGCCGGCGTGCGCTTCGGAGCCGCTTACCCAATCACCCCGTGGTCGGACGTGATGGAAATCCTGCGCCGCGAACTGCCCAAGTACGGCGGGACATTTGTGCAATGCGAGGACGAAATCGCGGCGATCTCAATGGCCAACGGCGCGGGATTCGCCGGGCGCGTGGCCGTGACCGGTTCGAGCGGGCCGGGCGTTACGTTGAAAATGGAGTCGCTGGGCTGGGCTGTCATGGCGGAAGTGCCGCTGGTGGTGATCGACGTTCAGCGCGGGGGCCCGTCGACCGGGATGCCGACCTCGGTCGAACAGTCGGATTTGTATCTCGCGTGCTTTGGCAGCCACGGGGACGCCCCGCGCGTGGTGCTGGCGCCAGCGGACGTCGAGGACTGTTTCTACACGGCGATTGAGGCGGTGAACATCGCGCGCAAGTACAACGTCCCGGTATTCATTCTCAGCGATCAGGCCATCGCTACCCGCATTGAAGCGTTTACGTCGCCCGACCTCGAAAAGGTCTGCCAGGACATTTCTCCCGACCTGTCGCCCGTCCCTGATTACAAGCCTTATGATCTGTCGGCTCCGGACGGCCTCACGCGGCGCGTGGTGCCCGGGACGCCCATCTTAAGCGGCCGCTACCCCGTGGCGGGCGGACTCGAACACGACGAGTTCGGTCACCCGACCGGTTCGCCCAAACTGCACATGCAGATGAGCGCGCGCCGGCGGAAGAAACTGCAGGCGCTGGGCGCGACCTTGCCCACGCCGAAAGTTTATGGGCCACCCGAGGGCAATGTCCTGCTGGTCGGCTGGGGTTCGACCAAGGGCCCGATTCAGGAGGCGGTGGACCGCGCTCGCGCGGGCGGCAACAGTGTCTCCGCGCTTCATCTCAAGCATCTCAACCCGCTCCCGCCGGGCCTCGAGAACATTTTTTCGGGCTTTAACACCATTCGCGTGGTGGAAATGAACGACGAGGGGCTCTACGGCTACGGCCAGCTCGCCGCTCTGCTGCGCGCTCGCTATTGCGACCCGAAGATCCGCGGCATCAACAAGACGGACGGCTTGACCTGGCGAGTCAAAGAAATCCTCGAGCGCGCCAAAGCCGACATCGCCTCCGGTCTGCATAAAATGTAACGAGGCCGTAGATGCAGACAATTTCGCAAAATAGTCCCGCCGGCGTTCAACCATCTTGACATATGGACGCTTCAACGTTTCAACGACTTACGAATATATGACCGTCCCCGCTATCGACCCCCCGCGCCCCGCAAACCCTGTCCCTGCCGGGGCGCCTCCCGCTCAGCCCGAGCGCAAGCCGCTGTCCAAGAAAGACATCGCGGCGGACCATCCTACGTGGTGCCCTGGTTGTGGGGACTTCTCAGTGCTGGCGCTTTACTTCAAGCTGATCGAGAAACGCAAGCTGTGGCAGGAAAAGATCACCACCATTTCAGGCATCGGCTGTTCCAGCCGTTTCCCGTATTTCGTGCAGGCTTATGGCGCCCACTACATTCACGGACGCTCTTTGCCGTTCGCGAGCGGCATTTCCCTGTCGCGGCCGGACCTCCACGTCTTCGTCTTCGGCGGCGATGGTGATATGTTTTCCATCGGCGGGAACCATTTCAACCACGCGGCCCGCAAGAACATCAAGCTGACTTGCGTCGTGATGGATAACTGGGTTTATGGCCTGACCAAGAAGCAGACTTCGCCAACTTCGCCGCTCGGGTTCAAGAGCAAGACCGACACCTGGGGCGCGGTGGATTATCCGATCAACCCGATGAAGCAGGCGATTGCCGCCGGAGCCAGCTTTGTCGCGCGCACTAACGCTTCGAATCCAAACCATGTGTTGCAGATGATGGAGGCCGCGATGGACCACGAGGGCTTCAGTTTCGTCGAATGCCTGAGCGAATGCGTCGAGTTTTACGAGGGCGCCTTTGACGGCTCCAACCCGCGCAAAGGCGGCGTGTTCAACCTCGTCCCCGCCGACCACAACGTCGGCGACGAAGTTGCCGCCTATAAACTCGCCGACCAACCGTTCCCTGGTTATTTCGGCATTTTCTACAAGTCGGTCAAACCGACCAAGAATGCCAAGGAAGCCGCGCTGAATGCCGGCGCGATGGGAAAATTCAAGGGCCTCAAAGACTGGCAGATTCTTCAAAAGAGCTTCGAGCGCATGAAGTAAGCTTTGGAAGATCCTTGCCGAGCGTTCTTAGAGCAACTTGATTTGCGCCCGTTCTTTAGCTAGTGATTCGGTCAAGGTCGGCAGTCGGCCATTGCGGCGCTCGATGATGTGTTTGTCCATCGCTGGGTCAAAAGCGACCGGGTATTTGCCGTCGTAGCATGCCATACAGAAGGAGTTGGCCGGCAGCCCAGTCGCCCGGACCATGCCCTCCTGCGAAAGATAATGCAGAGAGTCGGCGTTGAGATAGCGGCGGATGTTTTCGAGGGAATAGTTCGCTGCCATAAGCTTGCTGCGGTCGGGAAAGTCGATGCCATAAACGCACGGGTGCATGTGCGGCGGGCAACTGACAAGCACATGAACTTCTTTGGCGCCGGCTTCCTTAAGGTTGTTCACGCGCGCTTTGCAGGTCGTGCCCCGGACGATGGAGTCATCGACCACGATGACGCGTTTGTCCTTCACTAGCCCTTCAATGAGGTTTAGCTTCACGCGCACGTCGAAGTCGCGGATGAGCTGCGACGGCTGCAGAAAGCTCCGGCCGACGTAATGGTTGCGCACGAAAGCCATCTCGAAAGGGATGCCCGATTCGAGCGAGTACCCGAGCGCGGCGCAATTGCCGCTGTCGGGCACGGGTACCACGATGTCGGCTTCGAGGGGATTCTCGCGCGCCAGTTCCTTGCCCATTTCGACGCGGACCTTATAGACGTTGCGGTTCGCGATGGTGCTGTCGGGCCGGGCGAAATAGACGTATTCAAAAATGCAGAAGGCGCGGCGGTGCTGTTCGGGGAACGCCCGGACACTGCTGAGGCCGGTGTCGTTGACGACGACCACCTCCCCGGGCTCGACGTCACGGACATGTTTGGCGTGGATTAAATCGAGCGCGCAGGTTTCGCTGGCGAGCACCCAGGCTCCGTCGAGTTTGCCGATGCACAAGGGCCGGAAGCCGTGTGGATCGCGAACGCCAATCAGCTCCTTCTCGGTCATAATCACCAGCGAATAAGCGCCTTCGATACGCCGAATAGCATGGAGGAGATTGTTGCCGTTCCCGTTGAAGGACGGCTGAGCCATCAAGTGCAAAATGATTTCGCTATCCACCGTGGTCGCAAAGATGGAGCCATTGGCTTCCAGTTCGTCGCGCAACTTCGCGGCGTTGGTCAGGTTGCCATTATGGGCAATCGCGATTTGGCCGCGGGCGCAATCCACAGTGAGCGGCTGGGCGTTCATCAGGTGGGAAGAGCCAGTAGTGGAATAGCGCGTGTGGCCGATGGCCATCGAGCCGGCCAGCTCCTGAAGGATGTTGCCTTTGAACACCTGCGAAACCAGGCCCATGCCGATGTGTTTGCAGAACTGCTTGCCGTCGGAAGTGACAATGCCGGCGCTCTCCTGCCCCCGGTGCTGAAGTGCGTAAAGGCCGTAGTACGTCAACTCCGCGGCGTTCGGGTGGCCGTAAACGCCGAAAACACCGCAGTAGTGCTTCGGGTAATTCTGCATTGACTCAGTCAATCGCGCGACCACAAAATCCAACAACGGGAATACCCTTTGCGCAAGCACCAACTTGCCCCGGGAGCACCCGCCCTTTGAAAATGGGAACGAGCCCAAATTTCTGCCGATCCTTTGTCGAATTTACCGCAACTTTCCAGAAAACCAACTCAAATCAACGCATCGCTTCGGCGATGGAATTCCACCAAAGCTTGTGAAGCTCGGCGACTGGCCATGTGAATGAGCCGTTCGCTGTCGGAATTACAAGCGAGTCCCCCCCGACAGTGCCTATGCGGACGGCACTGACGCCCAGTAGTTTAGCCCGTTCGACGACTTTGACAGCGTCGAGCGAGGCGGTTGAGATAATGATGCGCGCTTGCGTCTCACCAAAAAGCATCGCGTCCAGACGCGCACGATTGACTGTTTTTGCCTCTCGCGGTTTGCGCTCGGAACGGCGCCCGGCCGCCTCGCCACTCTCCGCAGGTGGCGGCGCGAGCTCGATTCGGGCGCCGATCAGGCGGGGTGTCCCTCGCCCGATCTGCCGGCTGACGCAGCTTTCAGCCAGCGCGACCGCAAGTCCGCCCTCGCTGCAGTCGTGCGCGCTCTTGATCCCGCTAGCGTGAATCAGCGCTCGCAAGGCTAAGTGCAGGGCCGTTTCCCTCTCTAAATCGCAGCGCGGCGGGGTGCCCGTTTTTAAACCATGAATCTGCTGCAGATAAGCCGAGCCGCCAAGTCCCTGAAGGGGGTCGCTTACGTCGACCAACTCGCCCAGCAAGATGATTGCGTCGCCTTCGTCTTTGAACCATTGCGTAGTAAGGTGCGCCGGCTGCTCGATCAGGCCCGCCATCGCCACAGTGGGAGTCGGGTCAATCGGGCCGTTCGGGCTTTGGTTGTAGAGGCTGACATTGCCGCCCGTTACCGGGGCATTAAAGGCGCGGCAGCCTTCGGCCAGGCCGCGGACGGATTCGCGCAGTTGCCAGAACGTCTCCGGGTTGAACGGGTTGCCGAAGTTCAGGTTATCCGTGACACCCAGAGGGACGGCACCCGAGCAAGCCAGATTGCGGGCTGCTTCGGCGACAGCAATTTTGCCACCCTCGTAGGGGTCGAGATAGACGTAGGTTGCATTGCAATCGACGGTCAGTGCGACAAGTTTCTCCCTGACAGGTGCCGCCAGACCCGCGCTGTTTTCCGAGGCTGGCAAGGCATCGTCTTTGATGCGGATGACGGCGGCGTCCGAGCCGGGGGCAACAGCAGTGCCGTCGCGGACCGTGTGGTCATACTGGCGATAGACCCAGTTCTTGGAGGCAATAGTGGGGCAGGCCAAAAGCGTTTTTAGAACGTGGACCGGGTCGTGCGTGTCCGGAATACCGGTCAGGGTGAAGGCGTGGACAGCTTTAAGATATTCCGGTTCACGAGCCTCGCGCTCATAGACCGGCGCCTCGTCCGCCAGTTTCTTCGCTGGAATGTCCGCGACGACTTGGCTGTTGTTGCGCACCACCATCCGGCCCGTGTCGGTAACGCGGCCAATTTCAGCCCAGGGCAAATCCCACTTATCAAAAATGCGCTTCACTTCCTCCTCGCGTCCCTTTTGAACGATGATCAGCATCCGTTCCTGCGATTCGCTGAGCATGATTTCATACGGGGTCATGTTTGGGACGCGCTGCGGCACTTTGACCAAATCGATTTCGATGCCGGTTCCGGCGCGCGCGGCGGTTTCGCAGGTCGAGCAAGTCAGCCCCGCCGCGCCCATGTCCTGGATTCCGGCGACCGCCCCGGTCGCCAGGAGTTCGAGGCAGGCCTCGCAGACGAGTTTCTCCATGAAGGGATCGCCGACCTGCACCGCGCCGCGCTGTTGCTCGGCGGATTCCTCCGTCAAATCCTGAGAGGCGAACGCCGCGCCGGCTAGGCCATCACGCCCGGTCGCCGGGCCAACGTAAAAAACGGGATTGCCAACTCCTCGCGCGGCGCCTCGAACGATTTGCTCGTGGCGAAGCACGCCCAGGCAAAATGCATTCACCAGCGGGTTGCCCTCGTAGGACTTATCAAAATAGACCTCGCCGGCCACCGTTGGGATGCCGAAGCAGTTGCCGTAATGGCCGATGCCCGCGACGACACCGGCAAAGAGCCGACGGTTGTTCCGGATCGCCGCCTCTGCTTCGGCTGTAGCTGGCGCAGATGCGCCCTGGGCGAATGCAGCACCCCGCGCTCCGCACTGCGCACTGGTAATGGGCCCGAACCGCAGGCTGTTGAGCGAGCAGACCGGTCGGGCGCCCATCGTGAAAATGTCGCGAATGATTCCGCCCACGCCAGTGGCCGCGCCCTGGAAGGGTTCAACAGCGCTGGGATGGTTGTGCGACTCGATCTTGAAGGCAATGGCCAGACCGTCTCCTATGTCAATAATGCCCGCATTTTCTTCACCTGCGCCGACCAGAATCTTCGGCGATTTGGTCGGGAAAGTTTTGAGCAGTGGCCGGCTGTTCTTGTACGAGCAATGCTCGCTCCACATCACGGAGAAGATGCCGAGCTCGGTGTACGAAGGCTCGCGTCCGAGAATCTCCTTCAGCTTCTCATATTCCTCCGGCGTGAGGTTATGTTTGCGCACCAAGTCCGGCGTAATGGCTGGCTCTGCTGTTAACATTTCGAGATCAACATTCCTGGAATTCAACGGTCGAAAACCTGAAGCTGGCAGCATGCACCCTCTATAGCCTTGAGACAAGAAATTGATCCACCGTGCCGCGACAGCCGCTCCGCCTGGAAACACTTTATATCTCGCCGACAAGTTAGGTCTCCAAATCCAAGGTGGAATGCATAACAAGATAATTGCGAATCCCACTCTGACCTTTGTCAAATAGAACCTCAGGCGTCGCGAGCGGTCAGCCTCACTTGGTCGGCGCCGCCTCGATCGTGACCGTGCGGTCAGGTTCCGGGGCGCGCAGGCGGACAATGATATGATGGACCTTGCCGGCTTCGAGCGTGAAGGTGAAGCCGAGAGAAGGATAATTCATGGACTCGAGCCCAAACCGCATTTTTTCATCCCCGGTGGGTTCGCCATAGGCCTTAAGCACCTCGTCGCGGCTGGAGGTCATGCCGACGCCTTCCTTGGTCCGGCCGGTGAACGCTTTGACGAACGGACCGTTGAGTCCAGTGACGTCGCCGCACATGACGACGTGGACAACGCCGTCCGGGCTGGGCATAACGGCAAGGCCGAGCCGCGGGTATTCGAGCGCATTCGCCGTCTGGCGTCCGGGTTGACCTAATTCCGCGATAACTTGTTCCTTGGTCATGCCGGCATGGATTTTGCCGACAGTGAGGTTCGGTTCGATCAGCATCGCGGCGTTCGTGCCATCCGGACCGGATGAGTCTCGGCCAGCCTTCTCGGAACATGCCGAAAGCGACAGGAGGGAGGCCAAGGCCAATGCAGCGCTGACACCGCAAAGAGTGGCTTTGTTCATGTCGTAGATCTACTGCGACTTTAGCGGAATTAGAATAACAAACACCATGCTTGCGTCGGGCGAGCGCGCTTTACTGGTAGCGCCAAGCCGGCAGAGGCCGCTGCCCAAACCAGCCGGCCCGGACGTTCGCCCGTTGAACATTTGCGCCCCGACGTTACACCCCTCACGGTTGCCAATGTGCAACATCTGCACAAAGGCCGCAGTCACCTGTTCTGCGGTTCAGCGTGACGATGCGGTCATTGAGTTTTAATCAATTAAGTATCAGCATGTTGTGCCGCAAACCCTCCTTCCCGGCATAAGAATTGCACTTGCACGCAGCCTTATGTCTAAGAACAGGAGGATTCATGTCTGGCCGCTCCGGGCGCCGCCGCCCGGATTTCGGAGTCTCGCCACTCGCTGAGGCCGCTCCGCTCGAAGTTCAGACATCCTACGCCTGCATAATGCTTTCCCGCCACACGACACCCCAATTAATCGTGCCCCGCTTGCGCAGCCGGGACGCCCTAGCCGTAGTTGCGGAGCTCTGCTCGGTACTCCACCGCGCGCAGCGGGTGAAGGATCTGCTCCCGTTTTACAACGCAGTCATCAGCCGTGAAACGCTCAGCAACACAGCAACATTCCCGGGTTTGGCCATGCCGCACGCCCGCAGCAACGACTTTGAATACCTGTCGTTTGCAGTCGGCCTGACCTCCCATCCTCTTCATCAAGCGTTCGTCCGAGACGACCCAAATCATGGCCGTTGATGAAAGCACCGAGACGGAAGGCTCGCACCATTCACTGGTGGGCAAGGAGGTGCCCAAAGGGGTGATGATTTATCGCATGATAGGAGCATTCTTTTTTGGGGCGGTGGACAAACTCGAAAGCGCACTTAAGCGGGAGAAGCAGGAGCCGGAGGTGCTAATATTGCGCATGCGCAAAGTCGTCGCCCTCGATGCGACCGGCCTCAACGCACTGGAAGACCTGTACGACAAGCTTCATCGTAAAGGCAAGCATCTGGTGTTGAGCGCGCCGCATACAAACCCGATGATGGTGATGGTGAAAGCCGGTTTCATCGACCGGCTAAGGCCGGAAAACGTCTGCCCCCACATCGATGCCGCGCTGGTTCGGGCGCGCCAGATTTTAGGTTTGCCGCCGGCACCCGCCACCGACCCGCTCCATCACGAAAAAGAGAAGCTGGAAGCTGTTCGTTTGGAATTGACGAACGCGCTGGATCGGGTCAATAACGTGCTTCGAGCCCCACCACGGAACGGGACGCGTCCCGCCCTGTCTAAGGCCACAAAAACCGACATAATCTCGGTGCAAACTGAATGAAAAAACAAAGCCTCACACCGTCGGTCAGCCACACGTTCACAATCCGGCTGACCTATCCGAACCGAATCGGGATGTTCGCCCGCGTCGTCAGCACCATCGGCGCGCACGGCGGCGACCTTGGCGCCGTCGATATTGTCGCGCCCGACGCCAAACTGATGACCCGCGACATCACCGTCCGGGCCCGGGACGGAGCGCACCAGGAGGAGCTGGTTTCTTCGATCCGGCGGCTGACAAACGTGAAAGTAATCAACGTCTCCGACCGGGTGTTTCTGCTCCACCTTGGCGGCAAACTGGGCATCCAAAACAAGGTGCCCGTGACCACCCGAGACACGCTGTCGATGGCTTATACGCCTGGAGTGGCGCGGGTCTGTGAGGCGATTGCGAGCGACCCCCGGAAAGCCTGGCAACTAACCATTAAGAGCAACGCGGTGGCGGTGGTCAGCGACGGCACGGCCGTACTCGGCCTCGGCGACATAGGACCCGCCGCAGCCATGCCCGTTATGGAAGGGAAAGCGATGTTGTTCAAGGAATTCGGCGGCATCGATGCCTATCCCATCTGCCTGTCCACCAAAGAGCCGGATGAAATCATTCAGACAGTCAAGCACATCTCGGTGGGTTTTGGCGGTATTAATCTCGAAGATATCTCGGCTCCGCGCTGCTTCGAGATCGAGCGCCGGCTGCAGGAACAGCTCGAGATCCCGGTGTTCCACGATGACCAGCATGGCACTGCCGTCGTGGTGCTCGCCGCGCTTATTAATGCGCTGCGCCTGACCGGGCAGAAGCTCGAGCGGCTTAAGATTGTGCTCTCCGGCGCGGGCGCAGCGGGCGTTGCCGTCACCCGAATCCTGCTGCGGGGCGGTGCGCGGGATATTATCGTGTGCGACCGCGAAGGCGCCATTCATGAAGGCCGGCTGGCCGCATTAAATGAGAGCAAGGCCTGGCTGGCGCAGAACACCAACCCACACAAACTGCGCGGCAGGCTCGAGCACGCTCTGCACGGTGCCAATGTTTTCATCGGCGTTTCCGGTCCGGGAACGGTAAAGGTGCGACACCTGAAACGCATGGCCCGCAAGCCCATCATCTTTGCCCTCGCGAACCCGACGCCGGAGATCATGCCGGAAGAGGCCGCCCAGGTAGCCCACATCGTCGCCACTGGCCGGAGCGATTACCCAAACCAAATCAACAACGTGCTGGCGTTCCCGGGCATCTTCCGTGGGGCGCTGGACGTCCGGGCGCGGCAGATCACCGAGACCATGAAACAGGCGGCGGCCCGCGCGATCGCCGACTGCATCACGCCAGGCGAGCTGAGCCCCGAATACATCGTGCCCAGCGTGTTTAACCGGGAAGTCGTCCGGCGCGTCGCCGAAGCCGTTCGCCGCGCCGCAATCAAAGCGGGAGTGGCGCGCAAGAAGACCTGAATCAGGTCATCGTGAGCACGGCACCGAATCGCGGCGACCGCCTGGGCAGGTGAGACCATGTATTCCGCGCAGCCGCCGTCGCGGCTTAAGCCGGTCACTTTGGCGGGCCGGCACAGGATGAAATCTCCGCGCCAGCAGTTTTCGTAGTGGAAACAGTGGCGGCCGTGCCAGCCCACGCCCACGCGTTGGCCGACCTTCCACTCACTCACACCGGCGCCCAGCGCGTGGATTCGGCCCGAGATCTCCTGTCCTGGGATGCAAGGATACTGAAGTCCGGGCTATAGCCTCTCCTTCACAAACATATCGCTGTGGCAGATGCCGCAGGCCTCGACCTTATTGCGAACCTCTCCGGACCCTGGTTCTGGAATCTCCCGGTCCACCAGCTCCCAATCGCCCCGTGCTTTGCTGATTTGTGCCGCTTTCATCCGTTTCATAGCTCGTTACCGTTTGGTTGAGTTTAAAGATAGTAGCATCTCCCTGGCGGATGCGGAAGCGGAGAGCCAAGTTACAAATCGGCGCTCCGATGTCACTTTTAAGGGCGGCGCTCGTTACTTCCGCGGCTGACCGGCGATGTGGCCCCTCGTGACCCCAAGCTGGTTCAGCAACTTAAGCTCGCGCCAAAGCTGGGCGCCGGTGATCTCGCCGCGCAGCAACTCCCGGTACCGCTCGATCGTTTGCGCCACCTGGCCAGGAGGCTCGTTGAGGAATTCCACCCGGAAATGGCGCGCACCGAGAGCCAACATTCTCGCGACATACTCGGCGCCCGTTTGTGCGAGGGCATTGAACACCGTATTGCGGCACCCGACGTCTGCCTTGACCGGATGTTCGGCGCCGACCCGATCTCTCAGCCGCACATCGTGCCGGTCGCACGGCCGGCCGCAGTTTGTGTAGTCGGTGCCGCTCGAGAGAAAGGCACAGAAGAGGCAATGCTCCATGTGAAACATCGGCATGTGCTGGTGGAGCGTCACCTCGAACCATTGGGGCGGCGCGGCCTGGAGCAGCGCCTCCAATTGTGTGAAGTTCAAATCGTAGGAGGCGGCAACGCGTTCGAGGCCAAACTTGTTTCTGAAATAATCCGCCGTGAGTCGGTTGGCGATGTTGAGCGAGTAATCACCGATGCGACGGTCATTGGCAAAGAACTGCAGATGGTCGTAGTTGCGCACCAGGTAGCCATCTGCCTCACACGACCGGACCTGCCGGAGCGTCCATTCTTCGCCCGTTTTGAAAATCCTTGGAGGTGCGACCCAGATGTCGGGGCCCGACGTGCTCGGCGCCCCGGCGGTATGAAACTGCCGGACTTTAACCACCGCCTCCCGATATTTTTTCGGGTCTTCGAATTCGCAATAAAGCGTCTCCACGCCCACGTCCAGGGCAGCCTCGAGTTGTTCCAGGTTGCGGACCAGGACGATTAGGTGCGGAGTGGGCAATGGTGGATGTGAAGCTGTAGCCGATGCCCCCTCCGCGATGTGAGAGGGGTGAAGGGTCCAGCGATGTGGCTGAGTGCGCTGCGCTTCCAGTTCGCCCACGGCTTCGCGGCGGAGCCGATTCAATTCGCTGACTGGCAGCAAGACACCGCCTTCGAGGAAACTGCTTAATTCGCCGAGCTGGAACGGCGTCCCGCCCATGCGGCCTAACTGCGCACGCAGACGCTCGAGGGTCAGCGGCTGCTTTTCCGCCCGGGCTAGCGGCAAGACGGAGTCCAGGCGCACGACGTGTCCAAGTTCATCACGCGCGAGCAGCGTCAGCGGTTTGCCGGCCGAGCCGTGCACTTCGAGAGCTATGGGCCGCTGAAAACCCGGGGTGTTCCCTTCAAAGCTCCGCCTCAGGCGCCTTTCCAATTCCGGATCGCTGGTCTTCCAGACCTTGTCGCCAATATGGACTCGATTGAAATCAATATCTCCGTGTCCGAAAGTGAGTAATACCGGTTTCTTCGCTTCCGGGGATTTTGCTCTTCGGTTGCGCTCTGCATTGCGTGCAAGGCGAGCCGATGCTACATCTTTAATCGCGTAAACTCTGCCGCCTTCTTCCTGCTCCTCCGGGCGTCCGGCATCGAACACAATACCGTCACCCGGTTTCAAGAGTCCTTCCAAGCCGATGACCACGCCCGCCGGTCGGATCTCGGCCACTAGGCCAAGGTAAACCCCGCGCTTCTTGCCGAAATGCGCGTGCACGAGGGCCTGGTTATTGGTGCCACGAAACCAGCCGGTGTAGAGGCCGCGGGAGAAGGCCATCTCCATGTCGTAATCGGAGGGGCGGGGGACGAAGGACAAGGGACGACCTTCGCCGTCGCTCGAACTTTCCGTAGCCTCGCCTCTCGCCCGCCGACCCTCGACCAATCCATCGAGAGCTTGCCGGTAAATACGAGTGATGTTCGCGACGTATTCCGGAGATTTGAGTCGGCCTTCGATCTTAAGCGACGCCACGCCGAGGCGGGCCAAGTCCGGCAGCACTTCGAGCCCAGCCAGATCCTGAGGGCTGAGGAGATATTTCCGGTCGCCCAGCGGCACCTTTTGGCCGTCAGAAACCAGGTCATAAGGCATCCGGCAGGCCTGGGCGCATTCGCCGCGGTTAGCCGAGCGTCCGCCCAGCGCTTCACTGGTCAGGCATTGACCCGAATAGGCAACGCACAAGGCGCCGTGGACGAAAACCTCGAGGGGAAGTGGCGCGTGAGGCTTGAGGCGTGACGGGGAACCGGTAATCGGTGATTGGAGATAGTCGGCTGGAAGTTGGTCGGCCATGACGCCTGGACTCGGAGCTCTGGCCTCTGATCTTGGCCCGCCGCTCCCGGCACTCGTCACCATCTTCTCAATCTCCCGCAGCGAACATTCGCGCGCGAGGACGACCAGGTTACACCCGAGGTCGCGAGCGAACTCGATGCCGGCGGCGCTCGTGATGGTCATTTGGGTTGAGGCGTGAAGCGGAAAATCGGGCGAGAGACGACGAATCAGGCGGCAGATCCCGGCGTCCTGCACGATCGCGGCGTCCACTCCGGCGGCAATGATGGCCCGGGCGTACTGCTCAGCCTCGGCCATTTCATTTTCGAAGACCAGGATGTTGAAAGTGACATAACCCTTCACCCCTCTCCGGTGTAAAAACTGCATCAGTCTGGGCAAATCGGCTTCGGTGAAGTTCCTGGCGCGCATGCGCGCGTTAAATTTCTCGAGGCCGAAATAGATCGCGTCAGCCCCGTTCTCGACAGCGGCCCGAGCGCAATCCCAATCCCCCGCTGGCGCGAGTAACTCCGGAATGCGGAGCGCGTAGGGCAGACCGGAGAACACACCGTCAGCAGCCCGGCCGGGCTCCGGCTCCGTAACGTCAATGGTGTCTCTGCTGCTCATCAGCGAACAGCAATCTAAACCTCTATGCTTCGCAGGACAAAAGGTAAATCTCCTGCCGTTAATCTGCGGCGTGGGCGCCGTCAAGGACCGGGACGGGGACGGCCACGTCCCCGTAAGTTGAGGGTGGAACAATGCGCACGGAGGCGTGGCCACGTCTCGGAGACCGCGTGCGGCCTAAATCAGCCTTCCACTTATAGCCGTCCTGTCGTCCCGGCTCACTGATCCACTGCTTCACCGACTGACGCATTCACTTCTTGCGCACGACCGTGTCGCGTTGCGCCCAGTCGGGATTTGGCCCCGGGTAGTCGAGATTGTAGTTCAGGCCCCGGCTTTCGTGCCGTTGCAATGCGCTCGCGACGATAATTTCGGCCACCGTGGCGATGTTGCGCAGCTCCAGCAGGTCGCTGGTGACGATAAAATCCCAGTAATACTCCTGAATCTCCTCCTGGAGATTTGCGATGCGCTTTTGCGCGCGCTGCAGCCGTTTGTTGGTGCGCACAATGCCGACATAATCCCACATCGCCCGGCGAATTTCGTCCCAATTGTGGGACACAACGACCAGCTCATCCGGGTTGTGCGCATTGCCCGCATGCCAGGGTGGAATCTTGATGTCGCTGGGTTTGGGCGGGCTGGCGAGGATTTGCGCGGCGGCGCGATGAGCGCAGACCAGAGCCTCGAGCAGGGAATTGCTCGCCAGCCGGTTCGCCCCATGGAGCCCCGTGCAAGCCACCTCGCCCACCGCGTAAAGGCCGGCAATCTCGGTTTCGCCGTCCACGTTGGTGACGACCCCGCCACATTGGTAGTGGGCGGCCGGAACCACGGGGAGCGGCTCTTTGGTAATATCGACGCCGAAGCGCAGGCACGTCTGGTAGATATTGGGGAAACGCTCGATAATGAAACGCGCCGGTTTGTGCGTGATGTCGAGCAGGACGTGGTCAGCGCCGCTCTTTTTCATTTCGCTGTCGATCGCGCGGGCAACGATGTCGCGCGGCGCCAGCGATTTGAGCGGGTGATAACGGTCCATGAATTCGGCACCGTCAAGGGTTTTGAGAACGGCACCTTCGCCGCGCACGGCTTCGCTGATCAGAAACGACTTGGCCTTGGGATGATAAAGGCAAGTGGGATGGAACTGAATGAATTCCATGTTTCCGACGGACCCGCCGGCGCGGTAGGCCATCGCCGCACCGTCACCCGTCGCGATATCCGGATTGGTGGTATAAAGATAGACCTTGCCGCAACCGCCGGTCGCCAGCAGCGTCACGGGGGCGGCAAACCTCTCGACCTGTCCAGTGGCCTTATCGAACACATACGCGCCCAGGCAACGATGGTCGCCAACGTATCCCAGCTTTTGGCTCGTGATCAGGTCGATGCCGAGGTGATTTTCAAAGATCTCGATGTTGGGCCGGGCGGCCACCGCCGCAAGCAGCGCCTGCTCGACCTCGCGTCCGGTAATATCCTTGGCATGCAGGATGCGCCGCTTTGAATGGCCGCCCTCCCGTCCAAGGTCCAGCTCGCGCGCGCCGTGAGAACGCGGAATTTCACGCTCCGAAAAATGCATTCCCAGCTCGATCAGTTCCGCGATCCGAGCCGGGCCCTCCTCGATGATGATCCGGACCACGTCCTCCTTGCAAAGACCCGCCCCCGCCTCCAGGGTGTCACGCACGTGCAGCTCGAAAGAGTCCTCCTTGCTGGTTACCGCAGCAATTCCGCCTTGCGCGTAGTTGGTGTTCGACTCCGCGCGGTCCTTTTTGGTGACAATCGCCACGCGTCCGCGCGACGCCACCTTCAGCGCGAAAGTAAGGCCCGCAATGCCGCTGCCGAGTACCAGGAAGTCAAACCGTTTGGATGTCATAGGGCACCGTTGTCGATTAGCCGTGTTTTTCCGATGAACACGGCCAGGGCCATGCGAGCGCCCGGCGCCACTTTCGCCATAGGCGCCAGCGTCTCAGGCTCGAAAAACTCGATGTAATCCACCCGCGCGTTCGGCTGCTGTTCGATGAACTCTTTCAGCTCAGCCTTCAGCGGCGCAGCCGGCACAGGACCGCGAGCCTCCCGCACCTTCGCGCGCGTCTCTTGCAGGGAACGCCACAGAACCACCGCCTGCGCGCGCAGGCCGCCCGTTAGATACCTGTTGCGCGAGCTCATCGCCAGCCCGTCGAGTTCGCGAAACGTCGGCGCGACCACAAGCCGCAGCGGGAAGTTCAAATCTCGCGCCATGCGCTTCACGATCGCCGCTTGTTGGAAATCTTTGGCGCCGAAAACTGCCACCTCTGGCTGCACGATGTTGAACAGCTTGGCCACAACCGTGGTTACGCCGCGGAAATGTGTCGGGCGCGAAGCGCCTTCCATCGCGTGGGAGAGCGCCTCTTCCACCACGTAAGTGCTGAAGGCGCCGCGTTCGTCGCGCGGGTACACATCCGCGTCGCGTGGCGCAAAAACGGCATCCACGCCCGTGGCGCGGCACAACCGTGCGTCCCGTTTCAGGTCGCGCGGATACCGTGCAAAGTCCTCAGTCGGGGCGAACTGGGCGGGGTTGACGTAGATGCTCACCACCACCTTGCCGCGAGGGCCGACGAGCTGGCGCGCGCGCCGCGCCAGGCTCAAATGCCCCGCGTGCAGGCTCCCCATGGTCGGAACGAAACCGATGCCGACCCCTGCTCGCCGCCAGGTCCGGGCTTGCCGCTGCATCCGCGAAACCGTTCTCACGATTTGCATGGCGGCCAAAGTGAGCCAGCATGTTGCGCGTGGCAACGTCAAAGGCGAAGATTGGAGCGAAATCCGCCAGGCTCATCCTGATTCTCTTCCTCCTCCTGCATGTGAGGAACGAGGAAGAGGACGAAGCCCACCGCCCCGGGTGAGTGTCTTGCCCTATCCTGGGGAACGCGGCGACTGAACTAAATCCCTCGGCGAGCTTGGCGGTTTGGCGGTTTGGCCTTAGTGCCGAAACTCGAGCGGCGCCGAAGCCGGCAGTTCGTGGGCGCACGGCTGGTTGGTCGGAGAATCAGCGGAACGCTCGTTTGGTTGGACCAGGCCATTCGCCAACAGGTAGGTTTCCACTTCCTCGCCGCTCACGTCGGCCAGCAGGCGGCCGTTAACCTCGACGCACGGGCTGAGCATCTGCCCGCTTTTTTCGATCATCTCCTGCCGCTGCAGCGGGTCATTGATGATGTCGCGGTCTTCGAACGGCAAATCATACTTGCGGAGCACTGCCCGCACTCCCTGGCTCCAGCCGCAGGTGGGTTTCAGATACGCTATAACTTTCGGTTTATTCATATTTCAGATCTGCTCCTAACGTGCCACACTTTTCGAAAAGTTCAAAGCCCCAATCCCGCCGGCGGCGCGATGCGAAGCTTCGCTCGCCGGTTCGTGCAAAAACAGACCGTCAAGGGACAGCCTCACCCTCCAGAGCCTCGCGCGGGAGGCGTTCAGCGCCCGGCACGCTTTAGAGCCGCTCTCGCCGCCCCGGCCTGCTTGCCTTGCGGTAAGGCGACAGCTACGATAAACGGTCATGCGGCTGCTGGACCGTTACCTCTTGCGCGAACTGCTCGTCCCGCTCGGCTATTGTCTCAGCGGTTTTTTGCTTTTATGGGTGACCGCCGACCTGGTAAACGAGCTGGCATCGCTGGAGCAGAATGGATTAGGCGCGGGCGATATCGTCGAGTACTACCTGGTCCAGGCGCCGGTATTTCTGGTGTTGGGAATGCCGATCGCCCTGTTGCTGGCCTTGCTTTATGCGCTGACCAATCACGCGCGACACCACGAGATCACGGCGATTCGCGCAGCCGGGGTGAGCCTCTGGCGTCTCTGTCTGCCGTACCTGGCGGTGGGCGTTCTGACCAGCCTGGCGGTGCTGGCGCTGAATGAACTGTGGGTGCCCGACAGCGCCGACCGGGCCGAGGGGATCAAGAATCACCGCGGCTTTCGGCCGGAAACGCAAACGCTCACTAATTTCTGCTTCAACAACTCGCGCGACGGCCGCCTCTGGCAGATCGGGGTGTACGAGCCAAAGACCGGGGAAATGGTCCGGCCGGTGGTGGTGCAAAAGGAGAGGGACGGTTCGGCAATCACGCTGCACGCCGACCGCGCGATGCGCACGAACGGGGTCTGGACTTTTTTCGGACACGTTCAGCAGTATCGCGACATCATTCAAAGCAACTCATTGCCGACACGATTGCCGGAAGTCCAAGCGCTGGCCCGACCGGATCTGTCCGAAACCCCGGAACAGATCAAGAGCGAGATTCGAATCAGCGGCATGATTAGCACGTTAGCGTTCCGCGGGGTGAAACGGGCCGACCTCCCGATTGCGGAAATCCTCAACTACTTGCGCCTGCATCCGCATCCGGACCAGGCTGCGTTGCTGTTTACCAAGTTGCAGGGGCGCCTGGCCGTGCCCTGGACGTGCGTGGTGGTGGTGTTGATTGCCATCCCTTTCGGAGCGGCCTCCGGCCGGCGAAACGTTTTTGTCGGGGTAGCGAGCAGCATCCTGATTTTTTTCGCCTACTATGTGCTGCAACAATTATGCCTGGCGATGGGCGCAGGCGGCCACGTTCCTGCCTGGCTGGCCGGCTGGTTCCCCAACCTCGCATTTGGCCTGGTGGGGCTGTGGCTGTCGGCGAGGGTGAGGTGAGACGTGTCATGTGCCATGTGCTTAATGTCAAGTATCAGATTTCAGGTGCCAGGAGTCAGGTGTCAGGCTAGCCGTGATGCGTGAACCTCGACACCCGACACCTAAAGCGTGAAACGTGACACCTGACACTTGGAACATGACGTTTTTCAGATGACACCTGACCCGACCAACGAAACCGCCAGCCTGCGGGCCCGGTATGACCGGCTGAACCTGCTGTATCAAGTCGGGAACACCATACATTCCACGCTGGAACCTCAGGAGGCGCTGCAACTCATTGTGCGGGAGGCCGTGCGCGTGATGCAGGCCTCGAGCGGTTCGGCAGTCCTCTTCAACCCGACGATTGGTTTCCTGGAGATCCATGCGTCGCACGGCCTGCCGGCGGAGGCAGCCGAGTTGAAACTGCGCCTGGGCGAAGGCATCACCGGCTGGGTCGCGCAGACGGGCAAGCCCGCGCGAGTGGGCGACGTCACCGGGGACCCGCGTTACATTATGTTGCGACCGGAGGTGCGGTCGGAGCTGGCGGTGCCGCTGGATGTCGAAGGGGAGACGCGGGGCGTGCTCAATGTCGATTCGGAGAGGCCCAACGCCTTCAGCGCGGAGGACCAGGAATTGCTCGAAGCTTTGGCCGCCCAGGCCGCCCGAGTGATCCACAATACCTGGCTGTACGAGCAACTCCGCCTCAAGGCACGGTTGTTCGAATCGCTGGCCAGTGTCAGCCAAACGATCAACTCGGCCCTCAACGTGGACGACGCGCTCAACGTGATCACCCGCGAGGCCTGCGTCCTGATGCAGGCCAAGACGTGCTCCCTGATGTTGCTGGATGCCACGCGGGAGTGGCTGGATCTTCGGGCCAGCTTCGGCGCAGGTGAGGCCTACGTCGGCAAGCCGCGAGTAGGCGTCGAGGATAGCCTGCTGGGAATCGTGGTGCGCCGCAAGAAACCCCTCCAGGTCGAAAACGTACAAACTTCCACCCGCTATCAGAACATCGACGTGGCGCGGCTCGAGGGACTGGTCGCTCTCCTGAGCGTGCCGTTGCTGTTCGGCGGCCAGGCCATCGGCACTTTGAGCGTTTATACCGGCCGGCCGTACAGCTTTTCCAACGAGGAGATTCGCATCCTGTCAGCGCTGGCCGAATTGTCGGCCATCGCCATCGAACGGGCGCGGCTCTACGAACGGCTGGTGGACGTCGAGGAACAGTTGCGTCAAAACGAAAAACTCTCCGCCCTCGGCCTGCTGGCGGCCGAAGTGGCGCACGAAATTCGCAACCCCCTGACTGTGATGAAGATGCTTTATCACTCGCTGGACCTGCAATTCCCGGCCGGCGATCCGCGCGCAAAAGACGCCCGCATCATCGGCCAGAAAATTGAGCACCTGAACAAGATCGTGCAGCAGGTGCTGGATTTCGCGCGCACGACGGAGCCGCAGTTGGCGCGGGTAAACCTTAACCAACTCATCGAAGAGCTGTGCCTGCTGGTGCGGCACAAGCTCAAGCACCAGAAGATCAAGCTGGCGCAGAAACTGGAATCCGCCTTGCCAGCGGTGCTGGGCGACGCGGGCCAGTTGGAGCAGGCCTTTCTTAACCTCATCCTGAACGCCGCGGAAGCGATGCCCGAGGGCGGGACGCTCACCATCACGTCCTGTTCCGCGCTTACGCCTCGGGGCAAAGCCGGCCCCGAACAGGTGGTCGTGGAATTTGCGGATACCGGCGCGGGTATGAGCGAGGAGCAGCGGCGACGCGCTTTCAAATCGGTTTTGACCACCAGCAAGACCCGGGGCACGGGCCTCGGCCTCGCGATCGTGGGCCGCGTCGTGGAAACTCACCACGGCGAGGTGACGCTTAAATCCCGCCCCGGCAAAGGCACCGCGGTCAGCGTTCTTCTCCCGGTTTAACTGAGTGGCCGGGGCGCGGACGGCCGCGTCCTGTATCGAAGGCATCCGTGAAGCACCGCGGCGACGCAGCCGTCCTCGCGCCCCTTAATTGGAGCGCGCGAAACAAGAAAGGCGCCCTTGTGCGGGGCGCCTTGCAGAAACTGACTTAATAGCGGCCGATTTAGGGCGTATTCGGCTGCAGGATGGTGTTGGGACCCGGGTTGACGCTGGTGGGCGTCGGGTCGCCGCTGTTGCGGAGTTGGTCGCGCAGTTTGGCGCTGCTCAACTGCTGCACGCTGCCGTCGGTGATGAGGGCGTTGCCATTTTGCTGGTGCATATTAGCCGTCCAGCAAGGGGTCACGACGTTGGCTCCAAAGTTTGTGCCCAGGGAGGCGGCGGTGTTGGGTCCGTTGCCGTAGCCTTGGGTGGGGAAGGTCGCCGGGAGTGTCGTGGCGCCAGGGGCGCTGCCATAGATGTTACGGTCGCCCGCGAGCATCATCTGCGGATACGCATCGCTGGCGTCAACCCCAATGAAGTAGGAGATCTTCCAGTTGTTGAAGTAGCCGTTGTCAACTGTGCTGCTGGGGGGCGGCGGGTTGCCCATGTAGAAGTTTGTGTGGGCGTTATGCGCGTTGTCCGTAGGGCACGTGACAATCTTGGGCGTGCTGAGCTCGTTAGACATGACGCCGAAAATCTGGTACATGTATTGGCCGCCGTTGCCTGCCAGAGTTCCCGGGGCGCGCGTGAACGCGACCTGGTTCGGCGGGCCGCCATTAGCAACCGGGACCGTCATGGGATACTGGTCATTATTGTCTAGCGCCCAGGTTTTAAATGCCAGGCCGACTTGTTTCAGGTTGTTGGTGCAGCTAATGCGTTGAGCGCGCGCTTTGGCGCGAGCCAGCGCCGGCAGCAACATGGCCGCCAATATAGCGATGATGGCGATCACGACGAGCAACTCGATCAGCGTGAACGCCTGGATTTTCTTGCGTAGGTTCTTCATAACTTTGCTGGTTTTGGTTTGTTTGGCAGACAGCCTGCGAACTGTGACTAATTCTTTCCACGCTGTCAAACCGATTCTACCATTTTCTTAGCAGTGCTGATGCCATTACACCATTTTTGCGGAAAACCTAGGGAAACGTGAAATCCCGCTCTTCCAAAGCCGTGTAGGACGCGTGATTTTCACGCATTTTGCGTGAAAATCACGCGTTCCCAACGTCAACCCGCGGAAATTTTAGAATGTTCGTATGCGGTTTCATAAACCGTTCTTCTTCGCCGACATTCCCGCACCGGTTTCATGCTTCCGTGTCCTGTCATGCGTCATGTAGCGGTAGCGGGTGACAGGTGCCACATGTCAAGTGTCGGATTTCACGCATCACGCTTACCCGACACTTGCCCCCCCCACCTGAGACTTGATCCATGACATTTGGCCCCTGACACATCCCATGCCCCCGCCCTACCGCGACGCCACCACCGCCACTTTCCCATCAGAATCAGTCGCCAGGGCCGCGTTCGCGCTCAGGGGCGCCACGGTATTCATCACGCCGACCCCGAATTTGTACTGCCATTGGATCGAGCCGCTCCGGCTGTCGAGGGCAAACAGCAATCCATTCTTGGTGCCATAGAAGACGGTTCCATCCTTCTCGACGAGCATGCCGGAATTGATGTCGTAGCCAAAATGGGCGTTGAGCTCCCACAACTCTTGCGGGGCGGAGGCTGCGGTCGAGAACGCATAGAAAAAATCGTTCATAGAGCGAACATAGAACCGATCTTGGTCCCCGGAAAGGCCGATGGATTCGCGGACAACAAATTGGCCCGTCCGCCAGATTTGCTCTCCGGTAGCCGCTTTGAGGGCGGTCATTTTCCGGTCCGGCGCCACAATGAAAACACTGCCGTTCGCGGCAACGGGCCAGCAAGCGGCCGGTGACAGCAGCGTGCCAAGCTGGTTTCCCTGCCATTTCCACTCCAGCTTCCAGGTTTCCGCGTCCAACGCGAAGAGATGTCCGTCCCAGGCGCCGAAGATCACTTTGCCGTCGTATAGCAGCGGCTTGGTCCCGACAAATCCCCCCAGGCCGTCGAATTCCCAGGCCGGCTTGCCATGAGCGAGGTCGAGCGCGCGGAATTTTCCTTCGCTCGAACCGATATAAACCCTTTCGCCGTCAACTGTCGGCGAAGCGACGATCGGCCGGCCCGTCTTAAACCGCCATACCCGACTGCCGTTCGTCGCGTTAAGGGTGTAAACGCTTCCATCGCAACAGGCAAACGCGACCACTTCAGGACCCCTGCGACCGGGACCACCGGGGCCGCCGACGTCCGGCGTGGAATAGACGGCGCCTTGAGCCTTGAACCGCCAGCGCACTTTGCCGGATTGCAGATCGAAGGCATACGCGGTTCCAGAGGCATCGCCGACGATCCCAATCCCGTTCCAGAGCATGGGAGCGCTGGCGATCGTGAAGCCGGTCTTGAACGACCACCGCTCGGTCACCCCCGGAAAGCGCTCGTTTATGGAGAAGTCGGGGCGCGGATAGTGATTCGTATCGCTGGCGTACTTGTGTTGCTGCAGGGTCACCGAGCACCAGGCAGGCTTGGTTTCCTGTCCGGTGATGCGCTCACAGAAACTCATTCGTCCGTCCTTCACCTCGACGAGGTTGTAGCCCCCGGCAAGTTTGGCGGCGCGGAGGTTCGAGCGCCCCATCACCCCAGGCACACTTTCGAACAGGAGCTGGCGGTTGGCGTGGCCGTGGCCGCACAGCACGACCTGCGTGTTGTACTTCTTGAGCAGGTCCAGCACCAAGTACCAATTGGCGATGCTGTCATCGATTGGATAGTGGGTGACGAAAACCACTGGCTGGTCTTTGCTCCGCAGCTTCGTAAGCGTCCGGTCGAGCCAGCGCACGTCCTGCGGCGACCAGTGCCCGTCCCCCATCTTCATAATCGGCCCCTCGTGTATTCCAAAGAATCGAAACGGGCCTTGGTCAAAGACAAACCGGTCCTCCTTCCACAGCGGAGGAAAATCCGCCGCACCGGATTCCGACCACTTCGTGTCGTGATTCCCCGGGATGAGGTGATAAGGCACCTTCAGCCCATCCAAAATCTCCTTGGCCAGCTGGAGCTGCTCCCGCGAACCGTATTCGGTAATGTCCCCTGAGATAACGACGAAGCTTAGACCGGTGAGCGTGTTGAGGTCGCGCACAGTGGCGCGCAAATCCTCAGCGCCGGTGCCCGAGCCCACATGCGTATAGGTCAGGAAAGCAAAACGGAAAGCGTCCGGTCCTGCCGCCAGCGCCAGCGGGCATACGAGCCACAGCAATAGACAGGAGCGTAAAGCGAGTGAAAAGCGATTCCGCGTGAGTCGGATATTGTGCGCTGCGCAGCGGGAATGCAAGTCAATCAATATCATGGAAATTCCGGTTGAATCGCCGCCCTCCCTCCCC
This sequence comes from Candidatus Acidiferrum sp., assembly GCA_035566435.1. Lineage (GTDB taxonomy): Bacteria > Verrucomicrobiota > Verrucomicrobiia > Limisphaerales > UBA8199 > DATMRF01. The sequence goes on from DATMRF010000038.1 coordinate 48,934, forward strand.
GAGACTCGCCACTCGATGGATGGTATCCACAAATCCAACCGGCGCGCGCTGTTGTTATCGCTCCTTCTGGGGATGGTGACCCTGGTTGTTTTCTGGCCCGCCCTCGACAACGACTTCACAAGATTCGATGATGGCGCCTACGTGGTGCACAACCCTCAGGTACTGAAAGGCTTGAGCTGGGCGGGAACTACCTGGGCCTTTCGGACTGGGAGCGAGGCCAATTGGCATCCTCTGACCTGGTTGTCGCACATGTTGGATGTGCAACTGTTTGGGCTGAACCCGAGAGGGCACCACTTCACCAATCTGCTTTTTCATACCGTGAATACGGTTCTGTTGTTCCTGCTCCTGTGGCGGCTCACGACTGCCCGGTGGCGCAGCGCCTTTGTCGCCGCCTTGTTCGCTCTCCACCCCTTGCATGTGGAATCGGTCGCCTGGGTGGCGGAGCGCAAGGACGTCCTGAGCACGTTCTTCTTTCTGCTCACGTTGCTGGCATACGCGCGGCACGCGAACACCCGTGCCGAGTGTCAAATGTCGAGTGCCACGTTTCACGCCTCACGCTTCTACTCCCTGGCGCTTCTTTTCTTCGCCTTGGGCCTGATGTGCAAGCCGATGCTCGTGACGACCCCTTTCGTACTGCTTTTATTGGATTTCTGGCCCCTGCGGCGGGTAAAGTGCTCCAGTTCGAACGAAGGGCTGGCTTTAGGGGGTTCAGGTTCAGAGGTGGAGGCTCCGGTTGATCCGGCAATGCAGAGGACGCTAAGGGAACTGTTGTGGGAGAAGATGCCATTTTTCGCGCTGGCAACGATTTCCTGCGTCATTACGCTGCTGGTGCAGGTCAAAGCAAGGTATCTGGGCCTGACACTCACCTCCAGGATTTCAAACGCGATTGTTTCCTATTGGCTGTACTTGGAGAAATTGTTTTGGCCCGTCGATTTGGCGGTGTATTACCCCCATCCACAGACGGTCCACGGCGGGCCGGCATGGTCGGCTTGGGAAGTGTTGCTGGCGGTCTCTTTGCTCGTCGCGATATCCTTGGTTGCCTTGGTCCGATTTCGGCGCAGTCCTTGGCTCACCACCGGTTGGTTTTGGTATCTTGGCACCCTGGTGCCGGTGATTGGTTTGGTTCAGGTCGGTGGCCAGGCCATGGCTGACCGTTACACCTATATCCCGTCCATCGGCTTGCTCATCCTGGTCGTTTGGGGGGCGGCGGAAGCCTGTGCGGCCCGTCAGTGGTTGCGATGGGCGCTGCCCGCCGCGGGCGTCGCGGCGCTAGCCATCCTGTCGGTGGTGGCTCAGACCCAACTGCGGTATTGGAAAGACGATTTTACGTTGTTCTCGCATGCACTGGAGGTGACAAAGGGCAACTCTGTGGCGTACTACCACACCGGGTGGGTCCTGGCCGACCAGGGCAAGACCGACCTTGCCATGGAGCGCTTCCGCCAGGCAGTGGCCATTAGCCCGTCGTACGCCGCTCCCTACGTCGATATGGGATTGCTCTTTGAAAAGGCGGGCAGAACCAACGAGGCGGTCGAAATGGCCCGCCTGGCCTGCCGGGCAGCGCCGACAGCCGAACAATACCACAACCACTTGGGAACCCTCCTCTGGCGGCTGGGTCAAAAGGACGAAGCCATCCACGCCTACGAAGCCGCGGTGCGTTGTCGGCGGGACTATACCGATGCCCAATATAACCTGGGCACCTGCCTGACCGATGTGGGCCGTTGGTCCGATGCCGTCGGGCACTTGGCGGCGGCTGTGCGGCTCACGCCGGAGGACACCGAGACGCGGACGTCTTTGGGAGAGGCACTGCTCCGGCTCGGGCGCCTGAGTGATGCGGAAGAGCAGTTCAACACGCTAGCTCGCCTTTGCCCAACCAACGGAGAGGTCCAATTGAAGCTCGGCGTGGTCCTGTTGCAGCAATACAAGCTCGACGACGCCCTGCCACGGTTCCGGGAGGCGGTGAGACTGGAGCCCGGCTCAGTGGAGGCACTCAATGGGCTGGCCTGGTTGTTGGCCACGCATCCGCGCGCGGAAATGAGAAACGGCGCCGAAGCGGTTCGCTTGGCCGAACGGGCTTGCGAGCTGAGCGGAGGTAAAGACGCCCGTTTCTGCAGCACGCTGGACGCGGCTTACGCCGAGGCGGGAAGATTCCCGGACGCCCTCCGCACCGCCGAGAAGGCTCGTGACCTGGCCCTGGCCGCCGGCAGGAAGGAACTCGCGGACGCCGCCCAGGCTCGGCTCGCTCTCTACCGCAAACAGCAGCCGTTCCATCAGTGACCCGCCACGGTTTTTCCTTTTCCAAACCACTCGACATGGGCCAGATTGTCGCCGACATGACCCCGGCCGTTTTCTTGGACCGTGATGGCACATTGAACGAAGAAAGGCATTACCTCCATCGCCCCGAGGATGTTGTGGTGTTCCCAGGGGCCGGCGCCGCGCTGAAACGGCTGCAGGATGGTGGTTTCAAGCTGTTTATCGTTTCCAACCAATCTGGCGTCGGCCGCGGGTATTTCACGCTCGCGGACGTGGAGCGGGTCAACCAGCGGTTGTTGGACGAACTGGCTTCAGCGGGGGTGCGCTTCGAGAAGATTTACGTCGCGCCCGAAGCTCCCGAGGCGCCCAGCCGCGGGCGCAAACCTTCGCCTCAGTTCCTGTTTGATGCGCGGGACGCGTTTGGCGTGGACCTGCCGCAAAGCTATGTGATAGGCGATAAACTCATCGATTTGGAGACAGGCTGGAACGCAGGAGTGAAACGGTGTATTCTGGTGCGCACCGGCTACGGCGCGGAAACCGAGCGGACGGCAGCAGGCAAACTCGCCCATGCGACAATCGTGGACGACCTTCAGACAGCGGCGACATGGATCCTGGGCACCGCCGGGCCGCCGACAGAAGAAAAACCGGTGATGAAATAGCTTACTCGGATGATATCGGTACCAACTCGCCTTATGGCGTTCGACCCGTCGCTTGCCGACCTTGGCCCTGAACCTGCCTTTTTCCTTTATCCTTCATCCTTTATCCCTTTCCAACTCCCATGTGTGGCATCGTAGGTTATATCGGCAGACAGCAGGCAGCGCCGTTGCTGCTCGACGGCCTCCGCCGGCTCGAATACCGCGGATACGACTCCGCGGGCCTGTGCACGCTCTCGGACGGCGCGTTGCAGGTGCGTAAATGCGTCGGACGAGTCGCGCGACTCACCGAGCTGCTCGGGCAACGGCCCCTCGACGGTTGCGTCGGCATTAGTCATACGCGCTGGGCGACGCATGGCCGGCCCAGCGACGCCAATGCCCATCCGCATCTCGACAACTCGGGTCGGCTGGCGCTGGTCCACAACGGCATCATCGAAAACTACGCCGCGCTGCGCCAAAGACTGGTCCGCCTCGGTCACAAATTCCTGTCCCAAACCGATACCGAGGTGCTGTCCCATTTGGTGGGCGATCACGTTAACCGCCGGATCGCGACAGGCCGGCCGCTGAGCGCCGAACTGGTCGCTGACGCCATTTTCACCGCCACGAACGAAGCCACGGGCACCTACGCGATCGCCGTGCTCCACGCGGGTTTGCCCGGCCGGCTCTTTGGCGCCCGGCGCGGTTCACCGCTGGTGGTCGGCCTGGGCGAGGGCGAAACCTTCCTCGCCAGCGACGTTTCCCCCATCGTCGCGCACACGCGCAAAGTGGTCTATTTGCAGGACGGGGACATCCTCACCGTCGCGGACGGTGCGTGCGCCGTTCTAGCTGATGGCAGAGCGGCCCGACGCCCGGTCAGCATGGTGCGCTGGTCGGCCGAAGCCGCCGAACGCGGCAAATTCCCACACTACATGCTCAAGGAAATCTATGAGCAGCCCGACCGCGTCGCCGATGTGCTGGCGCTGACACTGCGCGCCAAGACCGGGTCCGTGGCCTTTACCGAATCGGCCTTGAGCGAAACGGCGCTGGCGAAAGTGAAACGCCTGTTGCTGGTGGCCTGCGGCACGAGCTGGCATGCCGCCTTGGCCGGGGAATACGTCATCGAATCACTCGCGCGCGTGCCGGTGGAAGTCGAGTGCGCCAGCGAGATGCGCTACCGGCACCGGCCTTTGGAAAAGGGAACTTTGGTGATCTCGATTTCCCAGTCCGGCGAGACCGCGGACACCCTGGCGGCGATCCGCGGAGCCCGGGCCGAGGGCGCGCGGGCGCTGGCCATCGTCAATGTCGCCGGCTCGACCATTGCCCGCGAGTCCGACGCCGATATCCAGATGCGGGCCGGGCCGGAGATCGGGGTGGCCTCGACCAAGGCCTTCGAGATGCAGGTGCTTTGGCTCACACTGCTGGGCCTGGCGCTGGGCCGGCAGCATGGGCATGTTTCTCCCGCTGAAGGCCGCAAGCTCGTTCGCGAACTACAAGCCATTCCCGGCAAGCTGCGGACAATCCTGTCCGCCAATTCGCGCATCCGGGCCATCGCCAGAAAATACGCGCGCTTCGAGGACTTCCTGTTCATGGGGCGCCAGTTCAACTTTCCGATTGCGCTTGAAGGCGCGCTCAAACTGAAGGAGATCTCCTACATCCACGCCGAAGGCTATCCGTCCGCCGAAATGAAACACGGCCCGATTGCCTTGGTGTCGCCCGAATTCCCGAGCGTGTTCGTCGTGCCGCGCGACGCCATGTACGAAAAAAACATGAGCAACGTCGAGGAAATCAAAGCCCGCAAAGGCCCCATCATCGCCGTCGCGACCGAAGGCGACGAAGAGATCGCACGGAAAGCGGACGACGTGTTTTACATTCCGCGCACGCTGGACTGCCTCCAGCCGCTGCTGACCGCCGTCCCGCTCCAGCTCCTGGCCTACCACATCGCCGTCCAGCGCGGCTGCGACGTGGATAAGCCAAGGAATCTGGCAAAATCAGTGACGGTGGAATAATAAGCTGGTGAAGGACAACAAGCTGTACTCCGGTGATAAAGTTGGAAACCAGGTAATAAAATTGGAAACTCAGGAATAAAAATGGAAACTGGAGGGCTTCCACCGGGCCCTGCGCAGGGAATAAAGTTGGAAACCGATGTAACCCTTTCAACGTGCCGAAAGCAGCCACCTGCTGGGTATTGGGCTGTGTCCGAGGTAAACAAGGGCGACTTGCAACAATTCGCTCGGTTAGTGCGGCAGGAGGCGTCGGCAGAGATTGTCAGATGACAGCAGGCTTCGGCCAGCGGTACTGGTTATTTGTAACGAAAATCGAAGAAGGCCAGATTCATGTTGCCTTGCGTGACGATGTGGACTGTGATGACTGAGATTCCCTTGGGCAAATCGACCTCCGCGGCGTCATCCAAAGTATTCCAATGATGCCATTGCCGCCAGCCGAGGGGATCCTGATCATTTTTTGTCGAAATGATGCTGATGGGCGGGGAGAGCGGTTATCCATTGCGATCCAATGAAATTGTTCCGCCACGATTGGAGGTGTACAACAGATCCACAGCGTAGCGCCCGGCGCGCTTCACATCCACTGTCACGTTGAACCACTCGCCCGGCTCCGTCCATCCCACATAAAGCTGGCCGGGCGGTGGCGTCACAAGGTTATACGGGCCATTGTCAACCTGGCCCTTGAATTTAGTGTATGAAATATCCACGCCTTCATGCATCCGGAATTCGTTCAAATAGTCGCCGTTTGCTGGATTTAATCCGCCGCTGCCGTGATTGATCGCGTCTGCGTCATGATAAGCCACGCCTTCGCCCCCGAAATCATAGTAGGCGCATTGCACTCGCCCCGGGATCGCTTGAGGTCCGCCCTGATACACGCTGTCTTGAAATGGTTTGCCGTGATATCCCTTCCAACTTTCCGAGGCGCATCCGGCCAGACATATAGCCGCTGTCAAACACCAAAGTGCTCGTTTCACGGAACTCGCCTGCAAAGATACCGGAGCGTTGAATGAAAACGGAACGTTCATGGTGTTCTAAATGGCCTTATTCCGCGCGAACAGAGATTGGCAGCGCGGCGGACAGCCCGGAAAAGTTATCGGTATCTGTGGCCACAGCTGTGATCGAATAAGTGCCGGCCGGCGCGTTGCTCCAAACGACCGTGTAGGGACTGGCGCTGCTGACGCCGATGGCCTTCCCGTTGCAGTAGTACTCCACCTTGCTGACCGATGCGCGACCTGGAGTGACGCTTGCGGTCAATCTGACGTTCTGGCCAGGATGGACCGTTGCGCCCGCGGCTGGGCTTGTGACGGCCACGCCCATGTTCAACTCGGGCTGAATTGCGATGAGCTCGATTCCGGCGCCGCCTGGGCTGAGGTTGCGGCTGTATTGCTTATCGTTTGGATTGTTCCAATGTTCGGCGATACCCAGGCTATCGGTAATAACATGGACGCCGTCCGGATTGTAAACGGTGTGCGAGGGAGGGTCATTTGCCTGGGCGGCCTCTTGCAAGTAATTATCACAATACGGCAAATCGGGCATGCTCGGGAATTCTGATATCAGAAAATCGATCCCCACGGAATCGATCGCGACACCATCTTCGGAAAGAAAAACACTGGCGCAACGCCCGTTATTGAAGGGCGCCATCTTCCACTTAGTGGCGGGAGCCGTCTCCACTCTGGGAGATCCATAAAGGCTGTCGATCATGTAGAGCAGCGTCTTGCCCCCGAGGTCCGGATGCCCCAGGTAATCGGCAAAGGCCATGTAGCTGGGAGTGCCATCTCTCTTCTGGTCGAAACCGTGATGGCGCGAGCCGTTTTTGTGCCAGTCGGTCTCTATGGCTGTGACCCCGAAAAAGTTCTTGGCGCATAACGTCACACCCATGGCGACGTGTCCCTTAAGCAAAGCCAGGTTGATGATGTATTTGGCTTCCATGTCGCACGTCGCCAAATCCTTTTGATTGGTCGAAGGCACCGAACCGGGAATGGCGTTGGTCACGAATGTCGCTTTGACGCGGCCGTCGCCGCCTTCATGGTCCACGAAGACCACGCTCGGGAATTCCGCGTGGCACTTGTCAAATACATTGTCGGTAATGAACCGGCTGGCGTCAAACACGGTGATCTCCGATCCCGCCACTCCTGCCTGCTTGATCAGTTGCCGCAATACGGCCAGAACCATGTGCGGTGACGCATTAATGTTGTTATTGTTGGCGTGGCTGCTGACGTTGTTTTCGTTGATTTTGATGGCGATTTTTTCACCTCGTGCGTAACCCACATCGCCTCGGCCGGTTCGCCGATTAAAGCTGTGGAATAGGGCATCCCAAGCCGCGGTATCCATCGCCTGTCCGCCGACGCAGCGCACCCCCTGGGAAACCATTCCATCAATTGCGATTTGGTTATTGTAGGCGTCATCGTGCCAGTTGCCGGCACCCTCCCAGGAAACCGCCGCCGGATCGTAGATCCAGGCGACCCGCCCAGGAAAAATTCCGTGGCCCGTGCCCAATGGCGTGTTGGGAGGATTGCGGGTGACAAATGCCCCGTGGGCCTCGTCTGGCGATGAACCTAAATGGACGAGGCCGGCGACCGCCGCCGTCAGAAAACAAAGCCCCGCTACCAAGTAGCGCGCACGGCCCAGATTCTGGCGGCCTTTATGATATGCCAGCACCGCAGCCGGAAACGAGAGCACATAACCGAGGAACCCGGAGGCAAGAGGGATGGCTGCCTGCTGGCAGGGATAATTGGCACGGCTCGGTTTTGGGACAACTCGAAAGAGGATCCATAGCAGCGCGGCCAGGCCGATCCACGGAATCCACAGAAACCTCCAATGTGACGTGGAAGCGAAACCCACGATTCTGCCCGATTTGGGACAGACAACGAACGGACCCTTTGTCGTTGGCGTTGGCATACAAAATATCACTCGGCAATGCGCGAAAGAAACAAAACAGATCGCCAATGCGTGCGCTGGATTAAGATTCTGCGCCTGGCTGTGAATTTATTTGCACGTTTAGCTAGCAAAAGGCGGGCAATTGGGATAGTCGGCAAAATTGCCGACTACCACCGCAGGGAATACATTGCCACTATTCGGTGATTGAATACCAGAATTCGCACATCCCCGCTGTTCTCAACAACAAAAGGAGCCGCGCCCGAACTCAAGGGTTTTTGTGCAGGCGTCGCGACAGCGGCGCTGTTGCTTTTTGGCACCGGTGCTTTGGTGATTGCCGCAGAGCAAGCGAAGCTCGCTGAGCCAACCAGCCCGACGGCAGCCCCCGCACCCGCTGCCGTCGCGAAGTTGGACTTCGATTCTCCGCCACGGGGCGAAAGAAGCCCCATCTCGGGCAAGCTCAGCGGCGTGGACAAGCCAGCCGACTACAAGCTTCTCATCCTCGTTTCCAACGACCGGAAGCGATGGTGGGACAAGACACACATCCTGAAGAGCATCCCCATCGGAAGCGATGGCACCTTTAGCATCGAGACGTGGGTCAACGATCCTCACGACCTGACGGTCTCCTATATCGGCATCTGGGCCGTGCCGGCCAGCTTTGACACCACGGGACCAAACTACAGCGTCGAAGGAGGGCCGATACCGGAAGAGGTGACCGAAAGCGCCGTTGCCTCGCAGATCAAGGGCCGGAAGGAAGCACCGCAGATCGATTTCGTGCCGCCGGCGCTAAACACCAGCGACCCCGTCGTCGGCAAGGTGACGGGCACCGACACCCCGACCGACTACAAGGTTGTCCTGCTGCTGTCGCGAGACCAGAAGATCTGGTGGGACAAGACGCACAACGTCCACGGCATTACGATCCAGGCGGACGGGACATTTATCGTGAAGGGCTGGGCGAACGTTCCCCGCACTCTGACCACTCCCTACATGGGTGTGTGGCTTGTCCCACAGAGCTTTGACCTGCGCGCATCGAACTTCCAGGTCGAAGGGGCTGCGGTGCCCGAGAACCTTACGAAGGTTGCCGTGTCCATGAAGATCAGGAGCCGCGAACCCTCAGAGCAGGGCAAGCCCGATTCAAGCAAGCCCGAAGCGACGCCTCAAACCCTCAAATAACGGGCCACCGCCTGTCCTCGGGACTGCACGTGAAGTTTATGATAAATCCGTTCGATGTGCGTATGCACCGTGCTGTAGGAAATGCCCATGGCTTCTGCCGTTTCTTTATAGCTGAATCCTTTAACGAGGTAATCCAACACGTCTACTTCTCGTGGTGAAAGAGTCTCCGGCGCCGGTTTGCCGGATGGCGTAACCCGTTTGAAGGATTGCACCACTTTGCGCGCGATGCTGCTGGTCATTGGGGCGCCACCGCCATAAACGTCCGTGACGGCGGCCAGCAATTGCGTCGCGCGCACTGGCTTCAGCAGGTATCCGGCTGCCCCCGCTGCCAGCGAATTAAATATGAAATCAGGATCTTCATGAACCGTGAGCATAAGAATCTGCGGAAGGTCCATTTGCCTGGCGAGCTGGCGCACGCACTCCACCCCGTCCATGCCCGTTAAACTGATGTCCATCAACACGACTTGCGGTTTTAACCTGGGGATTTCCGATAACGCCTCCTCGCCGCTCGAAAACGAACCTATGCATTTGCAATCGGGCGCCCCTTCGAGGATATCAAGCATACTCTTGCGGATAGCGGTGTTGTCTTCAACGATGGTAATGGTTATGGCCATATTTTTAGCTCAAGTGGTTAACGCGCCGGATTTTTCAACGGCGCAGTAAATGTGGTAGTCGTGCCTTTACCGTGCTCGCTGCGATAGTCGCAACGCCCGCCGATTTCAGTTAGTCGCCGCTTCAAATTGGCCAGGCCATCCGCGTCGGGCGAAACCTTTCCGTCGATCTCAAACCCACGTCCATTGTCTTCCACGACAACCGTCATGGTTTCCTCGGTCAACTGAAGACTCAACCAAACCTCCGTCGCGCCGGCGTGTTTCACGACGTTATGCAAGGATTCCTTGACGGCCAGATACAAGTGATGTCCTACTTCCGGCTGCAGCGGAATGGGCGGCACGTCCATCGGCACATCCAAACGGCAACGTATCTTTGCTGAACCCAGGTAGTCCGGCACATAAGTGCAAAGAAATGCGACAAAAAGTTCCAGCGTGTCATTCTTGGGATTGACCGTCCAAACGATTTGATCCAGCGCACGGACGACCTTTCGAGCGCTGCGGAAAATCTGATCGATATGCTCCTTCGCCTGAACAGGTTTCTCGAAATCCTTTTGCGCCAACTCGCTCAGCAGCGCAATGTGAGTCAGGCTTGCCCCAATGTCATCGTGCAAATCCTGCGCGATGCGCGCGCGCTCTCGCTGTAATGAAGTCTCCTGCTCCAACCTTAACAGCTTGAAACGCAGTCGCCGAAACGAAACATAACGAACGGCAGCGATGACGCCGACCGTGAACAGTGCAAGACAGGCCGCGCGCACCGACCATCGGTCCCAAAGAAACGGCGGGACAGTCAACGCAATCGTTGTTCCCGGTTCATTCCAGATGCCGGCGCTGTTGCAGGCGGCGACGTGAAATGCGTACTCGCCGGCGGGCACCCGCAAATAGGTTGCGCTGCGGCGGGCTCCGCTTTCAATCCAGTCCTCGTCCAGACTTTCAATCCGATAACGGAAGCGAACGTTCTCCGGCGCGATGAAAGTCGGCGCGGTAAAATCAACGTCCAATCGGCGATTGGCGGAAGGAAAAACAAATCGTCCGCGCGCGTCCGTTCCCGCGAGGCGCCCGTCCACAGCGATGCGTTCAATCAAAACTCGCGGCGCCGCACGATCCACCAGGGTTAGGCTGGGATTCACGACCGCGAGACCGGTGCGCATTGGAAACCATAGACGTCCATCGCCGCTCCGGGCGGCGTCGGGGGCATAACCATAGGAACCTTGCAGGCTGTGCAATCCTTCATCGCGTCCAAATGGCACGGAATGTACACGCTCCGCGCGCCCCTCCGCGACGGCTTCGAGCTCGTGAAGGCTCACCTGAAAAATCCCGTGGTCGGACGAGCACCAGAATCCTCCGCTTTCGTCTGTGGCAATAGAACAAATATAGGAATCATACAGCCCTTGTTCCTCACTGATGTGCGTGAACTTTCCATCGCGCCATACCCCCAGGCCGGCGCCGGCATAGCCGATCCAAAGGCCGCCGTCGGGAGCCGCGTTCAAGCAGCGAATCGGAGGAGGAGGCGAAGAGATTTGCGGCGTATCGGATCTGAGCTTGTCCCCTTCCGTGCGCAGTAGCAGACCGTCGGTTGTCCCGCACCAGATAGTTCCCTTCACATCCTCCGCCAGCGCGCGAATGGCACGGCTCATGTTGGGTTGAGTGAAGGTCTGAAATTTGTTCTCGTGAAGCTTTTGCAGGCAGGCGGGAGCTTCGACTGCTATCCACAAATCCCCCGCATGGTCCACCAGCAAACCTCGAACGATCTCGCCTCCCAGGCCATTTTCGCGGCGCAGTGACGTAAACCGGCCGCCACGCCATCTCTGCAGCCCGTTGCGATAGGTGCCGATCCAAATCCCGCCGGAACCGTCACTCGTGACACACGTGGCATGAGCACCGGACCCTTCTGCCTCACCGGCGACCCTGCTCCATTGATTGCCAACGCGACGGGCCAATTCGCCGTTTGCAGCAACAGCCCACATCACGCCGTTCTTGTCCTCGCAAATCGAACGCACTGCCTCCGTCGGCAAACCGGATGCTCTCGCCTGCAATTCCACCGCCCGCGTCCGCAAGCGATTCAACCCGCCACCACCCGTGCCGACCCAAACATTTCCTTCGTCGTCGTTACCCAGGCTCATAATCTCTTCGTGCGAGGTTCCTACGCGCGTAAAATTTGTTCCGTCGTAATGAAATAAACCATCCGCCGAGGTTCCGACCCAAACCGCGCCGGTTTGGTCTTCGAATACCACTGTGGGTTCGACTTCTGAACGGTCTGTCGGCAACAGGCCGCATGCTATGGCCGTGCCGTTTTGATTATAACGAATCAGTCGCGAGCCGGCACAAGCCCATATCCCGCCCCTACGAGCTTGTCCGAGTTGAATCAGCCGCTCACTCAACCTGGAAACGGTTTGAAAATTTCCGTCGTGGACAACGCCGACCTGGCCCACTCTGCTGAACCAAACCTGCCCGTCGATATCACTCGTCACGCTGCACGGTCCGCTGCTGGCCGGATCGTCGTTGCCGGCGAACCGAGTGACGCGGCCATCGGCGATGCGGCTCACGCTACCGTCGGCATAGCCGATCCACACGCCGCTCCGCAAATCTTGTGCGAGCGCGATGGGCTTCTCCAGCGAGAGACCGTTCGTGGCCGTGAATAAATTTGTGCTCTCGCTCGACAACGAAACGACCAACCCGCCTTCGAGCGCCAGCCACAGTCGTTTTTCGCGCCCCAGCAACATCGTGCGGATCAGGGGCCGCGTGCGCCGCGAGGGAATAGGCAGGGGAATATTTTGGAAACGCACACCGTCAAAACGCGCCAATCCACTATGCGTCGCGAGCCAGAGATAATTGTCGGAGGTCTGGACGATGCCGCTGACCCTGTTGTCCGGAAGACCGTCATCGAGTTGCCAGACTCGCGCCGACCATCCGGAGTCGTTCGGCGCTGCTGAAATGGGTGACGCCAGCCCCCACAATCCCCCCAGCAGCACCACCAAAGCTCGCGACATTCTTGGGGCCACGAGCACGAAAATAGTCGCCGGGCTGGTCGCCCGCAAGCAACGGAACCGTTTTCGGCTATCGGCAGTTTTGCCGACTACCTGCTGATCCAGCATCGGCTATGCTGATCTGCAATATCCGTATGCGTCCGGAACCGAATGAAACTCATCGGCGCGAACTTCTCCTTTTGGCTGGATTCACCCTGATCGAACTGTTGGTGGTCATCGCCATCATCGCCATTCTTGCGGCGATGTTGCTGCCTGCACTTTCCAGGGCCAAGACAAAAGCGCAAGCGATCAAATGCCTCAACAACAACAGGCAAATCGGCTTGGCCATGATGATGTATACTGGCGACAACAATGACTTCCTGCCGCCTTTGGCCACCACCACATATCCTACGGCGCTCGGGGAATTCTGGTATTTTCAATATCTCTCCAATGGTAAGTATATAACCAGTGACGCGATTTCAAACAATGTCTGGCGCTGTCCGGCCGTTCGAGACGCGGATCTGATATCGGGCTTTTTTTATGGCGTTAAACTGGAAGGCTATGGTCCGATGGAAGGCAACAAAAACAACGATCCGGCGCAGGGGATTCTTCGTTTTGGCACTGTCGGTGGAGTGAGCGAGGGCAGCCGAGAATTAGGTTCATTAACACGTCCTAGCCAGCTCTGGCTGTTAGGTGATGTTGGGCTTCCAAAAAGTCAAGGCGATGAAGCATCTAACAGATTTCCCGCAGGTGGCTATTATACTGAGTTTAGCACCCGGCAACCGTATCCGCCGGGGTTGCTTCCAGGTCAGGGTTGGGCTGCAGTTTTTGCCGCAGGCATACTACCTACAAAGCAGGCAGCCTGCCGTCACGACAGGCGTGCCGCGTTTTCGTTTTGTGATGGACACTCAGACAGGTGGAAATGGGAGGATTTGGTTTCCAATAAGGACGATGTCTTTGCCTTATATTCCTATTGAAGAACAAATGCACCTTAGTGATTTGAATCTGCTAAAGCATTATCCGGCTTCGGATTAATCGGCCCAACTACTTACATGCTGTGGAACGACCTTGTAGCCGATAAACTAAAATTTCCCAAACCCAAACGTTGACCCCTGGAAAAGCGCCGTTTATGAAAACCAAAAAACAGCCCGAAATCCTCCCTAACATAAACCAATCTATGAGCGCGCGTCGTCGTAGTCCGACCACGTTCATTTACGCCATCACCATCATCCTGACATTTCTTGCGATGCGTGGCAAAGCAGGCAACATACTGGTAAATCCAGGTTTCGATACGACCCTTTTTGCCCCCGGGGGGTGGACGCAACATGCTGGGCAAACTTGGATGGAAAATCACGCCACGGCAGAGGATCATAATTCAATTAAGCTGATTCGCACCGGGGCTGATTCCTTGTGGATGCAGGGCCAGTATAATGGCGTCAATCAGGATTCGTATGTTTCACAGACGTTCGCCACTTTTCCCGGAAATGTTTATTCCGCAGATGCCTGGTATTCCACCTATACCTATGAAGCGACCAACCGTCTGGGCGGCGCCACTGCCCAGACTCTGGGCACCACAACTTACTATACCGGTCTTTTTGGGCCCGCTGGCGGGGCCAACGGCGCTCAAGCAGACGGATGGGTTGAGGTGAAGTTTTTTGATTCAGGCAACAATCTGATTGCGGATTACAGGTCAATGATAGTTGACCCCGCCTTTGTCGGCTTTTCCACGGAAACAACAGTGCCGTTTGATACGTATACCGGAACACTGCCAACGACGACCAATGCAATTGGCAATATCTATTTAAATTGGATTGATATGCCAGTGACCAACCAATATGACATCTCTAAAATAACACCGAATACTGAACCAGACGTCGAAATTGCCAACAGTGCCATCACAAATACACTGGGTGCCGGGCAGAATATAGTGGCACCGCCGGGAGCGGCAAAAGTGGAATTCGGCATACATTTCTTTCAGTCGGGCAATAACCCGGACGGCACTCCTTTCTGGGATGATGCAACCTTGAACCAAATCGCCGGGCCGTCGCCATCAATCATCACCCCCACTCCGGATGGCACAGAATTTTTCAACGCTGCCAGCACCAATTTCACTTTCAAGGTTGTTTCGGCGTCCACGGGCGGCGCGCCTCTACCCACCAATTCAACCAGCCGCATTGGGATTACTGTGAACGGCGTGAACCAGACGGGAAACCTGCAATTTAGCGGGGCATCCACTAATTTGTCCGTGACCTTGTCGGGTTTGTTAGCATCGAATTCTCCGCTTTACACTATGAGCATATCAGTCACAAATAGTGTAGGTTTGGTTTCTTCCAAAACCGTAAGCTTTGATACTTTCCCCACCAACGTTTTCATCGTTAGCGCTGAAGATTATGATTACACTAACGGTCTATTCATCCAAAACCCGACCCCGACTTCCGCACCTGCCGCCAACAGTTATTTCGGGACGGCTGGCGTTTTGGGGGTGGATCTGTCAACCTATGGCGGAACCGGAGTATTGCCTGGAAACGGTGCTGCGCAGCTTATTCGTTTGGACGGTCACTCGGCAGAGCAAAAAGCTGCCGATATACAGTTGCCACAATACGCGGCGGCGAATGACCCAAATGTATATAACGTCCAAATAGCGTATAACAATGGCGGCAACTGGTTTAATTACACAAGGAATTATCCGACAGGCAATTATCTTCTCTACTTGCGATACAATAATGGCAATGCGGGCAACGTCGAAAGCCTCAACCTGTTGACAAGCGGTTATGGGACGTCAACTCAAACAACGACCAATCTAGGGGTGTTTATCGGTGCCAACACGGGGGCTGGTTATGCGTGGGTACCCCTGACGGACACATTTGGTAATAGAATAATCGTGAATTTGCCGGCGGCACAAAACACGCTGCAACTGCTCAGTGGCAACGGCGCTGGCGCTGGCGGGATTGCCAACTTTGTCGATATTATATTCGTTCCGTCGGGCACTTCGTTCCCTCCCATCATTAACAATCTAAGCCCTAACTACGTCAATCCGCCGGTTAATGCGGGTATCTTCTTAACGAATATCACGAACATAAGCTTCTCGGTAAGTTCCACTTTTAGCACGGTTGCGACAAATAGCATTCACACCGTGATAAATGGAGTTGACGTCTCCTCGTCGGTATCCTATTCGGGGTATAACACAAATTGGAATGCGAGCCTTCCTTGCCCACAAAATCAGCTAATCACGCTGGTCGTAACCGCTACGGATGCCAACGCACTGTCCAACAGCGTGTCGGAGACCTTTGACACCTTCAGTCAGGATAATTTGATGATTGAAGCCGAAGACTTCGACTTCAATGCCGGTCAATTTATTGACGACCCGATTCCAACGTATCTCGTTGCCACAGCGACAAACAGTTATTACGCGGGTGGCGTGTATGGAACCAATGCAGCCGTGTTTAATGTAGATTATGACGGCACATACGATGGCGAAGCATTGGCTGGTTACCGGGATATGGATAAAGGTGTGAAATGCGAGATTTGTTCTGACTTCGTCCGCGCCAAGTTTAGTGACAACGGCTCGACGGATTTGGACGTAGGATATTGGAATGGCGGTCAATGGCTTAACTACACCCGCACATTCCCCACGAATAACTACAATGTCTATGGCCGGCTGGCCGGTGGCAATGGCCCCTTCAATAATACCACCCTGAAATTGGTGACTGCGGGAAGGGGCACAACAACTCAAACGACCCAGCTTTTAGGCTCATTTGCAGACGCAAACGCAGCGGGCTGGCAGACATGGCACTGGGTGCCTATGCGGGATACCAATGGCAACCTTGTGACGGTTTCACTCGGAGGGGTTCAAACGGTGCAGGCGACAAGCGGGAATAATCTCAACGCAAACTTCTATATGTTTGTGCCCACGGTTTCCGCCGTTAAATTGTCCGCCACATTAAGCGGCTACAGCCTTTTGTTCCACTTCCCGACCGTGACTGGGCACAATTATACGGTTCTTTACAATAACACGCTCGTCGGCGGCACCTGGCAGCCGCTTTCCGCCACCATTCCTGGTGACGGCACCGTCCAAACTGTGACGGACACGGTGGCGGGAACGAGAAAATTCTACCGGTTGCAGATTCAATGAAAGCCGGTTGAGGGACTGCAGTTGGATTGAGGGAACAACTGGGGTCGGCGCCGACATTGAGGCGGCGCCGACTCTGCCCGGCCTAAATGCCACTGTCATTTGCCGTTTGGAATCGCCATAAGCTCGTTTGAAGCCAAAAAAACCTTCACCCAAAAAAACCCGTTCTAAAGAAGAGAATGCGGCGTTTGAAAAGCCGGCGTTCAAAATTCCCCGGCACCGGCTGTGGTTATTCCGAATCTTTGCGCCAATGGCCATCCTGTTTCTGGTCCTCGGCGGTATTGAGTTGGGTTTGCGTTTGTGCGGGTATGGTTATCCCGCCAGCTTTTTTCTAAGAACCGAAATCGGCGGCAAAGACTATTACGTGTCCAACGACCGATTTGGCTGGAGATTTTTTCCCCGTCCTTTGGCCCGCACGCCGGTGCCCCTGCGCATGGCAGTAAAGAAACCGGCCAACACGCATCGCATTTTTGTGTTTGGCGAATCGGCGGCCCTGGGAGATCCCGATCCAACCTTTGGCGTCTGGCGTTATTTGCAGATCCTGCTGCGCGAACGTTTTCCCGGAACAGATTTTGAAGTGGTCTGTGTGGCGATGACCGCAATTAATTCACACGTGATCTTGCCCATTGCGCGTGAATGCGCGCGGCGTGATGGCGATTTGTGGATTATTTACATGGGCAACAACGAAATGGTCGGCCCTTTCGGTGCGGGCACTGTATTCGGTTCGCGCGTGGCGGGGATACAGTTAATTCGCGCCTCACTCGCTGTGAAGTCCACAAAGCTTGGCCAATTGCTGGATAGCCTGATGCAACGATGGGGGCATTCAGCCACCCCAAAGACATGGAGCGGCCTGAAAATGTTTAAAGACCATCAGCTTCGATATGAAGATCCAAATCGGCTGCGTGCCTGCGAGAATTTCAAACAAAATCTGAACGATATCTTGCGCGCGGGACAAGCTGCCGGCGTGCCTGTTATTTTGAGCACGGTAGGAAGCAATTTGAAAGACTGTGCTCCCTTTAGTTCGCTGCATTTCGCCGGTTTGAACGATATCCAACAAAGCGAATGGGACGGCCTTTATCAGGCGGGCATAACCCTTGAATTGTCGGGTGATCTTCGCGGCGCGCTCAAAAAATATGAACAAGCCGCAACGATTGATCCGCAATATGCCGAACTGCATTTTCACGCGGGGCGCTGCCAGCTTGCGCTGACGAATTACGAACAGGCCTTGAGTGATTTCGAATTGGCCCGAGACGATGACACACTGGCTTTTCGCGCCGACAGCCGCATTAATCGAATCATCGCAGACGCCGCGGAGGCAAAGGCGAAGCAGGGCGTTGATTTTTTGGACGCCCTTAAAGCACTGGCGCAGAGTTCCCCGGGAACAATTCCTGGCAATGAATTATTTTATGAGCATGTGCATCTGAACTTTGATGGCAACTATCTGTTGGCGCGCGCCTTTGCAGAAAAGACCTTGAAGCTGCTCCCGAAATCCATTCTTGCGCAGGGCAAAGCCGAATGGGCATCTGCCGAATCATGCGACCGGCGCCTGGCTGTTTCACCCTGGGATCGTTGCCGCGTCTGGCAGGAGAATTACAGCCGCGTATCCGAGCCGCCTTTCACGGACGAATTGAACGATGTTCCGCGCGCAAAATTTTATATTGGAAAACTGCAGGAATTGAGCTCGCAAATGACGGAACAAGCCCGCAAGCAATCCCGGGCCGGCTACGAGGAAGCATTGGCTCTAAGTCCCGACGATTATTGTTTGCGCGAGAACTTCGCGCAATTCTTAGATCAAACCGGCGATTTGGCCGAGGCCCCCGCGCAAGAACAACAAGTCAGCGAATTACTGCCGCAGAATCCCATGACTCCTTGCATCGTTGGCCGGTTGCTTGTCCGGCTGGGGAACGGCGGCGAAGCGGAGAAAAGCTTTTTGCGGGCACTGACTATTCGCAGTGATTTTGTCCCGGCCTTGAACGAAATGGGCATGCTTCTGGCAAACCAACAGAAGACAGCCGAAGCCGCAGAGTATTTTGCCCGCAGCCTTAGAATGGATCCAGGCGCTGTCGCAGCTTATCAAAACTGGGGATTCATGGAGCAAAATGAAGGGAATTGGAATCAGGCCATCAATCACTACCAGGCCGCCGCCAATCTTCAACCGAACGGGCCGGCGGACTACTTGTATCACGCTGTTAGTTTGGTCGCGGAGCATCAGGGCAACCAAGCCTTCGACTATTTTAACGCCGCTGTGCGGATGGACCCCAATTTCTGGCAGGCTCGATATCTTTTCGGAGGCGAATTGGCGTCGGAAGGAAAAATTGAAGAAGCGCAGGCGCAGTTTTCCCAAGTGGTTCGCAGCCGCCCGGACTTTGCGCCGGGTCATTTGAAGGATGGGCTCGCCCTCGCCAAGTTAGGCAAACTGGATGAAGCGCTCAAGGAGTTTCAAATCGCCTTGCGCCTGAATCCAGCGGACACCGTAGCGCGGCAACATCTCGAAGTTGTTCAGGCCAAAATCAAGGCGCTAAAGACTCGCAGCGAATGAAGCTCGTCGTCGAGTTTCCAGGCTCGCCCAACGATCCGGAGTCGTTTGCCGCCGCCGAAATTGGTGACGCCAGCCCCCATTCCCGCCAGCAGCACCGGGAAAGTTCGCGACACTTTGGGGGCCATGAGCACGAAAACAGTCACCGTGGCAGAGCGCCGCAAGCTAATCGTTCTTAACCATCGGCAGTTTTGCCGACTACCACCTTATCCAGCAGCGGCTAGACTAATTTGCACCATCCTTATGCGACGACAACCCAATTTGAAATCCACTGGAGCCTCACAACTCGCGAATGCTGTTTTTACCAGGACCCGATGGACTTCTCTGCCGGCCTGTTGGTGAATTTGCTGGACTCCGTCTTCATGCGCCCTCAGTAGGCCGGACCGCGACTGAGCGCCCATTCAAATCACATATGACTACAACCAAGCTTAATATCTTACCGGTGGCCGCCCTCGTAATCACTTTTGTGCCGGTGATCTCCAGAAGCGCGCAAGTGACTTTGCCGGACATAGCCGAAATTACCGTCCGCGCGGGCGCAAATGCCAACGTTGTTATAAACGTCGTGAATGTGGGATTCGAGCGCGTTAAATATGTTCAAGACGGGTCGCCCGGGAACACTACGTCCTGCGCGAAGTCTTATTTTAAATGGGACTTCACCGGTCAAAATCCCAATACCAACGCCGACCTGGTTCTCTCATTGACCGGTGTGGCCAATAGTCAGTTGTCGGCGATGCGGGTTTGGTCGCTGGACCAGGCCTATCCTGCGTTTACAAACAGCACGGGTGCAGCAGACAGTGTTACGAATATCACTTGGAATAGCGCTCAGGCCAACGACACCAACTTTGTCCCGGCTCTGGGCGCGTTTCAGGGGACCTTTCAGATGTTAACCAATGGCCCCTTTACCGCGCATCCGGTGGCCAATTTCTCGGCGGCCGGCACCACGACCGTTACGATTCCGGCGCCCTGGGGAAATCTGATCATCAGCAATCAACTGGTATTTGCCATCCTCGGCACAAATAACTCCGCACTTGCGGGCAACAATGGTTATCGCATTCAGTTGAACACGAGTTCTCTGGTTTTCAATTCCATAGTCGGCACCAATCCGCCTTCTATTTCCCCGCTTCCCAACGTGACCGTCGTTGCCAATCGAAATTCAGTCACCAATAGCTTTACACTTTCCGACCCGGACGGCAACCCGGCGAGTTTTAACGGTACAACCGTGACGGCCACCTCCTCCGACCCGACCGGAACGATTATCGCTGGGGTGACCATTCTCGGCAGCGGCGCCAGTCAAATGATCTATGTGACCGCGGGCGGCACTCCCGGAACTGCAACAGTCGAAGTCACTGCTACCGACGAGCTTGGTGACCAGGCACAGGGCACATTCAGCGTAACCGTGTTGCCCGAGATTTTTCCACCAACCATTTCGACCGCGGCGAACACCAATACCTCTCTCGATACGCCAGTGGTGGTTCCGTTCACCATCGGAGATTCCTCCGCACCGCTATCAACGCTTACGGTGAACGCATCGGTGGATCCGGTCAGCACAAACGAACTCGCCAGCGCCACGCTGACAGGTTCGGGCTCGAATCGGAGCGTGACCGTCATGCCCGCCGCGAACGCCGACGGCGTAGGCCTGGTTGATTTGAGTGTCTCAGACACCAATGGCAATACCGCCACGACATCCTTCGCGGTGATGGTGTTGCCCAACTATGCCGTGTTCGATGACCATTTCGATTATCAAAACGGTTCGATTTTCCCCAATTCCGACGGGATATGGGCACGACGGGGCAATGTCCAGTTTACGGGATTAAACATCCTCAACGGTGCCGTCGACGTTGTTTCCGGCGCTGTCAATGATAACGGCTACGGCACACTCGTGGGCGCACCCTACACACCGAACCAAGGCGCGGTAATCTACATTACGTTTACGGGCAACTGGTCGGGGGCGCCAACTGCCAATTCGGGCGGCTTCGTCTCGCTGGCAAATAACAACACAACTTCGTCTCCCCAGGTCTGCAATATCGGTTCCACTCCCGATTTCTCGGGCGACGGCGGAAATCTTTATCTGACAATCGCCAACAACACGGGTTTTACCACGAACTTTTCCCCCATCGTGCTGGGTACTCCATACACGATTGCCGCTCGTTACGACGTGGATACTGCAACCGCCACGCTTTGGATCAACGCCACCAACGAAGCGGATATTTCCGCCACCAACGCCGCTACGGCCACGGACGTTACCGCCCCGACACCCGTGTCGCTGGTAGATTTGAATCAGAACGGGAACACGGGCGGCCTCATCCTGGACGACTTGAAAGTAAGCGTCGTCACCAAGCCCGCTCTAGCCACCATCCGTGTTGTCAGCGGCAATGTGCAAATTGACTTCACGGTGGGCGCCACCGACACGGTTTCGAACTTCGGTGTCCTTGCTGCTCCGAATGTCAACGGCCCATTTGCTCCTGCCAGCGCAACTTTTTCCTCGCTTGGCGGCGGAGCTTTTCGCGGGACTCTCCCGGCGTCGGGCAATCAGGGATTTTATCGCTTGTTCCGCCAGCCCTTCAACTTTTGATGAAGGTTTGTACCGCCACCCGGAGACAGGTATGACGAAAGTGACCCAACGACGGGCGGCGCGGGCGGACCCCATGGGTACGGCCACAACCTTCGTCTGCCTCACGGTTTTAATGCTGACTTCAAAGCTTTCAGCCCAATCACAATCGTTGGCCACGGTGCCCGCTGCTTTTAAAGATCCCAGCCAGGAGTGGAAGGAATACCCGACCCGCACTCTGGCGGATTTACCTCCGGCCGTTCGCGAAAAGACGGACTCCGACCTTAGCCCTTACGGCGGACAACTCCTGGTTAAGTCACAAGCCACAGGATTTTTTCACACGACAAAACACAACGACCGTTGGTGGCTCGTGGACCCGCAAGGATCTCTCTGCGTTTACAAAGGCATCGCGTCGGTCACTCCGTTGCGTGCACCTGGTGCCGTGGCAGCCTTTCAATCGAAGTTCGGCAGCAAGACCAATTGGGCAGCGGAGACCACCGGCCTCCTGCGGGCGAATGGCTTTATCAGCGCCGGCGCCTGGTCAGACACCGACACGCTTCGTTCGGTTCCGCGTCCGCTGGCTTATACACGCATCCTCAATTTTATGAGCAGTTATGGTCGGCTCCGAGGTGGCACTTATTCGCAACCCGGCCACGCGGGTTACCCAAAGGACTGCACCTTCGTTTTTGATCAGGGATTTGAAAGTTTCTGTAATGAGCACGCTCGAACGCTGACGAAGAACAAAAATGACCCCTGGCTCATCGGGTATTTCTCAGACAACGAACTGCCCTTCAGCCCCGCAGCGCTGAACAATTACCTGGCGCTCCCGGAGAAAGATCCCGGCTACCAAGCCGCGCTCGCGTGGCTGCGTGCGCGTCACGGAGCTCATGCCGGAGCGCGAGATATCCTCGCCCAGGACCAGTCTGACTTCCTGGCGTTTGTAGTGGACCATTATTTCCGCATCACCTCAAGCGCCATCAAGAAATATGATCCCAACCATCTATTTCTCGGCTCGCGTTTTTATGGCTCCAATCTATCCCAGCCGGAAATATTCCGGGCCGCTGGCCACTGGCTCGACGTCATTTCGGTGAACTGGTATCACGCTTGGACGCCTGATCCCGAGCGGTTGGCAATATGGGAGCATGAATCGGGCAAACCCGTTCTCGTCACCGAATGGTATGCGAAAGGCATGGACTCGGGACTGGCCAACCATGGCGGCGCGGGCTGGGTGGTCAAAACGCAACGCGACCGGGGCCTGTATTACCAGAATTTTACGCTCGGCCTGCTCGAGTCAAAAGTCTGCATTGGTTGGGATTGGTTCAAATATGCCGACAACGACCCCGAGGATACCTGGGCCGACCCGTCAAATCGGGATTCCAACAAAGGCATTCTGAACAATCGCTACGAACCTTATAATCCCCTGCTTGACGCGATGAGACAAATCAATCAACGCACCTTCTCTTTAGTAGAATACTTCGATCAAAAACCA
Organism: Candidatus Acidiferrum sp.; assembly: GCA_035566435.1. GTDB lineage: Bacteria > Verrucomicrobiota > Verrucomicrobiia > Limisphaerales > UBA8199 > DATMRF01. The sequence goes on from DATMRF010000038.1 coordinate 72,139, forward strand.
AAAACTCGCTTCCCAACCAACTGAACTGGAGCCCCCAAAACCACTGCTGCACAACGGGTCGGCAAGGCAATTCTGAGGACGGACACCACCTCCACCTAGCCCGTTGTCCAGTTGGCCGATCATCAACAAACCGTCCCGACCATCGCCGACAGCCGGGTCCTTTACAGGTGAAGTTCGCGTTCACCAGCGCCTCAGCTTCGGGATTCCTTCCTTCACGCAAGAGCTTTTGAATTTCAGGCAAGACTTTGTAGGCTTCTGCGCGGTCGGCGTCCTGACGTGAACCCGACCAAACGGAGCTCTCATTCAAAACGATTCGTTCCTCGTCCGGGCCGCCGAACATCATCGCCCCGAGCCGGCCGTTGCCCAGTGGCGTCGATTCCGTGAGGTTGGTGGCAGGAGTATCGAACCAAATCGTCGTTTCGGCAGAAAAAGCGGCCTGTGCGGCTGCGCACAGCGGGAGTGCCATAGGCATTCGCAAAACCAACGTGCACACTTTCGTTGGTTTCACTCCGCGCCCTTTCATAGCACAGACGTGCTACCGGCCAAGCTCAACCACGCAAGCTTCGAGAGCTTTCGAACAGGAAGGCACCAGCCCATTGCGCATCAGTTCTTTGCCCTTGATGCTTTTGCCTTCCTGCGGAAGTGACGGACGTCCGGGAGCCGGATTCAAATTCGCGGACGACATACACCCTGTTAGGGTCCAGCCCTTGCGGCCGAACCGGCAGGGGCTGGCCGTCCTGGAGCTGGAGAACAAACACGACTGCGCGCGAATGGTCTGCTGACACAAAATTCAGCGCCCCGCGCGGGGCTTCATGCGGCCGCTCCAGGCGGTACAAATCGCCGAGGTGCGTTACCTCGCGAATTTGCTTATAGGCGTGAATGGCGCCGGCACAAACAGCTTTGTCATCAACCGACATTTTCGACAGGTCGAGGTCCATTCCGAAGCGCGCGCTCATGGCGACACAGCAGGCAAAGTGCAGAGGCCGATGGCCCCAATGGGTCACGCGGCTCGCCAACTTGAAGGTGTACTCAGGAAACAAAAAAACCGCCACTTATTGTGACGGTTCTGCCGGCGAATTATTACCGCTACCGTTTACGCCTTGGAAGGTACAGGGCCATTGCCGCCAGCCCCATTGCCGACAGTGTCAAAGTCGTTGGCTCTGGAACGTTAAACCCGAGATTGGCCACGGGATAAATCGCGTCGGAGCCCACCTGGTTTGACGGTTCACTGGGGTAATTGCCGGGGGAATCGTATCGGCCTGCGCGGGTGAATTCATACCCGGAGCCCACCTGGACGTACTGAGAATTCCACGAGACTTGCCCGTTATTGCCATTGTCCGGCGCGTTGTTCGAGATGAGATCACCCCAAAGGTCCACACCATCCGTCCGGGCGCCGATCACGTAATAGCTGTTAGGGTTCAAGGTCACTGTCGAGCTGAGTTGCACCCAGCGATAGCCATCGATTAAAGGCGCCACCGTACCGGCTGGCACTGTGGCGGAAGTGATGATGGTTTGCGTGCTATTGTCCCACAGGGTGATGAGATGGCTGCTGGCCAGGCCGTCGGCGTTGTGGTCGTAATATCCGAGCCAATTGACTTCAGGGCTAGAGCTGGAGGTGGTTAAAAAGATTCCGCCAACCGTGCCCGCAAAAGTGTTCTGCGAGCCAGTGTCGAGATTAACATTGGGTGTATAGAGCACGCTGCCCGGAGTGGTTTGTGCCGAAACCGGGAAGCTGAGCGCGAGGCCCAGGGCGGAGGTCAGAACGAGGAGAAAGGGTGTTTTTTTCATATGGCTGTTGGGGGTTCAAACCCATTTTATTAAGGGGGACTGCTGGCCGGGAGAGACCCTTGCGACGAACCAAGCAACGGGCCGCATCGTCTTTGCCAGCTCGAATGGTGACATAGGTTGCAACGTGACACGATCCTCCAAATCAGGGAATGGACATTCGGCTGAACGATATGGACAATTGACCTATGGCATGAATCAAACTCCTTACAATCCAGATAGCGACCTCCGCAAGATTCCCGTGCCGGTTCGCGCCATACATTCGAATTGCACACGGCGGTCGACACCATCGTTATTGTGATTATGTGTAATGCGGTCGGACATATATCCGCTGTCAATGCAGGGTTTTCGGCCATCTTGCGCAGACCCCGGAAGGTGTGTGCCTTCCTCCTTACATACCGCCTAAGCTCGATTTCTATTCCCGAAATAAATGCTTTTGGCCGAGAATAAACCGGCCGGAGGAACAGTCTTGATGGTCGAGACGCCGGGTACAGACGATGAAACATGCACACGAATCCATATGAGAGTAGAATTCAAATCCATTCAACCTCGCGAAACGCAAGTCCGACTTGATAGCGGGTGCAATGACCTGGACCACGTCGAAACCTTCAATGTCAGCGCCGAAGCTCAAGCGACAATAGACCGCGAATACATCAAATTCCTCGAGGCCAAAAACGCGTCCCTTAAATGCCTGTGCGCCGAAGCGCGAAGATTGCTTCAAAGCGCCAATTAAGCCTCTTTCGCGCCAAGTTCAACAGTCCCGGCCCGAAGCAATGGCTCCTGATATCGTTCCCTTGTAAATGGATGAGTTGGCTCAGCATCAAGGTTTTCGAAATTAGCTGAGAACCTCATTCGCACCTCGTCGATCCACCATCGACTTTACGTCCCATAAATGATATGGATCTAAGCAGAGCCCGACCTATCAGTTGAGCGCGAGGCTGCTTTGAGTTCGCGGCGGAATTGCTGCGGAGTCTGACCGGTTTCGCGCAAGAAGGTGCGACGAAAGTGTCGCGGATTCGCAAAACCACACTGGACCGCGACTGTTTGGAGCTTCACGCTGAATTCCCGCAGCAGATCCCTGGCAAAGGTGGCGCGCAGCCGATCCAGCTCCCGATGCAGGCTACGGCCCACATGCCTTTTGAAGGCGTCCTGGACGCTGCGGAGCGATACCTGGAGTTCGCTGTCCACGTCCTTCAGCGTGATCGAGTCGCGGAAGTGCCGACGCAGAAACGATAATGCCTGCGCCGCCCCGGCATGTGGAATCACAAGCGTGTCTGTCGAGCGGCGCGGCACGATGCCAAGAGGTTCGATGTAGTGATCCATGTGTTCCGGACGCTTGCCCGCCATCATCTCGTCCAACAAAGCGGCGGCTTCGTAGCCAATGCGGACCGTGTCCGGCGCAACACTGGTCAAGGGTGGGTCGGCCAATTGACACAGCACCTCGTCATTATCGACTCCAATTACGGCAACCTGATCGGGCACTTGTAGTCCGGCCAGCCGGCAGACCTCGAGAACCTGCTGGCCCGCGATGTCGTTGCAGGCCATCACGGCAACAGGTTGGGGAAGCCTCTGCAACCACCGCACCCCGTTCTGCTCGAGTTCCGGTTCGAGCTGTTCGAATTCGATAGTCCAGCCTTTGCGGGCACGAGCTGTTGGAGAATAGACGTGAAGGAGGGTCCTGCGTTCAGCAAGTTGCTCCTTAAGGATAGCCTGTCGACGCTCTGAATAATCCGCCCCGGCGAATCCCCAAAAAGCGAAATGACGAAACCCGCGTTCCAGAAAATGCTCCAACGCCAAACGCACGACAGAGTGTTCATCGGTGTGCAGCGCCGGCAAGTCGGCGCCCGTGCCAATGCGCCGGAGATCAACGACGGGCACGCGTAATCTGCGAATGGCCCTGCCCATGGCGGAGCCTTCGATGCGCGCGATAACCCCATGCCCGTCCCATCGGTCGAACCATCGTGGCAAGGTGCTCTGCAACTCGCGTTCGTGGGAATAGACCTGCCAGTGACTGCGCTCGTGGACGTATTTGGCCACGCCCAAGAGCAGGCCGCGGCCATACGCGCGGGAAGATTCGATCAGCACAGCTACGCGCAATGGAGCTTCCCTGCGCCTGGTGGCTGGCCCGCGCTTAACGCGAAGGTTCGAGCGTTTCATGTGTAGAGCCTGACTTCCTAAAATGGCTCTTCTCCTTCCGAATATGGCATGCGGATTCCATTGAAGCAATCCGTAGGCGGAGATACGGTTGGATCATGAGCCAAACGTCGTGCGCTGGGTTTTCCCGCGTGAACAGGCGGGCCTCGCGCGAACGGTAATAAAATTCGAACTCTCCGCGAATCTGTTATGAAGAAGCTGCCTACCCCCCTTGTCGCGACCGTCATATTGGGTCTTTTTTTACCGAGCGTGGTTTCCGCTGCCGATTGCCGCATCAACCTTGCCTTGTCGTCCAATGGCTCCGTGGCCAGCCAAAGAGATGATCCTTTCGGGTTGCCTCCCGCAAACGGCAACGACGGCAATATCGTGAATACTACGGCCTTCGCGCATACGGGCAATGCGGATAACGAATGGTGGGAAGTGAATCTTGAGGCGGCCCATCCCATCAAGGAGGTCCGCATCTGGTTGCGGAGCGACGGGGTCACGTCCGCGTTCAGCCGTGACGCCAATCTGCGGTTGGTTGTTTATGACAACGCCAGCCATAGTACTGAGCTTTACAGTCAATTTCTGGATGGTTCGGCCATTCCTTTGCCTTACCGAAATATCGACGTCGTGCTCCCGAGCCTGGTTACCGGCCAAGTGGTTCGTGTCGAGCATCCGGTGGGCTATTCGGATTACCTGCAGATCAACGAAGTACAGGTGTTCAGCGAGGCGATCGAGGAAGTGAATCTCGCGCTTGCCGGTGCAGCCAGCCAATCAAGCACCTTTAGCACGTACCCCGCGAATCGAGCGAACGATGGAGTAAATGTGGGATTGGTCGGCGACGGAGTTACTAGTTCGACGGCGCATACCGGTGGGGATCCACTCCCCTGGTGGCAGGTGGATTTGGGCTCGATGCAGCCCATTAGCATGATCCGCGTGTTCACGGCCGCCGATACCGCCCAGGATCGCAACGATGATCTTGCCCTGGTTATCTTCGACAATCTCGGAGGCATTGTGTCCTCGAATTATAACGCGGTTCATCCTTCCATCGGGACGCTGCCCGGCCATGATTTTCCGAACAACAAGCAGTATTTGCTTTACACCTTTAACCCGGCGATCACCGGTCAGGTCATGCAGGTGGCGCACACGCCGCTGTCCGCCGCCGATCCGTACCTGGTCTTGTCGGAGGTCGAAGTGCTCAAGGCTTACACGAATGCGCCTTCCATCAATATCTCCCAGGGGCCGACGAACAGCATTGTGCCTGTGAATCAGTCAGTCAACCTCTCGGTGGCCGCTTGCGTCGCGGGCGCCAACGCGAACTATCTGAGTTATCAATGGCAGAGCAATGGCGTGGATATCGCCGGCGCGCACGCTGCCGCCTATACAACGCCTTTGCTTACTGCGCAAGGTCAATATACCTACGGAGTGAGGCTGCTTTTGCCGGGCTATTCTGTCACCACCCAGGCGGTCATTACGGTGACCAGCGACACCACCCCGCCTATCATCGTCAGTAATTCTTTCGCGGCGAGAAGCACGTTGAAGATGACTTTAAACTTCAACAAGGTGCTCGACCCGGTTACCGCGACCAATTCCGCGAACTACTCCTTTAGCTCGGGCCCAACGATCAGCGCTCTGACGCTGGAGCCCAGTGGAAAGGATGTCACGCTGACAGTGGGCGGGTTGGTGACCTGTGACCAGTACACGCTGACCGTGAGCGGCGTGAAAGATCTGACCGGCAACACAATCGTGACCACCAACCTTTCCGGCACGATGCCAAGTTACCAGTTGGACTATGCGTTGGATGGCACCGCCACCGACTCCAGCAATCCTTTCGGCTACCCTGCCAGGAATGCGATTGACGGCGATACCGGCACGTTTATGCACACGAGTAATGGGGACAATGAATGGTGGGAGGTGGATCTCGGAGCGGCCAGGAACATTGGACAGATCGCTTTGTGGTTCCGAGCAGATTGTTCGACTTGCGTCGACCGCGATGGGAATCTGCTTATCACGGTTCTCAATGACTCGATCAATCGGATTCCAGTTTGGACGAACACGGTTGTCAACCCGGTACCGTTCACCGCCAATCCGCGCATGACGAATCTGCTGGTGAATCCGCCAGTTACGGGGCAGATCGTCCGGGTCGAACACCCTCCGGGCCTTGGAGGGACCGATAACGGCTACCTGGATTTTACTGAAGTGCAGGTCATTCCGCCGTCGATCGGCTTCTGCATTGTGCAGTCGCCCGCCAGTGTAAGTGTGGTCACCAACGATCCCGCGAGCTTCCATGTGGTCGCGCAGGGGGCTGGGCCTTTCACTTACCAATGGATGCATGCGGGAACGAATCTTCCCGGCGCGGCCAATGCCACGCTGTTTATTCCCACCGCTGGAGTTGCGCAGGCGGGTACTTACACAGTTCAGGTGACGAGCCCGGACCGTACGCACACGAGCGACCCGGCGGTACTAAGCCTTGTCCCGCCTGCGGTCGTCAACCCGCTTTTGAAAATTGAATTCAGAGGAACTCTGGGCGGTACGAGCTACACACTCGGAGCTGGCGAAGTGGACGTGACCGGCACGTTTGCCGCTCTTCAAGGGACCGAGGTAATCTCGAACGGGTTTGCCATTTTGAGCGCCGCAGCAATGGGGCAGGGTTTCAGCGTCACCAATAACATCGTGGACAAGGGAAACCGCCCCGAGACAAATTTTATCATTGAAATGGTTTTTGCGCCGACACCTGGAACGGACCAGGGAGTCGGCCAGAACAATAACTACGCGGATATCTTCTCGATCGGATCAATCTATTACGCCGCCAACAATCATTCTGATGCCGTTTTTGTGCTGGGCTACGCGAGTCCAACCACTTACCGGCTCGGTATGGATGCACTATTAGGCACTGGCGCGAACAGCTCGGGTAGTGACGCGCCTACCGCCGGGGTGCTCAACCATATCGCGCTCGTATATATTTTGGGACCAGGTCGCACAAATAATATTTTGCGATATTACCTCAACGGCAACCTCATCGTTGAAGATGTTACGCCGGACAACGGGGCCTCTGCCAGCGCCGGCTCTGTCTATGCGGCGTTCGGTCAGGCGGTGCCTGGTTCGAGCTTTATACCGCGCGGCCTAGATGGTCTTCTGGACGCGGTGGCGTACTCAACCTTTTCCGGAGTCTTCAGTCCACACTATAGCTTTCAGATTTCGGCGCCTCCGACTTTGAACATTGCCATATCAGGGAGCCAGCTCACGGTGTCATGGACCGGCGTTGGTTACACGGTTCAGCAAAACACGATCCTGAACAATCCTTCCGGTTGGGCTGATGTGTCAGGCGCAACCACGAGTCCATTCGTTACCAACGTAGGATCCGGAACAAGGTATTATCGGCTCCGCAAGCAATAGTGCTGTGTCGGTAAGTGAGGTCTGTCGCATGGCCAGGATCTTTACACCGCCGCCCGGTGCGCAAGAGGCCGAGCAGAGAAATGGCTTCACGTTGATCGAACTGCTGGTGGTTATCGCTATCATCGCAATCCTCGCGGCGATGTTGCTGCCGGCGTTGGCCAAGGCCAAAATCAAAGCCCAGGCCATCAAATGTACCAGCAACCTGAAACAAATCGGCACTTGCTTCATTATGTACGCCGATGACAACCGCGGCTTCTACCCGGTGCACAGTGGCTGGGCAAATGTCGGTGGACAAGGCCCAACCAACGCCTTTATCCCGCCGGGTTACGGCGCCGAAGTGGGCGCAACAAATCGCCCACTTAACAAGTATGCCGGCAATGTCGAGATCTTCCGCTGTCCTTCGGACAAAGGAGATTCCTATTGGCCAAACGACGTGAACAATTGCTACGATCGCTACGGCAACAGTTATCTGGTTGAGTGGGGGATCGATGCTTTTGGCGTCCAAAAGGTCACCGACGACGGGGTTTTGGGCGTCCCAAATAAAGACTCTCAGATCGCCCGGAAACCGACGATCAAGATCTTGATGGGCGATTGGATCTGGCACCCCAATCGGCCTCTTAACCTGCCGCAGAGTGTCTGGCATAATTACAAGGGTCAGCGCCGCTTAAACATACTTTACGGCGATGGCCACGTGGCCAACTCAAAACTGCCGGCCACCGTGGACCTTTACCAGGCCGTGGACATGAACTTTACGTGGTGGTAGGAGGTTCGGACTCTAACGAATCACCAATCCACGCCCTCAAGCGGCTGATGAAAAGACATACCGCGAAATCAATAGTGCTGGTCGGCTCTCTGTTGTGCTGCCTGCGAGTGATTGGCTGGGCTGCGGACTCAACGTCAGCGGACGCTGCGCCGTCGGCGCCTCCGGAGGCCGTTAAGAGTTGGCAGGACAAGCGCTTTGGCATGTTCATCCATTGGGGACCCATCAGCCTGAAGGGAACGGAGATCGGCTGGTCGCGCATTCCTGGTCCAAATGGCGAGTCAGGTGGAACTGTGCGCGCTAAAGAATATGACACCTTGTACCAGCAGTTCAATCCGACAAATTTCAATGCGGACGAGTGGGTTTCGATTGCTCAGGCCGCCGGCGCAAAATACGTCGTCTTTACGACCAAGCATCACGACGGCTTTTGTGAGTTCGACAGCGAACTTACGGATTACAAGATCACCAGCCCGGAAAGCCCCTTTCACCACGACGTGGTCAAAGAATTGGCGGCAGCCTGCCAACACGCCGGGCTGGCTTTTGGTGTCTACTATTCCCAACCGGACGAACACCATCCTGACTATCGTAAGCCTACTCACCAAAAGTATGTCCAATATATGCACGGCCAGGTGCATGAGCTGCTCTCCAAGTACGGTCCAATTTCAGTGATTTGGTTTGATGGGCTGGGTGGCTCCGCCATCGATTGGGATGCCGAGCGGCTGTTCTCGATGATCCGCCAGCTCCAACCAAACATCTTGATCAATAACCGTTGCGGCCTGCCCGGAGATTTCGATACGCCCGAGCAGCGCATTGGCAGCTACCAGGACGTGCGGCCCTGGGAGACCTGCATGACGCTTTGCCAACAATGGGCCTGGAAACCGCACGATAAGATGAAATCGCTCGAGCAATGCATTGCAACACTTGTTCGTTGCGCCGGAGGCGACGGCAATTTGTTGTTCAACGTCGGCCCGATGCCGGACGGTCGAATTGAACAGCGCCAGGTCGAACGCCTGAGAGAGATAGGCGAGTGGTTGGAAAGAAACGGCGAAAGCATCTACGGCACCCGCGGGGGTCCATGGAAGCCCAATCGGTCCCTCGTCTCCACGCGCAAAGACTGGGCGATTTACCTCCACATCCTCTCAGGCTCTTCCAACCTGATTGAACTGCCCGACATCTCGCGCAAAGTGGTTAACGCCACTTTCTTGAATGGGAACAAACTCGACTTCGCTCAGAAAGACGAGAAACTGAGGTTCAGCGTGCCCATGGCTCAGCGCCAGCCCATTGATACGATTGTGAGGCTGCAACTGGAAAGTTCGCCCACGGATCTGCCCGCGCTGCCGATACCACTCGACTTCCGAGCGGAGGCATCCAACGTCTACCACAATCAAACTAACAAATATGGTCCACAACTAGCCTTTGATGGCGACCCAAGTACACGCTGGGCGACGGATGAGGGAACGAAGCAGGCGTGGGTTGCAGTAACTTTGAATTCGCCACGGACCGTCCGCAGCGTGATGATTCGCGAGGCATACGATCGGGTGCGGAAATTTGAATTTCAGCGCCGGGATCAAGCGGGCTGGAAGACCATTTTTCGCGGGACGAGATTAGGCAGCCATTTTCACTATGAATTCGCACCGGTAACCGGGCGTGAGTTCCGGCTGCGTGTTTTGGACGCAACTGACGGGCCGACGATCGACGAGATTGATTTGCAATGATTTCGATGAACAGCGGAATAAGCGGCCCCGATTGGACGATCATTGCCATTTACCTGCTGGCCATCGCTGGACTGGGAATTGGGGCCGGTGTTCTGCGGCGGAAACACGAAACCGGGGGCGAAGGCGGCAACTACTTTCTTGCTGGCAACACCCTCACCTGGCCGGTGATTGGGCTGGCTATGTTTGCGGCGAATATCTCGACCGTTCATCTGGTTAGCCTAGCCGAGGCCGCTTACAAGTTTGGCCTTGTCTTCGGCAACTTCGAGTGGATGACCGGCTTCACGCTGATTCTGCTTTCCCTGTTTTTCGCCCCCCTCTACTTGCGCTCACGAGTGGCGACCCTGCCCGACTTTTTGGAGCGTCGCTTCAACCAAGGTTGCCGCGACGTGCTATCAGTTGTTTCCTTATTCTCAGCAATCGTCATTCACATGGGTGTCGCGCTCTACACAGCGGCTTGGGTGTTGCGTGGCATCCTCGGCCTTGCGCCGGGTGCAACGATCATGGGCATGGATGTATTGCTGCTCTTTATCACGTTCATGGGCTTGCTCACCGGAATCTATACGATGCTGGGAGGACTGCGGACGGTTGTCTGGACCGAGAGCGCGCAAACGGTTTTGCTGCTGGCTGGAGCGATCGTCATTACAGCTAGCGGCTATTTTAAAACCGGGAGTTGGAGGGAACTCGCTCATACGCTCGCCACGAACCCGCACCCGCTCGCCGCCGTGTCCGGCAGCAACGTCACTTGGGGCACCGGCAATTTCTTTGACATGGCTCGCGGTTCCGCAGACCCTTCCGGGCTGCCCTGCTACTCCATTTTGCTAGGTTACCCGGTGCTTGGCATCTGGTATTGGTGCTGCGATCAAACGATTGTCCAACGCGTGCTGGCTGCCAGGGATGAAAGGAATGCCCGGCTTGGGCCGCTGTTTTTCGCGTTTCTGAAAATCTGGCCGGTCTTTTTGTTTGTGCTCCCTGGCGTGATTTGCGTCTCGCTGGTGCGGAAAAACGCGTTCGGCGGCACCGCACCGCAGGCCGCCGGCGATACATACACCTTTCTCATCACCCGCCTTCTGCCACTGGGGCTTAAGGCCTGGTCGCTGCAGCGATGCTAGCAGAGGCGATGCAGACCTGTTGCGCCGCGCTTAATTCCACCGCGACGCTTGTCGCCTACGACTTGTTCAAACGTTATCAGTCTGGCATCAGCGAGCACAAACTCGTCGTCATCGGTAAATTCACCACCGTGCTGGGCACCATTCTCGCCATCATCGCTTCGCCATTGTTCGGTCATTACACAATGATTTTCGAAGGCATCAACAAACTGATCTCCTATGTTGCGCCTCCAATCACGGCGGTGTTTCTTGTGGGGGTATTTTGGAAGCGCGGCTCAGGAAAAGCGGCCTTCGTCACGCTCGTGCTGGGTATGGCGCTTGGGCTGGTCGCTTTCGCGCTGGACTGGAACCATATTTATCGGGGCGATTTCATGCTGATCGCATTTCTGCTGCTGGTCTGCTGCCTGGCCATCATGGCGGTGACAAGCCTTGTTTTCCCTGAGACGCTCAAGTCCGAAGCGCGCCTGCTCGTATGGGAAAACTGGCGCGAACCTTTGCGTGTCGAAGCAGAGGTTGGATTTGGCGGTTATCGCGCGGCCGCTGTCGTTGTTTTGGCAATGTTTGTCGGCCTTTACCTGACGTTTCGATGAGAAAATGAAACTCCCTGCCCTAAAAACTTTGTTCTGTTTGGCGGGCATAGCTTTGCTGGCCGGTTGTGCGACGCATCGGGCGCCACAGCGCTACGCGTGGGTGACCGGCCTTAAGCCTGAAAAAGCTGAGCACTATCGGCAGCTTCACGCCCGACCGTGGCCGGGTGTGTTGAAGCAAATCAAGGCCTGCCACATTGAAAACTTCTCGATTCACGAACGCGAGATCGACGGCAAACTCTATCTCTTCGCTTATCTCGAATACACTGGCTCGGATTTTGGAGGGGACATGAGACGGATGGCCTCGGACCCCGAAACGCAACGTTGGTGGAAAGAGACCGATCCCTGCCAATCACCCCTGCCGGATGCTGCCGCTGCGGGAAAAATCTGGGCGGATACCAAAGAGATTTTCTATTTGCCGTGAGCGCTCCCTTGCTTAAAGACAAGGTCATTTTTCTTACCGGAGGGTCCTGCGGAATTGGCAGGGACTGCGCCAAGGCCTACGCTGCCGAAGGAGCAAAAGTGGTAATCGTCGCGCAGGACAAGGAGGGTGTTGAAGCCACTTCCGCCGAACTGGGTACGGAGCATATGGGCATCGTTTGTGATATTACTGGCGATACCGAAGTAAAGGCCGCCGTTGAAAAGACACTACAGCATTTTGGTCGACTGGATGCGGTCCACAACAATGCAGGCATATCCTCCCCCTCCAAAGCCATTCACGAAACGACCGACGATGAATGGGACGAATTGTGCGATGTGAATTTGAAGGGCGTGCTTCACACGACACGCCACGCGTTCCAGGCGCTCGTTGCCAGCAAAGGCTGCATCCTCAACACTTCCAGTCTGGTCGGTATCATCGGCCAGGAGCTCCACGCTGCTTACACAGCAACCAAAGGCGGCTTGAATGCGCTCACCAAGTCCATGGCCTTGGACTATGCGAAGTACGGCATTCGCGTGAATGCCGTTTGCCCCGCGGGCGTTTGGACACCGATGTTGCGCCAGTGGTGCTCGGAGCAAGCCGATCCGGCGGCGACGGTGCGTCGGTTGGACGAAATCCACCCACTCGGTTACTGTCCAGAGAGCATGGTGGTGGCGGATGCTTGTGTTTTCCTTCTATCCGACAAAGCGCGTTTTATTACCGGCCACATTATGCACGTGAGTGGCGGGGCGGAGTTGGGCTATCGCCGCTGAGCCCCATCATGATTCAAAGCGTTTCCATTCGCGATGTCCGCTATCCGATTGGCGGTGGCCATGGCAGCGATGCGATTCATTGTGATCCGATTTATTCATACGCCGTTACCGAACTGCATGATAACCGTGGTCGCACTGGCGCGGGTTTGGCTTTCACACTCGGCGAAGGCAATCAACTGGTTTGCGAGGCAGCGCGTTTCTACGCGCAACGCCTCGTGGGGAAGCCTGTCGAGGATATTATGGCGCACTTTGGCGTACTCCAGCGTGAGTCGGCAGATGAACAGCAATTCCGTTGGCTTGGACCGCACAAAGGGATCGTCCAATTGGCGCTTGCTTCGGTGACGAGCGCCTGCTGGGATTTGTGGGCCAAATCCCGGGACGTTCCCTTATGGAAACTGCTGCTGCAGCTTTCGCCTGAAGAACTCGTCTCCACACTCGATCTTTCCTACTTGGAGGACGAACTGACGGCCGACATGGCGATGGGCCTTCTGCGGCAAAACTTGGCGAGTCAGGCTTCACGAGAGGGGATTTTGAAAAGCGGTTATCCCGGGTATGACACCTCGGTTGGCTGGTTCAATTACGACGACGATCGGGTCCGCGAGAACTGCAAGCGGGCGATTGCGGCGGGGTTCACAGCGATGAAACTGAAGGTGGGCTCGCGCGATCCTGCGCGCGACGTTCGGCGCGCGGAGATCGTTCGCGAAGTAGCGGGTGATGGCACGCGATACGCTTGCGCTCAAAGTGGAGGAAGTCGAGCGCGCCATCGTCGAGCGGAAGCGGGTGGAGTCGGAACTGGTGCGGCTGAACCGGGCGCTGCGAGTGCGTAGCGCGTGCAATCAGGCCGTCACCCGGAGCACTGAGGAATCGGAACTGCTGAAACAGGTACGCCATCATCTATTAAGAACGGGATTCGTTCGCTTTTAACTACCGATGACTGACGAAATTCTTGCTTGGGGAGCGGCAGGGAATTGTCTTCAATTTGCTGGATCGTTATCCTCCCCCCATGAAAAAGGTGGCTCATACGGCGCCTCCGAGCCCCGCCAGGACGCTCCGGAGCCCGCAGAAACGAAGATCGATGTACCTGATTCCGCGACCCACCTGGTCGGCGGAGCCGCCAACTGAGGGTTGCCTGGGTGGATTGTCCGCTTTCAGGCTGGCAATGATCTTGGCTTTCATCACCTTTCCCACACGGGCGCAAGCGCCGTCCGGCGTGCCGTCGCTCGATAAGATGGCCGGTGATTGGCTGCTGATGCAGAACGTGGCCAATCCGCCAGACGTGAATAATTTTCACGACATGCTGTTGGTCAACCGCGACCTCACTTCCTTTTTTTGTTATCCCGAAGGCTGGTTATGGAGCGGCAAGCCGCGTTTTGGTTATCCCCCAATCACGCTGACAGTCGCGGGCAGAGAATATCCGGCCACGGAATGTCGCTGGTATCCGTATCGCGCTTTGCGGCGGAACACCAATTGCTCCGGTTTCGCCCTGGAGACTGACACTCGGATGATCAACGAACAGCGCGCCGTGATGGTTCGCTTGCAAATCGCTAATCCGCTAGCAACGAAAACCAACGTGGACCTTGAGCTGTCAGTTTCAGGTTTACTGCAGCCGGACGCAATTTCCGTTCTCAACACGAATCAGCGTCCGGGCTTCGCAACGGTGGTTCGTCCCGCGACGAAACCTGACTCGGTGACAAATGACAATGGCGTCGTACGCTGGTGTTGGAATGTCACCATTCCTAAACGAGGCAAACGGGTAATTGAGTTTGTCGCGGGCGATGGACATGAAGCGAATGCTCAGAATGTATACATTCACGTGGCGAAATGGAGCGCGAATTTCTCCAAAGAATTCGACGGCTTCAAAAAATGCTGGGAGCAGCGCTGGGCGGATGCGTTCACTCCGGGCAATCAGCATTTTTCCGGTAACCTGCCGGTGCTCGTCACGGACAACACCGCTCTGAAGCGTAATTATTACATGGTCATCATCACGATGCTGGAACTGGAGCGCACGCAGTTTCCGGTGCATCAGCGGTCGTTCATCACCAGCGGCGAGCGCGCGCCGGGCACGCAGTTTTATTGGGACGCGTCTAGGCAGAGTACCGTGTGGGCATTGCTTGAACCTGTCGGCATGAAGGCCGCATTGCGCCGCTGGCTGGTGCAAAACCCGCGCAGTGGACAAGTCATTTATCTCACAGAGACCAATGGGTTCGACGCTAAGTTCCACGATCGCATCACTGGCTATGCTTTCAATGCCTGCAACATTTTCAAAACCACGTTGGATTATTTTCGGGTTACTGGCGACCTGGCTTTTCTCGATGAAAGACTGCGGAACGGCAAAACCGTGCTGCAACGCATGGACGAAATGGCCACGGACTGGAAAACGCTCGTCCACTCCGACAGCCCGCTGGCGGACTACGGAGAAAACCAGAACCTGCTTGAATGTGCGCCAGCCTATGTCGGTCGCGTTCCTTCCTGCAACGCGCAAAATGTCTGGATGATGCGCCAGGACGCTGCCCTTGAAGAGCTCAAAGGCAATGCTGCCCGCGCGCAGGAGCTACGCAACGACGCGGAGAGGCTATTGACCGCTGTGCTGTCGCTTTACAAACCCAGCGATGGCGTTTGGGATGGTTTACACGACAACGGCAACCGTGTCGAACTGCGGCACTGCGTTGATTACATCTATGCAGGCAATGCGCTCGCCAACGACCTCACGCCTGATATGCGCCGCGAAATGACAGGCTTCGTCAAACGCGAGCTGCTCATGCGCGACTGGATGGGTGCTATGAGTCTGAAAGACGCCGCCGCTGCCGTTTCCGACCGTCCAGACCACGGACCGATGGGTGCGTACGACGGTTGGCCGGCGCTGACGGTTGGCACGATGTGGAGATTGGGATTCCCGAACGATGCGTTTGATTTTTACTGCCGCACGGCAGAGGTCACGAAGGAAGGACCATTCGCGCAAGCGCGGGAGTTTTGCGGGCCGCACCGGGACCAATGGGATGCACCGGTGCGAATTGCCGAACGCGACGGCTGCATGAAGGAATGTATCAGCGGTGTCGCCTTTGCGGACGTTGTCGTTAGCACTTTTTTCGGTTTCGCGCCGTCGCTGGATGGAAAAAATCTTTTGGCCGACCCGCAGACGCCACGTCCGTTCAAGGGCAAATTGTTGAATGTGTCCACACGCGGGAAGAAGGTCACCATCAGCGCTGCCCATATGAACAAATGAAATCAAAATTCACAGCCTTTTGTCTCTCCGTGCTGACTGTCGGAACAACCGTGGCGCAAACTTCGGAGAGTTTGCTCAATTACAACTACCCCAGCCTGGTGGCCCACTCTGACCTCGCCTTCAATACCCCAGCACCCAGCAATCACGACGGCCTGCCCATCGGCAATGGCCGCGTGGGCACGCTGGTTTGGACTACCCCCGCCGCCCTGCATTATCAAATCAATGACGTTGATCTTTTCTGCTTTGGCAAAGACACACTGGCCTGTCCCAAAGGGCACAACGACTATTCCTCCGGCCTCGGATACCTCGATATCAGCCTTGTGGACTACGGCAACGATGTCTTCGCCGGCGAGAAGTTCAAGCAAACCTTGTCAGTTTATGAGGGCCTGGAATGCGCCGAGGGCGATGGCGTCAAGACGAGAAGCCTGGCATGGACGGACGGCGACGTTCTCGCAACCGAAGTAGACGATCAGCGCAGCCATCCCGGCACCATCAACATCGACCTGCGGATGCTGCGGTATGCGCCGGTTTTCACCGTGAAACAACCCCCCACGCCGGCCGGACCACACGGCGCAACTATCCGAACTGGCGATCACGTCGCAACCTCGCGCCTGGACATCCGGGACGGGAAGATCCTCCTGACCCAGGAATTCACCGAGGGCAGTTTTTACAGCGCCTCAGCGGTGGCCGTTGGGGTAGTGGGGCGCGAAACCAAGGCGTCGTACTACAACGAGCTGACCGTTCGTTTGTCGGCTGAGCCGCGCCAGGGCAAACTGCTGATTCTTGCCGCCGCCGCCGTTAGTTACGACAAAAACGAAAATGTCGGCGACCTGGCGTTGAAGCAATTGGCGGCCGCTGAAGCCAAGTCTTTTGACGCCATGGTCCAGGACAATCGCAAGTGGTGGGGCAATTACTGGAAGGAAGGTTTCATTCATTTGCACAGCGCCGACAGTGTGGCGGACAACGTTGAGAAGTTTTACACCTATTTCCTTTATCTCATGGGCTCGTGTTCCCGCGGAACCTACATGCCGCGCTTCTGCGGCATGGTCTGGGGAAGCGACGGCGATTTGCGGGATTGGGGCTCGATGTATTGGTGGCACAACCAGGGCTGCCTGTTCGACGGTTTCACGGCGGCCAACCGGCCGGAATTGATGACCTGCGTGTTCACCACTTATAGCCGCTATTACGACTCTTACGCTCGCGCCGCCCAACAGCAATGGGGCAGCCAAGGCATTTGGATCCCCGAAACAACCTGGTTCAATGGTTTGGAGGATTTGCCCGACAATATCGCCGCCGAGATGCGTGACCTTTATCTCGCGCGAAAGCCCTGGAACGAGCGCTCGAAAGAATTTGATGCCTACGCCCTCAACAAGAACGGCCTCAACAGCCGGTGGAATTATCGTTACACCGACACTCAAGAAGGCCCCTACGCCTGGACCTCCCACGTCCTGTCCAGCACCGCCAAAATCGCCTACGTCTATTGGCTCCATTACGCCCATTACCTCGACCAGGAATGGCTGCGCACCACCGGCTACCCCATGATCAAGGGCACGGCGGAGTTTTATCGAAACTTTCCCAATCTCTACAAAGGCGATGACGGCAAATACCACATCCGTCATGTTAATAATCTGGAAGAAAAGCCTTGGGGCCGCTCCGATACACCCGAGGAGCTCCTGGCCATGCGCGTCATGTTTCCCATTGCCATCCGGGCCTCGGAAATCCTCGATGTCGACGCCGACCTGCGTCCGAAGTGGAAGGAAGTGGCGGACAACCTTCTGCCCATCCCCCCATCGCCCCAACCCGGCGAATACTACGATCTTTGCACGCTGGTCACGGAGGATACCGCGTTGTTAAACAGCCTGAAAGCTTCCTACACCGGACTGGGCGCCCGCAGAGGCGGCGACGGAGGAAACCTTGGCATCCTTTCCAGAGAACCAGTCATTGCTGCCAATCTCGGCATGGCTGAGCTGATGAGGACGGTTATCCCCGGCCAAATGCATTCCAATCCCGAAACCAACGCCCCAATCCGTGGCGGACGGGCGGGCCCGTTGCGCAATCGTATGATCTTTGGCGAAGGCCCTGGAGCCATCGAGTTTGAGCATCTGGGCAACGCCTCGCACGGCCTGCAAAACGCGCTCCTGCAAAGCGTTCCGCCCTCCGTCGAGAAAGAGCCCATCAACACCGTTTTCCCGGCTTGGCCGAAAGGTTGGGATACCCAGTTTACACTGGCCGCTCGGGGCGCCTTTCTCATCAGCTCGTCGAGCCAGAACGACGAGGTCGAATTCGTCGAAATCCTCTCTCAAAAAGGAGGCGGGTGTATCGTGCAGAATCCCTGGCCGGACAGAGAGGCAACTGTTTACCGCAACGGCAAAGCCGCGGAAGGCCTCTCGGGCAAGTTGTTAACATTTTCAACCACCGCCGGAGAACGCGTTGCCTTGGTTCCCAAAGGCCAAGCACCCACCGCGAAAACCCTGCAATAACCAGGTTTCCCGACGTTTTTTCCGCGAAACAACTTTGGGCGCGGCAATCATAAATGTCCTGTAGTTTTGGAAAATGAAATTGATAACGCGTCTAACGAAAGATTGCGGAGCGCTTTCCTGATGATTTTGTTCGACGCAGTTCTTGGAAGCGCGTCCATTAGAACAAGATCGTAAATCTTAAAAAGAGGATTCAATTCGCGTTTGATTGCGACCTGCATCGCGCTCAATAAATCCTTTTTGTCAACGCGCCGGTCTTTGGCACAAACGGCGTAAACCATCAGGAAACCTGGACCGTCATTAGGCGAGATAGCAACGGCGGCAACTTCCGTCACGCCCGGTACGGATTGCAGGACTTCCTCAATTTCGGCCGAGCCGACTTTGATTCCACCAAGATTCATTGTGTCATCGGCGCGTCCCAATCCGCGCCAATAACCGCCCGGCAATGCTTCTGCCAGGTCGCCGTGCCGCCGCAAAATTTCGCCGCCAGGGCCGGCTGGCGTGTCAGCAAAATAAATTTTCTGATGGTCATGATTCAACAACGCCGTGGACAATCCGATGGATGGCGGAATCAAAAACAATTCGCCGGCGTTTGCAGGATTTCCAGCTTCGTCAAGAATTGCGAAATCCAATCCGAGCGCGGCGGCGTTAAACGTTCCGGGGACGCACGGCCGTGTCACTGTCCCGGTAATGTAACCGCCGCCGATTTCCGTTCCGCCGCAGTATTCGATCACCGGCATGCCACCGGCGCGCGACATGAGCCACGCCATGTCGTTGGAGTTGGAACATTCGCCGGTGGAACTGAAAACCTTTATGCAGCTCCAATCCAGATTGTCCATGCAGCCGGAGCAGCGCCAGGTTTTCACCAGGCTGGGAATGACACCGAGCATCGTCGTCTCGGCAATCTGCACAAACTCCCCGAACTCGCGCCCGTGCGCAGCGCCGCAAAATAACCCCATAGCGGCGCGATTCATGAGGCTCGCAAAAATCAGCCACGGTCCCATCATCCAGCCGATGTTGGTCGGCCAAACCAGCACGTCACCAGGCTGAATGTTCTGATGCAAATGCGCGTCCATCGCGCATTTGATGGGCGTGGTTTGCGCCCAAGGAATCACTTTCGGTTCCCGCGAGGTACCCGATGAAAAAAGAATGTTGATGGGGTCCGACGGTTCTTGAATGACAGCTTCGCGCTGTTCTTCCGTTTGCAAAAAATCACGCCAGGACAAATCGCCCGCGCGCAGCGGCACGGTCAATTCTTTGCCAGCAGGCAGGACGACGGCTCTCGGCGCGTCGGCTTCAATCAAATTAGCATAAAGCGGCAGCGATTTGCCGCCGCGGAAAATCACATCTTGCGTGAACACTCCCACGGCTTTGGCCAGCGACAGGCGCGCAGCGATTTCTCGGAAGCGAAAACTGTCCGCGATGCCAACGACAATGCAGGCGGCCTTAATGATGCCAAGATAAATGGACACGGCCTCGGCGGTCATTGGCATGATGATGGCCAAAGCGTCGCCGGGTGTGAATCCACAACTCCTGAGGCTAGCCGCGACGCGATTGGTTAATTTTTCGAGCGCTCCGACGCTCATCGTTTTCAGTTCGCCGCCTTCAGCCTGATGAATGATGGCGGGTGAATCTGCGGGCGCCATGAAACAGCTTTCCACGATGTTGAGTTGCGCGTCCACAAGCCAGCGAGGATTTTCCACGCCGTCGCTCAGGTCCAGCACACGGCTGAACGGTTTCTGAAAGCGAATGTTCAACCGCTCAATCACAGTCGCCCAGAATTCCTCGCGCCGTTGGACCGACCATCGGTGCAAATCTTTATACGAATGAACGCCCGCCCGGCGCATCAACCATGCGACGTTAGTAGTGCTGATGAAATCCTCCGTGGGATTCCATGTCGGTCGTAATGCTCTCGACATTTGTTGTCGTTGAATTATCTTAAGTTTGGTTCAAGTCCGCTCGACGACTACGGTGCAGCCAAGCAGGCGGACCAGCCTGTCCTGAATCAGATCCGGATCTGCCACCGCCTCCTGAATAGCCGTTGAAACCGTAGGTCATGGGCGACAGCTTGACCAGTCCGAAAGGCAACGCAGCGGGCGTGAAAGCAAACCACCGCGCCCCTTGCGACCCAATAAATGGATCGACATAATCAACCGGACTTTTCAGTTGCTGCACATGGCTGTATGCGACCGCTGATAGCAAGAGAACGATAAGAGATATTTTTGTCATTGGAAAGGATGCGAAAGCGCCCGGATCAATACACTTGTTGTTTTCGTAAATGCTTTCCTATAGGGGTGATTACTAACGTCCCGCCAGACACCGTGGAAAAGGACAGAAGCTCGCCAGAGAAGGTTTCATTTTGAGCCCGTTCGAAGTTTTCATCTAATGCTGGGGTCGCGCACAAACTTCTGTATCCGCTTGCCCATCACGGCCGATGGTCTCCTTGAAACAAGGGACGGGGTGAGTATTGATGCTACGATGCTTTTTCATAATGTTTCTGGGCCGATTCTCCGGGCCATCGAATTTCAAAACCAAGTCGTCGACGGGCTTGAAGCCCTGAGGTTGAATCATAGCTTCCGAGTGTTGATCGGTATTGGGCCGACAGATAGCCTATTTCTGCGTCCGCGTGATATCCCCCTTTGCGGGGATACCGCGCGTTCGCAGGAAATCACCGAAGGCGCGCTTTCCGCGGCATTACGCGGGTCACCAAACAAAATGCGCACCTGCCCCTGCTCCACCCGCCTTTGTGGGAACCAAGTTCAAAGATTGCGCCCCATCCCCGCTTTCGGGGAGATAGACGGCCTGCATTGGATTGGGTATCGTCGCCTGAAAAACGCATGCTCACACTTTTCCTCCAGAGGTTAGTGTCTCGCGTTGGCTTGCTGGTCTTGCCTGGTTTTTTCTTTATGGGGGCAACGGCCGCTGCGGCGGTTTCGGCCGAAGCTGTCGAAGATACCGTTCCGAAGCAGCCTGCGCCAGCAAGCGCCCCGGTAGTTTTCGACGAAAAAAGCCCTTATTACTTCGATGGCGCCATTTCCCGCCAGACTCTTGAGAAGTACCTCGAGCGCTCAGTGACCATGGGTTACTTCCTGGTGCCGGGCAATCCCGAACGTTATGAGTTTCCTTATCGCGAGGACGACATCCGCCTGATTCGAAATATCGGGG
The DNA here is from genome assembly GCA_035566435.1 of Candidatus Acidiferrum sp. GTDB lineage: Bacteria > Verrucomicrobiota > Verrucomicrobiia > Limisphaerales > UBA8199 > DATMRF01. The sequence goes on from DATMRF010000038.1 coordinate 93,680, forward strand.
CCAAGTTCATTGGTCGCGCCATTTACCGGTGGGGAGAAGAGAGCCGATTAAACGATCCCGCCTTTCTCGCCTACGCCCAAAACATGGTGGAAAGGGTTCACGCGTTTGATCCAGAGGTAATCTTTCAGGGATGCCTTTTCGAGCAAGTGAGTGGTGACGTCAACAACCTAAAAATTCCAGCCTGGGTTTTTACCGATTTTGGGCTGTCGGTGGAGGATCGAACCTTTTCCAGCGAGGCCATCACCAAACGGCAAGGCGGCGCTGCCAGCCGCCCAGGAAGAAGGGGCGGAGTTCCGATTATCAATAACCTGGAAACACAGCTTTGGTTTTATTATCTCGCTGTTTCCTACATCAACATAGGCTGTGAAGCTTTCCACCTGGGACAGGTCCGACTAATCGGGGCTGAAGATCGGGATCTGAAAATCTACTCCGAGTTTCTCGCCAAAGTGCGGGCGTACGCAAAAATCCATGCGCGCCGCCACTGGATCCTGCTGGATGGGCATGTCCCTGCGGGGGGCATGGTCAGGCAAGGGGTCAGCCTGCTGGATTTCAATTCGTTTCCGATGCGCATTAAAGCCGTTCCGGAAAAGCCTTATGAGGGCATTCTGGAGGTGGGACACCTGGATGCCATCTTTAAGAGAAGCAAAGGATGTATTTCCCCCAGCGGGTGGCGCTGCGAGAGCTTGCCCTACCTGGTTGAATTCGACAACTTCGGCCGGGATCGGGTTACCAATGTGGCTAACACTAACTCGATGTTTTGTTGGGGCTGGGATGAAATATCCTGGTTTGCTCTCCAACCCGAAGAATACAGAAACCACTGGCTCCGGTATGCCCAGGACTGGATTAAGGAGACTGACCCGAACGGGCATCTCCAAATGCCGGTCACCCGGATGATCACCTGCCCCAATGAGACCTTGCGCACCTACTTCGCCAACACCCGTAGCCCCGACTGTCCGGTCGGCTACTCCCAGGAAGAAACCATCAAGGAGATTTGGAATTCCAGTCCTTACGTGTTTGTGCCCCAAGACTACGGCCTCCCGTTGACTAACGTGGCTGACGTGGCAGTCGATTCCAGGAATAACGTCTTCACGATTGTGCGAGGCGAAACACCTATTCTGGTGTTCAATCCTCAGGGCAAGTTCCTCTACGGCTGGGGCAAAGGATTGATTGCCGGCCCGCACGGCATTTATATCGACTCCCATGACAATGTCTTCTGCGTGGATACAAAAGGCCACGTCGTCTCGAAATTCACCACCGACGGAAAATTGCTCATGACCCTGGGTCTCAAGGGTGTGCCCTCCGATTCCGGCAGCGTGAAAGGCAACTTCAAGACCGTCAAGAGGGGAGCGGGTCCGTTCAACGTTCCCACAAAAGTGGCGACTTCCAAGTCCGGTGACATCTTTGTCTCCGATGGTTACGGCAATGCCCGGGTGCATCGTTTTTCAGCCGAGGGCAAGCTTATCAAGTCCTGGGGTGAGCCGGGGACCGGTCCAGGCCAGTTCAATCTGCCTCATGGCATCGCCGTGGATGACAACGACAACGTCTATGTGGCGGACCGCGAAAATGAGCGTATCCAGGTGTTTGATATCGAGGGCAACCTCAAGTCGATCTGGACGAACATTTACCGACCCTCGGCAATCTGTGTCCATCGGGGCAAGGTCTACGTGACCGAACTCGGCCACCGGACGTATGTGGATAACGTGCTCTTTACCCCCGACGGCAAGGGACCGTGGTCGCGGGTCCGCATTTTCGACACGAACGGGGTTGAGCAGGCGAACTTCGGCGGACCCGAAGGCTGGAAACCCGGCAACTTCTTTGCGCCGCACGGAATTTGCGTCGATAAAGAGGGTGCGATTTACGTCGCCGAGGTCGTTTGGCCCGCCAACGAAAGCGCGCCGCCCAAGGACCTACATCCCGCCCTTCAAAAATTCAGGCCTCAACACGCCCGGCCGTTCGACGACATCGAGATCCTCAGGGATATCGAGATCGGCAAGGTCGGCGCCCGCGTGCTGCACGCGGACATCGCTCGCCCGAAGACGCCGCCCGCCGTCCCAATGCCCGCCGTGATGTGGATTCACGGCGGCGGGTGGTCCTCCGGCTCGCATCATGATCTGCAGCAAGCCGTGCGACTTGCCAACCATGGATATCTGGTCCTCAGCGTTGAGTACCGTCTCGTCAACGAGGCCATCTGGCCTGCCCAGATCGAGGACTGCAAGCTCGGCGTCCGGTGGCTTCGTGAGCATGCGGCGAGCTACCACGTCAATCCCGACCGGATCGGCTGCTGGGGTGCCAGCGCCGGCGGCCACCTGGCGGCCCTCATGGGCGTGACCGGCGACAAGCCGGACCTGGAAGGTAACGGCGGTTCCGTGGGCTTCAGCAGTCGCGTGCAGGCGGTGGTCGATTTCTGCGGACCGACCGACTTCAAGGGCCGCTCCGATGTCAGTCGCAAAATGGCCGGTGGCACCTATGAACAGAAGACCGACGTCTTCAAGCAAATGAGTCCGCTGGAGAACGCCAACTCGAAGGCCTGCCCGTTCCTCATTGTGAACGGCGAGAAGGATACGACCGTGCCGTTGTTCCACGCTCAGCTCATGACTGATGCGCTGAAGAAAGCCAACGTGCCAGTGCAGTTGATCATCGTGAAGAACGCTGGCCACGGCTACACGTTCGTCGCCCCGCCTGGCAGCCAGCCCGCCCAGCCCTCGCCGGCCGAGGTGGATACCGCCGTTCTGGAGTTCCTCGATGCGAATTTAAAGAAATAGCTGCCGGGAGTCATTTTGCGGCCAATCAGGAATTGGCCGTTGCGACTCCAACCGCCCCTTGATGGCCGTGCGAGTCTGCACGTGCCGGAACATCCTTTAGCAGCCCCGCGAACGCTGAGCGATAGCGCCAGAGCAGGAACAAAGCAAAGGCCGAAACCACGAGCGCCAGCGGCAGGCCAGCTGGTGCCATCAGAGCGTGGAAGCTAACAATGTTCAGGATGACTGGCACCAGTACAGTCAGGCCCAACGGAACGCGCCACCCGGACAGCAGGAGCCCGCCGCCGACGATTTGCATTATGCCGACGATATACAGGTAATGGCTAACGAAGAGAGCCATCATTAATTCGCGCGCCGGTCCTTCCGGTGGGGGCGGCACTTGAATGAAATGCAGGAACATATTCGAGCCGAATGTGATGAAGATTAGTCCAAGCAGACTACGAGCGATGATTGTTGCGATTTTCATATGAATTCTTCTTTTTGTTGTCCTTGTTTTGGGTGAGACGCTGGATCAGGCGGCTTTCAGAACGATCTTTCCACGCGCATGACCGCTTTGGCTCAATTCATGAGCGCGCCGGGCTTCCGCCAAAGGAAGGACCGTTTCAACCACTGGCTTCACCTTGTCAGAGTCGATTAACTTCGCGATTTCAGCCAGGTCGGATGAACTGGGATGTGCGCCATAGAACACCGCGCGAACCCCATGTTTCGCGGCCAGTTCTTCCGAAGGTGGCTGAACAATCGACACCA
>DATMRF010000039.1:0-14206 GCA_035566435.1 Candidatus Acidiferrum sp.
ACACTTCCAATTCGATATCTCGTAAAGACCGAGCTGCTGGTTTATCCGAATTCATATTCCTTTCTACGGGTTAAGGTTCATGTTTCCGGATGAGGAACCGTTTCACGCCTCGATTATGGTGGTAGTGTCAAGATGCGCTCCCGCCGTCCCTGGTCCTTCTCTTAGCCTTGCGCGAACCCTGGAGCCGTGGAACACTTACGGGCTCTATTTGACGAGCGAGACCAGCAAGACAACGGTGGAATTATGGTCCAGACGATGGAAAAAGCAGCGTTAGAGCAAAACGAGCAGCACCTGGAACGGTTCGAGCGATTCGAAAGAGAGTCGAAGCAGCCGGCGTGGGTATTTCCCCTCCGCAAGGCCGGCATCGCGCGTTTCGCCGAGAGCGGCTTCCCGACGCTGCAGGACGAGGACTGGCGCTTTACGAACGTCGCACCGCTCGTCAAGCTCCCGTTCAAACCGGTCTTCCAGTTCTCCCGCGACGGGTTGACGCGGGAAACCATCTCTCAATTTATTTTCGGCGCGCTGCCAGCGACCCGTCTGGTTTTTGTGGACGGGCATTTCGCTGCCGACCTTTCCAGCACAACACCACAGGCTGAAGGCGCGACGGCTAAAAGCCTGGCAGCTGCGTTGACCCTGGATTCAGCGCTTGTCGAAAAGCATTTGGCGCGGCAATCGCCCGGCGGCACGGACGCGTTCATGTCGCTGAACACTGCGTTTTTCCAGGACGGGGCCTTTATCCATGTCGCGGCCGGGAAAAAGGTCGAGACGCCCATTCACCTGCTGTTTGTCTCGACGGCGAAGGAAACGGGGGCGACGACGCATCCGCGCAACCTGGTCATCGCCGAAAGAGGGAGCCGGGCGACGGTGCTGGAAAGCTATGTGAGCGTCGCCGACGGCGCGTATTTCACCAACGCGGTGACGGAGCTCGTGCTGGAAGAGGGAGCGGCGCTCGAGCACTGCAAATTCCAGGACGAGAGCCGGAGCGCATTTCACATCGCGGCCATCCATGCACACCTGGGCCGCAGCTCCGACTTGATTTCGCATTCGATTGCGACCGGCGCGAAGCTTTCGCGCAACAATATCCGCACCGCGCTGGCAGGCGAAGGGGTCGAATGCGTGCTCAATGGGTTGTATCTGACGCGAGGCGATCAATTGGCGGACCATCACATGGTGGTTGAGCACGCGCAACCGCATTGCAACAGCCACGAGTATTACAATGGCATCCTTGATGGCCGCTCGAAAGGCGTTTTCCACGGTCGCATCCTGGTCCGCCAGCCGGCGCAGAAAACCGACGCCAAGCAGACCAACAAGAACCTCCTGCTGTCCGAGGACGCGACGATTGATACCAAGCCGCAGTTGGAGATTTATGCCGACGACGTCAAGTGCACGCACGGTGCGACGATTGGGCAATTGAATGAGGAATCCATCTTCTACTTGCGCGCGCGCGGGATCGGAAAGGATACGGCGCGACAGATGTTGATCCATGCGTTCGCGGGCGAGATCATCGAGCGCATCCGCTACCTGCCTGCCCGGGAGGAACTGGACCGGCTGGTGTGGGAGAGGCTCGAGGCCAACCCGCATGTCGTAGAGATTAAAGAATGAAGGCACGCACGAAAGGCGCCGAGCACACGAAGGCCACGCGCTCCAATTCTCGCGTCTTTGGTGGATTCCGTGGTTAAATGCGGCTGTGTTCGACGATCTTAGCGAGCTCTATCAGGAGGTCATCCTGGACCATTGCAAACACCCGCGCAATTTCCATGAGCTGCCCGGGGCGAGCTGCTCGGCCCAAGGGCACAATCCGCTATGCGGCGACCAGTTGAAGCTATTCCTGGCGATGGAGGGAGAACGGATCCAGGACGTCAGTTTCCTGGGCTCCGGCTGCTGCATTTCCAAGGCCTCGGCGTCACTGCTGACCGAGAGCGTGAAGGGCAAGACGAAGGGAGAGGTGCAAAAAATGTTCGGCCAAGTCCACGAGATGGTCACCACGGGACGGGTGGCGGGAGAGGTGGGCAAACTGGCGGTGTTTGCCGGTGTCCACAAATTTCCGACGCGGGTCAAATGCGCGATCCTGTCGTGGCACGCATTGATGTCCGCGCTCAAGGGCGAAGGCGGCAAGGCGATAACAACCGAGACGGAGGATATGTGAACCGTCTGACAGCGGTACGCAGGGGCGCAAAGAGGCAAAGACGCAAGGAGCAAGATCGGCTATATTACCTTTTAAAATTATGAACAGCAGCGACCCGATTACTCTTACACGCGACGTCGAGGTGGCCGTTATCCCGGTCGGCGAAAAGGTTACGCTCCAGAAAGGCGAGCAGGCCTATGTTACCCAATCGCTGGGCGGCAGCTATACCGTCGTTGTGAACGGCAACATGTTCCGAGTAGAGGGAAAAGATGCGGATGCGCTGGGGCTGGAGCTGGCGGCCAAACCCGCCAGCAGCGGCGCGCCAGTGGGGCAGGAGCATCTCGAGAAGGAAATCTGGAACCAGTTGCGCTCGTGTTACGACCCGGAGATCCCGGTGAACATCGTGGACCTTGGGCTGATTTATGATTGCCATCTCGCGCCGCTGAGCCCGTCGAGCTACAAGGTGGATGTCAAGATGACGCTGACCGCCCCCGGCTGCGGCATGGGCCCGATGCTGGCGCAGGATGTGCAAGGCAAGCTGCTGGGACTGGAAGGGGTCGATGACGTCGCCGTCGAGCTGGTCTGGGACCCGCCGTGGAACCAGGCAATGATGACGGAAGCGGCCAAGTTGCAACTGGGGTTGTTGTGAGGAAAAATGCCTGTTCAAACCGCCATTCCTGAACCGGACAAAATGAACTGGTCGGCCTTGCGCGCTGATTTCCCGGTGCTCGACCAAAAGGTCCACGGCCAGCCGCTGATCTATTTTGACAACGCCGCGACGACGCAAAAGCCGCGGGCGATGCTCGAGGCGCTGCGCCGTTATTACGAGCGCGACAACGCCAACGTGCATCGGGGTATCCACGAGTTGAGTAATCGGGCGACCGCGGCTTTCGAGGCGGCGCGAGGCAGGGCGGCCCAATTCATCAACGCGCGCAGCGCCGACGAAATCGTTTTCACGCGCGGAACGACCGAGGGCATCAACCTGGTAGCGCAGGCCTGGGGCTCGAAATACATCAAGGCCGGGGACAAGATCCTGCTTACGGAGATGGAGCATCATAGCAACATCGTGCCGTGGCAATTGCTGGCGGAACGCACGGGGGCGAAACTGCTCTTCCTTCCCGTAACCGGCGATATCGGGCTGCTGGATTTGAGCCAGCTTGACGAGTGGCTCACCAAAGAGGTGAAGCTGTTCGCGATGACGCACATTTCGAATTCGCTGGGCACGATCAACCCCGTCGCCGAACTGTGCGCGCGGGCGCGCAAGCTGGGCATCACGACACTGGTGGATGCGGCCCAGAGCGCGGGCCATCGGCCCTTGGACGTGCAGGACATCGGCTGTGATTTCCTGGCGTTCTCAGGCCACAAAATGTGCGGGCCGACCGGCATCGGCGTCCTTTATGGCCGCCAGGAGGTGCTCGATGCCACACCGCCTTACCAGGGCGGAGGCGAGATGATTCTCAGCGTCGAATTCCAAAAGAGCACGTGGAAACACGCTCCGCACAAGTTTGAGGCCGGCACACCGGACATTTCGGGCGCAGTCGGGTTGCATGCGGCGATGGACTACCTGGACAAGATCGGCCGCGAGCGCATCGCGGCGCACGACCAGGAGTTGGGCGCGTATGCCTATGAAAAGCTGTCAGGGTTCAACGGCGGCATCCGGCTGTTTGGCCCGCACATCGGCCGGGCCGGGCTGGCGAGTTTCCTGTTGAAGGATGTGCATGCGCACGACTTGGTGACTGTGGCCGACCAGCGAGGGGTCGCCCTGCGGGGCGGGCATCACTGCAACCAGCCGCTCATGCACAAGCTCGGTGTGGAATCCACCGCGCGCGCGAGTTTTTATTTCTACAATACGACGGCGGAAATCGACCGGTTCGTGGAAGTGCTGGGCGACATCCAGAAGTTCTTCGCCGCATGCTGACCCAGGACTCTGTCAGGCCGCGCTCGACGATGCGCGAGGTGCTCCAAGCGTACCCGGGGGCGCAACGGGCTCTGTTTCGCCGGTATCATATCGGCGGCTGCAGCAATTGCGCGTTTCAGCCGGACGAAACGCTCGAACAGGTCTGCCAGCGCAATGGCGGTCTAAGCGTGGATGCGGTTCTGGCACACCTCAAAACGAGTCACGAACAGGACGAGCAGATTTTCATCGAGCCGAACGCGCTCGCCGAGTGGCGCGCGCAAGAGCCGTCCCTGCGATTGGTAGATGTGCGCTCGCGGGAAGAATTCGAAGCGGTGCATATCGAAGGCTCAGTGCTGTTGTCCCAACCCGTCATGCGGGAGATTATGGCGGACGGCACCAACACGAGGCCGCTGGTCGTCATTGACCACCAAGGCCGACAGGGCTTGGACGCAGCCGCTTATTTCCTCGGGCATGGGTTGCAAAATGTGCGCTGCCTGCGCGGCGGCATCGATGCCTGGGCCAGGGCGGTGGAGCCGCGGATGCGGAGGTATCAGGTCGGTTGAGGTGAGACATCGTTGAAACGTTAGAAGGATCGGAAAGCAAGAACATGAGCGAGGATTTGCAGAAGCGAATTGCGGAGGCGATGCGGAATCCACAGAACCTGGGAGAGCTGCCGGGCGCGGATGCGGTTGGGACGGTCGGTAATTCCGATTGCGGCGAGATGCTGCGGATGTGGGTGAAGTTCAAGGAACAAAACGGGAAGAAAGTGATCGACCGCGCGACATTTCAATCGTTCGGCTGCGAGACGGCGATCGCGGTGGCCAGCCTGGCGACCGAGTTGATTCGAGGGAAAACCGCCGAAGAGGCGCTGGCGTTGAAGACGGAGGAGCTGGCCGGCGAGCTCGGGCCGTTGCCTCCGATGAAGATTCATTGCGCCCAGCTCGTGGAAGGCGCGCTCAGGTCGGCGCTGGAGCCGGGCGCGGCAGATGGAAAGCCGGCGCAGCCGGCGGGCCCGGCGAGCGCGCCAACCCTGCTGGACGGCTTTAGCGCTCCGAAACCGGGTGGGGTAAAGCTTACCTTCCTGGAGCCTGACGAGCAGCCTCCAAACTCCTCGTAGAGGTGATATACCCTAGAGCGTGTCTTAGCATTGTAGGAGACGACTTAAGGAGTCTCAAATCTTCAGTGCAAACCATGACCCCGCCAGAGAACAGAGACTCCTTACGTCGTCTCCTACAAAGAACGCGGATTTCCAAACGGCCTCTTGCACCTGGACGCGGCTAGCGTCGCCAGAACTGGAACTGCCACCAGCCGGTGAGGGCGAGCTCGTGATCGATGCCAAGGCGGTCGGACACAGTGTAGACGATAGTCCAGAACGCCTGGTTCGCCGGAGGTACGTACCAGAGGATGAGGATAAAGGACCACATGAACACATTGGCATTCGCCAGCAGCTTTTCGCTGAACTCCCGAGGCATCCACGGTGCCAATGCCTGAAAACCGTCCAAAGGCGGGATGGGCACCAGGTTGAAAAGGATGGCCGAGAGTTGCAACTGGATGAGGAATGCCAACGCCGGGCCGAACCGCTCGTCAATGAGCCCAAGCCAAAAAGGCGCACAAAGGAGAAGGACCAGGAGGGCATTCATGAGCGGGCCGGCCAGCGACACGGCGGTGCGCCAGCCACGCGAGCGCAGCAGGTGGTCATTGATATAGACCGCGCCGCCGGGAAGTCCGATGCCGCCAAGGAACAAAAAGACCAGCGGCATCACCAAACTATAAACCGGATGGCTGTAGTGAACGGGGTTGAGGGTCAGGTAGCCCTTTTCCTTGACCGTGTGATCGCCGCCGTAATAGGCGACCAGGGCATGACCGAATTCATGGAGGCACACCGAGAAAACCCAGGCCGCCGTGACGAGCAGAAAAACTTCCATGGGCGTTACCTGGCGGTGACGACGACGTAGTTTTTCTTGCCTTTGCGCAGCAGCAGGTGTTTGCCGAAAAGCAAATCCTTGGCGGTAACCGTCCGCTGGAAGCCAGGTTCGCGGACGTTGTTGAGATACACGCCGCCACCTTCGATGTCCTTGCGCGCCTGGCCTTTCGATAGCGACAGGCCGCTGTGAACCAGTACTTCGACCAGCGCCTTGCCAGTACCGTCGAGCTGGTTCTTTTCGAGTTCCTTGGTAGGAACCTCGCCGACGATTTCATTGAAGGTTGTTTCGGAGACGCCGGCCAGTTCGCCGCCGAACAGGATATCGCTGGCGCGGATGGCCTCGGAGGTCGCACCCGGGCCGTGGACGAGGTCGGTGACTGCTTTCGCAAGCGCTTTGTGTGCGACGCGAGCGCCAGGGTTTTCAGCATGCTGCCTTTCAAGGGCTGCGATTTCTTCCTGGGTGAGAAATGTGAAAAACTTGAGGTAGCGGATAACGTCGCGGTCATCGGTACGGACCCAGTACTGGTAGAACTTGTAAACACTGGTCCGTGCAGGGTCGAGCCAGATGGCGCCTGAAACTGTCTTGCCGAATTTGCTGCCGTCGGCGTTGGTGATGAGGGGCTGGGTCAGGCCGAAAACGGTCCGGGCGAGTTTGCGGCGGGTTAAATCGATGCCGGCGGTGATATTGCCCCATTGGTCGCTGCCGCCAATCTGCAACTCGCAATTGTGATCGCGGCAGAGCACATAGAAATCGAAGGCCTGGAGCAACATGTAGCTGAACTCGGTGTAGCTGATTCCGGCCTCGCGGTCTTCCATGCGGGCCCGGACGCTTTCTTTGGCGACCATTTGATTAACGGAGAAGTGCTTGCCGATGTCGCGGAGGAAATCGAGATAACTGACCGGCGCGGTCCAGGTGGCGTTATCGAGCAGGCGGGCGGGATTGGCAGATGTGTCGAAATCGAGCAGGCGGCAAAGCTGCGCCTTGAGTTTGACGATGTTGGCCGTCAGCGTTTCGCAGGTGAGCAACTGGCGCTCCTGGGCCTTGCCACTGGGATCGCCAATGGAGCCGGTCGCGCCGCCGGCCAGCGGGATCGGGTGGTGGCCGAACAACTGGAAGCGGCGCAAGCCGAGCAGCGGCACGAGGTTGCCGATGTGGAGGCTGTCCGCACTGGGGTCAAAGCCGGCATAGACCGTCAGCGGGCCGGCGTTGACGCGTTTCACGAGCTCCGGCAGGTCGGTGCAATCTGCAACCAGCCCGCGCCATTGGAGCTCTTCCACGATATTCATCGCGGGGGAGAATAGAGGGAGAGAAGGGGATTTCCAATGGGCAATTCAAAGTCGGTGAGATCCCGCACACAGCGGCCTACCTGATCAATCAAACCAGCCAAGCGCAGTTCACCGGAACCAATCTGCCTGTGACGCCAGCCGCAGATTACCGAGCCCGCCTGCTCCAATAGCTTACTCAGGGCTTTTGCAGCCGGAAGAAGCGCTCTGCACCTGAGGCGGGCAAGACTGCGCAAATCTGCCCGTTGGTCGAGGACTCGCTGGGCGTGATAGTCGTCCAACTCGGCGGCGCCAGGCTGGCGGTGGCCTGAAGGTTGTAGGCGACTCCAATATCGGGCCAGCAGACCATGGCGTTGGTGCCGGATTTTGTAATCGTCATGGGCGGAGGCGTGGAGGCCCGCCAAGCTGCAACCTGCGGCCCGTAGGTCGCGATATCCGCTGAAAGCGTGGTTTGCCCGTACACGGCGGTGTTGTTCGTCTGGCCCGGCATCGTAGTAATCAGGTCCGTGATCCCGACGAGTTGCCAGCCCGAGGCCTTGTGCTGAAACACGCCGCCGCCGGAGTCCCCGGCTGAGGCTTCAGCTTCGTCCGAGGTCGCGCCCGGGCTGCCGGGCTGGGAGAAGTCGGTGCTGATCAGTGTAACGTTTCCAAGGCCGGCATTATAAACCACCACACCCCCAGAACTCACCTTGCAATTTCCCCAACTCTTAAATGCTTGCGCCGACCAGTAAAACCCGGTGTAGGGGAAAATGTTCGTCTGCGGCGAACCGGCGATATGCCCGCAACCGATCATGTCCACGACCGACAACGGCGAGGGAGTGGTGGTGGTTAAGACCAGGCTGGGCAGAAAAGGGAACTGGCTCAGGTGAAACACGTCCAGGTCGGTAAGTGTTCCATCCGAGTTGGTCAGCCGCTGCCAATTACCGTCGAAATCGTAAATGACGCTGTTGAGTTCGATGCTGCCCGGGCCGACATGTGCGGCCGTCAGGACCCAGCCGTTGCCGATGTAAACGCCGCTGGCGGCGCCGTTGATGAATCCAACGTTCGCCCAAGGGGCCCCGTCGGGCGGAGCGTTGGTATTGGCGGGCGAACTGGCATCAACGATGGCATAGGCGGTGAAGTTGAAAGCCGCCATGCAAACCAGAATCAATATTCTGAATGCTTTGAGTGCGATTCCGTCTCTCAATCTCATGTCTTTTCGTCGATTTGAGAGTTTACGATAGCTCAAATTGTGCCAGAGGGCCGAAGGCGATCCCCTTCAGGCGGGGCTCGGCGGGAGATGCTTCAAAGCGCCTTATGGCGACTATTAAATACGGCCTGAACAGTGATTGGGGGCAGTAACCGGGGTCGGTTTGGCGTGTTCGCGGGGATGCAGCGCAGCCTGGTCTTTCTCGCGAATGAGAAAACGGGAGGGAGGAGTGATGGGTGAACTTCGTGGGGTTGATGTGCCTCGGCCGTAACCATTCACCCGGAATTGAACAAGAAACGGAGATAACGCAGAAATTAGCGTGCGAACGCTGGAAGGGAAGAACCTTGAAGCTGGAACTGTGAAGTTTGAGTCCGACACATGGGCGGAGTGTGACAAGGTGTGACAGCGTGACAGCGTGACAAGTCTGAAGTCTCAAGGCCCAAAGCCACCGTCCACGAGCCACATCCTGGAAATCAGAGGTCGCGGGGCGGAACGGCAGTGCGCAGGACGGGAACAGGGTGCAGATACCTGCAGATGGGTGCAGGTGGTTGCAGATAGGAGAAGTGGCGCGTGAAACGTGAAACGTGAGCCGAGGCCGCGAATTTCGTGAATTGGCGCGAACGGGCGAAAAGAACCCTCGAACTGTAATTTGGCGACATTAGCTGAAATTTGGCGAAATTGGATGAAATTAGCTGCAATTTCTGTGGACTACTGGACCACCGGACTACTGGACCACCGGACTACAGGAAAAAACTGTTTTAATGTTCGGATTGCTTTGGATCAGGTCGGAACGGCGTAGAATGACTGGGGTGCGATGGGAGCTTTGATTTTTGGACCGCGGATGGCGCAGATGGACAGGGGTGGGGACTGTGGCCACAAAGAGGCAGGAAAAGGCACAAAGAGGGGATGATCCGCGCGGAATTTCAATTTTGCTCCCGATAGCTCACGATAGCTCACGATAGGTCCCGATAGGTCCCACTACGGACAGAGGTGGGCGGGAGCTATCGTGAGCTATCGGGACCACGGTTTTGGGCGAGCATGAGCTACCGGGAGTTATTCAAGGCTCAAGGATAAAGGGTAAAAAGCCAGGTCACACGGGTGGCGTGTGACAAGGTGTGACAAGGTGTGACAAGTGGGTTGGTGAACCTGGTGGAAAGGCAAGCGCGGATGACGGGAGGACGAGCATCGGGGGAGGGCAGTAGTAGTGTGCGCGCGGGGGGGGTGATTTAACCCGTGACAGCGTGACAAAGCTGTATTCACTGGGAAATTTTAGCGATTTTTGACCCGTGACAAACCTGCGACAAAAGCGTGACAGACCCGTGACAAGGGCGTCAATGAACCGCGGAATACACGGAACACGCGGAAAGGGAGGGAGGGAAGGTGGAGAATAGCCGGCTGCCCGTGACAAGGCGTGACAGGGTGTGACAGCGTGACAAGTCTCGAGTCCAAGGTCCACAAGAGTGGCAAGAAGGGGTGAAAGGTGTTGTGCGCGCATGGGGGGTGTGGTTTTAGCCGTCCCAGCGTCCCAAGGCCGTATTTACCGAGGGATTTTGGCGATTTTTGGGCCGTCCCAGGTGCCGTCCCAGGGTCGTACCGCAGCGGTCCCAGACTTATCGAGGGGCCGTCAGAGCGTCAAGGGACGGGGACGGGGTGGCAGCGTCCCAAGGCGTCCCAAGCGTCCCGAAGTATCATGCGTGGGATAGTCAGGTTGGACCCTTCCCGCCTACCATGCGGTCCTGGCGGACGGCCACCAGAGCGCATGGGAGGGGGGAAATCCACACTCCACCTTAAACCCCTGGTGGCGGCCGCTTCGCGGCCTTACCCGGGGCTACTATCTTTCCTGACGCTACGCGGCAGGAAACTGAGTGATGGGAGGGGAGAGGATTGGCCGCGAGAAGGCACAAAAGGGCGCAAAAATAGGAACGGATTCTTAAGCACCGGCGGAGGCGTGTGGCCACTGATGGGAGAAGTCGAGACATCAGGCCGCGAAGCGGAACCGTGGGCGCGGAACCACACTAATGGCTGACCGCTCCGCATGAACCCTCCGCATGGACTTGTTAACTACGGCAAGCTGCTGATGGGGACCCGGTGCAAATGCCGATCGTACTCAGCCCAAACGTAGCCGCCGCCAATTTGAATGCCGACGACGGAGTCTGCGGAGATCCGACAGAAGTTTCTGACCTTATTTTGCCGCAAATCCAACCGGGCGATAAAGCCTTCGCCCCCGGCCCACAACTCATCACCCTTGAGCGTCAACGCCCTTGGCACGTTAGGCATGGCATCTGAGTCAACAATGGTCTGCCATCGGGCGTCGCTAAAACGATGGATTTCCACGGCTGCCTTGGGTTTCGCCGTTCCGATGCTGATTCCGGTGATTCTTCGACCACCTGCGTTGGTTTTAATATCTGCTTGCAGGCGGGACAACTCATCCTGCGAAAGGACGAGTTTGGTCCTGCGGTTTTGGTTTGTGCCTAGCCCCGAGTTCGTTTGGTCTTCGATTTCGACATCGGTCTGAACGATTTCAACGCCTTCCACCAACCGAGCCTGATCGGCAGCGAAACAATAGAGAAGTTCGCCAGATTTCCGAGGCGCCGTATCCCAAGAACTGTGGCTGATGTGAAGCTGTCGAACTGTGGCAGCCGCATACATAAACAGGTCACCATTATCGCACCTAGTAATGCCTGTGACGGGTCCCTGGGGTGGCGACTGATCGCGGCTTGCGATAAGGCTAGTCATGAACGATGTCAGCTTCCGCGAACGTAGATCAAGCCGGCCAAGCCCGCCGCCGGTCGCGCCGCCATAGCCTATCCATAGAGCATCCTCGGATTCGCAAAGGCCCGACAAATAGTCCATTAACAATCCGTCGGCTTCAGTGAGGCGGCGGCAAAAGTGGTTGGCTTTATCATATTCGAGCAATCCAGCGCCGCCGGTGCCGAGCCAGACCTTTTCGTGGCTGACGCAAACACAGGTGATGGGGATGTCCGCCCCAACCGGGAGCGACTGGCTGAGATTAGTCTTGAGGTCAATGTCGAGACGGATTAACCGCCCAGCGATAGCAAGCCAGAGGCCCTCCTCGTCAACGGCAAATGTTGAGGACGTATGCATACACACGCAATTGGGGCCCATCTCGAACTGCCGCGGGTCATGGGCCAACCCAATTCCGAGTTTATCACGAGAATAGGCCGCCATTTTATCGGTTCGAACCATCGTCCAAGCCCTTCCCCACGGGCCGTCGCTGGCCGGTGCTTTGATCGGTTGGTTGGAAAAAGTCTCGAACACTTCGAGCGCCTCTTGCCAACGCCTGGTCCCCAAGTAAGCGTATGCCAGTTTTAGTTTCTCCTGGTCATTGAACTCCACATGGCCCTCTCCTGCTGCGCGGCGCTCACCTTCCATCACCTTCACGGCCAGCCCGTAATTGGTATTTTCAAAACACCAGTCACCCACCGACCATCGTATGTACTCCCAGAACTTCCGTGTTTTGAAGACCCGTTCCGGATGTTCAATGCAGAGAGCGAGGGCTCGCTCAAATTCTCCGATTACGGGCGCATTTGTATCGATTTGAAAGGAAACGACTGTGGCGAGGAGATAGGGGTCAAGTTCCGGCGCCTGGCTTCTCATTTTCGGCAGAAGCGACGCGAGCCGTTGCGCTGCGGTGTCTCGGTCCGTGCCGAAG
Source organism: Candidatus Acidiferrum sp. (assembly GCA_035566435.1). Classification (GTDB taxonomy): domain Bacteria; phylum Verrucomicrobiota; class Verrucomicrobiia; order Limisphaerales; family UBA8199; genus DATMRF01. The sequence goes on from DATMRF010000039.1 coordinate 12,093, forward strand.
GCTTTCGCGTAATCGAACATGCCCATGCGGTAACCGTAAGAATCACCGAATACGGAGTTGGTAGCAGGTTTCTCGAGCAAGTCATAATCCTTGAAGGCCTGGATGCCCTCAAAAAGTCGCCGCTCAGCCAATTGCTCCGCTTTGAGATCGCCACCGCGTTCGATGGCTCCGGTACCTTGTGCAGCCTCAGCTTGCCGGCGGTAAAAGTCAGCCACGCCGGAGTTCGCCGTGTGTCCTGCGGCGGATTCGAACCACTTAGCCGCTTCGGCCGGAGCATGCCTATCGAAGGAAGCTACCAGAGCTTTCTGGGCAATTGCTGACCACTGATCCTGAACTGCATTTTCGATGATTTCGCGATAGTAGTTGCGCGCTTCGTCCAAACGATGGATCACCGGATCGCGCAAACAGGCCGCCAAGTATATCTCAGCCTCGCGACTCCCCGGATCGAGAAGCAGCACGGTTTCAAAGGCTCGGATGGCCTCTTCGAGGTTTCGCTTACGTTTGATAACGGACGCGTCCGTGCGCTGGAGCGCTTCGGCCTCCTGCAGGGTGGACCCAAAATCGTTGAAGATTAGCCCAAACTCACGTCCACGGATAAGCCTGTCTTCGAGTTCTCTACCCATTGCCATCTGCGCACGTGCCTCGCTGACCCGCGTGGGAGCGATGATTGCTGAGCTGCGATTCACGACCTGGTCAATGGCTTTCCTGACGTCCCCGCTTACCAGATCGGCGGGCATTGCGCCCAATTTGAGATGCTCGTTGGTACCGAACATACGCCGGATATCGAGCAATAGTTCAACCTGCAAATTGGTCGTCTCGTAGGACCGGTACTGGCCAGTAACCAACCAAAAGGCTGATTGCATGGGCGGCGAGGCGTTCGCGGCTTGAGCGGTCAGGCCCGCCAGGTCGAGCCGGACTTCCCGGAGGAGGGTATCTACATATTCCCGTTCCAACAGAATCACTTTGCTGTTTTGGTAAGCAGCTATCAGAGAACCGCGCAACTGGGTCGGAAAACCGGCCAGCCGATTATTGAGGCTCAAATCTTCAAAAGCGCCGATGGCCAGATAAACGCGCGGGGTGGCCGTTGCTGCAGCCTGCCTGCTCTGCGTGACAAATCCAGCAATACTCGAGGCAACCTGCGGCAGAGAATCAGCAGCGCGCACTACTCCCGCGTCGCGCAGGACTCCAGTTCGCGCGTCCACCAAGCGGAGCACGATTGAATTGGTCGAGCCGAGCTTGACCTCGGTGCCGAGCAGGAACCAATCCGCCCGCAGCAGTTTTCCGACTGCTACGGCGTCCCTGGCCCGCACCAGCCCGGCAAAGCTCATGTTCAACTCTTGCAAGACCGCTTCCAAGGATTGGCGTTCGACTAATTCCAGACCGGGCGAACCGCTCAGTTGGGCGGTCACCAAATCACCTAACGCCTGGTCCCGATTTTCTTCGGACAGGCCGAGGCTGCCGACGGCAAGCCGCACAGGTCGCGCCAAGTCCAACGGTGGCAGAGTTGCCTGTTGAGCCGGCGCCTGGCGGTGGAGTTTCAAACCCGCCTTCAGAAGGTCCTGATCTGTCACGTCGGCGCTATCATTATTGGAACCGGACCACCAGCGGAGCAGCCCGATGGCAATTGCTCCACCCACCAGCACCAAGCAGGCTGTCTGGAGAACTCTCTTGCTCATCTCGTTACTGAGGGCTTTGAAACAAATGTAAACGGGTTTATTTTCGCAGCAAACAGCATTCGATCCATTGGACAATTCCGGGTGAGAAATCCTTTGAGCAGTTTTGGACGAGGTGTCGCTTCAGGGCAGCCTTGTCTTTCTCGGAAATGCGAAAACGCCGAGTAGGGGTGGCTCTATCTGCACGGCGAGCGGCATCGGGAGCAGGAGTATAACGCCCGTCATAGTCCGCCCGAGTATCGCGGCCCTTCAGGCCGCAAATCGTTTTGCCGCCGTTATCCCCAGCCCGTTGGGCTGGGCCTGGAGTTTGGCTCTAGTGGAATCAGTCCAAGCTTAAAAACAGGGCTGAGCGCAGAGGTACGGCGGGTTTTTGGCACTTCTGGTCGGGGGCCCTGTCGGAGCTGAAGTGTGAAAAATCGGCCGGACCCAGCGCGGCCGACC
>DATMRF010000040.1:0-4575 GCA_035566435.1 Candidatus Acidiferrum sp.
CGATCCAGTTGCCCGGACTGCAGCAACGCGTCGGCGAAGGTGTCGAGAAAAGGAACGTCGTTCTCGGTGGTTGCGAAGGGTTCCAGCAGCGCGGCAGCTTCCGCGGCTTCTCCATTCCGTAGTTTGCCTTCGGCGTAGAGCAGCGCCACGCTGCGCTCCTGCGGCGCCAGCGCATAAGCCCGCGCCAGCAGCTTCAATCCTTCCGCCGCGGCGCCGGAGGCGCTCGAAAGCTGTGCGGATCGCAGAAACGCCCGCGCGGCCAGCGCATTTTTCCCCAGCTTCGCGGCGATCTCCGCCACTTTCATTTGCCGCGCCAGTTTTTCCGGATCGAGTTGCGCGGTCCGCTCCCAGCAAAACAGGGCGTCCTCCCCGCGCCCGGCCTCGGAGAACATCTCCGCGGCTTTGGTGTACTGCTCGATCGCTTCTTCGCCGCGATTCTGTTTTTGCAGCAGGAAAGCGTAGCGCGTGATGCGTTCGGGAGATTGAATCGCCAGCGTATTGCGCAGGAAGCGGTTGTAAATCGCCAGCGCCTTGGTTTCGTCCTTGGGATCGATCAGCAGGTCGAACAGGTGGCCGTAATAGACGGCGGCGCGGTCCGGTTGCTCCAATCGCGTGTACAGGTCGCCCAGCGCCTGCGAAGCCTCCAGGTGCTGCGGGGCGCCGTCCAGGACGGCGAGGTAGGCCTCGATCGCGTCCTCCACGCGGTTCTTCTCCAGAAACTTCTTCGCCCGCTCCAGTTGTTTGCTGACGTCTGCGGCCATCAGGGATTTGCCTTAGGTTTCTTGCCGGGTTTCTTACTGAGTTTCGTGCAAGGTAGCGTTCACCGCCACAATGGGCGCTCTGAACGCCATTTCCACTATATACCCGTGATGAGATGCCGCCAAAAGCAGACTGGCTACCCGTTGGGCAATCCGGCAAGAGGCCGCGCGGCAACGAACCAGAATCGCGCACAGGTTTAAGAATTTTGGGGATTGCCGGTAAGACGCCTCGCACAAAATCGCGGCAAAAAAAGTATGGCCGGAGCGCAAGCCCCGGCCAGGATAAGTTTTGGGATATTTCCCGGTTCTTATTGCGGAGCGACGGCCGTGGCCGACTGCACCGCGGGTTTCGCCGCCTCGGAGGCGCTGCCCTGGCCTTCCGCTTTCGATGGCGCGGGATTCTTCCCGTTCTTATAGTCCTCGAGGGCTTTCTCCAAGGTTTTGATCTCGGCGTTGGTGGAGTTGATATCCGAAATCAGGAGATTAGCCTTCTGAGTAAGCGTTGCGCGCACCATCGGGTTGGTCTCCGTCTGGAGTCTTTCCTGCGCGTTGGAAAGCAGGTTGTTGAAGTTGTCGGCCATGCCCTTGCGCTGGTCAATGGCCTTTTGGGTTTCTTCCGCTGTCTTCGGTATGGTCAGCACGACCGGCGCGGCGCCCAATCCTTTGGGACCTGCCGTGTTTGGTGCCGCCGCTGCCGCATCCGCGGAAGTTGCCGGAGCGCTCTGCTGCGCAGCCGCCTTACTGTCCTGATAATTGTCGGCCGGTGTCCGGACTTCGGCTATGGAGTCCTCAGTCCAGACCTTCTTGGGTTTGGGCTTCGGTGCCGGAGCTGCCTCATCCTTCGTGCGCAACGTGGCCGGCTTCAGGCTCGCGTGCTCCTGCGCAAACACAGGCGCGGCGAGAGATGCACAAAAGAACAGGCACGATGCGAATGTGACTTGATGCCCCCGATTGCTCACGAATCCTCCTCAGATTATTGCGAAATTTCCCGGAAGCTCAGCACCTGATAGTTCGACCCGGAAGTCGCATTGGCGATCCAGCAGCTGTCGTAGTACACGCCGTTGCCGCCGCCGCCGTTCCAGTTGACGACCGGAGCTCCCAACGTCGGCAGCGGATGGCCCTGGGCATCGAGCGTCTTGGCGACAAGCATTGCGCCATCGAACTCGTTGTTACCGCCACCGTTCTCCTGAAGGCTTCCCTGTCCGATCACCAGCACAACACCGCGCCATCCGGAGTTGCCGGAGAACGTCAGCGTGCCGGTCACCACCAGGATGCCGTAACCCGTGTTATTTCCAGTCAGCGTCAGGTCGCCTGTGCTCCCGGGAACGTTCGGGTCAGCTTGGACCACGGTGATTTGCGGATTCAACGGCGAGCCCATGTTGATACTCCCCTGGGTCGCCGGACCTGTCACCACAGTCCCAGCCTTCGCAATCTGTTGCACCAGCTGATTTAAACTGCTCACACTATTCTCGGTGCTTGGGAGCAGAGACGCTATGTTCCCGATGCTGGGCGTACCACCCGAGCCCAGATAATGGTCCAAGCGGTTGGCCGGAATGCCCGATGCCGCTGTCGCGATGTCTGCTATCGAGACTACGCCGACGGCAGGTTTGGCCGTTTGCGGAGGCACCGTGCATGCCGGCGCAGGATTCGACCCGGACCGGTCGTTTCCGTTCATGTCGAAGGGGTTCGAGTTTGGAGCATTGTAGGTTGGCGCCAGGCCGTCGAAAGTCAATGCCGAGGGGAACTTCAGATTCAGGTTCGTCGGCGAAACCTTGTACTGCACAATCCGCTGGCTGCCCAACGGAGTCACCGCCAACGCCGTAACCTCGAACACCTGGTAGGGTGTCGCGCCGACATTAGCCGGTGGGGCTGGGCTCGCGGGATTTGCGGGATTAAACGGGAACTGCTGCACGCCATCGTAAAAAAGCGCGTTGGCGCCATCAATGGCGCCGTCTCCGTTCACGTCCATGTTTTCAGAACGTTCGGTTACCGGCGTGACGCGCACCCACTTATAAAGTGGCCCAGCAATGGGAACGCCTGCCTGGGTCCAAACAGATGAGGTCATTGTCGATCCGGCCGGCGGATTCGTGCCCCACTCACTGGCGTACTGGTTGTCCGCATAGGGGTTGTTTGCCGCCGTGTTCAGCGGGTTCACCACCTCGCCCGCGGCGGGATTCGTAATGTACAGGACGTTTCCGACGGGCATCACGCCGGCCGCGTTGAACACCTGAGGCGCAATCGAGTTGGGATTCCCAGCCCATAACCGCCCGCGAGCCTCCTCCACCCCTGCCCGGGCGTCGTAAAACGCCTGCACCGAAGTTTTGTAGTTGGAGTTGAGAGACGTTTCCGTCCCGGCCATAACCATCAGCGCCATTGCCACCACGCTGATAAGCAGCAGCGCAAATATGGCGATGAACAGCGCAACTCCGCGCTCTGATTTCTTGCCGGTTTTAAGTGAACGGTTCTGCATATTCTTTTCTCCCTCTTTCTGGATCCCTTCCATCACTGCTTCGGCCTTCCTGATTCGGCCCTACTGATTTGGATTAATGCGTGCCGCCTGGCCCGTCAAAAGGACCACGCGCAATCGATTGGTGTCTGGATCGGGTCTGGCAGACTGGACGATGAGCGTAATGTTGACTTCCCGGATGTTCGCCGGTTGCAAGGGGGCGCCGGCATCGACCGTATACGTGAACACCGGAACGGCGGTGTTTCCCGGAAACATGGACGGATACCCTGCTTTGATGGTGGCCATCTGCGCCGCAGTGGCGTTGTTCATCACGTTATCCAGGTACGGAATTAGAGCTGCCGTCGTTGCGGCAACCGGGTCGGCCCCGCCGCCGGCTTTCGGGACAACTGCCCGCATAAGCGTGGTTCCCTGCAGGGAATACCTTACCCACTGCACGCCATTGCCGTCCCCGAGGTCCGCTTCCGTAATCAGGTCGTACGGTCCGGGCACAGTGCAGGTTGCGTTCACCGTGCATGGCACCGGCGGGAGATAGCCCGGCATCCAGGCGAACGGGGTCGCCACGCTCGTGGGATTCAGCCCGGCCGTCACGGTGGTGTAGGAGTTCGCCGGAGGATAGCCGGCGCTATGAACGTCACGCGAGATCTGATCCATGGCCACGCTGGCTTGCTGGAAGGAATTCAGATAGTCCTTCTCCCCCTGGTAACGCTTCAGAGATACGCCGAGCAATGCGAACGTGATGCCGGCGATGGTGGTGAACAAAAGTGTGGCGATCATCAATTCGATGAGGGAAAAACCGCCTTCAGGGGCAGAACGGAATCTACGTTGATTTTTCATTTTTGCACCAAAGTATCAACCACCGCGGGAAGCAAGATCGAATTGCCATTACCGCCCCCGCCAACCCGGCGGCAGCCTACGATGAACCGCTTGCTCACAACCACGCCGCCGTTTACGGTGCTGATCACCGCCCACCTCATCTGGTACGTTGGGGCGGCTGGATCACCCAGGTCATTGGGGTCTGTAAATGTGTAGTTGTAGCCTGCTACCACTGCAGCTCCGAAATCGATGCTCGGAACCGTGCCTTGTTGCAGTATTACCGGCCCGCCAAAAACGGTATTCGATACTGTTTGGCTTCCCAGACTGATCGGCCGGAGATCCGCATCGTTGAACGTTGGATTTGTCAGGGGTTGATAGATCATCTGATCCAGTTCGCGCTGGGCGAAGACCATGGCGGTCGTGTCCACTCGATTCCGGAAATTGGTCGTCTGGCTTGCCGGTACAAGCTGCACGACTCCGACAATCCCCACCATCAGGATCAGCGTGGCAATCGCGAGTTCCAGCAAGGTAAACCCA
>DATMRF010000041.1:0-57129 GCA_035566435.1 Candidatus Acidiferrum sp.
AGTAGTCGATGAGTTTCCATTCGGTGTCAGTGAGATCGCAAGTGTATCGCATCCCCAGTTTGCTGGGGTAAGTGATCAAAAAAGTACAGTCAATTCTGAGAATTTCTTTGGGTTTGTTGAGTTTTCAAACACGCTCTTAGCCATTCGATATCTTCGGTTGTATCCGCAGGCTCAACCGCCAGCAGAACCGCCAGACCATGCTGGATAGCGCCCCTGACCTTATCATCGATAGTCACCTTTGCCGCTGCAACTCTCTGGATAACAGCTCGCATTTCGGCTCGCTTGATACGGAACAGGCAACGAGAGCGCAACCGCAAAACTCAGATTGGGCGTCCACGGCGCTGGAGGCATGGCTGCTAGTCCGCAAGCAGCCTGGGGGACATCGGGCGGAACCTGAGTTGCAGCGCGCGACGCAGATCAGCTTGTTTCGCGGGGCGTTGAGGAGCGCACGCCCTACCAAGCCAGGGTGCCCTTAGTGCGATTTGCCCGGCAGGCAGCCCAGTTTGGCGAAGGAAATCACATAGACGACGAACGAAACGATGAGCAGCCACGGCTGCCCCTTCACAATCAGCAAAATGCCCCAGCCCAGAATCAGGCTGATGACCAAGTACGCCAGGATAGCCAAAAGAAATTTCATGCAAAGAGGGTAACCCGGTTCGTAGTTTGCGCAAGTTGAGGGGACAGTTCCAGCAGATGCCCGCTCATGACCAGGGGTGCGGTGAAATGAGACGGAAAGCTGCATGGCGAGCCTGGCGTTTCGTCGCACTGGATAATCCGCGGGAATGAGGACCCGCTTTGGGCTCGGTGGAGATGAATTCTTTGAGGAAGCCTGGCTTGTCGTGCCGGCCACCACGCTGGTAGTCACGCCAGAGCGCGGCGGCTGCGCGCAACGCTTCGAGTTTGAGTTCTGTGGTCAGGTATTTGAAAAGTAATTCCATTAGGCGAACGAAGGCGATGCCGTCCGTCCGACCCACCTGCGTGTGCAACCACTCGCTCCAGCGCATGAAGGCATAAAAGGGCGAGCCAGGCCGCTCATCCTCAAGTGCCGCTGGCGCTTCTGCGCTCCAGAGCAATGGGGTGGTTTCGACGAAGTTGCCGCTGTTGCCCACGAGGTCCCAATAGCGGGCAAAGCGCCGCAGTGTTTGCATCGTCGGAAAATCGATCAGCCGATTTTGCAAGATCTCGTAGGGAGGGTCGGGACTATAGACCATTCGCCATTCGGCATCGTGCCGCACGATGGGTGTGCCCCGCAGCCGCTTAAGGATGCCAACCTGGATTTCCTGCGGCTCGAGCTTAATTAAACCGTCAAAACCTGCGGCAAAGCTTTCCACAGTCTCGCCCGGCAGCCCAACAATCAAATCGGCATGGATATGTGCGCCGGTTTGGTGGCGCAAAAAAAGGAAGTTATCTTCCAGACGTTCGTAATTCTGCCGGCGCTTGATTAACTCGCCAACTTCCGGGTTGAAGGTCTGAACGCCGACCTCGAACTGAAGGGCGCCCGGAGGGAATTTGGCGATCACGTCACGCAGGGTCTCCGGCAGCCGGTCGGGCACCATTTCGAAATGGAAGAAATGCCCCGGCTGACAGCGCTCAAGGAAGAATTCCAGAATGGCGCGACTCATGTTTGCTTTGAGATTGAACGTGCGGTCCACAAATTTGAAGTGCTTCACGCCGCGCCGAAGCAGGCGTTCCAGATGGTCGAGCAACAAGGGCAAGGGAGCCTGGCGCACGGGGATGTCCAGTGAGGAAAGGCAAAACTCGCATGTGAACGGACAGCCGCGCGAAGCCTCGACGTAAATAATGCGATGCGCCACATCGCGAGCATCGTACAAGTCGTATGGCAGGACCAGCCTCGAGAAATCAGGCAGCTCGGCAGGAATGATTTTCTCCGTGGGCGGGTCGCCGGCCATCAGGCGGCCGCACACCTCGCCGAAGGTCAGGTCGGCCTCTCCGGTGATTACATAGTCCGCCTGTTCGACGATGGCTTGGGTTTCGGTTTCGTAACTAACTTCCGGTCCGCCCAAGATGATGGTGATATCGGGCCGGAGGCGTTTCAAGATAGCGACTACTTCCAAAGTAGGAGCGGCATTCCAAATATAGACGCCACATCCGATGATTTTCGGGTTCCGGGTCAGCAGGTCTTCGGCAATGTCGATGGGACGTTGGTTGATGTCAAACTCCGCAATTACGCCTCGAGGCAGGAGCGGGCCGATGTTGGCCAGCAGGTACCGGAGACCGAACGCCGCGTGGATGTACTTGGCATTAAGAGTAGTGAGAACAATGTCCGGCATCGCCGACTGGAACGTAGCAGCCGGCTAACCGCTCTGCAACGATGCGAGTGCATGGCAGACGTCCAATGGAGGAATCCCTTTCCATAAACCCGGGCGGGGACCACCACGTCCCTGTAGAGATGCCGCTGTTGGGCAGTCCCGGGGACGTGGCCGTCCCCGCCCCGGCCCAGGCTCCCAACGCACGCCCAATTCGGTATTGGAAGCTCCCCATGAACCTTCGCAGGCAGGGCGCGAGCAATCGGTTCCGCAAAATCTCAGCGTTACCTTCCCAACGGGTGAGGGAGAATCGCCGTCGGTTGGTCTGCGAAAAGCACGCCTTCGGGATTCGCCCGCGTCGGCCTTCCTCCGTGCCCGTGGCGGGACAAGGGGTGCGGTTAGGGTGTCCGGTGGTGCCCGCGCCGTCGGCGGCAGCGGATCGGGACCCTGCGGTGTCGCAGGCGATGCTCGCTGAGAGCGAGGCATGCGACGTACATCGCAAAGCTGAGGGAGAGCACGGCTAACACACTGAACCGCGGGTCGCCGAAGAAGCTGCCAATTAAAGGACTCATAGTAGAGTAACGAGGAATTTCTACAACAAAGCGAGGCGGTCTGTCTATCCGTACAATCCCCCGCCAATCCCATAAAAACCCGAGGCCGATTTTTAATCGGCTTTGCGTAAACTGAGTCTCGCCGCACGCCCCAGTGGGCACGCATCCACTCAGTCGATTATGAGTGGGAGCTGCGGTATTCCAGATGTTTCAAGGCTTGCCAGTGCTTCGCGCGAGAAGTATTGGCTGAAGGGGCGCCTGGCCGATCTGACAACAAATGCGCAAATCCAACTACGATAAGTTACCAACCATCCCGGTGCCCGGGACGAAAGGCGCATGCTTTATTGGCTGGGATGCGATCGGGACGCGCCTGCAGCATGCCGTGTCACTTCGCAGCGCGCGCAAAACGGTCGTTGCGGTCGAGTGCTATCCCGGCGTCCACGCAGATGAAGTGCTCAACAAACTCCGAGGCCGGCTCTCGCCTGCGCTAACCGTCCGCGCCGCTGACGCCCAGCGTCCGGGGCCGGATGTTGATGCCTTGGTTACGCCGTTTCTCGGCGGCGATGACCCGGTATTTGGATTTTTGAGCGAGCTGACGCTGCCCCAGTTTTTCGACGCCGACAGAATCGACCATCTGCGCGCGGCAATAGAAGGTGTCAGCCAGGGGTTAGTATTGGTGGTCGGCTGCGGTGCGAGTCTGATCGCGGAGGGCGATGTGCTCGTGCATGCAGACCTGGCACGCTGGGAGGCCCAAAACCGTTTCCGACGAAATGAAACCAGCAACCTCGGGGTGGAAAACCGCACGTTCCCCGCCGGCCTGAAGTACAAACGCGCCTTCTTCGTAGATTGGCGGGTCGCAGACCGGTGGAAACGTCCGCTGATTGCCCGCTGGGATTTCGTCCTCGATACGAATCATCCGTTCGAACCAAAGCTGGCCGAAGGCGAAGCTGTCCGCGCTGGCTTGCGTCACGCCGTGACGCGTCCATTCCGAGTGGTGCCGTTTTTCGACCCGGCGCCGTGGGGTGGCCAGTGGATGAAAGAGGTATGCGACCTTGACCGCGGCGCGGTGAATTTCGGCTGGTGCTTCGATTGCGTTCCAGAGGAAAACAGCCTGTTGCTCGGGTTAGGCTCGACGCAGTTTGAAGTGCCTGCGCTGGATTTAGTTTTCGACCAGCCGCGCAAGCTGCTGGGCGAGGCTGTGCAGGCACAGTTTGGCGACGAGTTTCCCATCCGCTTTGACTTTCTCGACACGATGGGCGGCGGCAATCTCTCCTTCCAGGTTCACCCGCTGACCGACTACATGCGCCAGCACTTCGGCCTTCGCTATACGCAGGACGAAAGCTATTATTTGATGGATGCAGGACCGGACGCCACGGTGTACTTGGGACTGCAGGAGGGTGTGGACCGCGCCGCAATGGCGCGCGACCTCACACTTGCCCAAACGAGCGGAGCCGGATTCACCGCCGGGAAATACGCCAACCAATGGCCGGCAAAAAAGCATGACCACTTCCTGATCCCGGCTGGCACGGTTCACTGTTCTGGCGCGAACTCCATGGTGCTTGAAATCAGCGCGACACCCTACATCTTCACGTTCAAGATGTGGGATTGGGGCCGGCTCGGCCTCGACGGCAAACCTCGGCCGATCCATCTGGACCACGGACTGGCCAATATTCAATGGGACCGAACAACCGATTGGGTCAAACGCAATTTGATTAATGTAATCGGGCCAGTGGGCACTGGCGAGGGGTGGCGAGAGGAGCGGACGGGCTTGCATGAATACGAATTCATCGAAACGCGCCGTCATTGGTTCACCGGCCCGGTCGCGCATCACACGCGGGCGACGGTGAACGTGCTCAATCTGGTCGAAGGGAAGGCCGCCGTTGTCACCAGTCCGGAGGGTGCCTTTGAACCCTTCGAGGTGCATTACGCCGAGACCTTCATTGTGCCGGCTGCGGTCGGCGCATACGCGATCGAGCCAGCCGTCGCCGGGCGGCCATGCGCCACGATTAAGGCGTTCGTCCGGCCGGAGTCGAAGGTCTTAAGCTGAAGTTCAAATGATGCCTCAACGACTGCGGACTGGGGCGCATGATCCCATTCGCGCGGTTGATTTTCTGGGGCAGGCGCACGATTGGAATCCGGCGCCCCTTCCGTTGCGGAGCGGTGACAAGTTCAAGTCGCCGGCACCAGCACGGCCGCGCCTTCGATTCTGCCCGTGCGTAAGCGCTCCAAGGCTTCATTTGCATCTTGGAGCGGAAAGGTCTGAACCTTCGCGCGCACAGGCACCTGGGCGGCGAGTGGAAGAAACTCCTCGCCATCGCGCCGCGTGAGATTGGCGACGGAGCAAACGCTGCGCTCCTCCCAGAGCCACGCATAAGGGAAGGATGGTATATCGCTCATGTGAATGCCGCCGCAAACCACGGTGCCACCCTTCGCCACCGACTTTAGTGCCTGCGGCACTAGCCCACCCACCGGCGCAAAAATGATCGCCGCGTCCAGTTGATCCGGCGGCATTGTTTCAGAATCGCCGGCCCAGATCGCTCCCAAAGACTTCGCAAATTCCTGTCCCTGCAGGTCGCCTCGCCGGGTGAAGGCGTAAACCTCGCGGCCTTGGAACCGCGCCACCTGCGTGACGAGGTGCGCCGCGGCCCCGAAACCGTAAATCCCGATCCGCCTGGCGTCGCCGATTTTGACCAACGATCGGTAGCCAATCAGGCCCGCGCAGAGCAGGGGAGCGGCTTCGGCGTCGCCAAATACTGGAGGGATAGGAAAGCAAAACCGCTCGTCAGCCAGCATGTAATCGGCATATCCGCCATCGAGTGTGTAGCCGGTGAAGCGCGCGCGATCGCACAGGTTCTCGCGCTGCGTAACGCAGTACGGACAGACGCCACAGGTCCAGCCCAGCCACGGCACTCCCACGCGGTCACCCTTCCGGAATCGCGTTGCCGCGGCCCCGGCCTCGGCCACAATGCCGACGACCTCGTGTCCAGGGACCAGTGGCAGCTTGGGTGAAGCGAGTTCCCCGTCCACCACATGTAAATCAGTTCGGCACACCGCGCAGGCCCGCACGCGGAGCAAGATTTGCCCCGGGTCCGGTGTGGGGGTAGGCAGTTGCATGTGGCGCAGCGGTTGGCGGGCGCGCTCAAGGACCATCGCTTGCATAATGGAATTGAAGCCAATCTCCTCGGCAGGTCAAGCGAGGTGCGGAGAACCACGGAGTGGGTGGAGAACCTCGAAATACACGAACTACAATAACAACAAGCACGCTTTCGTGGATTTCGTGGTTCTCTTGTAGTTTGGGCGCCGCCGCAGGATTTGCACATTTGCACTGGCGGGAGTAGTGTTCCGCTATACAACCCAAACCAAAGAAAGGATCTGTTATGAAGCCGTACGGAATCATTATGTCTGCGATTCTCGCGTTGGCCGGTGCGATGGCCACCAACCGCTGTCTCGCCGAAGATAAACCGGCGGCTGCTGACGCCAAGGCGGCCGAACCGAACATGGAGGAAATGATGAAGAAACAGCAAGCCTATGCCACTCCCGGCGCGGGGCACAAAGTGCTCGACCCACTGGTAGGCGAGTGGGAGGTGCAAGCGCGTTTCTGGATGGGCGGTCAGGACGGCCCCGCGACGGAATCCAAAGGCACTGCCAAAACGCAGTGGACGCTCGGCGGCCGGTATTTGCAGGAAGACTTCAGGGGAGAAATGATGCAGCAGCCATTTCAAGGTCGGGGCGTAACGGCCTATGACAACTTTAAGAAAAAATACATCAGCACCTGGACGGATACCATGAGCACGGGCGTCTTTATCAGCGAAGGCAGCGCCGATGAGGGCGGAAAAGTCCTGACGTTCCTTGGCAAGATGGACGAACCGATGACCGGCCAAAAGGATAAGCCGACCAAGTATATCATTCGTATTGTCAGCCCAGACAAGCATGTGATGGAGATGCACGATCTGACCTTGGGCGAGAAGAGCAAGGTTTTCGAGATGACATATACGCGGAAATCGTAGCGCAGCCGCGCCGTGTCCGAATTTCACCGGATGATTGACAGCGCCCGGGCGTCCGGCGATCTATTCGGACATGAGTGACATCATTTATCCCCGGAGTCCTCGCGAGACGATGTGCGGTTGGATGCACCTGCCGCGTTTCATCGATAAAATCCGCCTCCACCTGGCAGGCAAACTGCATCCCGATTACCAACCGAACCTGTGCAAGGGCTTCGACGGGTTGTGGCTCGAGACCGCGGGCGTCGATCCGAATGAATTCATCGAGGTTGTCCGCCGTTCATGCACCGACGGGGAGGTCTGCGATTGGGTGCTCCATCACGTCAAAAGAACCGATGCGGTCAAAGCGGCACACCGGGAGCGGATGTTGAACTCGCCCAGAAAAGACGATCCCGAAATGCAAGCCCGCCTTAAAATGCGCAAGGAACACGCTGGGCTCACACGTCGGGATGACGTCCAGACTTTCGTGGATTTTATCGATGCAGACGAGAAGAGGCTCTAGTTCCCGGCGCCGCTCTTCACGTAATCCTGGTAGCGCTCCGCCACTTTCGCCCGCTGCTCATCGCCCGCGTGCAGGTAAAACCTGTAGCGGAAGGTGATGCTTTGGCCGGCGGGGACAACCAGGTTTCCGGCCGTCTTGTCGGAAAGCTTTTCAAAATCATGCTGCCCGAACGGGTTGGCGGCAAACAAGCCGTAATCACGCACGTGCCACCACGTGGGATGCCGCGGGTTTTGTGGATGGTCGAAAATCGCAATGCCGATGATCTTTCCGTCCACCGGGCCGTAGTAATCGCACCAGTCCGCGCGTTTGCCCCAGGTTTCACCATCACGCACGCCCGCGCTGTTGACAATGTGGCCGTGGCCGACCTTTCCCTTGAGCCGCATCGTCTCCGCCAGGCGGACCGCCATGCTCCCTTCTTTCGTGTCGCCGAAGGTCACGTCCCCGCTGGATGCGTGGAAGGTGATCTCAAAGTCGAACACGCGTTCATCCGCCGCCCCGGGATTGTAAATCCGCAGCGTCCGCTCATCCGTGCAAATCACCTTTCCGTCCGAGGCAACCCATTTGTTCCGGGACGAAATCAGACCCGATTTTTCGCCGGACTTAATCGCCGTGAAGCCGTCATGAACGATCCTGCCGAAAGCCTTTTGTTCTGACCAAAAGTCCTGGCCGTTGACCTCGCCATGCGCGAACCAGAGCGAGCGATGGTGCGGATGATCGTGCTCCTCGTCCGGCGTGTTTTTCATCGGCCAGTTGCGCGTCATCGCGGCGCCGCCGGGGCCGATTAACGGGTAAAAGTAGGGGCGCGGAACGTCCTTGAAAAAATATTCGGTGAAGAGCCGGCCGTTCAGCTCGATGCGAAGCCGGTCGGCCAATTCGGTGATTTGTACTCCTTGACCTGCAGGCATAAGCTTAGCGGGTGGCGCGGAAGCACAGGAAGAGTGGCCGGCGGCACCCATCAAGGCGAGGCCGGAGGCGATCGCGATGAATGGCGGGCGATGAATGGTTGACGATAGAATTCCTAACATCGTGGTCTGACTTTGCGGGCCAAGAGCCGCCTGCGTCAATGCGATTTTACTTCGCGTCAAGCCCCCGGCGTGAGGAGTACCTGGTCACGGCGAACCCAGCCGACGCGGCGCGAGTCCGCAGTCACCTGAAACCACTCGTCTTTCTTGTCCAACACCTTGAGCTCAGAGCCATCGCGCGCCGTGAATGCGGGTTGCGCTTCGTCCAGCGGGCCCTGGCGAATCACGGCCTCGCGGACAACGACAATTGCCTCCGGTGAATAAAGGGCCTCGTGCAACGCCCAGCCAAAGCAGGCGCTCAACAAAACCAACGCTGCTCCCAGCGCGAAGACGTAGGGACGCGACTCTCGTTTCCAGGTCGGACGCCATTGCCCAGGCGTCAGCACCAGGAACAAAAGCCAAATCACCGCCACCGTCAGCCATGTCCATTCGGTTAGGCTCAGCTTCGCCATCCAGCGTTGCCACCAGGTGGTCGAAAGGGTCGGGCCTTGGATTTGATTCCGAGCGAATTGCAGGTTTGCGCGCAGGTCCGGGTCACGTGGACTGAGCTGTTCGGCCTGCCGATACGCAGCAATGGCGCGCCCCATTTGGCCCGCTTTGAAAAACGCGTTGCCGAGATTGAAATAGAGCGCGGCGGAAGCCTGCCCGGACTGCACCATTTTCTCGTAGGCCGTCGCTGCCTGGGCGAACTCGCCGTGTTCGTAGAGCTTGTTCGCGGCGTCAAACGCGCCCGTGGATGTTTCAGCTGAGGCTTGCAGAGCGAGAATAGCCCCCAGAAGTAACGCAAAGGCGCAAAGAGGCAAAGCCGCGAGGGAGAATGGCGGCCTGGCCGAGAGTCGGACAAGCAGGTGCAGTTGTCTGCATCCGCATGATCCGCGCATTCCGCGGTTAACGGTCTTTCGGCTGCCACAGGATGGTGCTGCGTCCTTGGCTCTTTGCGTCTTTGGGTTGAAAATCGGAATCACAGCTCCAACTCCTCCAATTTGTGCAGCACGGCTTCGAACTTCGGTATGATCGCCGCCAACTCCTGGCTGGTCTTGATCGGGGCGTAGCGGGCAAGGTTGCACATCTGGAAGAGGTCCTGCAGGCCGGTCAATGTCGTTTCAGCTACGGCTCGCGGGCGCAACCGTTCCTCGATGACCGCTTCGGTGATCGCCGACGCCGGCACATCCAGCCGCTCGCCCAATTGTTCCTGGAGCAGGCGGAACACCGTCACGAAGAACTGGTCTGATTTTTTCTCCGTCGCCGCTTGCTTCAGATCCTGCAGCCCGTCTCGGACATTCTGTGCGACCTGACGCCGTCGCCGCAGCCGCGGGTTGTTGGCCAGGGCTTCGGTGCGTCGGCGCCAGACTACCATTGAAAGGAAGGCGAGCACGGGCACGCCCTGGAGGGCCAGGAACCAGGTTTGCTGGGCGAGCGGGGGGCCAATCCGGGCTAGTGTTCCCAGTCGCTGCTTGTTTGGCACGATGTCCTGCGTCGGAGGCGTATTGTCCTGGGTGGTTCGGGCTCCCGCCAGCACTGTCGGCGTTGGCGTCGAGCCGCCGGGCCGCACCAGCAGCTGCACCGCCGGTTGTGTTAGGGTGCGATACGTCTTTTGGTCCGGGTCAAAGAAGCTGAACGACATGGGCGGCAGGGCTTTGATGTCCGCGTTTTCGGGTTGCACCACCTGCTCAAAGGTTTTGGTCCCTTGCAGGCCGAGCTGATCGGTCGTCTCCACCTTGGTTGTGGGCGGATAGGTTTTGAAATCGCGCCACTCCGGCTGCTCCGGCAACGTCAGCCCGTCCAGCGAGCCGCGGCCCGAAATCTGCACTTTCACCGTGACGGGATCGCCCACCGTCAAATTGGTCGGCCCGGCCGTCACCGTCATAGTATAAACCCCGACCGCGCCGTTGAAGCTGGCCGGCGCATTTTCCCGAGGCAGCGGCAACGACCTCACGGGCTCAGCGTCAGTCGCGAGGGAAAGTTGCCTTTGGTCACTGCCACCGCCGAAAACTCCAAACGGATCGAACGCGTCTCGTCCGCCCAACACGACGTTAGCGGTGACGGGACCGAGGGTCATCGAGCCGGCCTTGATCGCAGTGATCGGGAAGATGAACGAAATGATAGTGTAAGCCGTATTTCCAACCTGGGTTTGACGGTCCTGACCCCGCGCCGATTTGCCGAGGACAAAGCCGTCGGCCGTGAAGCCCGTAAGCTGGAATCCACCAATGCGGCGTACCTGGTTGGCGACGTAAAGTTGTACCTGGAGTGTGAAACTTTCGCCGACGTAAAACTCGTTCTTCGGGAGCAGCAGTTTTAGGAAAGCGAGTTGCGAGCCTGAATTGATGGCCTGAGCCGACGGGGCTGTCGGCTGAAGCACCTTCAGCAGGAGCGGTTGACTGGCGAACCTTTCACTACCGACCTCTGCGGACACGGCGGGAATTGTGTAATCTCCCGGTCTTTGGGGGGTCACTTGAAAATTGTAAGTCACCGAAGAACTGACCTCACCGTTGATTACACTGAACTGGCTCGAGGGGCCGAGATAGGCGATCTGCAAATTCGGGATATTGGGAGGGGTGGGCACGCTGCGTGGCGTTCCGCCGACGAATGCCAACGATAGGGTCGCGGTTTCACCCAGCGTGAGCGTATCTCTGTCCAGCGACGCAGTGAAGGTTGCGGCGAGCAGCCCCGCAGGGCACAGGAACACCGGCAGAGCCAAGGCAAACCATAGCCAGGACCAGCTCCAGCGGCAGCGCAGACTTAGTCCTTCTGCATGAAATCTCAATTTCCGCATCGAAATTCGTGTATTCTTTAAAATATCGATTTATGGACAATTCAAGCTGCGTTTTGTTCGGTCTAGCCCAAGGCCTCATTCGTCCTCGGCCTCAGCGCCTTTTCGACGTTTTAACGTTTCAAACTTTTGACGTTTTAAGGTTCCAGCCGTCCTAAAATACTCCTTCGTATTCTCATGCACTTGCGGGGACTCCAGCAATTCAGTCTCCGTCATCCACGCATATTCGCCGTGCTGCTCCCTGGGTAGGGCCGCCGGCTCGACGAACAACCGCAGTTCATACCCGAGCGCAACGTAATGGGTCCCGAATCCCTCCCGTTCGAACCGGTTCGTCGGATAAAAATGGTCATAGACTCCCAGAAACCGAGCGTGCTCGATGTTTAACTCCACTCCAAGTTCCTCCACGGTCAGGCGCCGAAACGCTGCCGCCCGGCTCTCGTTTTTGGTGATCCGGCCCCCGACCAGGAAAAAGCAGTTCTTAGCAGGCTCGTTGACCCGTCGCCCAACCAACACCCGTCCGTCCGGCGCCCGAACCAAAAGATCCATCGAGACCAGCGGCGTCAACCGCACCACATCGGCGAAGTCCCGCGCCTCCAGCCATTGCCCTGGCTTCGGTTCAGGTTCCACTACCGTTCGGCGTTCTGCGCGATCACCCATTGGGTTACTCTAGTATGAACGACGCGCGCTGAAAAGCTCGCATCTGACCAGCCTGCAGTGCGCGAGGGCCACAAGAGAGAGAGACCGGGTTTCGTAACCCGGTCTCCTCGCGTAAACTACGTATTGCTACCGCGGCGCGCCCGTGCCTACGGAGCAGCCAGGCTCGGCACCCTCAGGCGGAAGAACAGGTTGCCGCCGCTGACCGGCGCCGAATAGCTGGTGTTGCCGGGCTGCGGCTGGACATCTGCCCAGTCGGCCGGGTTCAGCCGGGTCGCCTGCTGCAGAATCGCCGCACCCGCCCAGCTGATGGTCACGACGCCGTTCGCCAGTTTCGCCGGATTGAGCTGCGGCTGCGCGGTGACTGCACGAAAGGCCTGCAATGAGCCGGCGGCGGTGGGGTCATTCACCAGCACACGGGTGCCTTCCGGCAAGAGGCCGGTTTGAACCGTGGACCATTCCAGGCCGGCGCCGTTGTTGCCCTGGAAGTAGAGCAAGCGCAGCGGGTAGGCTCCGGGCGCGGGCACCGCGAATCCGAAGTCCACGTGGCCCATGCCTTTCGTGTAATCGGCCTGGCCAAGAACCAGGTTGGCATCGGAGCCAATGGTGGCGCTCAGGCCCGAGTCGGTGACCCAGAAATCGCGCTGACCGTTATAGCCATTAACCACCAACATTGGGATGGTCACCGGAGGGCCGGCGGAGGTCTCCACAAAGGGTAGTCCCCAGCTCGGCTTGTTCACGATGATGGCAGCCAACGCGCCGTTGGTCTGGAGGTTATACGCCAGTTGACGGGCATCAAATCCACTCGCACAACTCGAGTAATCGACGACTCCGATCTTTCCGGTGAGGTTCACAGGGCCCGGCAGGTTGGGACAAGGCACCGGGACGAACACGACGGGCCCGGACACCGGTGTCACGGGCGGCTTAGGCGCATAACCCGCGTTGTCCACACTGGTCACCACGGCGGCCACATCGGTATCTATACCTGCGCCCGTCACGTGCAGCACCTGCCGCGTGACGCCCAGGCCCTCCGTGACCCGGAATCCGTCGTCGCTGTTCACACCCATTTGGTAAAAGCCGGCGGTCGGAAACACGACGAATGACTGAAAACCCGCCGCCGAGTAGGTGGTCTGACCGGTTACGCCGGGGATGCCGGGCATTGCGGAATCGTATGTGAAGTCGCCCGGAGACGTGACGATGTTGAAGTCGACAGCATTCGACCAGTACCAGATGTTGTTGGTGATCGCTGCGAGGCCAAGCTCTGCGCCGGAGACTGTATTCGCCGTATTGGTGCCGTACCAGGGGAAGTAGAGGCCGGCAAGCAGGCTGTTGTAGCTGTCAAGCTGGGCGGCCATGTAGTCGCCGGCATCATTGGCAATCGAGGGATCCAGTTGCGTAACGGCAAGGACAAAGCCCGGTTGCGCCTTGTCCACTGAAGAGGCGGGATAACTCAATCCCGCGCGCAGGGTGACATAAGGTTCCACAGTGAAAGACCACGAACTAGTATGCATGACCGAGCCGTTATCAGTCCAGGTCAGGCTTGCGGTGTTAGTGCCCGGCGGCATGAGGTGCGCGTTGTCGAGCGGCAAGGTCACAGTGGTAACTTTACCGTTCCGGGACACCCACGGCGTGAGGAGGGTTCCGTTGATCCGCAGGCGCATGGTGGTAGGATTCGGTTGGGTGGCCCCGTCGGTCAATTGAGCTAAAACATAATCGGCGCGCACATTTGTCTGCCCCGGAAAGGGCACGAGCTGGGAAACATAAGCCGGCAGCGCCGGTCCGCTGTAGAACATTGTGACGCCGGATGTGTTCGTCGGGCTTGGGTCGTTGATCAGGATTTTTGTCCCGTCGTTCTGAACGGTAAACCACTCAAGACTGGCGCCGTTGCCGGGCAGTTCGCCGGCGCCGTTGAACCACAGCAAACGAATCGGGTAGATGCCGGCCGCTGGCACGACCACCGGAAAGATCCGGTCGGACGCCCCTTTGACGCCGTCAAATTGCCCAAGTGTCAGAGCCAGGCGGTCCTTCGGATTTGGCCCCTCGGTCACCGCAAAGCCGTCGTCGCTGTTGACGCCCATATTGTACACGCCGGCAGTGGCGAAGCGCACAAACGCCAGCGCTTCCAACGCGCTGCTGCCCGTCAAACCGTTCGCGCCCGGGATGCCGGGAACGGCCGCGTCGGCATAGCCGTCGGCCATGGTGAAGTCCCCAGAGTCCGCGGTGCCGCCTTGATTGATGCCCGCAATGTTGAAATTGATTACGGCCGTGAAGTCAATGTACCCGGCATCGGTCGCTGCGGTCAGATTCGCGGTATTCGCGCCGCGCAAGCCAGCCAGTTGCTCGTTCGCCCAATACACACGGTTGGGCTCCGAGCCCGACTGCCATGGCAGGATCCTGAATCCGGGCGCCGTCGTATTGACACCCGTTACTGCATCGCCCGACGGAATCACAGAGTAGGTCGGCGCCACGAACGAGCGCGTCCCGCTAAGCTGCGCGCCGCTCGTATCCTTGAACGACACCGCAAGTTGGTTCGTCGAGCCGGAAACCAGCAGGCTCGGAAATGAGTGATACACCACCGTCGTCACCGTCCCGTTCTTCTGGACGGAAGTCGGAGTCCGTTGTGTCCCGCCGTTGATCTGTAATTTGATGGTCGCCGGATCCACTACGCTCGGACCCGAATCGTTGAGGACAAATGTGCAGCCGTCGACGAACCCTGTCACCTGGCCTAACGCCGCCTGGATCGTCACCGTCGTGATGGCGATATTGTCAATGTCCTGGTATTCGTTCAGACCGCCGGTCCGCCCCGCAACCAGCAACCGCCCGGGACCGGGGATGTACGAGGTCGCGTAATCGGTCAGGATATGGCTGCCCTTGTAATAAACGTTTAACAGGCCGCTGGTGGATAAATCCACAACCAGGTGTGCCCATCCCAAGAGCGTCCGGCTGAAAGTACCGTCATTCGGTCCCGTTTGGATTGAGGTCGTATCGGTCGCCGAGCCGTTCAAGGTCGGCAGCGGAAAAGTTTGCAGCACACCATCGACCCGCACGTCAAGTCCGACCGGATCACCTGCGGCGTTGTTGAAGGCGTCGAAACCCACGCTGATGCCCGTCGTGGTTCCCTCTTCAGGCCCCAGCGCGTTCCCGGTGCCGCTGGCGTAGGTGCCTTCGGCCGTGGGATTGCTCAGTGCCGGATCAGTCGCACGCGCGTAGCAGATGCTAAAACCGTCCGCGGGCGTCGAACTCCCGTTGCCAATTCGCACATCGGCCTCGAAATGCAGCCCGCCGACGATGGCGCCATTATCAAAGTCTGAGAATAGTATCGCTCCCACCTGGCTGTTAACCGCCGGGGTGATCTGCAAATAGCCGTCCAAGCCGTTGGTGGCTACGCCGGCGCCGTCGGTGCCGACCCAGCCTGCGCTGCCGTAAACGGTCGCCAGCCCTCCCGCCGAGGGGTCGGAATTGAAGTCAAAGAGAACTGTCGTTGCGCGAGTCGAGCCGCTGCAAACCAGCCCTAGTGCGATCAATGCCTGAACTGTCTTTCGCATAAGTGAATGCCTTTCGTGTTGCGTGATATTTATGTATTCGTAATAGTTGCGCGCGCAAGGGCGGATTCTCGTTGAGAAGCCAGCGAACACGTGCTTGGTCGGATCCTCAGCGGGTTTTGCCTTCCGAAACGACAACCGAGGAGATTCAAGCAGATCTGGTAGAAGTTAGCAATACTAAAGTGGACACAGGCATAGTAAATATACATCACATATACTTATATACTCCTCAATCTGCACTTCAGAAGACAGAGCCCGGCGTCATCCGTGTCACGATCGGCCAACCTGAGAACAAACGATTCGGCGGACCTCTCGCGGGACACTCCACCGATTCGCCGTTTCCGGTTCTGTGTTCTTGAGTGATCCTCCCCTTGGCGTCGCGGGCGTGGGTGGCACTCGGGGTGGCGGTTGGGTTTTATTCAGTTCGTTGCGAATCCCACAGCAGGCGGGCGCGGCACGTCACCTCAGCTTCGGCCCGGATTTCATGCCAAAACTGCCCCGCCTCCCCATCGGTTTTGAGCACGGACACCTTCTGGCCCCCTTTCGTTTCGCCCAGGTAATTAACCTCCACCAACCGGACGGTGTGTTTTCGGTGAAATTCCGCAGGATAGGCATCCAGCAGCCAGCGGATGTAACTGGCGCTGTTCACGTGGTCGTTGACATCTAAATCGCCGTACCTCACCAGGGTCGAGAAACATTCGGCGCCGTTGTCTCGCTCGGCCAGCTTCTGCGGCTCCTGCTCCGTTGCCCTTTCGACCGGAAACCGTTTCAAGGACCATTGGAGCTTGTCTAGCCGCTGCGGTCGCCGGCTGTGCGCATCCAAGACCAGCCACGCGCTCGCGCCCCCTACGACCCGTGCGCCTTGCGAATCAACCACCTCAAAGTCGCGTAGCGCAAAAATGCCTCGCGGCGCTCTCGGCCAGGTGTTCAGCGTCACGTTCTCGCCCCATTGAGGAAGTCGCTGGATTTTCATCACGAAACGAGAAAGCACCCAGAACTTTTTCTGGTCGGCCAGGTGCGTATAACCAACTCCCAGGGCCTCCGCGTGGTTCCACGCCGCGTCCAGGAAATAGCGGCAGACTGCGTCGAGCGTCGCCCGTCGCTTGAAGTCCACATCATACGAGTGGAGTCGCACGCCCACCGTCCATATACCCGCTTGCACCCCTTCAGCGTTCATGTTTTCGCTCCCTGGCACTCTTGAGGTTTCACGTTCCCCGTTTCACGCTTCACTCAAACGCCTGCAGCTCGGCGCAGGACGAAAATGCTTGCTTCGGATTGTCGCCGCACGCAGGCTTGCCAATCACGCGCACGGCCCAGACCTTTGTCGGCGCCGCCAGTTGACAGTTGAACCTCTCACCTCCCTTGAGACCGGCAGCGTCGACTGAGCTGGTGGCCGGGTAGTCCATCAGTTCGCCGAGGGTCTCCCAAGCCCCGTCTTTAACGGATTTCACCTGGACCCGCGGTTTCCCGGCGTTGGCATCGAACCAGCCGCCATCGTGAAAAGTTTTGCCGTGCGCGAAAACGATGCGCCGAATCGGCACTGCCTCATCCAAAGCAGCGGCAAACCAGTCTTCGGCAGAAGGCTTGCCATCAAAGGTCACCACCATGCTTTGGAAATCCTCATCCGTGATGGAGCCGTCGAGATTGCCGCGGCGCGAGCGGCTCTCCCGGGCTTCCACCAGGAGGTTGCTGCTTCCATCGGTGCGTGGCAGAGGCAACCAGACTTTGTAATCAGTTCCTGTCTCGCCCGCATCAGCGAAGGGGACGAGCCGGACCTCCAGCGGTCTATCACGTTTCAGTGAAGTTGTGGCGCGGCGTGTTACCGCTTCGATGCGAAACACCTGCGCCCCCGGCCAGGTTTTCAGCTGCGGCGGAGCCGGCTCAAGTCTGACTTTCAAAGACTGCACATCCGAAGCCGCAGCCGCTATGGCGCTCAGAGGCGGTTTCTCACCGCCGGCGGTGAAAACCGGCTCGACGAGAGCCTCATCTGCGGTCAGGACCAGCGGGCCGTAAAGCACCGCGATCTTTCCCGCGTTCCTGTGATCGCCGAGCACCACGCGCGGTTCCAACTTAAGCTGAAGGAGGACCACATCGTTCTTCGCCCACTTCCGTTTGATCGCCAGGTAACCGTCCGCGCCTATCTCGGCCTTCACTTTTCGTCCATTTACCTGGACCGAGGCGTCACGGCACCAGGCCGGCACTCGCATTTTGACCGAGAATATCTTCGTCACGGTGGGTTTGACCGCGAGCCGAATGCGTTCATCGCCCGGATATAGTGTGTCGGTGGTCACCACCACCGCGGTCTGATCACGTAACTTAAGCCTGGCGGTCCCGGCGTCGTAGAGGTTCACAACCACTCCATCCACATCCGTCGTAACGGCGAACGTAGGAATGAGCGCGACGCCGCGCGGTCCGCTCGATAAACAGCAGTGCCCGTCGAGAGTGCTGCTGTACGGCTTTTTGCCTTCCATTTGCACGTAATAACCCCACGCCGAACCGTCACACAGCTGTGCGCCAAAGAGCTGGTTCAGCACGACGCGTTCGAGTTGCTCTGCGAAGCGGGCTTCACCCGTCAACCGCAACAACTGCGCGTTGAACTGCAGCCAGGTGACCGTAACGCACGTTTCGCCAACATTGTTGACGTTCGGCAAATCATAGTCGTCGTGGAAAAGCTCGCCGTAACTGGCCGCGCCCGTGATGTACAGTCGCCGGTCCACGATATCCCGCCAGGCGTTCAGACAGGCTTCCAGAATTCGTCGCTCACCAACCGTCCGGTAGTACTCGAGCGCGCCGTTCAGGCAGGACAACATCTCGTAAGCTTTGCCGTTGCCGACTTTGTCCACGCGCTTGGCGCCAAGTAACGTGGAAATGACCTTCGGTCCGTTCGGCTGTTCCCAGGCGCGCAAAATGTATTTGCAGAAATCCAGGTACCGCTTTTCGCCGGTCAGGCGATACAGCAGCACCATGGGCTCGAGCACGCTCGTTGGCGCCAGGCCCACATGTTGGCCCGCCTTGATAATGTCTCGCTCGCCCGCCTCGTCGCCAAATGTTTGACAGAGTAAGTCCGCCATCCGGCGGCAGGTGGGCAAGGGCGCAAGGTTGCCAGTGTAGCGCATGTAGGTCAGCAGCCCGATCAGATTGTACTTATGCGCCCAAACATCCCATTCGGTCCAGCGGTCCTTGTCGAGGTACGTGCCCAGGTACCCATCGTCGAGCTGGCACTTGCAGAGTTCGGCCGCAACGAAGTCGAGCTTGGTTTGCAGCGCCGGGTCGCCGGTGTAAACCCACGCGAGTGTTGCCGCGTGCAGCCATTTCCCAACGTGCTCGCCGTCCCAGGATTGTCGGCCGGGGCGTTTGCGATATCCTTCCAGGAGACGGCCCGGGTCGAGCCTGACCAACCGGCCAGCCTCATTCACCTCGATGCGCTTCCCAATCCAGCCGGTCAGATGTACGCCGTCGGGCACCTGAACATCCTGGCGGTCCCGAACCGCGGAAACCACTTTGTCAGGAACAAGTTCCACAGCCCATGCGCGGGGAGCTATCAGTAAAATCCAGGACGTAATTGCAGCAAGAAAGGTTTTCATAACACGATTTGCGGTAGGTAGCCGGTTGCGACCATAAACCCACCCCGTAACCCTGGGAAGCCAAAAGCCTGGAGAGTTTTTCTTGACAACATGCGCTAATGGGGGCATGAATTAACCAATTCCAGCTGGTTGCTCGTCACGCGGACCGGCCTCGGGCTGCCGGCTGGGGTGACAACTCACAGATAAACCAGGAAAAATCCACCGAACTTATGAAAAGATTCCTGAAAGTCTCTATCGCTCCCGCCTGCGTGTGCATCCTCGGCTGTGCTATCGTGGCCGGACCGCCAGTGGCCTTCGGCCAGGCGTCGTCGTCTGACGCTGCCGTCGTCCGGTCTTATACGGACGCCACCAGAGCCATCGTGCTGCTCAGACGCGACCCACTGAGCCTGGCGGCGGCCACCAAACCACCGCAAGGCAAAAAGATTGATTTTAACAGCACGACTGTAAAATCCTATCGCGCGCAACTGAGCGCGTTGCGCAACGACTTCAAAGCTTGGCTGCGCGCCAACGCCCCGGCGGCCAACGTGACACATTCGTTCGACATTTCGTTGAATGCCGTCTCGGTTGATCTGAACGGAACCAGCCTGGATGTTATCAAACAGGCCCCACAGGTTCTGGATGCCCAGCCTGAAGGACTTTACTACCCGACCGTGGATGACCCCGACCTCGGTCTGATAAAGGCGGTCCAGGCTTGGCAGGTCGGCGGCGGACCGGCCAACGCCGGCGCCGAGGTAAAGGTCGCGATCATCGATACCGGTATCGACGTCAACCATCCCTGTTTCAGTGACGCCGGTTATCCCGCACGTCAGCAGCTTGGCGATCATCGCTTCACGAACAACAAAGTGATCGCCGCCAAAGTCTTCAACAACCGCATTCCCACCCAGGGATACACCGCGCAGGCCATCCAGGAGCACGGAACCCACGTAGCTGGCACGGTCGGCTGCAATTTCGGCACCCCGGCCACCGTCGACGGCGTGACCATCCCCTACATGGTTTCGGGCGTCGCTCCTCGCGTCCTGCTGGGCAATTACAACATCTTCCCCGCGAACGTCATTAATGCCCGTTCCGAAGACATTTTCCAGGCGCTCGAAGAAGCCTATGAAGACGGGTTTGACATCGCCAATATGAGTCTGGGCGGGGGCGCGCGTGGCGTTCAGGATTTGGTGTCTGCCGCGGTCGATCACCTCGACCAGGCGAACATGGTCGTGGCCGTGGCTGCCGGCAATAGTGGTCCGGGCTATTTTACGGTCGAGTCACCGGGGCGAGCCGCCCGCGCTCTGACGGCCGGCGCGAGCACGGTTCCTCATTATATCGGCACTCATGTGGCTGCGAACGGCAATACCTACGGCGCGGCGGTTGGCGACTTTGCGACGCCCAATGCGGATTTGACCGCGCCGCTCGCTGTGGTGCTGGATGCCGGCTCCTTGACCAAGGGCTGCGCGGCATTCCCGGCTGGCAGCCTCGCGGGGAAAATCGCTTTGATCTCACGCGGGACCTGTTCGTTCTCGACGAAGATTCGCGATGCTCAGGACGCCGGGGCCCTGGCGGT
Organism: Candidatus Acidiferrum sp.; assembly: GCA_035566435.1. GTDB lineage: Bacteria > Verrucomicrobiota > Verrucomicrobiia > Limisphaerales > UBA8199 > DATMRF01. The sequence goes on from DATMRF010000041.1 coordinate 20,443, forward strand.
GCTGATGGTGAATAACGTGGTGGGCGATCCCATCGCCATGGGCCAGGATGGCACGCCGAATCAGCCGACCATCCCCGCCGTCATGCTGAGCAAAGCCGATGGCGCAGCGTTCGTGAGCCTGAATGGAGCGCAAGTCACGATCTCGGCCTCGCTGTTCTATATCGAGACGCCGAACGCAGACTTCATGGCCAGCTTCAGCAGTTGGGGGCCGACCTTGGTTGATTTCCGAATCAAACCGGATGTCGTTGCACCGGGCGTGAATGTGCTGAGTTCGATTCCGCTGGCCTACTGTGGCGGCGCCTCCTGTTGGGCTTTCTTCCAGGGCACTTCCATGGCGACTCCACACCTTGCGGGCTCGGCCGCTGTTTTGCGGTGGCTTTACCCGGACTGGAGCGCGGCCGAAATCCGCTCGGCCATTGTGAACACGGCTAATCGGCACATCTTGAAGGATTGGGTGGTTGGTGCTCCTTTGGCCGACGTCCTCGTCGTCGGCACCGGCCGGGAAGACCTGCTCGCAGCGGTTAACGCCGCGGTGGCGCTCGATCCAGTGAGTGTCAGCTTCGGTGCCGTGCCGGATGGCTCAGGCCAGAGCCAACCGTTCGCCGTTACGTTAACCAGCCTGCGCGGCGTGGCCCTGACCTACTCGCTCGCTGTCCTCGGCGGTGACCCCAATGTCTCGTATTCGGTCTCGCCGTCCACCATCACGCTGCAACCGGGTGGCTCGGGGGTGGTCACCGTTACCGTGACAGCAGTCAAGGGTGCGGCTCTCGGGCTTCACGAGGGCATGTTGACACTTAGCAGCGGCGGCACAGAGGCCGCCCATGCCGGTATTCTCACGCTTATCAAGTAAATAAGCTGGTTGCTGAATATAATCGCTTCCCCTGTTGCCCTCCCGGTGGCAGGGGAATTTTCTTTCCTGGCCACTGACGACTGATTACTGGTCGCTGACCACCAACCTCCGACCAGCCCTATCGGTGCTCTTCGCGCTGCCCCTCATCCTGTATCCCTTCGTTGGCACGAGAGAGGCTCTAGAGAGGTAACCGCGGTCAAACAATGCGCGATACGCAAGAGCGGAAAGCGGCAGAAGCGGGACAAGGTGTCCCGGGTAAAGACACCAGTGTCCTGTTGTTTGAGAACCAAGCAACCCCGACGTTATGATTTGGTTTGACAGTTTGCGTCTCTGTTCGAGCAGTCCGCGCGTCCGCTGCAAGGCGGTGGAGCATCTGACTAATTCCAGCGACCGGCGTGCCGTGCCGCTGCTCATCGCCAGTCTTGGAGATGAAGTGCCGAATGTGCGCTGCGCCGCGGCGAAGGCTCTCGCCGGGCTCACCGATCCGCGTTCGGCGGCAGCGCTCTTAGTGGCCATCGACGATCCGGATAGCGCAGTGCGCGCCGCGGCCGCTCAAGCCTTAGGCCAGGCCGAAGGACCCCGCCGGCTCCAAGCTCTGCTGAAAGCGGTCCGGGACACCGAACCGGCGGTGCGCGCTGCCGCCCTCTATTCATTGGGCTCGGAGCCCAGTGAGGTTGTCACCGCGGCCTTGCTGAACAGTTTGCACGACCCGGACGCCCTGGCCCGCGTGGCCGCGGCTCAGGTGTTGTCGGATTGCGCCGATCCGGCCCATCTGCCCTACTTTTTGGAGCTGTTCGTTGACGAGAACATTGAAGTCCGCCTGACCTCAATTGAGTTCGTGCGCCGCATCGGCGATCCCCAGGTCGCCAGGCCGCTGCTTTCCCGATTGGGTGATTTGGACAGCGAGGTTCGGTGCGCCGCGGCGCAAGCCCTGGGAGCCGCTCGCAATCCCATCGCCCTGGAGGCACTCATTCTATCGCTGACAGACGAGGATTATGCCGTGCGACAGGCTGGCATGGCCGCTCTGGAACAAATCGACCCTCATTGGGCTCGTACCGAGGCGGCGCAGCGGGCCAGCCAGCGTCTGGACCAATTGGTTCACGATGATCGCGGTTGGATGAGCTCCGCCGCGACGCAGGCGCTCGAGACGTTGCGAAAAGCCTCCGGCAAGACCGCCGCGCTCGTGCCGGTTTAGCCCGAGTATTTCAGATCCGCAAACGCTCGTATCTCCGCGTGCCTGAAACAGTCCACCGTGTGGTCGTTCACCATTCCAATCGCCTGCATCAAGGCGTAACAAATCGTGGGGCCTACGAATTTGAACCCGTGCGCTAACAAGTCCTTGCTCATGGCATCCGACTCAGCCGTCCGGGTTGGTATTTCTTTCATGCTCTTGCGTGAGTTTTGAATCGGTTTTCCGCCGACAAATCGCCAAATGTAGGCATCAAAACTTCCAAACTCCTTTTGCACCGCCAGAAAGGCTTTGGCGTTGCCGATGGCGGCGTGGAGCTTGAGCTGGCTCCGCACGATTCCCGGGTTGCGAACCAATTGCCGCATCTTCGCCGACCTGTACCTAGCCACTTTGCGAGGGTCAAAATGATCAAACGCTTTGCGGTAATTCTCACGCTTGTTCAGAATGGTTGACCAGCTGAGCCCCGCCTGCGCTCCCTCCAGGACCAAGAACTCGAACAGGCGTTTTTCGTTGTGAACGGGCACGCCCCACTCCTGGTCGTGGTAAGCAATATCCATTTCCGTTTTTGGCCAGGCGCAACGTTGCATATGAGATGAGTTGGATTCTGGATTGTCAGGAGGGCGCTCGCACGCTATTTCTTAGCCGACGTTTGCTCCATGAACACTATCCGACATTGTCTCATTTTCGCCTTGTTCTTCCCATTCACTACCGCGAACTGGACACAGGGAGCAGATTGGGCAGTGTATGAGGGCAAGCAAGGTCCGGGGCATGGGAAGCACATCGTCTTTGCTTCGGGAGACGAGGAGTATCGGTCGGAGGAGGGACTGCCGATGCTGGCCAAGATCCTGGCGGTGCGGCATGGGTTCAAGTGCACCGTGTTGTTCGCTGTCAATCCGATCGACCATACCATCGACCCGGTAACTCTCACGAATATCCCGGGAATGGAAGCGCTCGATTCTGCCGACGTCTGCGTTATGGCCTTGCGCTTTCGCGAACTGCCCGATGCGCAAATGAAGCACTTTGTCGATTATCTCGACTCCGGCAAACCACTGATCGCGTTGCGCACCAGCACCCACGCCTTTCAATACCAGCATAATCGGCAGAGTCCTTACGCCAAGTACGACTGGCGCAACCAGGAATGGCCCGGTGGTTTTGGACAACAGGTCCTGGGCGAGACCTGGGTGAGCCACCATGGTGACCACGGGAAGGAAAGCACCCGCGGCGTCATCGACACAGCCAACGCAAACCACCCTCTACTGCGTGGTGTCCAGGATATTTGGGTCCCGACAGATGTTTATACCGTTGCGCATTTGCCGGCCGATGCATCCGTGTTGGTAAGCGGCGAAGTGCTCGGCGGAATGAAACCCACCGACACGCCCATCGAGGGGGCTAAGAACCACCCAATGATGCCCTTGGTCTGGGTGCGAAGCTACATCGGCGCGCGGGGCAAGACTTCAAAGATCTGCACCACCACCATGGGCGCGGCAGTGGACCTCCAGAATGAGGGCCTGCGTCGCCTGCTCGTCAACGCCTGCTACTGGGCTGCCGGATTGGAATCGGAACTTCCTGCCAAGGCGGACGTGAAGTTCGTCGGTGAATACAAGCCCGGCTGGTTTGGATTTGGGAAGTACACGCCGGGGATGAGGCCGGCGGACTTTGAGCTGAAGGCTGAGCGATGATCGGGGCCTTTGAACGCGCAGCAATGAATAGGGAGATGGTAACGAGGATGTGGTCGTCCTGATTGGATTCGGAGGAGGTTTGTGGTTTAGTTACGTAGCGATGTTAATTAAATCCTGGGCTCTGGTGAACTTTTTCGCGGTGGCGGCGCTAGCCGCCCCAGCGATGCGCGGCAACCTGGGCATCCACGACCCATCCACGATCATCAAGTGCAAGGACCGATTTTACATTTTTGGCACGGGGCAAGGGATCATCTCGAAGTCCTCGACAGATAAAATTTTCTGGAGTGGAGGCCCAGAGGTGTTTGCCTCCGCTCCCTCGTGGACAAGCAACGCGGTCCCAGGCTTTACGGGCTTGTTCTGGGCGCCAGACATCTTCTACCTCAATGGCCAGTACCGGCTGTATTACGCGTGTTCGAGCTGGGGCAGCCAGGTTTCAGCGATTGGACTGGTCACCAACCCAACCCTCGACCCCACTGACCCAACTTACCGCTGGACCGACCAAGGTCCAGTTATCCAGTCCGGGAACGGGAGTCCATACAACACCATCGACCCCAGCGTTACGGTTGATGCGGGCGGAAACCCCTGGATGTCGTTTGGGTCGTATTGGAACGGGATTTATGTCATCCAGCTTGATCCGAGCTCCGGCCTGCGCATCGCGCCCAACTCGCCAACCTACCGTGTCGCGTGGAATAGTTCGATCGAGGCGTCATGTCTGTTCCTGCGCGGCGGCTATTATTACCTGTTCGTGGACTGGGGTTCCTGCTGCATCGGTGTGAACAGCACCTACAACGTCCGCGTTGGCCGTAGCGTCGGCATCACCGGGCCGTACCTGGATCGGAACGGCGTCGATATGGTGAACGGAGGCGGGACTCTTTTTCTCCAGGGTACAGGAAAGTTCACGGGCCCGGGCCATATGGGAATCTTGTCGGAGAATGGCGCGCAAGAGTTCAGTTATCACTACTATGATGCCGGAGCGTGGTCCGCCGGCTATAACGCCTACGGCGTGCCGGATTTCGACCTGGAGCCGCTTTCGTGGACCGCCGACAACTGGCCGGTGTTCACCAGCGACTGGTCGGCGGTCTATCATTTCCGGGCCGATGCCCGAGACGAAAATGGACAGTACTACGGGCTGCTGCAGGGGGGTGCTTCCATTCGGACCGACGCCGTTCATGGGCGCGTTCTTAACCTTAATGGCACCAACCAGTACGTGAAATTGCCTGCGGGCGTTGCTTATGCCCGAACCTTCGTTGCGGTCGTTAAATGGAACGGCGGCACTCCGTGGCAGCGCATCTTCGACTTTGGCACAGACACTTCAAGCTACGTGATGCTGACCCCTCTGTCCGGCGACGGCAAACTTCGGTGCGATATCCGGGCCGCCGGCGTGACCCAGACTGTGGCCGGTCCCGGTCCACTTCCGTCCGGGGTCTGGACCCACATCGCGCTGACTCTGGACGGCAGCCGAGGTAATCTTTACGTCAACGGAGCGCCGGTCGCCACCAACAGCATCACGATTTCCCCGCTCGATGTCCTTGCCCAGACAAACTACCTCGGCCATAGCAAGTTTGTCGCTGATCCCGATTTCAACGGCCAGTTCGCCAGTTTCCGCGTTTACGGCCGGGTCCTGTCACCCGCCGAGCTCATCGCGCCTCAGGTCACCATCGCTCAACCGGCGCCAAGCACCACGTACGCGCCAGGCGACACGGTCGCGTTGTCTGGCTCCGCGGCCGATTTTCGCGATCTCGCTATCGGAACGACCGGACTGACGTGGACCGTGCAGTTTTGTTACAGCGGCATGACCAACATCTTTCTCGGGCCTCTTTCCGGTGTGACTAATGGTTCTTTCACAGTTCCGACGAGCGGCGCCCCGGCGACCAATGGTTATTATCACATACTTCTGACAGCGACCGACTCCTCTGGGCGAAGCGCGACCAATGCCGTTGATATTTTTCCGGCGCCTTCGGCCGGCCCCGTCGCAGCCTGGGCGTCGTATTACCCGTTTAACACCGGGTTCCAGGACGCGAGCAACCATTTCAACGGTGCGCCGCTCAATGGCGCTTCCATTCAGGCCGATTCGGTTCGAGGCAATGTTCTCAACCTCAACGGCAACAACCAATACGTTGCACTGCCCGCCGGAGTCGGCTCGATGCAAACCTTTGCCGGGTGGGTCAGATGGTACGGCGGCGGCGCCTGGCAGCGAATCTTTGATTTCGGACAGGATATCACTCGTTGGGTCTTCCTGACGCCAATGGACTCCAGCGGCAACATGCAGTGCGCCATCACTACTGAAAACGCCAACTTCGTCCAGGTCATCGAAGGGCTCGCGGCCTTGCCGGTGAACACGTGGACGCATGTGGCGGTGGTGTTCGATGGGAGGCAGGGCATTTTGTACACAAACGGTCAGGTGGCGGCGATCAACAATAGCGTGAATCTTCTCCCGTCAGACGTTGGCGGCACGGGGACTTACTTTGGTCGAAGCCAATTTCCGGCCGACCCTTACTTCAACGGCCGGCTGGACTCCGTGAAGCTCAATTCACAGCCTCTCACTTTGGCCAGCCTTCTCGCGCCCGCGGCGGTCATTACTCAACCGGCGGCCGGCGCGCGCTACACCGGCGGCGATGTCATCACGTATGCGGGCAACGCTACGGATCTCTCCGATGCCTCGTTGCCGGCGACGAGCTTTGCTTGGTCAGCGGAGTTTCATTACGACGGCCAACTCGATTCCGTCTTCGGCCCGGTATCAGGGATTCCCAACGGTTCGTTCCAAATCCCTACGACAGGCCCGCTTTCGACCAACGTCTTTTATCGCCTGAACCTGCTGGTCACGGACGCTGACGGAAACCAAAGCCTGGCGACCGCCGATGTTCTGCCCAGGGTGGTCACGCTGAATTTCGAAACGGTGCCGTCCGGCTTGCAGGTGTCGCTCGACAGCCAACCGCTCACCACTCCAGCATCGGAGCTGGCGGTTGCCGGGTTAACCCGCACGCTCGCGGCGCCGCCGACACAAACTGCTGCGGGCAGCAATTATTCCTTTGTTGTCTGGTCAGACGGCGGCGGCCCCTCGCACTCGATCAGTGTCCGGGCCCCGGGCGCGAGCTACACCGCCAGTTACGTTCCGCCGGCCGTGACTTTTGCCACGACGCCTACTAATCTGGTACTCGGTTGGCCGAGTTGGGCCTCGTCGATGAACCTTTACTTTGCGACCAATTTGTCTCCGCCGGTGGCGTGGACTTTTTTCACTAACGCCACGGCGGCGGGCAATCCGCTGGCATTGCCGCTGAGCTCCAACAACGTGTTCTATCGCTTACAATTACCATGAGAAACGACATAACATTCGAGTCAGACTCGTCATCGTCCGTGCTCACACGAATGAAACCTGACGACGCATCGGGGCGGGGACGGCCACGTCCCCGGGTGGACCCGATCCATCTGCGCGGGCCGGGGACGTGGCCGTCCCCGCCCCATTGCGTCGCACTGTGGTGCGTGGCGGCGCTGGCGGTCATCCTTATCGTCTGCCTGGTTATCGGCTCGGTGCCGAGCTTGCAAGCTTCCGAGCCAATCACGATCACCATCCGCGCGGACCAACCCGGCGCTGCCATCAACCCGGCGATGTGGGGTGTTTTCTTCGAAGACATTAACTTCGGTGCGGACGGCGGCCTTTATGCCGAGTTGGTAAAAAACCGTTCGTTTGAGTTCCCCGACCCATTGATGGGTTGGAGCCGGCTTGCGCCCGGCAACGCGCGCGGCAACCTGGAGATTTCGACCCAAGCGCCGTTCGATACGGACAACCCTCATTACTTGAGGATCACTTCCGAAGGCACGGGCTTGTTCGGCGTGTCCAATGAAGGCTTTCATGGGATGGGGGTTCGCCAGGGCGAAACTTACGACTTTTCCGCCCGCATCCGGGCCGGGACGCCTGACTCGGCGCTCTCGAAATCGCAGCCCGGTCCCACCCTGTCCATTGCGCTGGTGGGCGCGGACGGGAAGCAGCTCGCGGCCGCGAACCTGAGAGGCTTCTCTACAGGCTGGAAGAAATATTCCGCAAAACTTCAAGCCACCGCGACGGACCCCAAGGCCCGGTTTAACCTGCTGATCGATGGCAAGGGCGCGCTCGAGCTGGACATGGTTTCCGTCTTTCCCCGGCATACCTGGAAAAATCGTTCCGGCGGGTTGCGCGCCGACTTCGTGGAGAAGCTGGCCGCCTTGCAGCCGGGTTTCGTCCGTTTTCCCGGCGGCTGCATTGTTGAGGGCCGGTACCTGACTAATCGTTACCAGTGGAAAAACACGATCGGCGCGCCGGAGAAACGCAAGCTCATGATCAACCGTTGGAACGACGAGTTCAAACATCGTCCTGCGCCCGATTACTTCCAGTCGTTCGGGCTCGGCTTCTTTGAGTTTTTCCAATTGTGCGAGGATATCGGGGCGGAGCCGCTGCCCATCCTCAATTGCGGCATGGCCTGTCAGTTCAACTCGGGCGAGCTCGCCCCGCTGGACCAACTTGAGCCTTATATCCAGGATGCACTGGATTTGGTCGAGTTTGCGAACGGTTTGCCGTCGAGTCCCTGGGGCGCGCGGCGGGCCGCGATGGGGCACCCGGCTCCATTCAATTTGAAGCTGCTCGGTGTCGGCAACGAACAATGGGGTCCGCAATACTTCGAGCGTTACGTGCGTTTCGCGACGGCCCTGAAGCAGCGGTATCCGGAAATCCAGCTCGTGTCCAGCGCCGGTCCGAGTCCAGCGGACGAGCGATTCAAATTCGCCTGGGGCAGACTGCGCGAGCTCAACGCTGACATCGTGGACGAGCACTGCTATGCCGCACCGGCATGGTTTTTGCAAAATGCGACCCGTTACGACAATTACGACCGCACGGGGCCGAAGGTTTTCACGGGCGAGTACGCCGCCCAGAGCGTGGCGACCGTCAGCCCCGATAATCGAAACAACCTGGAATGCGCGCTTGCCGAAGCCGCTTACATGACCGGCCTGGAGCGCAACGCGGATGTGGTCCGAATGGCCTCTTACGCGCCGCTGTTCGCGCACGTCGATGGCTGGCAATGGACGCCCGACCTGATCTGGTGTGACAATCTGCGGGTCTATGGCACTCCGAATTATTATGTGCAGCAACTTTTCAGCCGCAACCGCGGCGAGTTCGTGCTGCCTACTCGCATCGCCGGGCTTGATGCGCAGGCCGGGAACGCCGCCAGTTCGGCGCCGCGCCTTTTCGCTTCCGCCGCGAAGGCAGGCCGGGAGCTGATCCTTAAGGTGGTCAACCCGGCCGGCCAGGAGGCTTTGGCCGGGGTTCATGTCACGGGTTCCTACCTGCTGGGCGCAAAAGGCACGGAAACGGTTCTGGCCGGAACCGGGCCCGCCGATGAGAACAGCTTCGAAAGCCCGGCTAGAGTTGCGCCGGTCACGTCGCCGCTGGAGGGCATCACGTCGGATTTTCAACGCCAATTCAAACCGTATTCGCTGACAGTGCTGCGGCTTGAAATGCTGCCGCCGTGAGAAGTAGCGATGCAAAACAGAGCTTAACGCAAGGGCGCAAAGGTGGAGAGGCGCAAAGGCAGGAAGCGGGTTCAACCTTAGTGGTCATGACCACTTAGCCGAATGTGCGCAGTTGTAACCACCGTTGGACCCAGATACAGGCGGGGTAACGGGGACGTGGCCGTCCCCGCCCCAGGTCGAGGTTAAGGTAATAAAAGAACACGGTAGAAGCGCTGAGTGTTCGAACCAAAAGGGTCCGTCACGGTGACGACGGCATTGGTGGCGGTGACGGGGGCGCCGAGGTTGCTCCAGGTGGGTGATGGCAGGCTGGATTTGAACTGGAGCTGGTAGCGCTGGCCCGAGATGGCGGACCAGGCGAGCCGGACGTTCAGGTTGGTTTGGACGACGGCTTGAAAAACAGGCGCGGTGACTACGGTAACGAGAGTGCCCGAGTTGGTCACTGAGCCGAGCGCGTTGCTGACAATGACGGAGTAGACACCGGCATTGGCGAATGAAATGTTGGTGAAAGTGAGCACGCGCTTACCGGCGCCTGAGACCCCGCCGCCGTCCAGCAGGTTGGTGCCGTTGTGTTGCCACTGATAGAACAGCGCGGGGGCGCCGAAGGCTGCGACCGCAAGGGAGGCTGTGGTTCCAAGGAGGGCGACGACGTTGGCCGGGGGTGCGGTGATTTGGGGGGCCGCGTTGGCAGTCAATCTGAAGACCGTTCCCCGGCCGCCCGGGCCGCCGGAACTGGTCGTGCCGTAGAAGCTGCCATCGGGGCCTTCGACGAGGGGAGCGGCCGGGTGCGCGCCATCGTTGAAGCCATCGAATTTGACCAACGTAGCGAACGCGCCATTCGGAGCGACGCGAAACAGCGTGCCGTCCAGCGCCGAGCTGCCGTCGTGGGTGGTGCCATAGAAATTACCATCGCTGCCCCGGGTGAGCCCGGCAGCGGGATAGGAGCCATCGGTGAAATTGAGGGTGTACAGGGTTGAGAAGACACCGTTGGTGGTTAGCTTGAAAATGGTGCCATAGAACTGAAATCCACGAAAGGTGCTGTGGGCGGTGGTGCCGTAGAGACTGCCATCGTCGCCCTGGACGAGCGGCCCGTTGGGGGAACTGCCGTCCGTTCCGCCGGTGAAAGAATAAATAGTGGTGAGCGCTCCATTAGTGGTGAGCTGGAAGACGATGCCGTACCCGTTAGTGCCGCCTCCCGTGACCCCGTACAGATTTCCGTCGGCGGCGAAGGCCAGGGGTGCGACCGGGTCGCTGCCGTCGGCGCCGTTGGTAAAGGAGTAGAGCGTGGCGAGCGAGCCGTCCGGTGTTACGCGGAAGGCAGTTCCGAAGCCGGCGGCGCCACCCAGTTGCGCGGTACCATAGAAAGCGCCATCGCCGCCCTGGGCGAGTGCGGCGTAGGGCCAGGCGCCATCAATATCGCCGGTGAAGGTGTAAATGGCGGCCAGGTCACCGACGGGCGACATTTTAAAAATGGTGCCCTGGTCGAAGGCGCCACCCAGCGATGAGGTGCCGTACAGGTTTCCGTCAGCGGCTTGAACGACCGCGGCCCTGGGGGCGATGCCGCTAACGCCGCCGAACGAAAATAAGGTGGTGAAATCACCATTCGTCGTGAGCGAAAAGACACTGCCAAACCGCGCGGCGCCGCCGAACTGGGTGGTGCCGTAGAGCAAGCCGTTGGCGCCGACCGCCAGGCCGTTGGGGGTGCCGCCATCGGTTCCACCGGTCAAGCCAACCAGAGTGGCGAGCCGGGTGCCGGGCGCGCTTTGGGGGATGACGGTTAGAGTGGCGGCGGCGCTGGGGGCCGAGCCGAGGACGTTGGTGACCACGACGGTGTAAGAGCCGTTGTTGGCTTCGGTCACATTGGTCAAACGGAGCGTGCTGGTCGCGGCGCCGAAGATATTTCCGTGGTCGGTGAGGTTGGCGCCATTCATCTGCCACTGAAACGCGAGCGGGAGGTCGCCGAGCGCGGCCACGGTGAATGTTGCGGTCATGCCGGGCTCGAGCGCCAGGCTGGCCGGCTGGGTGACGATGAAGGGCGGGGAGGAAGTCACCTGAAGGAACGCTGGTGTGCTGTTGGTAGCTCCGAGGAGATTGGTCACGACGACGGAATAAGCGCCGATGTCGGCCAGGGTGACGTTATTGAGGGTCAGCACGCGGGAAGACGTGCCGGAGACATGGGGGGTGTCGGTGAGGTTCGTTTGGTCACGCTGCCACTGGAACGAAAAGCGGGAGCTGCCGGAAACTGCCAGCTCGAAATTGACGTTGGCGCCCTGGAACACGGTCTGGCCGGCGGGCTGGCTGGTGATTTGGAGCGGGCCGCTTACTAGCGCCCTGAGAATCGCGCCCCGGTTATAGGCACCGCCGGCGCGCGTTGTTCCGTAGAGCGCGCCATCCGTGGATTGAACCAAAGCCGCCTGGGGTTGCGCGCCGTTGAAACCGTCGAAGTGGGCCAGAGTGATGAACCCGGAACGGGGCGTGAGACGGAACAAGGTACCCTGACTGAAGGTCCCGCCGGCGGCGGTGGTGCCGTAAAGATTACCGTCGCTGCCCTGAATGAGAGGAGCGGCGGGCTGCGCGCCGTCCGGGCCGGCAAAAGAATAGAGCGTGGCCAGGCTCGCGTTTGGGTTCAGGGCGAAGACGGTGCCCCTGTTAAAGGCGCCGCCGCTGCGGGTCGTGCCGTAGAACATGCCATCGGACGCGCGGAGCAGGCCGGCGGCGGGGAAGGCGCCGTTGGTGGAATTGAAGGAGAGGAGGCTGGTGAAGAAGCCGCTGGTGGCGATGCGGAACAGAGTACCAAAGCCCGATGCGCCGCCTTTAAAGGTGGCGCCGCAGAAACTCCCATCCGGAGTTTGAACGAGCTCACCTCGAGGGAGACTGCCATCGGCACCCCCGGAGAACGAGTATAAGGTGGAAAGAAGCCCGTTGGTATCGACCCGAAAAACCGTGCCGCGGTGGGAGGTCCCGCCCTGGGAAGTGACGCCGTAGAGGAAGCCGCCGGCGCCCCGGGTCAAACCGGCCAACGGAAGATCGCCGTTGGTGATGTTGAAGGAAAGGAGAGTGGCAAGCGAGCGAGCGCCCGAGAAACTGAAGATGGTTCCATTGTCGTTGGAACCGCCTTGAAAAGTGGCGCCATAGAGTTTGCCGTCGAGACCCTGGAGCAACGGGCTGAACGGGCTGCCGCCGTCGTCCCCGCCGGTGAACGAATAGAGCGGGGTGACCGCGGCGCCGGGAGTGAACTGGAAGAGAGTGCCGGCGGAGTTGGAGCCCGCGGCCTGGGCGGTGGCGTAAAAGAGGCCGTCCGCGGCCTGGAGCAGCCCATTTGGCGCGGCGCCGTCAGCGGTTCCGGAGAAGGAGTAAAGGGTTTCGAGGGAGATGCCCGGAGCGGTCACTCCCGCAACCGTCAGCACGGCGCCAGTGCTCGTAACCTGGTCGAAGGCGTTGCTTACGGCGACGGAGTAGCTGCCGGCATCTGCCGCCGAAGCGTTAGAAAGGATGAGGTTGGGGGTGCCGGAGCCGGCGAGGTTGGCGCCGTCGTTGAGGGCGCTGCCGTTTCGCAGCCAGCGATAAGCCAGGGGGCCAGTGCCAAGCGCATGAGCGCCGAAGGTGACTGATTGTCCCGGCAGGACGGACTGGCCAGCGGGTTGGCTGATGAGGACGGGAGCCGAGGGCAGGAGCGTGAGCGTTGCGTTGGAGCTCGAGACGACACCGGCGGCATTGCTGACGATGACGGAATACAAGCCGGCACTGGCTGGAGAAACGTTGCTGAGCGTGAGAGTTGGGGTGGCGGCGCCGGCGACACCGGGGCCGTCGGCCAGGCTGGCTTTCGTTATGCCGTTATCAAACTGCCATTGATAGAAGAGCAGGGCGTTCGGGGCGGTGGAGACGGCAAACGACGCGGCGGCGCCCTCGAGGACCTGCCGGGCGGCGGGCTGGGAGGTGATTGAGGGCGATGTGACAATCGCGAGAGTCACCTGCCGGCTCTGCACGGATTGGTCATTCAGGTTCGTAAACCACACGGTGGCTGTTTGCGCGCCGGCCGGCAGGAAAAAGACAAACGAAGACAGCGCAAGGTTGACCACTGTTGCGGGACCGCCTGGGACAAGGGTGCCGGAAGCGGGCGAGACCATGAGCCAGATTGCGGCGGATGACGCTGACCAGTTCAGAGGCGCCGAATCGTCATTGGTCAAGGAGAGGCTGAGTGCGGCCGGCGTGAATGGACCGTGAACCGGGCCGCTAAACGTGAGCGGAGTTGCCGGTGTGATACGCAGCGGAACGGGAGGGGAGAGCAAGGCGGCAACGAGATTGCTGCCGGCGGGGGAGCCCCAGCCGGTGCACAGGTCGAAACCGGGGACGGCGAAGAACCTGGCGGGGCTGGCGGCGTTGGTATTATTGCCGACATTGATATCGTGGAAGGCGGACGGATAGGCGGAGCTTTGACCGATGGTGTAAAGGGCGGGGTTGATGAAGCCGAGGCTGGGCTGGCCGGCGGCGGCGGCTTGCTGGTTGGCAAGGGCTGCAAAGCCGGCCCAAAGCGGGGCGGAGGCGCTAGTGCCCCCGATGGTTCCCTGTTCGCCGTTGTCGGCAGCGAGCCAGATGACGCCATCGGCCAGACACGCGACATCGGGGAAATTTCGCATGGTTGCGGAGGCTTGATTGGAAGAAGTTGGCAGGCCTTGCTGCCAGGCTGGGATGGAGTACGCCGGGCTGACGCCGCCGCCGCTGGGGCTCCAGGCGGTTTCGGAGGCCCAGGCGCCGCCCGGAGCGGTGGTCGTTAAGGAGGTGCCGCCGACGACGGTAATGAAAGGGTTGTCGGACGGCGGGGAAACAGTGTTGGCGTAGGCGCCTTCGTCGCCGGCAGCCTGGAACATCGACTGGCCCTGGGCGGCAAACTGCTGGAAGATCTGGTCGCGGGTGGGGTCCACCGGTTTACCGAACCCCCAAGAGGAGCTGAGCTGTCTGGCGAGATTATCGGTGGCCATCCGGTTGAGGACGTCGTTCGGCACGGCGCCCTCATAGATGAGCACGCGGTCGAGACCCGGAGCCATGGCAATTGCCATGTCGATGTCCAGGGCCACCTCGACGTTGTTGAACCCGGGGTTGCCGTTCACTGCATTGACCAGGACGTTGACCAGGGGCACTTCGGGCAGGCCCGCGAGATGCTCGTAGGCGGCGATATCGTCCGTGTAATAGCCATCGAGTTCGAACAAGCCGACCGCCTGGCCCGAGCCGTCGAGGGAAAGTGCGGGAGCGTATGCCGCGCGAAAATCGCGACCGATGAAGGCGTTTCGCGGTCCGGAGCCGGTCGCGGCAAACGGCGTTCCGAGCCGCGGGTTTTCTGCGGTGGTTTTGCCGAGCGGCGCCGGGCCCGGCCGAGCGCTTCGGGCAGGAGCGGAGAAATCGGAGCGAAAATTCATTGGGCGCGACGGGTAGAAATCATCGAGACCGCCGATGGTGAGCAACGGGAGGTGGAAATCCAGTGACGGTTCGGCATCCGGGGCAAAGAAGAGGTGGGGCTCAGCCGGGTGTCGGTAGCGGCGCAGCGTGACATGAAAGGCTTTCTCGATGTCAGCCGCCGAGCCGGCAATGTCGAGCAGAGTGCGGTTGGGGTGGACGCCGACGATTTCGAGCCGGTGAGCCGCGGCGAACTGTTTGAGCGCCTGGTAGTCAGGTTCGGTGGGTCCAAAGCGGTCCGCGAATTGTTCCGGGGTGAGATAGCGGCGAAAGCCGGGACTCGCGTGGTTGTAAAGTTGGCCGAGGAAATTGGTGAGCGCCTCGCGGTTGCGCAGCGGGAGGCCGAGCACGAGGGTGAGGCGGTTCGTAGGGGAAAGCGGCCCGACCGCCTGGAGCCGGGCCAGACCCGACGGGACGTGACCGGAGAGCACCTGGATTTGAGCTGAGCGCGTGCTCGTGGTTGAAAGGAAGCTTAGAAAAAGCCAAACGGCGGCAGGCCACCGATGCCCACGACTGGGGTTTCTCATCGCGGTCCTCATTGGTGCCCCGGTTGGAGGAGAGAGGTGCAATCCTTTTTACGCAAAATCACGGAGATTCAATCGAACTATGTCAATACTAGCCGGGTTTGGGAGGGGAGTCGAGTGTTTGCGAATTTTGATTTTGCTCATCAGAGGGACCAGCGCTGGCAGAGGGCGAAGAAGTGCGGAGTGCGGAGTGCCGAATGGGGCTAGCGGACACGGGTAATGGTGGCTTGGGTTTAAGGGACCAGCGCTGGTAACGACTGAGAACCGCCTGAACCTAAGGCAGGAGGTCCTCGGCGGCGAACTGCTGGTAGGTGCCGCCGGAAGGCCGGAAGATTCTGAGTGCGATGTTGCACTTGTTCTGAAACCAGAATCTTCCATCCTGCATGTTCAATCTTCTCCTGCCGTTCGTGGGAAACTTAGGACACCCTGGCACGCTGCTACTCCGTCCCGCTCCTTTTGACCCTGTGATCGCCACTCGACCAGTCTGGGACGGCTCCGTTGCCGCCCTGGGACGCCACCTGGGACAGCCCAAGAATCGCAATAAAATCTGGGTAAACGCAAGCTTGGGACGCTGGGACACCTCAAAAGCACTCCCCTTGCGCATACAATCCAATCGCCTTCCTACACCCCTCACCCTTCCGCCTTTCCGCCTTCCCCGGTCCACCGCCGCCGGCACTTCAGCCATTAGCCTTGGCACCTGAGACTTTGTAGCGCTCTTGTAACACTTTGTAGCACCTTTGTAGCACGCCAATGGTGCAAAATCACTCGGTTTAATGCGGCTTGTAGCACTGTGGCACCCTGGAGACCCCAAACACACCCCCTCCCTGTCTCCCCCTTCGACATCCCTGCCACGTCCCGGCTCCGCTCCCTACCCCACACGCGACTTCGACTAACCCCCATCCTTATCGCCCTCCTTCTCCGCCTCCCCCTCGTAATCGACCTGCCCAGTCGCCGAGATAGCGAGGCACGCTGCCGGCCTTGTCCGCCGTCAGACAACATTCGTCGCGCCATACATAGTAGAGGCCACCGTCGCCAACCGAGACCCGCCCGGATAACAGACAGCCTTACACGCAAACATGAAAACCCCGTTCCTCGCCGCCGACCCCGGCCACATTATAGCCGCTATCGCGGCCTTAACAATGCTTAACACTCCTTAACACTGCTTAACACTAATTTTTTTTCGCAGGCCATGTCACTGCTTCCAGAACACGCCGCTTGAGCGCTCATAGCTGGAGAAGCCGGCCGGCCTCGCCCTCGCGTATCGGGCGGGATTAGACGTCGCAGATTTGAATGCCCTGGCGGAGGGAGGCGAGGGCGTCGGGGCCTTTGGGGACGAATTCCTGGGCGACGAAGCCTTTGTAGCCGCTTGCGACGATCGCTTTCATAACCGCCGGGTAATTGATTTCTTGAGTGTCATCAATTTCGCCGCGGCCCGGAACGCCGCCGGTGTGGTAATGGCCAATGTATTGGTGGTTTTCTCGAATGGTGGCAACCATGTCCCCTTCCATGATTTGCATGTGGTAGATGTCGTAGAGGAGTTTGAAGTGGTCGGACCCGACGCGTTTGCAGAGTTCGACGCCCCAGGCGGTGTGGTCGCACATGTAATCGTGATGGTCGCGTTTGCTGTTGAGGAGCTCCATGACGATGGTGACGTTGTGTTTTTCGGCGATGGGGACGAGGCGTTTGACCCCGGTGAGGCAATTTTCGAGTCCCTGGTCGTCGTTCATGCCTTTGCGGTTGCCGGAAAAGCAGATGATGTTCGGGTAGCCGTATTCGGCGACGACCGGGGCCGTCTTCTCGAAGAACTGTACGATTTTGTCGTGGTTCTCGACGCGGTTCAGGCCGCTGCCGATGCCGCCGGGCACGCCGGAGACCATGGCGCAGACGAGTCCGTGTTTTTTCAGAGTTGGGAAATCGGGGATCTCCATCAAATCGATGGATTTGATGCCCATCTCCCTGGCGGCCTCGCAGAGGTCGTCGAGGGAGATTTTGCCGTAACACCAGCGGCAGACCGAGTGGTTGATGCGGCCTTTGAGTTTGGGGGCGGCGGTCTCATCGGCCGCCTGGAGGCGATGGGCCAGTGACGTGGCGGCGAGGGCGACGGTGGTGCCGGTGAATTTGCGGAGAGCGGAGCGGCGCGACATAGGCTGGTTCATGGGGGGATTTTAACCACGGATGACACGGATGGCACGGATTTTTTTTGAAACAATGGGGACCACCTCGGAACAAAAGCGAGCAGAATTGCCGCAAAAAGGCGCGAAGAGACACAAAAGAACAGCCCTACGGGCGCACAACAGATTTCTCCAAATGCATTCGCCTGCCGCATAAACGCGGCGTTCCGGCCGGTTGTGGAACGCTGCATTTATGCGGCAGAGAGGAATTTTGTCCTGCGCCCCAGCCCTACCTGCCCGAGGGGCAGCGGTTTGGGACAAACAGCCCTACCGGCGCAGGACGGAACTCAGGATGCGTTTGTGGGCGCTGGCGAAGGGGAGGCGGCGGAGGGAGGACTCGTCCAACCAGGAGCCACGGGGACGGGAGGGCAGGCGGGCGGGGTTCAGGGCGACGCGAAAGACTTCCAGGGTGATGCGATAGCGAGTAATGGAATGCCGGATGGAACAAAGCGGTTGGATGGTCTGCGGGGAGAACCCCAGCGCATCGCGGGCGGCGCTTTTGAGGTCAGTGCGGTGCGGTGTGAGTTCGGTATTAGGAAACTCCCACAGGTGGGCGTTGACGACATCAGCCGGCCGTTGGCGAACGAGGAATCGGCCCGCGTGTTGAACGACGAAGGCCGCCACCCGGCGCTGCGTAGGTTGGGGGCGCCGGCTGAGGTTGGGGAGTTGCTCCACCCGCTTCTCCCGGCGAGCGCGGCAGGATTTATTCACGGGGCAAACCGCGCACCGAGGCTGGCGGGGCGTGCAGACGAGCGCACCGAGTTCCATGAGGGATTGGTTGAAGGCTGAGACGGGGTGGGGGAGGGGGGGCGGGGAGTGGGGAGCGCGGAGCGTGGGGCGGGGAGCGTGGGTTTGGAGAGTTGCGGCTTGCTGGACCAGTTCTTGGGCCAGGCGCCACAGTTTTGCGTTGGTTTTGGACTCACGCGGGTTGCCGGCGATGCCGAAAAGGCGGGTCAGTACGCGGATGACATTGCCGTCGAGGATGGGCCTGGGCTGGTCGAAGGCGATGCTCGAGACGGCGCCGGCCGTATAGCGCCCGATGCCGGGCAATTCGAGGATATCTTCAAATCGGTTTGGGAATTCTCCGTTATGGCGCTCGACGATAGCCTGCGCCGCTTTGTGCATGTTCCGGACTCGAGTGTAATAACCAAGCCCCTCCCATAATTTGTGCAGTTTTTCGGGCCTGGCTTTAGCCAGGGCGCGGACGTTGGGCAAGGCTCGCATCCAGCGTTTCCAGTACGGCACGACGGTTTTGACCTGGGTTTGTTGAAGCATGATCTCTGAAACCCAGATCGCGTAGGGGTCGTGCGTCTCGCGCCAGGGAAGGTCGCGGGCGTTTGCTGCGAACCAGGCCAACAGATTTCGGACCAGGTTTTCTGGATTCATTTGGGCGCGAGGAGACTAGTTCAGGAACTCGAACGCCGAAACCCGAAAGGTGAAGAACCACGAAAATATGAAAGGGCGCGGAGGGAGAGAATTGCCACAAAAAGCCACGAGAAGCCGCGAAAAAGCGTGGTGTGAGGTTTTTGGGAGGATTCTAGGCGCTTGCCATGCCATTCTCCAGGGGTACACTGGGCGGGCATGAAAACGAGTCTTCTCTCCGGGCTGATCTTGGTTTTGCTGGCGGGCGGATGCGCCAGACATACTTCGCCAGAGCCGGTTCCTGCTCGCACTGCCGACCGCTCTTATCCATATCGTAAACCGCTGACGTCGCTGGGCGCTAAGTTCGGCGCTTTGCCAACGGCGGTGCAAAATACCGTTCGGGCGGAGGCCGGCATGACGGAGATTACCGAGGTGTTCAAGGCCGCCACGGCGGAACGCGTGTACTACAAGATTTCGTTCAAGGACGTGCTTAACTATCCCCCGCTGTACATCGCTTCGGATGGCAGCGTTCTCAATCCCGATCTGACCGTGGCTGTTCCGGCGCCGCACGATGCGAGCGGCGGGCTGGCGGGCGGACCGGCAAAGGTTGTGACGGCATCAGAGCTACCGGCAAACGTGCTGGCCGTGATTCACGAACGAGCCTCCGGCGCGGAAATCGCCACTATCTCGAAAGAGATCTGGGGCGACCATGTCGTTTACCTCGTTTCGTTTACGGACGAGGAGAATCACCCGAAGCTGGCGGTGTCCGCGGAGGGGACTGCGATCCACCCGGCCCGCTAGCGAGGAATGGCCCGGAGCGCGATGGTATGAGCTGCAGCGGCCCCGGCGGTCGTTGCATCCCCTCCCGGGGGAAGCCAGCGTGCGGCCGGCCTCTTGCACCTCTGCTTGTATGTTGAAGCCTCTGACCTCCTACACCTGCAAGTTGTCCGCGGCAGAAGCGGCGGCGCTTCGAGCCTGGCTGGCTGCGCACGGGTTTCAATTCCGCGACGTGCCGTATGCCCAGTTCGCCGCCGAGAAGGAGAAAACCAACCTGGTGTACTATGAGAGCGGCAAGCTGGTGGTGCAGGGAAAAGGCACGCAGGAGTTTGTTGAATTCGTCCTCGAACCCGAGATCCTGAAGGAGGCCCGGCTGGGTTATGAAGCGGTTCTGAATCCGGATTTGCTCCTGCCGCGGTTGGGCGTGGACGAGAGCGGGAAGGGCGATTTCTTCGGTCCGCTTTGCGTTGCGGGGGTTTATGTGAACGAAGCGGTCGTCAGGTCGTGGAAAGATTCCGGCATCCGCGATTCCAAGAACATCTCCGGCGACAAACGGATTAAGGAATTGGCGGAAGTGATCCGGCGAACCCCTGGTTGTGTGAGCGCAGTCGTGCCGATCGGCAACGAGGCCTACAACCGACTGTTTGCGAAAATGCTGAGTGTGAACCAAATGCTCGCCTGGGGTCATGCCCGGGTGATCGAGAATCTGATGGGGCTCAAATACCAAATGAACCCAGCTCCGGTGCGCGCCATTAGCGACCAGTTCGCCGCCAACAAAGAGACCGTCGGCAGGGCGCTGATGAGCCTGGGTCGGAGTATCGAGCTCGTACAGAAACATCGAGCGGAGGAAGACCTGGCGGTGGCGGCGGCTTCGATCCTGGCCCGCCACGAGTTTGTCACCCGATTGGGGGCTTTAGGAAAGCCATATGGGATGGAATTCCCGAAGGGCGCATCGGCGGCGGTGGATGCGGCGGCGAAAGAGTTTATTTCGAAGCATGGCGTCGAGGCCCTCGCTAAAGTGGCGAAAATGCACTTCCGCACAGCGCTCCGGGCCCAGGGCCTGCCGGAACCACCTAGAGTGAAGTGGCGAAAACGAATTTAGCGCAGATAATCGGCTTTTTTTGACCCCAAAAAAACTCAAAAAAATATTCAAAAACCGTTGACACGGTTGGCGGCGTCCCGTATTTTTCGGCTGCATTCGGGCCGTAAAAAGTCGAAAATCATTAGCTCCTGAGCTTTTTGAAGTTACGAGCGGGGGCGATGGTTTTTTGTCGTTTGCAGGCATCAGGATAGAGACAATCTGGCCACGCCCATGTAGCTCAGCTGGCAGAGCGCGTCCTTGGTAAGGACGAGGTCATCAGTTCAATCCTGATCATGGGCTCCAGAACACGATATTGAACAGCACAGAAACAGACATAACAACACCAGGAGACAGCAATGGCTAAAGAGCAATTTCAACGAACGAAACCGCACGTCAACGTCGGCACCATCGGCCACATCGACCATGGCAAATCGACGCTGACCGCCGCCATCGTCCATACCCAGTCCCGCAAGGGGCTGGCGACGCCGATCTCCTATGCCGATATCACCAAGGGCGGCACCGTGCGTGATGAAACCAAGACGGTGACTATCGCCGTTTCCCACGTCGAATACCAGAGCGACAAGCGCCATTATGCGCACATCGACTGTCCCGGCCATGCGGACTTCATCAAGAACATGATCACCGGCGCGGCGCAGATGGACGGCGCTATCCTGGTCGTGGATGCTTCGGAAGGCCCCATGCCTCAAACCAAGGAGCACGTGCTGCTGGCCCGCCAGGTCGGCGTGCCCGCGATCGTCGTTTTTCTCAACAAAGTGGATCTTGTCGATGACCCGGAGTTGCTCGACCTGGTCGAGATGGAAGTGCGCGACCTGCTCACCAAATACGAATTTCCAGGCGACAAGACCCCGGTCGTCCGCGGCAGCTCGAAAAAGGCGCTGGCTGGCGACCCCGAAGGCGAAGCCGCCATCCAGAAGCTGATGGAGGCGATCGACGCCTTCATCCCGTTGCCGACGCGTGAAGTCGATAAGCCTTTCCTGATGTGCATCGAGGACGTGTTCAACATTGAAGGTCGCGGGACGGTCGTGACCGGCCGTGTCGAGCGCGGTTTGCTCAAGCGCATGGACAACGTCGAGATCGTCGGGTTGAGGGAAACCCGCCAGACGGTTGCGACGGACATCGAAATGTTCCGCAAGCTGCTGGACTCGGCGAACGCGGGCGACAACGTCGGCGTGTTGCTGCGCGGCACCAAGAAAGAGGAAGTCGAGCGTGGCATGGTGCTTGCCAAGCCCGGCAGCATTACCCCGCACACTAATTTTAAAGCCGAAGTCTATGTGCTGTCGAAGGAAGAAGGCGGACGGCACACGCCGTTTTTCACCAACTACCGGCCGCAGTTCTATTTCCGGACGACCGACGTCACCGGCACGGTGACCCTGCCCCAGGGCGTCGAGATGGTTATGCCGGGCGACAACGTTTCGGTGGAAGTCAAGGTAATCGCGCCTGTGGCCATGGAGAGAGGCCAGCGCTTCGCGATTCGCGAAGGTGGCCGGACCATCGGCGCCGGGCGAGTGACTGAAGTCATCGCATAATTTGGGTTTGGAGCATGCGGGAGAGCGGGGGACACCACCCCCGCCTCCTTTTTTGTCTGAAAGCAAAACAGCACTCGCCGGCAGTAGGGCGGTAGCTCAATTGGTAGAGTAGCGGTCTCCAAAACCGTCGGTTGGGGGTTCGAGTCCCTCCCGCCCTGCCATACCGGAACGGATGGATGGATTGATGGAAAAATGGATGAATGGTTTGACGGACAATAGGGTGAATGAGGAGGAATCCTCGTTGCGCCAGCCGGTGAACCGTGCATCCGCGCGTTTATCCATTAATCCACCGATCCATCATCCTCCCCCATTTCCTGGGGCCGGAGAGGTGGCAGAGTGGTCTATTGCGGCGGTCTTGAAAACCGCTTCGGCTTTACCGCCGACGGGGGTTCGAATCCCTCCCTCTCCGCCAGCGCTAGAACGGGTTGTTGGATATTTGGATCAATGGATGAATAGATTATTGGATATGGCGGCGGCCGGCCTGGGTCGTTCGGGTTATAAATCAAATAATCCATCAGTCCATCAATCCGGTTTTTGAACATGCAGAATTCATATGTTTGGATTATTGTTTGGGCGGCCATTGTTGGCGGCGTGTTCGCTTGGCTGTGGCGGGCAGGCCATTTGGCTCGCTTTGCCGCGTATGTCGAGCAAACACGCGAGGAGTTGAGGAAGTGCACCTGGCCGAGTTGGGACGAGCTAAAAGGCTCGACGGTGGTTGTGAGCATTTCGATTTTGATTTTAGGGGGCTTCACCATGTTTGTGGACTTCATCCTCTCGGTGGTGGTCCGCTGGATAACTTAAATTGCGGGAAATTAGATCATGCGAAGCCAGTGGTTTGTCATCCATACTCTCTCCGGCCAGGAGCAGAAGGTCAAAGAGAGCATCGAAAAGCGCATCAAATCCGAGGAAATGGGCGACTTCATCAAAGAGGTCCTCGTGCCGATGGAAAAGGTGGTCGAGGTGCGCAACCAGAAAAAGACCGTTTCCACGCGCAAGTTGTGGCCCGGGTATGTGTTTGTGGACATGGTACTACTGGACGAGAACAACCGGATCATCGAGAAGCCCTGGTATTTTATAAAGGAAACACAGGGCGTGATCGGCTTCGTCGGCGGCGAACCTCCCACGCCGACGCCAGCTGAAGAGGTCGAGTCGATCAAGAACCAGATTTCGGCCTCCGAAGAGCACGAAAAACCGAAGGTCAGCTTCGAGGTCGGCGAAACCGTCAAGATTAACAACGGCCCCTTCCTGAACTTCAGCGGGGTGATCGAGGAAGTTGAGCCGGAGCGCGGTAAGCTCAAGGTGACCGTGAATATTTTCGGCCGTAACACCCCGGTCGAACTGGAATACTGGCAGGTGGAAAAAGGCTAAACACATGTGACGGAGTCGTTGAGTATTGAGCGACCGACGATTGCTCACCACCCCAATTTAGAGATTTAGAGATTTAGAGATTTAGAGATATGGCAAAAAAGATTACCGGAATCATTAAACTGCAGATCGCTGCGGGCGCGGCTAACCCCGCCCCGCCGGTAGGACCAGCGCTGGGCCAGCACGGCGTTAATATCATGGCCTTCTGCAAGGAATTCAACGCCAAGACCAAGGACCAGCCCGGTATGATTATCCCGGTGGTCATCACGGTTTATCAGGATAAATCCTTTACTTTTATCACCAAGTCGCCGCCGGCTTCGGTGCTGCTCAAGAAAGCCGCCGGCATCACTGCTGGCTCCAAAGAGCCCAACAAGGAAAAGGTGGGCAAAGTCACCCGCAAGCAGGTCCTCGAAATTGTAAAACTCAAAATGAAAGATTTGAACGCGACCTCGGAGGAAGCCGCGTTCCGTGTAATCGCCGGCACGGCCCGCAGTATGGGCATTGAAGTGGCGGAATAAAAGAATATCGGCCGGATAAACATCCGCGGGAGAGTCTCGATGGTTCGGGATTCGCTGGCACCGCACAACCAAATAACATGCCTAGCAAACGATACCGAAAAGCACTCGAACAGGTGGACTGCAAAAAGGCCTACCCGCTGAAGTCAGCGGTGGAGGTGTTAACAAAATTTCCCAAAGCCAAGTTCAACGAAACCGTTGACTTGGCCTTCCGACTCGGGGTTGACCCGAAACAGTCGGACCAGATGGTGCGCGGCACCGTTCCGCTCCCGCACGGCAGCGGTAAAACCGTCCGGGTGCTCGTGTTCGCCAAGAGCGGCCCGGCGGCGGAAGCTGCCAAGTCGGCCGGAGCTGAATATGTTGGCTTTGACGACATGATCAAGAAGTGCCAGGAGGGCTGGTCGGATTTCGATGTGGCGATTGCCACTCCGGAAGCGATGGGTGAAGTGCGCAAGCTGGGCAAAGTCCTTGGCCCGCGCGGACTCATGCCCAATCCCAAGACCGGCACCGTCACCGACGATACTGCCCGGGCCGTAAAAGAGGTCAAAGCCGGACGTGTCGAGTTCAAGATCGACAAGGCCGGCAATGTCCATGTGCCCGTCGGCAAAGCGTCATTTAGCGCCACTCAAATCGAGGAGAACGCGCGTGCGGTGATCGATGCCGTGGTCAAGGCCAGGCCAAACAGCCTTAAAGGCAGCTTCATTCATACCTGCACGTTGTCGGCGACCATGAGCCCACCGGTGAGGCTGGACCTGAAGGAATTCAGCGCCTGAACACGACGCGATTAACCCCCTGACTCTCCAATCAATTTAACCAGGTAAAACCATGCGCCCCGAAAAGCAAATCCTGACGAAAGAATACCTCGCGCGCCTGAACGCTTCGCCCTTCTTCATTGTAGTGGACTACAAGGGCCTGAAGGTTGGGCATCTGACCGAGTTGCGTAAACGGCTGAACAAAGCCGGTGCGGAAATTCACGTGGTCAAAAATTCGATTTTCCGCCTGGCAGCCAAAGAAGCCGGAGTGCCGGACTTGAATGGCGCATTGACCGGCCAATTGGCGGTCGTCACCGGCAAACGTGATATTTCCACCGCCGCCAAGGTCGTAAAGAGCTTCGGCGCTGAGTTTGACAAGCTGAAAGTCCATTTCGGTTACCTGAACAATACGCGGTTGGAGCAGCAGACGATCATGACCCTGGCGGACCTTCCGTCAATTGAAGTGCTTCGAGGTCAATTACTTGGCGTGCTTAATACTCCGGCTTCAAAGCTGGTTCGGTTGCTGAATACTCCCGCGAGCCAAATGGCGCGCATTTTGAAGGCGCGGCAGGAAAAGATTGGCGAAGCTGTTCCCGCATAGCCAGTTACATGGTTCATAGATTTACATCGTTACAGACAGGCCGGCCTTGACTGCTGTGGCACAATGTAGCGCTGCAATGTTTTAAAACAGATTTCTCCCCGGCTCTATGCCGGCTGGGGTGGAAGCAAACAAACAACAACGTAAATCGTCGGTCTGCAGGCAGCAGGCTCAAACCGTTCGTGGCCACGGACGACGACGAGACGCAATGAAAGGTAACAATGGCTCTAGATAAAGCAAAGATCGTAGACGAACTCAGTAATGCCACGGTGATCGAAATCGCCGATCTGGTGAAGGAACTCGAGGGTAAATGGGGTGTTAGCGCCGCCGCGCCGGTCGCGGTTGCCGCTGCCGGAGCTGGAGCGGGCGCTGCCGCTGCCCCTGCCGCCGAGGCTAAGACCACGTTCGACGTCATCCTGACAGCAGTTCAGGCGGACAAGAAGATTGCCGTTATTAAGGCTGTGCGCGAAGTTAAGGCTGGGCTGGGCCTGGCGGAAGCCAAGGCTCTGGTTGAGGGCGCGCCCAAGCCGGTGTTGGAGGGGGCTCCCAAGGCCGAGGCCGACGCCGCTAAAAAGAAACTTGAAGAAGCAGGCGGCAAGGTCGAAGTAAAATAAGAGGCGAACTTTCCGGGGCGGCGGCCGGGAGTCGCCTTTCGCCGGTCTGGTGCCAGCAGGAAATCGAAGGTCTTAGATTAGCAACGGGAAACCAACGCAACCACCCCTGGTGGTTCCGGTTGTGGCAAGTCCGCTATTGAACGCGGCGGACTTGCCTTCTGTCGTTTAGCAGTAACTTAAAGGGCCGGCATGATTTGCCGCCCTATGATAAAAGGTCCAAATGCCATCGCGAGCCACTGAACGGATTAACTTCGGAAAAATCAAAGAGATCATCGCTCCGCCCAACTTGATCGAGTTGCAGACGAATTCCTACAAGGAATTCCTCCAGGCGGACCAGCCTCCCTCCAAACGGAAGAATCTGGGGTTGCAAGCGGTCTTCACCGAGGTATTTCCCATCGAAAGCTATGACGGGAAATGCGTTTTGGATTTCCATTCCTACGAGATTGGAGAACCGAAAGTGGACTGGCTGGAGTGCCTCCGCGAAGGGCTCACCTTCGGAGCGCCGCTCTACGTCACTTTCCTGCTGAAGGAGGAAAAAGGGACGAAGGAGGAGAAAGTGTTCATGGGCGAACTGCCGCTGATGACACCGCAGGGAACGTTTGTGATTAACGGCGCGGAGCGCGTAATTGTCAGCCAGTTGCACCGCTCTCCCGGCCTTGCATTTGAAGCGACCCAGCACCCGAATGGCAAGACCCTCCACTCGTTCCGCATCATCCCGGACCGCGGGTCCTGGTATGAGGCGCAATTCGACACGAGCGACCTCCTTTACGTTTACTTGGACCGGAAGAAACGCCGGCGCAAGTTTCTAACGACGACCTTCTTCCGCGCCCTGGCTTTTCTGGACTCAGAAACCAAGGGTGAGAGCAAAAAAGACAGCCCGCTCAAGGGCACGGATGAAGAGATTCTGAAGCTCTTCTACGATGTGGAAGACTTGAGCGTAAAAGAGGCGGAGAAGCGCGACGATCTCCCTAACAAAGTCCTGATCGAGGACGTGGTGGACCAGGAAAAGAGCCTGGTGGTCGCCCGCGCTTTCGAGCCGCTTTCAAAGGCCGTGGTCAAGCAGATCGCAGAACTCGGCACCTCAAAGATTAAAGTGGTCGATACGACCGCCGACGACGGGATCGTCATCAAATGCATGAAAAAGGATCCCGCCAAGAATGAGGAAGAGGCCCTCAAGGATATTTATCGTCGCCTGCGCCCCGGCGATCCACCCACCGCTGCGAATGCCCGGGCTTTGATCAAGCGCCTGTTTTTTGATCCTAAGCGCTACGACCTGGGGCGTGTCGGTCGTTACAAGATTAACCAGAAACTCGGCATTAAAGGTGGCGACTCGCGCATTCTTACCAAGGCAGACCTCGTCGCCGCGACAAAGTACCTCCTTCGCCTTAAGAAGGGCGAAGGCACGCTGGACGACATCGACCACCTCGGCAGCCGCCGCGTCCGCACGGTTGGCGAGTTGCTTGCGAACCAGTGTCGCGTGGGCCTTGCGCGCACGGAGCGTCTCGTCAAGGAGCGCATGACCCTCTTCGACCAGGGCGTCGAAGCCATGTCGCCCCAAAAACTGATCAACCCGAAGGCCCTCTCGGCGGTCATCCGCGATTTCTTTGGTCGCAGCCAGCTTTCGCAATTCATGGACCAGATTAACCCCCTGGCCGAACTGACCCATAAACGGCGCCTGTCCGCCCTCGGGCCGGGCGGCCTCTCCCGCGATCGTGCGGGGTTTGAGGTCCGCGACGTCCATCCGTCCCACTATGGCCGCATCTGCCCGGTGGAGACGCCCGAAGGCCCCAACATCGGCCTGATCGCGTCGCTGGCGACTTTCGCCCGTATCAACGACTTCGGCTTCCTGGAAACCCCTTATCGGAAAGTCGAGTCCGGAAAGGTCGGCGGCCACCTGGATTATCTCACCGCCGACCGCGAGGAGGCCTTTGTCATCGCGCAGGCCAACTCGCCGCTCAGCGATAAAGGTGCGTTTACCACCGATCGCGTTGTGTGCCGGGGACGCGGCGACTTTATCGACGTCGAGCCCGCGCGCGTGGATTACATGGACGTGTCGCCCAAGCAGTTGGTCTCCGTGGCCGCCAGCTTGATTCCGTTCCTCGAACACGATGACGCGAACCGTGCGTTGATGGGCTCGAACATGCAACGCCAGGCTGTGCCGTTGTTGGTTACTGAGGCGCCGCTCGTGGCCACTGGCCTGGAAGAGCGAGTCGCCCGCGACTCTCGCGCAGTGATCGTTGCCGAAGAGGCCGGGAAGGTCGCGTCGGTCAACGGCGACCAGATTATCATCACCGAAGACGGCAAACTGCCGGAAGGCAAAAAGAAACTCAAGAACGACCCGGAAAAGGGCGTCTGGGTGTACCCGGTGCGCAAGTTCATGCGCTCCAATGCCGCGACGTGCATCAACCAGAAAAGCGTGGTTCACAAGGGCGAGACGGTCAAGAAGGGCCAGGTCATCGCCGATGGTCCGTGCACCCGGGGCGGGGAACTGGCCCTGGGCCGCAACGTGCTCGTCGCCTTCATGCCCTGGAATGGGTACAACTTCGAGGACGCCATCCTCATCAGCGAGCGCATCGTCAAAGACGACGTTTTCACTTCCATCCATATCGATGAGTTCGAGGTCGGTGCCCGCGACACCAAACTCGGACCCGAGGAAATCACGCGTGATATCCCGAACCTCGGTGACGAAGCGCTCAAGAATCTCGGCCCTGACGGCGTCATCCGCGTCGGCGCGGAAGTAAAGCCGGGCGACATTCTCGTCGGCAAAATCACTCCCAAGAGCGAGACCGAACTGGCGCCCGAAGAGCGACTGCTTCGCGCCATCTTCGGCGAAAAGGCGGCTGATGTGAAGGACACTTCGCTGAAGGTCCCCTCCGGCACCTATGGCATCGTGATGGACGTGAAGGTCTCCGCCAAGAAGGAATCCGACCGCGACGCTCGCGCGAACGTCACCGAAGAGAAGCGCCATGCCAAGGAGGTCGAAGAGGAATATAAGAAGAAGATCGACGAGTTGCGCGAGCAGCTCACTGAAGCGTTGAGCAACATTCTGCTTGGCGAGAAGATCCCCTTGGATGTCGTTAACAGCGAGACCGGCGAAATCATTATCCCGGCCAATCGCAAAATCACCAAGACCCTGCTGCGCAAGCTGGCCATGGTGTACGACCGGATCGAGATCGACCCGTCCCCCATCCGCAACAAGATCAACGAAATCATCGGCAGCTTTAAAAAGAAGTTCGACGATCTGCAGATGCAGTACGACGAAGAACTCGAGCGCGCCGAATCCGGCGAGGGCGTCGATAGTGGCGTCATCAAATCGGTCAAAGTCTATATCGCCTCCAAGCGCAAGCTGTCCGTAGGTGACAAGATGGCCGGAAGGCACGGCAATAAAGGCGTCGTCGCCAAGATCGTTGCCGAGGAAGATATGCCGTTCCTGGCGAACGGCACTCCGGTGGACATCGTGTTGAATCCGCTGGGCGTGCCTTCGCGCATGAACGTCGGTCAGGTGTTGGAAACTCACCTCGGCTGGGCGGCCCGCTTATTGGGGCTGAAGTTCGCCACGCCGGTATTTGATGGCATCAAAGAAAAAGAGATCCGCAATTACCTCAAACAGGCCGAATTGCCTGAACACGGCAAGACGCGGCTCTTCGACGGCCGCACCGGGGAGGCGTTCGACCAGGAAATTGTGGTCGGCTACATCTACATGATGAAGCTGGGCCACCTCGTGGCGGATAAGATTCACGCCCGCGCGGTGGGCCCGTACTCGCTCGTAACCCAGCAGCCGCTGGGCGGTAAGGCCCAATACGGCGGCCAACGCTTCGGCGAAATGGAAGTCTGGGCCATGGAAGCCTATGGCGCTGCGTACACCTTGCAGGAGTTGCTCACCGTCAAATCCGATGACGTCCAGGGCCGCACCCGCATCTACGAGAGCATCGTCAAGGGCGACAATAGCCTCGAGGCCGGAATTCCGGAATCGTTTAACGTCCTTGTCAAAGAAATGCAATCGCTCGGCCTCGACGTCAAGGTCGGCTACTCCAACCCCGTGGACCAGCCCACCGAACCGGCCACCGTCCTGACCGCAGTATAAACCCCAGTTCTCCATCACCCTATTTTCCATCATATGATCAGCAGCAAAGAAAGCGCCCGAGAATTACTCGGTCTGGACAAGGTCAACCAGGTGGAGTACGTCGCGATTGCCGTCGCGTCGCCCGATGCCATCCGGTCCTGGTCCAAAGGGGAAGTCAAAAACCCTGAAACCATCAATTACCGCACTTTCAAACCCGAGAAGGGTGGCTTGTTCTGCGAACGCATCTTCGGCCCGGTCAAAGACTGGGAGTGTTCCTGCGGCAAGTATAAGCGCATTAAACACCGTGGCGTCGTTTGTGACCGGTGCGGCGTCGAAGTGACTCTTGCCCGCGTCCGTCGCGAGCGTATGGGCCACATCGAACTGGCCGTGCCCGTGTGCCATATCTGGTTCTTCAAGTGCATGCCTTCCCGCATCGGCCTCGTTCTTGACATGACTGCTCGCAACCTGGAGCGCGTCATCTACTACGAGGATTACATGGTCATTGACGCCGGCTCGACGCCCCTCAAGCAGAACCAGTTGCTCAGCGAGCACGAATACCGCGAAGCCCGTGAAACCTACGGGCCGGAGGCTTTTCTCGCCAAGATGGGCGCTGAAGCCGTGCGCGACGCGCTCGCCAAGGTGGATCTCGGCAAGCAAATCGATCATCTCCAGCAGGCGATGACGGAGACCAAAAGCAAGCAGATCCGCAAAAAAGTTGCCAAACGCATCAAGTTGCTCCAGGGCCTCCAGTCCTCCAAGAGCCGCCCGGAGTGGATGATCCTTACGGTCCTGCCCGTCATTCCGCCGGACCTGCGCCCGCTCGTTCCGTTGGAAGGCGGCCGTTTTGCCACTTCCGACCTCAACGATTTATACCGCCGCGTCATCAACCGGAACAACCGGCTGAAAAACCTCCTGCAGCTAAAGACTCCGGAAGTCATCATCCGGAACGAGAAACGCATGTTGCAGGAGGCCGTCGATGCCTTGTTCGACAACGGCCGCCATGGCCGTGCGGTCACCGGCGCCGGCAACCGCGCCCTCAAGTCGCTCAGTGACATGCTCAAGGGCAAGAGCGGCCGTTTCCGCCAGAACCTCCTCGGCAAGCGCGTCGATTATTCCGGCCGCTCCGTCATTGTCATTGGTCCGGAGCTCAAGCTTCACCAGTGCGGCCTGCCCAAGAAGATGGCGCTCGTGCTGTTCGAGCCGTTCATTATCCGCCGGCTCAAGGAACTCGGCTACGTTCACACGGTGCGGTCCGCCAAGAAGATGATCGAGCGCCAAACCACCGAGGTGTGGGACATCCTCGAGGAGGTCACCCGCGGCCATCCGGTGCTGCTTAACCGCGCCCCGACGCTTCACCGCCTCTCGGTTCAGGCCTTCGAGCCTCAACTCATCGAAGGCGAGGCCATCCGCATTCATCCCCTCGTCTGCACGGCGTACAATGCTGACTTCGATGGCGACCAGATGGCGGTCCACGTGCCGCTGTCAGTCGAGGCGCAGTTGGAAGCCCGCCTGCTGATGATGGCGCCCAACAATATCTTCAGCCCTTCCAGCGGCCGGCCGATCATCACGCCGACGCAGGATATCACCCTCGGCTGCTTTTACCTCACCGCCGAGCCCCGCACCCCCAAGCCCCAGGACGTGAACCAGATGAGGCTCTTGGGCTCCAAGACGGAAGCGATCTTCGCATATAGCGACGGCGCCGTGCGCACCCACGAATGGGTCCGCCTGGCCAACCCCGACTTCGGCAAGAAAACCGAATTGGGCTCTGCCGACAAAAAGGTCATCGAGACCACGGTTGGCCGCATCATCTTCAGCGAGATCTGGCCCCCGGAAATGGGATTCGGAAACAAATCCGTCAAGAAGAGCGAGCTGGGCGATCTCATCTGGAAGTGCTACAAAATCTGCGGCCACGAGAAGACCGTCATCATGCTGGACAAGCTCAAGGAGCTTGGCTTCCGCGAAGCGACCAAAGCCGGCGTTTCGATCGGCATCGACGACATGATCATTCCGAAGGAAAAGGATCAGGAAATCGACGCGGCGCAAAAGCAAATCCGCGAGGTCGAGAAACAGTATCGCAAAGGTGTCATCACGCCGGGCGAGCGCTATAACAAGATCATCGACATCTGGACGCATTGCACCGACCAGATTGCCAACGTCATGTTGCGGACGCTGGAGACCAACCAGGGCAAGCAGGAATACAACCCGGTTTCGCTCATGGTCGATTCCGGCGCGCGCGGTAACCGCCAGCAGGTCCGCCAGCTCGCCGGCGTGCGTGGCCTCATGGCTAAACCGTCCGGCGATATCATCGAGAAGCCGATTCTCTCGAATTTCCGTGAGGGCCTGACCGTGCTCGAGTACTTCATTTCCACGCACGGTGCCCGCAAAGGCCTCGCCGATACCGCCCTCAAGACCGCCGACTCGGGTTACATGACCCGCAAGCTCGTCGATGTCGCTCAGGATGTCATTATCCGCGAGGAGGACTGTGGCACCACCAACGGCATTTGGGTGCAGGCCATCTACGAGGGTGAAGACGAAGTCGTGCGCCTGAGCGAACGCCTCATTGGCCGTTGTTCGTGCGACGACGTTTCCAATCCGCTCAATCCCAAGGAACTGCTCGTCCGCGCAAATGACGAAATCGACGAAATCAAGGCCCGCTTGATCGAGACTTCCGGCGTCGAGCGGGTCAAGATCCGCTCCGTGCTGACCTGCGAAAGCAAACATGGCGTCTGCATGAATTGCTACGGCCGGAACCTGGCCACAGGCGCCCGCGTCAAACTGGGTGAAGCGGTTGGGATCATTGCGGCCCAATCCATCGGCGAGCCGGGAACCCAGCTCACCATGCGCACCTTCCACATCGGCGGTGTCATGCAGGGCCAGTTCAAACAGCCCCAGATTAAGTCCAAGTTCGAAGGCGTCGTCCGCTACAACGAGCTGCGCCTGGTCGAACTCGAAGACGGCAACAACATCGTGCTCAACAAGAACGGCTCGGTCTCCATCCTCGCCGACGATGGTCGTGAGCTGGAACAGCACAACGTCGTTATCGGTTCCGTCATCTCCGTCAAGGACGGGGCAAGGGTCAAGAAGGGCGAGACGTTCGTCCAATGGGACCCTTACAACGTTCCGATTCTCTCCGAGAAAGCGGGTCGTGTGAAGTTCGCCGACATCATCGAGGGCGTCACGATGAAGCAGGAAGTCGATGAGCAGACCCAGCAGGAAGCGATGGTCATCATCGAGCATAAAGAAGATTTGCACCCGCAGATCATCATCCTCGACGACCAGGATGAGCCCATCGCGAATTATCCGATTCCGTCCGCTGCCCACATCGTTGTCGCTGAAGGGGACAAGATTGTCGCCGGCACCCTGATGGCCAAGACCCCGCGCAAGAGCGCCAAGACCAAGGACATCACCGGCGGTCTGCCGCGCGTCGCCGAGCTCTTCGAAGCCCGCCGGCCCAAGGATGCTGCCGAGATTTCCAAGATCGATGGGATCGTCGATTTCGGGGCCAGCGTTCGCGGCAAACGCTGCATTCTCATCAAGGACCAGCAGACCCAGGTGGAAGAGGAACATCTCATTCCCATCGGCAAACACGTCATCGTCTTCAAGGGCGATTACGTCAAGAAAGGTCAGCAGTTGACCGAAGGCCCGATCGACCCGCACGAAATCCTCGATATTTGCGGCCCGCAGGAACTTCAGGAGCACCTCGTTAACGAGGTGCAGGAAGTCTATCGCCTCCAGGGCGTGACGATTAACGACAAGCACATCGAAATCATCGTCCGCCAGATGCTCCGCAAGGTCCGCATCACCGAGCCGGGCGACACCACCTTCCTTTGGGGCGAGCAGGTGGACAAACTTGAGTTCGAAGAAGAGAATTCGCGGGTCGAGAAGATGGGCGGCAAGCCGGCGGAAGCTCAGCCAGTCCTGCTCGGCATCACCAAAGCCTCCCTGGAGACGGAGAGCTTTCTCAGCGCTGCGTCCTTCCAGGACACCACCCGTGTTCTCACCGAAGCCGCCACGCGCGCCCGGGTTGATTACCTGCGCGGGTTTAAGGAAAACGTCATCATGGGTCACATCATCCCTGCCGGCACCGGCTTCGATCATCACCGCAAGGTGCGCCTCAAGCCGCTGGTCGAGTTGGAGGACGAGCCCGAGCCGGAAGAAGCGCCGCCGATTTCGCTGACCGCGGACAATCCGCTGGTAGGCTAGGTTCGCTTCACAGTTTGCAAGAGGAGCATCCGGAAAACCGGATGCTCTTTTTGTTGTTGGCAATCGGGTTCTTGCCTCTGCGCTGGCCA
This sequence comes from Candidatus Acidiferrum sp., assembly GCA_035566435.1. Taxonomy (GTDB): domain Bacteria; phylum Verrucomicrobiota; class Verrucomicrobiia; order Limisphaerales; family UBA8199; genus DATMRF01. Next base: position 54,769 of record DATMRF010000041.1, read on the forward strand.
GGCGCGCGTCAGACGAAATCACAAAGTCTTTGACCCGCCGCTCCTGCTCTCATTAATGTCCAAACATGGCCATCACCAGAACGCTGCTCCTGCTCGTGGTTGCACTTGCCCAGGTTTCGCTTCATGGCGCCACTTCTCCTCCCGACGCCACGTCGGTAACTCACTCACCGGCGCCGCGAGACCTCGACACCCCGCGTGACTTTCCCGAGATTTCTTCCCGGCAGGAATGGCAGGCGCGTGCGAAGGAAATTCGCCAGCAAATCCTCGTAAGCTGCGGCCTCTGGCCGATGCCGCAGAAAACCCCGCTCAACGCCTGCATCTTTGGCAAGCTCGAACGCGACGGTTACAGCCTCGAAAAGGTCTATTTTCAGACCTTTCCAGGCTTTTATCTCGCGGGCAATCTTTACCGTCCGCTCGGGCGCGGCAAGGGGCCCTTTCCGGCGATTCTTAACCCGCACGGCCACTGGAACGACGGCCGGTTTGCCGACACAAAGGACGGCAGCATCCCGGCCCGATGCATCAGTTTCGCGCGCCAGGGGATGATCGCGTTTTCCTACGATATGGTGGGCTACAATGACACGCATTTTGCGGACACGCCGACAAACAGGCCGTTCTACGAAGTCCACCGCCAATTCGCCACGAACCGCGCGGACTTGCTTTGGAACATCAGCCTGATGGGATTGCAGACCTGGAACAGCATTCGGGCGCTCGATTTCCTCGAATCCCTGCCCGATGCGGATCGGAAGCGACTGGCCTGCACAGGGGAGTCGGGCGGCGGCACACAAACGTATATGCTGGGGGCGGTTGATAACCGACTGGCGGCCCAGGCTCCCGTGGTGATGGTTTCGCATATCATGCAAGGAGGGTGTCTCTGTGAGAACGCGCCCGGCCTGCGTGTCGAGTATTCCAACATGGAGATCGCTGCGGCCGCCGCGCCGCGCCCGCAGATTCTGGTCGCCGCCACAGGTGACTGGACCAGGGACACACCTCGGGTGGAAGGCCCGGCGCTCGCGCACATTTATGAGCTTTTGGGCGCGCCTGAGAGGCTTCGCTACGTCCAGTTCGATTTCGGTCATAATTACAATCAAACCAGCCGCGAAGCCGTGTACGAGTGGTTTGGCAAGTGGTTGCTGAAGCGTGCCGCGCCCGCGTCGCTTAAGGAAACCCCTTATCGAAAGGAACCAAATGCCGATTTGCTGGTCTTCGCCGAAAGCCGGCCGCCCGCGGATGCGCTGACTCAGGGTCAGTGCCTGGAGTTTTTCCGGACGCTGCATCGCAGCGAGTGGCAGGCACTGGTGCCGCGCGACAAAAGCGGCCTGAAGCGCTTCAAAGACACAGTTTTGCCTGCCTGGCAGCATACACTCCAGGTGGAATGGCCCCGTGCGCGCACGCAGGTTCAGACGGATGGGGTGCAGCAAATTGGCGGACTCGCAACTGCCTCCGTCGTGCTCCAGCGTCTGGGCGAGACCTCTCAGATTCGGGCGACCTACAGCGCGCCGGCGAGCATTCTGACGAACCCGGCGCCGAAACTCGTTGTGATGTGCGAAGACGACTCAACGGGGAACGACCGTCCTCAAATTGGGGGATTGATTCGGCAGTTGCTCGAGCATGGTTTCGCGGTCCTCAGGGTGGACAGGTTTAGCGGCGATGTGACGCCGGACCAGTTCGCGAACTTTTATTCGACTTACAACCGGACGAAACTTCAGCAACGAGTGCGGGACCTGCTCACTGTTTGCTCGGCGGCGGGGTCGATGGAGCCGCGCAAACCAGTGTCGTTCCACGTGGTCTTGTGCGGTGGCGGCCATGCAGGCCTTTGGGCGTTGCTTGCGGCCCCGGCCGTCGATGCTGTGATCGCTGATTGCGCAGGCCTGGAAGGCGATGAGGAACAGAGTTGGTTGGCGTCTGACCTCTTCTGCCCGGGTATTCTGAACCTGGGCGGAGTCGAGGGCGCGGCGATGCTGGCGGCGCCGCACCCGCTGTTGCTGCATGACACCGGGAAGGGCTTTACGGCCAATGGGATTCGTGCGGCGTACTCGGCGGCTCGAAGCGAGCAAATGCTGGTCATTGACTCGCAACTACTCTCGGAGGAAAGGATTTTGGCGTGGGTGGCGGGCCTCTAACGGGTGTGGCCTGCCGGTATTCAAATGCGGGGATACTCGAGCCAGTCCGGTAGGTTCGGCCGACACATGGCGATTGGCGGCTGGTTGGGAACAACCAGCTCTGGAGTTTGGCTCTAGTGGAATCAGTCCAAGCTTAAAAACAGGGCTGAGCGCAGAGGTACGGCGGGTTTTTGGCACTTCTGGTCGGGGGCCCTGTCGGAGCTGAAGTGTGAAAAATCGGCCGGACCCAGCGCGGCCGACC
>DATMRF010000042.1:0-42527 GCA_035566435.1 Candidatus Acidiferrum sp.
TTGTGTTCTCTGCCTTTTGTTTGGCTTGTTCCACCGGTCGTTGGTATTTTTTCACTCGGTTCTCCTGGTTGATTGTTTCTTATTTCAACCGCCCATCCTGTTTGATGGACGGCAGGAGAACCACCTCCAATTCCAACTACCGCAGGGACCATCCCAAGTAATCGGGACGGAGGATCTCGAGCGATCTCGACCTCTCCTGAGAGAGGGCGCGGGCAGAAAGGAGGAAACTGCAGTTCGGCCCTGGAGGAATTTCCCGTAATTGGGCGTCCGTAGCTGAAATTAAGCGTAATCGAGTGCAGGCGGGGTGGGGAAGACTTCTCTATGCACATGGCTGCAGACGACTGCAGATGGCTGCAGATAGGTGCCGATGCGGGCACGGGCCGGCGGGAGCTATCAGGAGTTGTCGAGAGCTGTCATGGCCAAGAACCTGGTGCTGGTGTGCGCTATTTTATTTTCTCCGCCAGGGGTGATCCAGGGGTGATCCAGGGGTGAAAGGTTTCCGCAGGCCGTGTTTACCGAGTGATCGTGCGTTTCAGGGGTTGCCAAAGGCTGATCCTTGAGGTTGACAAGGCTGATCCATGAGGGTTGACAGGGTGGTTTGGACCGCGGATTAGACCACGCGGCACGGCCGCAAACCAAGACAACGGGGGACCACCGCGGAATATCGATGTGGGCTGAACTTTGACCGGGAAGCGCGCGGTTGGCCGCGGTTGGCCGCGGTTGGTCGCGGTTGGTCGAAGTTGAGAAGCACGATTGTGTCAACTTTGGAAAGTTGACAGGTGACAGGGGCAGAGCGGGAGAGTGATGGAGTTTTTCTTTTCGCGACGCGAGGGGGAATGCGAAAGTTGACAGTTGACAAGAAGTGGGTCGCAGCCCTGTTTTACCGAGGATTTCGGCGGCTTTGAAAGTTGACAGAGGGTGGAGTTGTCAACTTTGGAAAGTTGACAGGTGACAGGGGGGGCCGAACGGCGCGCTGGGACAGCGCGCCCTACCAGGAACGGGGGCGGGCGGAATATTTCTTTTTCTGACGGTGCGGTGGGGCGATCCGTTATCCGTTATCCGTCAGGAATTTCTTTTTTTCGGACGAAGGTGTCGGGAATGCAAAAGTGTAGCAGCAAAAACGTAGCGCCTACAAAAGCGTAGCACCCGGAAGAGGATGGCTCGGTGCGATCCGTTATCCGTTAGGGAATTTCTTTCTTCGGGCAGGGGTTGGGAAATGCAAAAGTGTAGCCAAAAGTGTAGCAGAGCGCGCAAGTCGTTAATGGGAAGTTGTTTGTGAATAGCAAAGGCGTAGTCGCAAAAGTGTAGCGGCTGCAAAAGTGTAGCAGCAAAAACGTAGCACCTACAAAAGCGTAGCACGCGGAAGGGGATGGATGCGATCCGTGAGCCGTTAGGCGGCGGCAGGGCGCGGGGCGCGGTCGTAATTATTTCTTTCGCGCCGAGGGGTGTTTTGAGGTGTGACAGTGTGACAAAGCCGTGTTTACAGGGATTTTTTGCGATTTTGAGGTGTGACAAGGTGTGACAAAGCCGTAGCAAGAGCGTCAATGAACCGCGGAATACACCGAACACGCGCAACAAACTCATCGAGGACCGGCCTTCGCGCTGCGCTTCGGACCGGCAGGAGGATTTTGATGGGTGCACGCACATGAGAAACGCACAGAGGGGAAGGTACCATAAGCGCATCCAAACCGGGCACCCGTTTGATGGCCACTGTCGATAATGCAGCCGCCGGGGACGTGGCCGTCCCCGCCCCGCCAAAAAGCTTTAGCCACAAAAGGGCCCAAAAACCACAAAGCGGCAGGGCCGCAGCCCAAAACAACGGGAGACCACCGCGGAATACACGGAACACGCGGAGGTGTGGAGTGGTGGAGTCCCACCGCGTTCCCCTTTTTAGCTTTCCCAAAGCCAATAAAAGCACCCTCCTAACCTTCACTCTGCCACGATTGTACTGCCACGATTGTACGTGCAATCCCGCGGCGTTCGCCGCATCATTGCGCGACTTTCCGTCATGGACGTCGAACACACAATGCTTCATCTCGGCCAGCAGGTATTCCTTCCTGGCCAATTCGACTCCCCGGTTGTGCTCGAAGCGGGACACCCTCCCGCCCGGCGGCTTCACTCCCCTTGAGCGATGCCTACTGAAGCCGACACCTGCCGAAAGTTCGTCGTGCCCCTGTTGCAGAAGGCTGGCTGGGACACCGATCCGCACTCCATCGCCGAACAGCGCTACTTCACCGCCGGTCGCATTGTTTCTCACGGCGGCACCGCCCGCCGCCGGCCCGGCAAGCGCGCCGATTATCTCCTCCGCTGCACCCGCGATTTGCCGCTAGCCGTCGTGGAGGCCAAAGCTGCCTACAAACACGCCGCCGACGGGCTCCAGCAGGCCAAGGAGTACGCCAACATCCTCAGCCTTCCGTTCGCCTACGCCACGAACGGCACCATTATTATCGAGTTCGATTTCCTCTCCGGCCACGAGTCGGAGCTCACTGCCTACCCCACCCCGGCCGAGCTATGGGCCCGCTTTCGCAAGGCGGAGAAACTCACCGACCCCGCCGCGGCCGAGCGCTTCCTCACACCCTTCAATCTTTCCACCGGCAAGATCCCGCACTACTACCAGCGGATTGCTATCGAGCGCGTCATCAAAGCCATCCTGGCAGGCCGGCGCCGCGTCCTCGTCACCATGGCCACCGGCACTGGCAAGACCGTCGTCGCTTTCCACATTTGCTGGAAGCTCTGGTCCTCCAAGTGGAATTCCAGGGCTGACCCCACCAGAAAGCCGCGTATCTTATACCTCGCCGACCGCAATTTCCTCGTCGATGACCCCAAGGACAAGACCTTCGCCCCGTTCGGCGATGCCCGGCATAAGATCGAGGGCGGCGTGGCCGTCTTCAGCCGCGAACTCTATTTCGCCACCTACCAATCCATCGCCAGGGACGAGCGCCGCCCTGGCCTTTACAAGGAATTCCCCCGCGACTTTTTCGACCTCGTGATCGTGGACGAATGCCACCGCGGCAGCGCGAAGGAAGATTCCAACTGGCGCGAAATCCTTCAGTATTTCGAGCCTGCCTATCAACTAGGCATGACCGCTACGCCGTTGCGCGACGAAAACCGCGACACGTATCTCTATTTCGGCAACCCGGTCTATACCTACAGCCTCAAGCAGGGCATCGATGACGGCTTCCTCGCGCCTTATCGTGTCCACCGCATCGTCACCCAGTGGGACGCTGCCGGCTGGCGCCCGAGCAAAGACGACCTCGACCGCTACGGCCGCGAAATCCCCGACGAAGTTTACACAACCGCCGACTTTGAGCGCCGCGTCGCCCTCCGCGCCCGCACCCAGGCCGTTGCGCGGCATCTCACGGATTTCCTCAAAAAAACCGACCGTTTTGCCAAGACCATTGTTTTTTGCGTGGACCAGGAGCACGCCTCCGAGATGCGCCCCGCGCTCAACAATCTGAGTGCCGACCTCGTCCAGCAATACCCGGACTACGTCTGCCGCGTCACCGCCAACGAGGGCGACATCGGCCGCGGTCACATGCAGCGCTTCCAGGACGTGGAGACCCGCACGCCGGTGATCCTCACCACGTCCCAGCTCCTGACCACCGGTCTCGATGCCCCCACCTGCCGCAACGTGGTGCTGGTCCGCCTGGTCAACTCGATGGTCGAGTTCAAGCAAATCATCGGCCGCGGCACCCGGGTGCGCGACGACTACGCCAAGCTCACGTTCAACATCCTCGATTACACCGGCACGGCCACGCGGAACTTCGCCGACCCGGCCTTCGACGGCGACCCGGCCTTCGCCACCCAGGAGGAGATTGACGAATACGGCAAGGTCAAAGACACCGAGGTCATCACCCCCGAGGAACCCGAGGACACTGCTGGCGTCTTCACCGAAACCTACCCAGGTCCCAACGCTCCCATAAATCCCAGAGATCCCATTCCTCCAGAGCGCCGCAAATTCTACTTCGACGGTGGCCAGGTCGAAATCGCCGCCGAACTCGTCCACGAGCTCGACGCCGACGGCAAACAGCTCCGCGTGGTCAAACTTACCGACTACACGGCCGAAAAGGTCCGGACCCTCTGCACCGGTCCGGAAGACCTCCGCGCCCGTTGGGCCGACGCCACGCAGCGCGCCGAGATTATCGAGCAACTGGCCGAACGCGGCATCGATTTCCAGACGGTCGCAGCCCAGGCCGGCAAGCCGGACGCGGACCCGTTCGACCTCCTTTGCCACCTCGCGTTCAACGCGCCCGTCCTCACCCGCCGCCAGCGGGCGGACCGGATGAAGCAGCAGCAAGTTGCCTTCTTCGGCTATTTTGCGCCTGAGGCTCAGGAGATCCTGAACGACCTGCTGGAGAAATATGCCATCGACGGGGAGCTCCAATTCACCTTGCCGGACGTGCTGAAGGTGGCGCCGATTTGGCGGCACGGCAACGTGGCCGAAATCGTCCGTAAATTCGGCGGTGTGGACCAACTCCGCAATGCCGTGAGCCAACTTCAAACGCTGCTGTATGCCTCTTGACGAACGCCCGCGTAACGTAGCGCAGGCGTCCCCGCCTGCGAGTTCCAGCACCGTCCCGGTGCGGGAATCTGACCGGCCCAACCGATCAGCGGATAAATCTGGCGCCGAGTCTGGCGGCGAGACGCCGCCCGAACTCGCAGGCGGGGACGCCCGCGCTACACTCTTTAGTCCGTCTCAATCTGGCGGCGGGACGGCCGCGCTACACCAGAAGCCTGACCCGCTGGTCAGCGGTTTTCATTTCCGGGGCGTGCTCCCGCATTTGAAAAAGGAAGGCGGCACGTATTTTGTAACATTCCGACAGGCGGGCACGCTGCCCAAGGAACTCCTGCTCCGTTTCAAACAGGAACGCGACGCCATCCTCAGGCACGCAATGGCCGCTAAGCGCCCGCTTACCTGGCACGAGCAGGAAGAGCTTTTTCATTGGTATTCCGACCGCGTGGACAAATACCTGGATGCAGGGAACGGCATCTGTTATTTGCGTGAGCCTGCGTTCGCCGACCTTGTCGCAGGGGCGATGCGTTTCTTTGACCGCCAGCGCTACGAATTGCGCGCGTGGGTGGTCATGCCCAACCACGCTCACGTCGTCGTTTGGCCGATGCCGGGTCACACCCTGAGTAAGATTCTGCACAGTTGGAAATCGTTCACCTCGCACCAGATTAACGAACGGCTGCCGGCGAAAGTCGTTCCCTTTTGGCAGAGCGAATCCTACGAACACCTCATTCGCGATGACGAAGACCTGCACCGCTGCTGCCATTACACCCTGGTGAACCCGGTTAATGCGTGCCTCTGTGCCCGTGTCGAAGACTGGCCATGGAGCAGCGCCCATGTAGCACAAGCCGCTCCCCTGGCGCAGGCTGGTCACGTAGCGCAAGCTGGTCACGTAGCGCAGGCGTCCCCGCCTGCGAGTTCCAGCACCGTCTCGGTGCGGGGATTCGAAACACTGGGTCAGCCAAGCGCTAAATCCGGCGGCGGGACGCCAGCCGAACTCGCAGGCGGGGACGCCTGCGCTACGTCACCGCCGCTCCCCGCATCTCATCATGAAGCGTGAACCGCAAACCATCGACGGCGAGCTGCCACTGAAAGTGGCGCCGATCTGGCGGGACGGCAACGTGGCCGAAATCGTGCGCAAATTCGGCGGGGTGGACGAACTCCGCAACGCTGTGACCCAACTGCAAACGTTACTGTATGCCGCGTAAGCCCGCCAACTGCTACATCGTCGCTGGGCCAAACGGTGCGGGGAAGACCACCTTTGCCACGCAGTTTCTGCCGCTCTACGCCAACTGCCGCAACTTTATCAACCCAGACCTACTGGCCCGGGCGTTTTCGCCATTCGATCCGGATGCGGGCATGCTGCGTGCGGGGCGCGCGGTGCTGGAGCATATTGCGGAGTTCACTCAAGCCAGAAGTGATTTCGCTTTCGAAACGACGTTGTCTGGCCGCACCTATGCGCCTCTGCTCCGCAATGTGGCCCAGGCTGGGTTTCGGCTGCACATGTTTTATCTCTGGATTCCCAGCCCGGAATTGGCGTTGCTGCGCATCCGGGACCGGGTCGAGAGCGGCGGGCATAATGTGCCTGAACGTGACGTCCGGCGGCGTTTCACTCGCACGCTGGGCAACCTTTTCAAACTGTACCGGCCTCTGCTCGACACGCTTCACTTTTTCGACAACTCCTCGAATACGCCACGGTTGATCTTCAAGGAGGAGTCGGGCCAAACTTCAGTGATCGATGCTGTGCTATACGAACAATTGCGCGGAACATTCGCCCCATGAAGAAACGCAAAGACCTATCTCTAACGGAAAAAGCCATGCAGGCCCTGGCTGAGGCTGTTGCCAAGGTGATTGAGGACCACCGACAACGGAACAAGCCGCTGGCAGTATGGCACGACGGCAAGGCGGTTTGGATTTCCGCGGCAGAGGCCGATGCATTGCGTGAACCCCCAACTCCATACCGGGCCCCATCTCATGGCAAGAAGTCTTGAGAGAGAACGGTGTGGACGGTGGGCCAACGCCGAGCAAGACGACGGGATCATCCAGCAACTGGCCGAACGCGGCATCGATTTTCAGACTGTCGCCGTCCAGGCCGGCAAGCCGGATGCCGACCCGTCCGACCTGCTCTGCCACCTCGCCTTCAACGCGCCCGTCCTGACCCGCCGCCAGCGGGCGGACCGGATGAAGCAGCAGCAAGTTGCCTTCTTCGGCTATTTTGCGCCTGAGGCTCGGGAGAGCCTGAACGACCTGCTGGAGAAATATGCCATCGACGGAGAACTCCAATTCACTTTGCCTGACGTGCTTAAAGTTCCGCCCAACTCCAGCCACGGCGACGTCAACGAAATCATGGCCGAATTCGGCGGTGCCGAAAACCTTCGCACTGATGTCAGCCACCTGCAATCGCGGCTGTATGCGGCCTAAAGAGAAGAGAAACCTGCATGGAGCACACACAAATTGTCACGGTCGCAGAGCTGGAAAACTACGCGAATACTAAAGAAAGTGAAGCTGTTGTTCCTGAACTGATTTGGACGTTAGTCAAAGAATCTGTCAGCGATCTCACGACCTGTCGAGTCCCGTATGGGGACGCGATCAACCAACCTGGCTGGGATGGTCAAGTGGAAACCCAGGGCGGCTTTCGCCAGTTCGTTCCGCAGGGAAGGAGCTTTTGGGAAATTGGAACCGGCGGAGACCCGCAAGGAAAAGCCACGAGCGATTTTAAGAAACGAACGGAGGGCACAACGCCCGAAACTCGCAGAGACGCCACCTATGTGTTCGTAACCCCTCGCAGCGCGGGTGCTGGTGGCTGGAACGAGCCGGCACAAGCAAAATGGACTGCTGACCGGAAGGATTCTGGCTGGGCGCGTATCAAAATCCTTGATGGGGTTCAGGTTGGTGACTGGCTACGGGAGTATCCGGCCATCGGCAAGTGGCTGCTGAAGAGAATGGGGCTTGTTAAGACTACTTCAGGTTTTTCGATACCAACAGAGCACTGGGAAAATCTCCAACAACTTTCCCAGGCCAACAACGATCCTCCAATCCCGCCCAAATTGTTCTTGGTTGGCCGAGATCAGGCGCGTGCAGAGCTGCTCCGTCTCTTTGGAGGCGAAACGAAACAGTTGGCCGTTGTCACAGAGAGCGAAAACGACGCAGAAGATTTTGTCGCGGCCTGCCTTGCCGAATTGGATGCGGACACTCGCAGGTCTTTTAGTAACAAGTGCCTCTTCGTAAAAGAGGCCGAGACCTGGCACGCAATGGCCGGGCTAAGAAACGCCCATATTTTTGTTGCTCACCCTAAGCTCGATTTAGAGGACACCGGCGAGCAACTTCACATGACTGCAAGCAAAAAGGGACACGGAATCGTAATTCCAGTGTCGGGCTCTTGGGCCAGGGGTAACGATAAGCTTATCATCTTACGAAGCCCCTCGGCCTCCATGATTGAAACGACACTCGCTGAGTGCGGATACCCGCATGACAGAGCCCGCGAACTTGCTGGTGCAGGCGCGCTAAATCTAGGGGCGTTGAAGCGCTACCTCCGTGGTTTAGGCGAATTGCCGCCTTATGCCAGTTGGGACAGTGCCCGTTTGTTGGCTCAAGCTGGGATGGCAGGCAGATGGTTTGGAGAGAATGCTGCCGATAAGAGTGCAATGGAGACTTTGCTGGGAAAATCCTACGGGGAGTGGATCGAACTGGTTCGTCCTGAGACACTTCGTTCGGACACTCCCCTGATTCAACGCAACGAAAGCTGGAAATTACTCTCTAGGGGGGAGGCATGGTCAGCGGTCGGTCCACGGATATCGAACGATGATCTGGACCGCTTCCAAAAGGCGGCCATTGTGGTTCTTGGGGAGCGCGATCCAAAATTCGAATTGCCACCCGACAACCGCTTTGCCGCCAGCCCCCATGGTAAGGTTCTCAAGCACTCCGGGGCTATCCGGAAAGGAATCGCTGAGACGTTGGCACTTCTCGGGAGCCGACCGCAGGCGTTGACTTCATGTTCGCAGGGCAAACCAGAATTCATAGCAGCCCTTATTGTCCGAACATTGCTGAGGAACGCAGATTGGATGATGTGGGCCAGCTTAGACTACCACCTGCCCCTCATCGCCGAGGCGGCGCCCGATGAGTTCTTAAACGCGGTCGAAGCCGCCCTTCTCAATCCTGCGGACAGTCCGTTCAACGCCGTTTTTGGTCAGGAGCGCCCCGGCGTCATGGGCTGCAACTATACCAGCGGCCTTCTTTGGGCACTAGAGACGTTGGCTTGGCATTCAGACTACGTGCAACGAGTAACGATCCTGCTCGGCGAGCTAGCCGCCATAGACCCTGGCGGCAACTGGTCAAATCGTCCTGCAAACTCTTTGACCGACATTTTCCTTCCGTGGCATCCGCAAACCTGTGCGGCAATCCCCAAACGGAAATCAGCAGTTGAATCGCTGCTGAAGGAGCAGCCAACGGTTGGCTGGAAGTTGCTATTGTCCCTGTTGCCACACATGCACGGCTTTACCTCGGGTTGTCGCAAACCAGCCTGGCGTCAGTTCATTCCTGCGGGATGGTCGGACAAAGTCACAAATCGCGAATATTGGGAACAAGTAATGGTATATGCGGACTTAGCCATCGGCGTTGCGAAGGTTGATTTGGCAAAACTTGCGGAGCTAATTGACCGACTGCCAAACCTACCAAACCCAGCCCACTCGCGTGTACTCGACCACTTTAGCTCGGAGGCCATCTTGGACTTGCCTGAATCGTCAAGATTGCCTATTTGGGAAGCGCTTGTCGATCTCGCAGGGAAGCATCGCAAGTTCCCAGATGCGCAATGGGTAATGCCCCCGGAAGTGATTGCCAGAATCGAAGAAGTGGCGTCCAAACTTGCGCCGAAGTCTCCCATGTTGGTCCATCGCCGGGTTTTCAGCGATCGGGACTTCGAATTGTTTGACGTGGCGGGGGACTACGAGGAACAGGAAAAGAAACTAGCCATTCGTCGCCAGGAGGCGATTCGCGAAATCCTTAATACAAAGCAGCTGAAGGGGCTTTTGGAGTTCGCACGACAGGTTACGAACCCAGGAAAAGTTGGGCTTGCTTTCGGTCAGATTGATTGGGAATCCGCAGACGCTGCCCTGCTTCCTGACTTTCTGAACAACGAAGACAAAGTCTTGCGGGCCTTCGTGGCCAACTTCGTTTGGGGACGGTTCTGGACAAAGAGTTGGCAATGGGTGGATGGTGCGTTCACACAAAAATGGACAACTGATCAAAAAGCTACTTTTTTCACCTTCCTTCCTTTCGGCCATGAAACCTGGCGACGGGCCGAAGCAGTGTTAGGACAAGACGCAGGCGGCTACTGGAAAAAAGCAAATGTCCAGCCATACGGCCCACAACCACACCTGCTCGAAGCGGTGGAGAAACTCCTGCAGCACGAACGTCCGCGGTCAGCGCTCGCTTGTCTGAGCAGGCTTGTTCACGAGAAGGCAGAATTCGCGCCTCCACTGGCCGTCCAAGGTTTGATGGACAGCCTGAAAACACCCGAACCTATGGGAGGACTCGATCAGCACAACTTGAGCGAAATCATCAAATGGCTGCAAGCTAACCCAGCCACCAACCGAGAGGCGCTTTTCAAAATTGAGTGGACTTACCTTCCTCTGCTTGACGATCACTACGGCGGAAGCCCAAAAACTCTCGAAACGCGCTTGGCGACTGACCCGAGTTTCTTTTGCGAGGTCATCTCGATTGTGTTTAGGCCGGACAAAGACCCGACGAAGAAGCGCGAGCCAAGCGAAACGGAACAGGCCGTAGCCCAGAACGCATATCGCCTGCTGCGCGCCTGGCAAACCGTTCCGGGTGCTAATCCGGACGCAGGATTTGATGACGAAGCATTTGGAAAATGGCTGGAAGAGGTCACCCGCCGGACGAAAGAGTCCGGCCATTACCGCATCGCCTTAGACCAAATCGGCCAAGTGCTGCCGCATTCACCACCCGATCCAGACGGGTTGTGGATTCATCGATCAGTCGCTGCCGCGCTGAATGGAAAGGATGCCGAGGAAATGCGCTCTGGCTTCACATGCCAGTTAATTAACATGCGCGGCGTTTACGGTTTCAGCGCTGGAAAGGAAGAATTAAAAATTGCAGCTGGCTACCACAAGCAGGCCGATGCTCTTGAGGCGAGCGGTTTTCACCGACTTGCCACCGCGATGCGTGAGCTTGCGAAGCACTACGAGCGAGATGCCGAACGCGACTCAAAGCGCGACCCCTTTGAAGATTGATGAACTCTAAACCCGTCACCACGCTCACCACGGCCCAATCCCTGGGCGCCCTGCTCAAGTCCGCTCGCGACATCATGCGCAAGGACAAGGGGCTTAATGGCGACCTCGACCGGCTGCCGATGCTCACCTGGATCATGTTCCTGAAATTCCTCGATGACCTGGAAATTCAGCGTGAGGGCGAATCCAAGCTGGCCGCGAAAAAGTTCAGGCCGGCCATCGAGCCGCCCTACCGCTGGCGGGATTGGGCGGCACGGTCTGACGGCATTACCGGGGACGAATTGCTCTCCTTTATCAACCAGGAGGAATGCACCCTGCCACTCCTTGCGGAGGGCCACCGTGGCGGGGGGCCACCAAAGAAGGGCGCCGGGTTGTTCCGGTACCTTCGGACGCTTACCAGTTCGAACGGCGACGATCGGCGCGATGTCATCGCCACTGTGTTTCGCGGCGTGCAGAACCGGATGGTCAGCGGCTACCTGTTGCGGGATGTCATCAACAAGCTGAACGGCATCCACTTCACCGCCAGCGATGAGTTGCATACCCTCGGGGCGCTCTACGAATCCATGCTCCGCGAAATGCGCGACGCCGCGGGCGATTCAGGCGAGTTCTACACGCCGCGCGCCGTCGTCCGGCTCATGGTGGCTGTGACCGATCCGCGCCTGGGTGAAACCGTGCTCGACCCCGCCTGCGGCACGGGTGGATTCCTCGTCGAAGCGTTCAACCATTTGTCCAAGCAGGTCAAAACCGTGGCCGACCGCAAGGTCTTGCAGGAGAAATCCCTTTTCGGCTGCGAACCCAAGACGCTGCCGTACCTGCTCTGCCAGATGAACCTGTTGCTGCACGGGCTCGACGCCCCGCAGATTGATCCCGGCAACTCCCTCCGCTTCAGGCTCACCGACATTGGCGAACGCGACCGCGTCGATGTGATCCTCACGAATCCGCCGTTTGGCGGCGAGGAGGAGAAAGGCATTCAGGGGAATTTCCCTGAGGACAAACAGACGTCTGAGACGGCGCTGCTGTTTTTGCAGTTGATCATGAGAAAGCTTAGGCGGGTGCCGAACGCGGGGAATAGGACTGATAGGACGAATAGCAACGGGAGTTGTGCGCGGGCGGCGGTGGTGGTACCGAATGGGACGTTGTTTGGGGATGGGGTGTGCGCCCGGATCAAGGAGGAACTGCTGAAGGAATTCAAGCTGCACACGATTGTTCGGCTGCCCAATGGGGTGTTTGCGCCGTACACCAGCATACCGACGAACATATTGTTTTTTGATCGGTCGGGGCCAACGAGGGACGTCTGGTACTACGAACAGCCGTTGCCGGAAGGCCGGAAGAACTACACCAAAACGGCGCCGATCCAGTTTGAGGAATTCGCGCCTTTGATTTCCTGGTGGGGCCGAGCCGGCCAGGCCAATAAGCGGGAGCAGAACGACCAAGCCTGGAAAGTGCCCGCTACTGACCTGCTGGCCAACAACTGCAACCTCGACCGCAAGAACCCGAGCGCCAGGGAAGACATCACACACCTGCCGCCCGAGCAGCTCGCTGCCGACATCCTGCAGAAGGAGAGGCGGATCGCCGAGATTATGGCTAACATACAGCAACTGCTCAAAAAATAGGACCGATATGACCCATTCTTCCGAGTCGGGGGAGCGGCCGGGCCTCATCCCGGCGCACGGGGGTTATCGGGAGCTGAAGTCCTACCAGATGGCGGAGATCGTGTATGACGCCACGGTGAAATTCTGCGACCGTTTCATTGACCCGAGGTCGCGCACGCATGACCAGATGGTGCAGGCGGCGCGGAGCGGCAACAAGAACATCACCGAGGGCAATCAGGTGAGCGGCACGTCCAAGAAAATGGAATTGAAGCTGGTGGGTGTGGCGCGCGCCAGCCTCGAAGAATTGCTGGGCGATTACCAGGATTTCCTGCGGCAGCGCGGGTTGGCCGAATGGGGCAAAAACCACCCGATGGCCGGTGTCGTGCGCCGTCTGGCCTATGCCCAGAATAGGACGTATAAGACGTATTCGACTTATATCGAGAATGCCCCGGCCGAGGTGGGAGCGAACACGATGTTATGCCTGGTGCACCAGACCAACTACCTGCTGGACCAGCAGCTCCGGCAGTTGGAGCAGGCGTTTCTTCAGGAGGGCGGTTTTACTGAGCGGCTCTACAAAGTCCGACAGCAGGCCCGCTCGGTTCCGCCACGGCCGAGTTTCAGCCGGTCCCGCCGAAGTCCCTGCGGCCCGGCGCCTAATCCGGCCGACAGTTCCGGTGCGCCGGCTCCAAACAGAGGTGCAGCTACTGGAAAACCACCCCTGCGATTATGACCAAACCATGACCAACCTACTGTGATCCAATTCGCTCCAGAACCTGGGGGGCGCCCAACCTTTGACGCTTTCTGCCGTGGCCTGCTCACGGCCGACTGGGAATCCGCCTCCGGCCCAATACGGTTCTGTCCCAACCTCACGCTCTCAGAGCTCGCTGATGCCGATTTTTTCATTAACAGCCGTCTGTTCCTTACTGCCCTGGCCGAAGGCACCGGCGCGCCTGCCACCGCCACCGGCAATCTCAATCGCACGTTCGTCCACAGCATGTTCGACCGGTTGAAGCTTCCTCAGTCCTATCGCTCCTCCATTCGCGACGTCTGCAAGGTCGTTAACGAGCAGGACCTGTGGCCGCTGCATCTGGTTCGTGTGGTGGGCGAATGCGCCGGGCTCGTTGTGCGTCGAAAAAAGTCCTTTCTTCTCACCAAACTTGGCCGTTCGCTGCTGCCTGATGATCAGGCTGGCAGCTTATATCGCCGGCTGTTCCTTGCCTATTTCCGGCGGTTCGACCTCCATTACGATTTCCATCTGCGCGACGCGCCAGGCATTCAGCAGACCCTGGCGGTCACCTTGTGGCGGCTCGGCACCGTCGCGGGCGATTGGACGCCAGTTCTCGGTCTGGCGCCGAAAATCCTCCTGCCGGGTGTGCACGCTCAACTCCGCGCCGCCATGACGTCGCCCCACGACACCGAAGAATGGATCTTGTGCGGCTATGTCCTCGAGCCCTTGTCCGACTTCGGCCTCATCGAGCCTGAAAAACGCAACGAACGGCCGTGCCTGGCGGACCACGACCGGATTCGACTCACATCTCTGTGGCGGAAGTTCGTCGCGTTTGGATATCAGCCCGGAGGCGGCAATTGAAACCGTGGCCAACTGTGCGGCTGGGCGAGGTACTGCGATGATTAGCCTCACGTTCAAACAGACCAACTCGGAGATCATCGTCCGGGCAGCAGCCACGGTATTATTTAGCGCCCTCGCCCGATGCGGGGTGAAGTTCGTGAGCATTTCAGAATTAGCAGAGCGGCCGCAGTATGGCTTCACGGCGAGTGCCGCTATTGAACCGGTCGGCCCAAGGCTCGTCCGCATTACTGACCTACAGGACGGACGAATCGATTGGGATTCAGTTCCTTTCTGTGAATGCGCCGAGCCCGAAAAGTATTTACTTCAAAACGACGACTTGTTGTTCGCGCGAACTGGTGCAACTACAGGTAAGACTCATCTCGTACGAAAAGCCGAGCGTGCTGTATTCGCCTCTTACCTTATTCGCCTTCGCCCCAAACGGGGCGTCTCGGCTGGGTACCTTCACGCCTTCTTTCAATCCGACAATTATTGGACGCAGATTTCCGAAGAGAAGGAGGGTTCGGCGCAACCAAACGTGAATGGTGAGAAGCTGGGCGCGCTCCAAGTTCCGCTGGTTGAGCTGAAACTCCAGCGCGCGATTGCAGAATTTCTCCGCTGCGTGCGCGCCAGACAGGATGGCGAAAGAGTCCAGTTGCCTGAATTACCCTCGCCATTGCCAGAGCAGCGGCGGGTGGTGGCGCGAATTGAGGAACTGGCCGCCCAAATCCACGCGGCCCGCACCCTCCGCCACCAAGCCGCCGAACAAGCCGAGGTGCTGGTGGCGAATCAAATCAAGGCCGTGTTCGAGCGCGGTCAGAAGTCTGGCTGGAGGAGCGGAAACCTGGGCGACTACGTCCTTGACGACTGTTACGGCAGTTCCGAGAAAACGCATGACGATACCTCCGGAACCCCGGTTCTCCGCATGGGAAACATCCAGAACGGGCGGTTAGACCTGCGCGATTTGAAATACTTACACATCGCCGAAAAAGACCGCGCAAAGCTGGGTCTTAGGCGAGGCGACATTGTGGTCAACCGCACCAATAGCGCCGAGTTGGTTGGCAAATGCGCTGTTTTTGACCTTGAACGTGATTTTGCCTTTGCCTCGTACCTGATTCGCCTTCGCCTGGAGGCGGACAAAGCTGACCCGCATCTGGTCGCCTCCTATATAAATTCGCCGGCTGGTCGGGCCTACATGTTCACCGAGCGAAAGCAGATGACGGGACAAGCAAACGTCAATGCCACGAAATTGAAGGCGTTGCCAATTGCGCTGCCTCCCCTCTCCGAGCAGCGCCGAATCCTGTCCGAGCTGGACGCGTTGCAAGCCGAGGTAGACGCCCTAAAGGGCCTCCAAACCGAAACCGCCGCCGAACTGGATGCGCTAATGCCCGCCATACTGGACAAGGCTTTTAAAGGAGAACTGTAAATATGAGCACGCAAAATCTTGGTCGATTGCAAAAAGTGGACCTGCGCGAGGCCTGGACCTCGGAATCCACTGACTTCACGCCCTGGCTGGCGCAGGAACAGAATCTTAAACTGCTGGGCGAAACCATCGGCATCGAGTTGGAACTTGAATCCCAGGAAAAGGATGTCGGCCCGTTCCGCGCCGACATGCTGTGATTTCAGCGCTCTGCCAGGGCAGACGGATCGATGACCCGCGTCCAGCGTTCCTGCTCCGAGACGGGAATCAACCCTTCCTGCACTTTGAGCCAGGCCATTTCGCGGAGGGACCGCCAGCCTAGCTTGCGGGCCTCGGCGCGAAGCTCGGCCGTTCGCATGCCGGGACGGATAAGGTCGGCGATGGCTTCATTGAGGAGGAAGAATTCGTAGATAGCGACGCGGCCGCGGTGGCCTTTTTGATTGCACTCGACACAGCCGCGTCCCTTCCAGGCGCGAACCTGTTCCGGGGGCCGGCCAAGCGCGGCGGCCATTTCTTCGCGGGTGAGGTCGGGAATGGAAAGGTCCTCCTCGGCGCAGTGCCGGCAGATGCGGCGCGCCAGGCGCTGGGAGAGGCTGCAGACAAGCGACGCGGCAATCAGGTAAGGTTCGATGCGCATCTCGAGCAGCCGCGTGACGGCGCTGATGCTGTCGTTGGTGTGGAGGGTGGAGAAGACCAGGTGCCCGGTTTGGGCGGCGCGCACGGCAATCTCGGCGGTCTCGAAGTCGCGGATCTCGCCCACCAACACCACGTCGGGGTCGTGGCGGAGGACGGAGCGGAGGCCGGTCGCAAAGGTCAGGCCGATCGCTTCGCGGACCTGGATTTGCACCGTGCCTTCAAGCTGATATTCAATGGGGTCCTCGAAAGTGATGACCTTGCGGTTCTCATCGTTGACCTGGGCGAGCGCAGTATAAAGAGTGGTGGTTTTGCCACTTCCGGTGGGCCCGGTCAGCAGCACCATTCCCTGCGGCAACCGCGTTAGCTGGGCGAAGACGGCCTCCTGTTTGGGTTCCATGCCGAGCTGGCCAAGGTCCAGAAACAGGTTTTGGCGGCCGAGGATGCGGAGACAAACCGCTTCGCCGTACTTGGTCGGCACAATCGAGACCCGCAGGTCGTATTCTTCATCGCCGGTTTTCATGGCGATGCGGCCGTCGTGGGGCAGGCGTTTTTCGGCGATATTGAGCCCGCCCATGATTTTGAGGCGGGATACAATCGCGAGATGTAGGTGCCGCATGTCAGCCGGGACGGGCACCGTTTCGAGCATGCCGTCCACGCGGTAGCGAAGCCGGATGGAATTGGCGTAGGGTTCGAGATGGACGTCGGTGGCTCGGAGGCGGAGCGCTTCCTGCAGGATCTGGTCCACAAAGGCGGAGACAGTCGCTTCGATCGCCGAATCAGTCTCCTTGCCCTGCACGTCAAAGACGATCTCCTGATTAATGTCGGCGCCGCCGCGCTCGTCGCGCAGCTTTTGGATGGTTTCAGCGCCGAGGCCGAAATGCTTTTTGACAACGGCATGGATAGCGCTCGGAGTAGCGAGAACGAGCTTGAAACGTTTGCCGAGCAGCAGTCGAAGATTACCCTGCTCCATCTGGCGCAGGGGTTCGCTCAAGGCGAGCATCAGGCAATCTTCGTCCACGCCCAGGGGCAGTAAATGGTAGTGGAAGATGAGTTTGATGGGGACGAGTTCGAGCGTCTCGCGTTTTAAGTCCAGGGACAGCGGATCGATGAACTCGAGATTATGGGCCTGGGCCAGCGCGCGCCACGTGTCTTCCTCAGAAGCGAAATTCAAGTCCACAATGGCCCGATGCTGAGGCAGGTTGAGCCGGCGCTGGCGCCGGCGCACCTGCTCAAGCTGTGGCTCGGTGATTTTGCCCTGCTCGAGCAACAGGTCTCCGGTTTCCCGGAGGGTGGCGGCAGCAAGCGGGTTCATTTCACCGGCACTTCGATTTCCTTTTTCGCGTTCAACAGCAGCAGGTTCGTTTGCGCGACCAGATTGGTCAAGGTCAGGCTTTGCATGGTTGCCTGAGCCACAAACAAATTGGTGGCCACGGGCGCGCCGATCCGGGCGATAACAAAAGCGTCGCCGACCTTGAGCACGGCATTTTTCGGGCTATCGCCGGTTTCATAAAAGCCTTGATAAGTGACTTCGATCTTGCGGGTGGTGGGCGGGGGCGCCGCCGGGGAAGGCGCGGGGACGAAATAGCGGGTGAAAAACGGGTTCGCGCTGTTCGTGCCGGCGCTGGGTTTGGGCCAGAGCGCCGTAGCGAATAGCCCGTCGAGCCGACCGATGGGCGCCGAGCTTTGAGCGGGGAAGGTCGCGGCGCGGCTGTCGTGAAAAGGGGGGGCATGCCCGCCCGCATTCATGATCACGACGTACAACAGCACCCAAAGGCTGGCGTGAACGCCCCATGCGAACCAGCGGCTGCGCAAAGCTTGAAGCAGGGCTAAGGGCATAGGCGCCAGATTTAATCCCGGAGGACAAAGCCGACCGCACGGAGCCAGACACGGACTTCGTCCAGTTTTTCCGGTGATTGTTTGCGGATGATGAGGCGATCGAGCAGCAACGGCTCCTTTTCGGGTGGCGACTCCGGAAGGCCGACAGCCCGGATTTCGGCGGCGCGCAGCGGGAGGCTCTGGATCAGCCGGGCGGCGTTGTCGGCGGAGGCAGTGAATTCCAACTGCACGGGAATCTCCGCCCAACGTCCCGCGCTATCGGCGCCGGGCGCGTTGGTAACAGCGAGGTTGACCTCCAGGTTGTGGATGGCCGCCACCTTGCAGCGCAACGCGGTGGCCAGCAGATCCTCCGTGAGCGAAAGGGCGGCCCAGAGCAGCGCCGGTTGCTGGATGTCAACGGTGTGCTCGGGAAAACCGGAGTAGACAGCGGGGTCGATGGTGATTTTTTCCGCTTTCGCCTGGCGATCCAGTTCGTCCATCTGCTTGCTGCGTTCGTTCTGGTAATCGACGAGCTGAAACGGGGCGTTGAGTTTGGCCCGCAGGGCCGGCCCGAGTTCGAGGCGTGCCGCGGCGCTTTTCTTGGCATCCTCCAGGATGGCCAGCGCCTGGCGGGTCTCCTTGAGCTGATTGGTGATGTAGCGAAAATCCAGCGAGGAGGCGTTGGTTTGTTCGAGTGAGGCGGTCAGCTTCGCCCAATCCCTTCCCAACGGCTCGTCGAGGCTGTCGGCGCGGCGGTCAAGCGGCACAAACACCATCAGGTAATAGGCGGCCAGGCCCAATCCCGCCAGCGGGATGAGGCTGCGGCGCTTATACTCCTGGAACGAAGGCATCTGAATGAATGGGCTAATCGAATGTTGGAGTGATGGCGTGGTCAGGGCGGCGACTGGGTCGTGCTTTCGCCGTTTTCGGAAGCGGGCCAGCCAGGGCGGCCGGGGCGCTTGGAACGCACGCCCGGGGCGAACCTTTTCAAGGGTAGAGGTTGCCGAAAGTCGGTGCCGGCGAAATCCAGCGCCAGCACGAATTGGCGGTCCGGCACCGCCACCTTGGGATCGGCCAAACTCCGGCGCAAGTCATCCGAAAGCAGGTCCACTTTGGAAAAGAGCGGCTGTTCTTTCAGGCCGTTAACCACCTCCCGAATCACGTGGCGGGCCGCTTCGGCTTCGCCGGGGACAACGAGTTCCGCGATGAAGCCGGGTTTGGCCGGAAGGCCGTTCGTGAGGGCAGGCGCGGGTGTCCTGAACGGCAACAAAGCGGCTCGCGCCAGGTCTAACGTGGCGCCGAAAAGGTTGGTGCGGACCGGCCGGTTGGTCAGCAAGAGCGCCGGAGGCTGGCTAAAGTAGCTTTGCTGGTCCGCCAGCAGCACATACCAGAGATTGCGGTTGGTGCGAGACTGCTGTAACAGGGCCAGCGTTCTGAGGGTATCGCCCGTGTTCTGCTGCGCCGCCAAAACGGGCCGGAGATTTTCATATTCCCCGAGCAAGGCGGCCGTGAGCGAGTCGTTGTCATCGACCGCCCGCTGTCCGTCCTGGACTTTTTCCAACAACGCCGCCTTCTTGTGGATTAGAGACACCTTATGCCAGGTTCCGAAGGCGAGCACGACTGCGCACAGGCAAACCAGTGCCAGGCTGGCCAACTCGATACGCTGGCGGCCTAAGCGTTTGCGCCACGCCAGGCGGTAGTCATCCGGCAGAAGCGAAACAGGTTGCGCGCTGTGCCCGAGCGCCTGGAGCGCGGCGCCAAAAGCGGCCTCGAAGCCTTTCGTCGGGGAGACGGTGTCGGGCTGGCTGGTCTTAGGCCAATGCAGGAACGGCAACGCAGCGCTGGCTTTCAGGTACTCCCGTAAACCTGGTTGGTCGAACCCGCCGCCGCTGGCCACCAGGTCGAACGGGGGCGTATCCCGCGAGATCGCCGGGTTCTGCTGGAACCACTCACTCAACTGCCGTTTGAGTTCAGCCGCCCACCCGTCCACGACTGCGGCGAACTCAGGCCAGGCGTCTGGACCGCTCAAAAGATCTTTTTCGCGTTTGGCCGCGTCCGCCGCTTCCTCGGAGCAGTTGCGCAGCCGGGCGAGTGAGCGTGTGAAAAAATCTCCGCCCATTTGGAAACTGGTGGCAAACGCCCCCTGCCCAGCCAGAAGAATCACCACCACGGTCGTTTGAGCGCCCATGTGCACCAGGATCGCCCGAGAGGACAACGGGCAAGTGGCCCGATAAGCGGCGATCAGCGCGTTATCGGTCGTCGTCACCTCGCAAATCTCTTCCTGCTCGACGCCCAGCCGAAGGATCCGCTCCCGAATATCGCCCTCCTGACAAAGCGTTACCCAGAATTGTTGCCGGTTTTTGGTAGCCGTTTCCGTCCGGACAAAATCGTACACGATTCGGCTTTCGCTGACGCCGCCCAATTTGAGGGTTTCCTCGGCGATTAGTTTATCCACTTCGCTCTCCGGGGCCTGCGGCAGATCAACCACCTGGGAAATGGAAAGATGTTGGGGCAGGACGAGCGCCAGGGGAGGATTGCCCCAGTCCTCGAGCATGCCCTGCAAGTGAGTTTTGAGTTCGTCAGCCGACACCAGGCCCTCCGCCTGCAAATCGATCATTTCCTCCCGAAGGATGCGCAGGCGACCAAAATCGCTTTCTGCCAACAGCAGCTTCAAACGCCGCTGGCCACCGTCCAACGCCAGCACGCGACGCACGGGGGCTCCCATGCGGTCGAACGTCAGGTTGGCAAACGGCGCGCTCATGGGTCACGAAGCCGACGGCCTGCAGTCCTTGTCATTACCCACAACTCTTACTGGGATTTTTAAGCTTTGCTGATCACATAAACCATTCATCTTCAATGATTTGCTGGTTCGCTCAGGCGTCGCTACGCGACGCGTTATGCAATGGGTTGGCACCCACCGTGGGCCGAGGCCCACGGCTACCATCAAGCTGCCGCGCCGCGGCGCAGAGATGGCAGCGAATTGCGGGCATTTTCCTGCGGATTTGGGCGGCCAAGAAGGGAAACTCATGCCAGGCTCAGGAAGATGTGGGTAATGACAAGGGCCTACAGCCCACGGTCCACGGTCCAGGTAGAGAGAGCAGAATAACGAACTCATTTCGGCGGCGCGATGGAATTGGTGGCCGCCGCCTGGTCATCCTCGTAAACCAGGAATTCACCCGTGTCTTTCACGATGGAAGCGGTGACGAAGATGAGGAGGTATCGCGGGGTGTCCACTTCAGTGCGGCGGCGGAAGAGGGGTCCGATCAGGGGAATATCGCCCAGGACCGGCACCGATTCGACAAACGTGGAACGCTCGCGCTCCAGGACGCCGCCCATGACGACTGTTTGGCCGGACTTGACAACGACACGGGTGGCAAGTTCCTCAGTGCGGTATTGGGGCAGCTTGATATCGAAGGTGCTTTGGACGTTGGTGCCGACGCCATACTGGCTGAGGGTGGAATACTTCACCAGTTGCACATCGGTATTCACAATCGGGTTCAGGGCAAGGAGGATGTTTTTGCCGTCACCGCTGATGCTGGCCAGGACGTTCAAAATGGCGCCAGCGGTGATCTTGGTCGGTTTGCCGGCGGGAACCCAACTGGAAGCGGTGTAATACTGCTGGACGGTGGCGGCGACCGTGTATTCCTCGTAGTAGTATTGTACGAGGCCATCGCTGATGCTGGCCGGACGGTTATTGAGGACGGTCAGGCGCGGGGCGCTCAAAGTCTGGCTTTCACCGCTTTGTTCGAGCGCGCTGAGGGTGGCGCTGAGGTTGTTAGCGCCAAAGACTTTGGTGAAGGCGTTCTGGATGCCGATGCCGACAGCCGGGTTGGCGCCCGTCAGGAGGGGGCTCTGGCTGATGCTGCTGGGGAAGTTCTGGCCGTTGAGGAGTCCGGTAAAGTCCTGGGGCACGGACGTGGATTGGACGCCCGCGCTCGGGCCCTGGCGGTCGGATTCCCAGAGCACGCCCAATTGCAGAAACGCAGGTTTGGAGATCGTGATGAAGCGCGCCTCGATGAGGACCTGCTGAATCGGCCGGTCGAACTCTTTGATGATCTTCTCCATCACGTCCAGTTGCTCGGGGGTGCCGCGCGCGACCACCAGGTTGCGCTCGTAATCGATAATGAACTTGGAACCAGCGAATAACTCTTTGATAGCTTTTTCGAGGGACGGCACCGGAGGCGCTTCATCGTTGACAAATTTCTTGAATTTCTGGGTTTCGGTCGTGGTAGTGACGTTGTTGGCCGTCACGGTCGAGCGAGTGGCATCCTCGGAGCCGAGCTGGGCCGGCAGGACGAACCCTTTGCGGAGCCGGTAAAAGCGCGTTTCCTCCATCAGTTTTTTCGGGTCCTTGGCATCGACCACCCAAACCAACTCGTCGCCGACCTGAAACTGCAACTCGTAGTTCCGCCCGATATAACGGAGGAACTCTCCGAGCTTCACTTTGTCGAGGTTGACGCTCAATACCTGTTTCAGCGCGGCGAGGGACTTGTCGGCCACGATATTGACACCCGCGGATTGACTAAGATTAACGAGAATTGTCTCGAGGGGAACATTGTCGAGGTGGATCGTGACTTCCTTCTCCAGGACTTTCACCATGTGCCCTTTCGTGCTCTCGAAGTCGAACAACGGGCCCTGCTCGCGAAGCGTCTTGCCGTAAGAGTCGGGGATGTAAGGCGCATTCTCGATCCGCTCCACGGCATCGCGCACGTCTTTACGGGGCGGCAGGCCCCGGTCTTTTTGCTCCGTCACCAGGCTTTTGACGGTGGGATTGAAGACAGAGTTTTTGGCGTCGATGCTGCGGATTTTGTCTTCGAGCGCCTGGGAGCGGCGTTGCTGGGTTTGTTCTTCAACCCAGCTATTGACGCGGGCGAGGATGGGGTTCTTGGGGTCTTGCGCGAGCAAAGCCGCCGCCTGGTTCTTGGCCTCTTCCCAGCGATTCTGGTTGGCCAGTTCCAGGATCGCCTTGATTTGGCTGTCGTAGATCTCGCTATACGCCGGCGGCGGTTTGGGTGGCGGCGGTGGATGGTGGCACGCGGTTGTGGATAGCAGGAGCAGCGCCGCCGCTGCTGCCGCCTTTACTGGGGTGGTCAGCCAGGATCGTACAAACATGGGAACAATGTTGACGAAGAACTTGCATATTAAATTCAGGTGCGCACCCGGATTGCAAACATATTTTTAGTTTTTGGCGATCAACTCTTCAGCCTTTTCATCGTGGCGCGTTTGAGTTCGCGGTCGGCTTCGCGTTGCTTGAGATCTTCCCGCTTATCGTACTGGGCTTTGCCTTTGCCGACGGCCAGGGCCACTTTGACCTTGCCGTTTTTCCAATAAAAGGAGAGCGGCAGCAGTGCGTTGCCCTTCACCGCCGCCAGGCCAAAAAGTTTTCGGATTTCGGATTTGTGCAGGAGCAATTTTCGCACGGCCTTCGGTTGATGGTTCTGCAGGTTCCCGTGGGAGTACTCGTCGATGTGCGCGTTGTAGAGGAAGACCTCATTGTTCTCGACCCGGGCAAAGGCGTCGCTGATCTGGCCCTTGCCGGCGCGCAGCGCTTTGACCTCCGTCCCGTGCAGCACGATTCCGGCCTCGAAGGTTTCGAGGATATGATAGTCCCGCCGGGCTTTGGGGTTGGACAGAAGGTCGGGCATTGGGAGTTAGACCGTTGAGGCGTTAAAACGTTAAAGCGCTGGGAATGCTAACACGACCGAGTGAGCGAGGCGGCGCAGAATTTTGCAGGCGCCAGGGTAGCAAAGCGGATAGTCGCCCCGGGACCGAAGCCGGGCGCCTCGTTGCCTCGCGCGCTACACCGGCGTGGCAAGAGCGCGACTTCCCTGCTCAATGCTTCTTGCGCTTTTTGCCGACCGGACGGGTCAACTCCACCAGTTCAGGCATCTCAAAACCGACCTTGTCTTCCACGATTTCGAGCAGCGCGATGTCCGCCGCGCCCATGTTGCCCGTCTCCCGAACCAGGGGACGGCTCAAGGCCCCGGAGCCGGAGTTGAGTTGCCGGACACGGCGCGAGATCAGGTTGACCAGAACGTTGGGGTTACCAACCTTCTCCAGTGCTTTTCTTGCAAGTTCAGCGTTCAAAGCTTTATCCAAGGTATTAGATCGAGCAGGACAGGTTAATGGGCCGGGCAGCAAACGCAATACCAAATTTGGCAAATCCTGCTTGCACCCGCTATAGCCTTTGCTTAAAACAGCGACGCATGTCTGGAAGGAAGAAGAACTTAGAGGCCCGCGCACAAGCCCGATTCGACCTGAAAAATTTTCTGGCGACGCGGACCGACGCCGTCAACCAGGCGCTGGACGGGTTCCTGCCCCCGGCGAGCGCCCGGCCGGCGACGATTCACAAGGCGATGCGCTATTCACTGTTCGCCGGCGGCAAGCGGATGCGCCCTGCCCTCTGCCTGGCGGCAGCGGCGGCTTGTGGGGGCGGCGAATCGGCGGCGATGCCGCTCGCTTGCGCGGTTGAGTGCATCCACACGTATTCGCTGATCCACGACGACCTGCCAGCGATGGATAACGACGATTATCGGCGCGGAAAACTGACGAATCATAAGGTGTTCGGGGAGGGCATCGCCGTTTTGGCGGGAGACGCGTTGCTGACCCAGGCGTTTGAGATCGCGGCAAAGTGCAAGGGATGGTCGCGATATTCCCACCAACAAATTATCCAGGAACTGGCGCGCGCCTCCGGCTCGCTGCAACTCATCGCCGGACAGGTGGCTGATCTTGAAGCCGAAGGACGAGCCATCTCTGCCAGCCACCTCCGGTACATTCATGAGCGCAAAACCTCGGCGCTGCTGTGCTGCTCGGTCCGCCTGGGCGGGATGAGCGCCAACTGCACAGCCGCCCTGCTCAAAGCTCTGACCGATTTCGGTTATCACGTCGGCCTGGCTTTTCAGGTGATCGATGACATCCTCGACGTGACTCAGACCAGCGAGAAGCTGGGGAAAACGGCGGGTAAGGACAGTAAGGCAAGCAAAGCGACCTATCCAGCGATTGTCGGTTTGGAGAAATCGCGCAAGATTGCAGCGGCGCTTACCGACAAGGCGTTCGCGGCGCTGAAACCGTTCCGCGGGAAAGCCGTAGCTTTGGAAGCACTGGCGGAATTTCTGCTTAAACGGGAAAGCTAGGCTCCCCCGCCTTCGTAATATTTCTCGACCTTCGCGGCGACGTCCTTGTAGCCGCTATCGACCTCGTAGATGAGCTTAAACTGCTCGACGGCTTCCCCTTTCTTGCCCATGGCCTCCAGCACGGAGCCGAGATTATAGACCAGGTCTTTTTTTTCCTCGTCGAGCACGGGTTTTTCCTTAATCGCGTTTTGCAGGGTGCGGGCGGCGAGGTCGAACATCTTTTTCTTGCCAAAACATTGCGCGAGGTAATTCATCGAGGCGATGCGGCGGTGCGGGTTGTTCTGGGCCTTTTGAAACTCGGCGATGGCTTCGCTGACCTTGCCCGCGTTGAAGTAAAGCTGGCCCATTTCGTAGCGAATTTGCAGATCGTTCGAGAACTTTTCGACGCGCTTCTGGCACTCGGCGAGCTGGTAGGCCTGTTTCTCGGCCTGAATGGCACCGGCTTTCTCCGCGTAATCGGGCGCGCTGGAATCCAGTTTCGAGATCTGGTGTTCGAGCTTCCGGCCGACGGTGTCCGCGATAGCGCGGTCGAGGGATGAATCGTTGCCGATGTCGGACTTTTTAAGCTGCTCGTAGTAGCTTAGCGAGCGGTCGAAGTCCTTCTTTTGCGAGTGCAGTTCAGCGAGCGACCGCAACAGCTTGAGATTGTTGGGCTCGGTTTTGAGCCGAGCTTCGTATTCCCGGATCAACCGGTCGGCGACATCCCCGCTTTTCTCGACACGATTTTCCTGTTCGAGCGAGACTGCCTCCTCCTTGTTCTTCAGGATATCGCGATACGAACCGCTGCCGTCGGCCAGATCGTCATAACCCCCTTCATCGAGGGTCTTTTGGGCAGAGAGATTCTTCAGCGCCTGGGCCAGATCGTTGTCGGTCGGGCTGGCGCGGTAGAGGTCGGCGAGGATGGACTCGCCCTTTTTCGGCTGGCCGATCTCCGCCAGCCCTTTGGCCAGTTGAATGGCGACATCCTTGTCTTTGGGTGAATTCCGAAAAAGCATTTCGAGGGACAGGACAGCAGTGTGGGGCATTTGCAGTGCTGTGGCCGCTTCGACGATTAGCCGGTGAGCGCCTGAATTGGTAGGGTCGCCGTTGAGAATATGCTCGGCGATCGGGAGGGCATCGGCAGGGTTTGTACGCAGGGCCATCTGGCCTTTGGCGACCATGGGGGAGGAACTGGCGCTGCTGAATACTTTCTTGAAAAAACCGCCGCCGGGGCCCGCTTTTTTCAATTGAGCGGCGCGGAGCAGCTTGCGGCACTCGTGCATGCTCGGTTCCCGGACCAGCACCTGGTTGAAAAGGTCGATCGCGTAATCGTAGTTTTCCCGCTGCAAGGCATCATTGCCTTTGGTGAACAACGCGCGCAGGTCGCGCGGCAGGTCTTGCAAGCTCTTTTCTGCCATTCGCGAGTGTAATCACACCCTTTAGTAAAAAGGCAATGCAAATCCGCGGCAAAACGGGCAACCGCCAGGAGCGCGGCCACGAGGCCGGACCTCTCGACCACGGCTCGGCGTGATAAGGACAGCGAGCCCTACCCGGTCACTGCAACCTGGATGGCAGCCCGGAAACCATGGAATAGAGCTGGGCGAGTGTGGCGCCGGTGCGTTGTTCGCGCACGTCCTGGCCGAACTGGAAGCGGGCCGCACCATCGAAGTTGTCGAGCATCATACAGTAAGTACCATTGGCCATGACGCCAAGGAGTTCGCCCATCTTACTGAAAACCAAGTCGCCCCGGGACGGGTTGAACTTCCCGAACAGCCCTCGCAAGACGCTGCGGTCCAGCTTGACGTAACCTGGCGTGGTCAAGTCCAGCTCAAATTTGCACTCGCCGTAATATCCTTCTCGAGCACCCACAAGTACGGCGTCCTGGAATTTGAACGGCTCAGACGAGACGTGATACACCTTGCACCCAAGCTGGCGGACCTCCGCCTGGGAGAGGGGCAGCAGCACGACGCGCGGGTCGCGCAAGGAAAAAACCATCGAATGAATGGGAATCCGCGCGAGGTTGCGGCTCAGCGCGCCGGTCAGCCCGTCCCAATCCGTGCCGGGGTTCCACAGGGTTAGCGGGGTTTCCTGGACATGGCACAAGGCGAACTCGTTGGTCCCGTCGGTCACCAGCACCGTCTCGGTTTCCTTGTTCTTGGTGGCGTCCCCAAAGACGCCTGGCCGGCTGGCGGAGAAGCTGGCTTCGACGCGGTTGCTTAGGAAATCGGTGAAGATCGTGTTGGCTGCCAGCGGGCGATTCTCACGCACTTCCTTGGCCAACTCGCCGGATTTGCTGGCGAGCGCCTTAACGCCTTCAGCCAGCTTGGCTTTTTCCTCGCGTTCGGTCTTCAAGTCTTCCCGGACGAGGGCGACCTGTTGAGTGGCGGAGCGCCGCTCGGCCTCCGTCACCTGCAGTTGAGTGGCCAATTGCAGCTTTTCGTTAAGCACCATTTGGTTGCTCTTGCCGAGCTGGGCGAGTTGCTGCTGGAGCGCTGACGACTGTTCCGCCTGCTTGCGCATTTCCTCCTGGATGGCCGCGAGTTTTTCCTTCGAGAGAACGGCTTCGGAGGAGGTGCTCTGGAGCTGCTGGCTCAGGGTTTGGATATTGGTTTGGGCGGTGGCAAACTGTTGTTGCAGGTCCGCTTGCCGCTGCTGCAATCGCTGTGCTTCCTGCTCGCGGGATTGAAGCTGCTCTTGAAACGTTTGAACCTGTTTTTCGCGCTCGCCCAGCAGTGCCTGCTGTTGCGCGGCGGTCTCGCGGGTTTTGGTGAGTTCTCCCACCAACTGGTCGCGGCTGCGGCGTTCCTCGTTGAGCGCCAGGCGCATCACCGCGGCAAGGTCTTTGCCGTTGTCCGCCTGGTTGGTGCCGACGTCCAGTTTGATGGGTCGCTCGGCGCCCGTGTCGTTCACCTTGTTGATGTCAACTGTGGAGAACGCCAGCAGGCTGATGAGCAGGAAGTCGCAGATGACGATGAGAATGCTACGGTTCATGAGGTCGCGGCCAGCCGGGCGGTGACGGGGCCAACAGGTTCAGGAATGGCGGCTTCGGCCTCCAACAGCACCTTCCGGCGCAACGGGCGCAGGTGGAAGATTTTGAAGAAAGAGACGAAGATGATGCCGAACGACGTCGAGGAATAGGCCGCCATCAGGCTGAACTTGATGATGCCCAACGACACGAGGATCAGTGAGATGATTGTGCCCACAAACCCGAGGTAAAGCCCGGCGTCGAACAAGTGGTCCTCGTTTTCCAACAATTTGAGCTTCACGCGGGGCGCCACGTTTTGCCGGCGAATTTCGGCCAGCTTCACGAGGCACGCCGTGTAGATCAGCCCTTGCAGCACGAAGAACAGCAGTAGCGTCAATAAACTTACCTGGTTCATAATAGTTGTCTTAACATTGTTGCTCCCGGCGGCGAGCGCGCTGCCCACCGTGGGCAGGCTCAGGCGAAGAGGAAACTCCACTCTCTGGCTCTCCTGCGCGAGAAACGGCTCGCTCAGAAGCAGTACAACCGCCAGGAAACCGAGCGCAAACAAAATTTCGCGGAACACGTGGAAGCCCCGCACCTGCAACGGACGCTCCAGCAGTGGAACACGCCGCGTGAAATGCAGGGCCGCGGCCACCAGAAATCCGCCACCGAAATACAAAAACCATTTCATCGCCACAGCCATTTCGGGCGTTCGCAAGCAATACTCGACTCCCAACTGCGTTTGAAAGGGGGACGCCGACAACCGCTCGCCACGATTCAACAGTTCGTTGAGCCCCCCCGAGCCGGACCGCAGGCCGGCGGCAAGATCTTTGGGTCCCGTCTGGCTATAGGTCATCAGGTATTTGGCCACGTCGGCGGGCCGGCCCGAAACCAGGACGGCGGCAAAAAGCACCGGCAATTGTCCGTCCGCGTGACGCGCCAGGTTGGTTAACAGCCGCAGTGTTTCGGCGTCTTCCACATGATTCACAAACGCGGCGAGCTGGCTCCAGTTGAATCGCTGGCCCAATGACATGAGGTCGAGCAGCAGGTGCTCGAGCGGGAGAGTGCTGCCGCGACGATTGGCCTGCGCCGCCAGGATATACACCGTGTTGCTCAACGCCGGGGTCAGCTTTTTTTCTTCGAGCAGGAGGCCGCATGTGGAAAGCGCGGCGTCAAGGGCCTGACCGGAAGCGGACTGGGAAGGAGAGAAGATCAGCGTGTTGGTGAGCGCCCGGGCGCGCAGCAACTCCTGCAAAGCAGGCTGTGTGGAACCCGACAACAACTGAAGCACCGTCCCGCGATTCTCCAGGCGCACCACCCATTCAGCAAAGGATTCGGTGCCGGATTTCGGAAGCTTTGGGTCGGTCGCGAAAAGAACCTGCAAATGATAGTCGCCGCCGCCCCAGACCAGCCAGTCAGGATGCTCGGCGGCAGCGGCAGCGATTGCCTGGCCGAGCCTTTCGCTTCCCGGCAAATCCCCGGACTGAGCAACCTGCGACAGCAACTGCGCCGCACCGAATTGCTTTTCCTCGAGCAGCGCCAGTCCTCGGACGGCCAGACTCGGGGTGAGCTTGCCGGCCAGCTCAATGACGCTGGCATCCACCGCTCGAAGGTGCGCCGGCACCAGCAAGCCGCAGACGAGCATCACCGCGCCCAGGAGTGCGCAGGCCGAAAACCAGACCCATCGACTCATTTTCGCTCCACTCTAAAGCATATACCGATCCCCGGGTGAAACACCAGCCCGGGAAATCCCTAGGGCCGGCGACGCGGGCACAGGGCGTCCGCGTTCTGCAAATTGGACGGAGACAACGGGTTATTGTTCACACGAGATTAGCAGGTTTTTGCTTATCCAGACACGGTTAGGCGCTCGGGCCGGAAACGTCCATACTCAGGACACCTCGTGAACCGCCTAAGCTCCAGGCCCTAACGACGCAAGCGCCACCCGAAAACCGACGTCGCTGCAACCATTCCATCGGCTTTTTTACCTTGCTGTGGCGAACGCCGGTTCGTTTACTGAGAGTGTTGACCCGCTCGGCACGCTGGGTGCCGAAGCATCAGAAACTAGAACACTGATATGAGCACGACTGGCGAATCAGGCAATCCACAGCAAAAGGCAAAAGTGGATCCGATGAGCACCGTTCAAGAGAATGCCAAGGCCGTCTCCAGGTTTCCCGGCCTGGAAGACGACTACGTCAAGGCGGAATTGCACAATGGTATTGTCATCTTCGCGGATATCCGGGAATTCTCCTCCTACATGGACGCCAACTCGGACTATGCCATCAGTCTGTTGGCCTGTTTCCGGCGGGTGCTATCACAGTACTTTTCCACCAAATCATTAAGGGCAAATGAGAGTGACCGCTATACCACGTTCGCTAAAGAACTCGGCGATGGCGTGATGATGATCTGGATTGCCGAGCAAGGTTCGATCACCGACATTTCGGTGGAGGAAATCACCGGCCTGGCGTTTGTTTCCCAGGAAATCGTTAAGCGCTTTTTTGAACTGTCCGCGGACTTTGCTCCGGACAAGTACCATGTCGGAATTGGAATCGCCATCGGGTCGTTTCAAAGGCTGCTGTATCGAGACAAGGGCAACCCTGCGCTGTTTCGCTATCGTGACTACTGTGGCAGCACGATCAACATGGCGGCGCGCCTCGAAAGCCTGTCCAAGCCCAACGGGGTCGCGATTTCCTTCAATGCCCTGCCGCTTAACAAGAAGAAGGAGATCACAGCCAGCCTCTCTTCCCAAAGCTTCAAAGAAGCGACCCAGGACATCCGGGGCATTGGCAAAACGCAGGTCTTTCAATGGAAATTTGATGTCGAGAGCCCCAGCGCCGGGGGCCAGACCGTAGCCTCGAAAGGCGCCGGAGCCGGCTCTTAGAACGCCTAAACGAACGGCTCGACCCGGAGGGGCCGGGCTGGATCAAGCCGGCCGGTCCGCTAACCCAATTTACTGCGGCAGCATAGGATTTGCGGGCAGGTCTTCTTCCGCTCCGGGTGCGCCATTGTTTGAATCGCGTTGCGCCATGTCCGGCTCCTGGAGCCTGGTGCGGACCAGGAGAACATCGTGAAGGACGGCTTCAGCGAGTTTCTTTTGCCGGCTGCCCAATTCGAGCTCCAGCAAACTACGGGCAGATTGGCACAGGTCGTCAACCGGTTCACGGACCTGCCGGCGCAAGTTGTTCCGCACCACCCGGGCGGCGCGGGCAGCATCCATCGACATGTGACGCATCCGAGCGAGCTGCGTTTCCTGGCGTTTGCGCTCGACCTGTTCGAATTGGAGGGCGGACTGAAGTTTGGAGAGCTCCAGCTCGCTCCGTTGGGCGCGATCCCGCAAGTTGAGTTGGCTTGATGCCAAGGCCTGATTGAGACGTTGACGTTCGGCGGTTTCCTGCTGCAGTCTGGCTTCACTTTCACGCAGCAGCTTGAGGGTGGTCTGCTGCTCCGTTTCCAGGGCTTCACGCTTCCGCGATTGGTTTTGGAGGTCGCGCTGGACCCCATCCAAGGCGCTCGCCAGGCGTTGGCGTTCGGCGGCTTCCTTTTGGAGCCTCGCCTCATTTTCCTGCAGGGCGCCGGTTGCGGTCTTCAGCTCCGCTTCCAGGGTTTCGCGCTTGCGGGATTGGTTTTGAAGTTCGCGCTGGACTCCATCCAGGACCTCGGACAGGCGTTGACGTTCAGCGGCTTCGGTTTGCAGCCTTGCCTCGATTTCATGAAGCACATTGAGTGTAGTCGTCAGCTCCGTTTCCGCGGTTTCGCGCCTGCGGGACTGGTTTTGGACCTCGCGCTGGACTCCATCCAGGGCCGACGCCAGGCGTTGACGTTCGCCAGATTCCGTTTGCAGATTGGTTTCAAGTTCACGCAAGGCGGCGAGTGTGGTGCGCAGCTCGGCCTCGGCAGTTTCGCGCATTCGTGATTGGTTCTGAGCCTCGCGCTGAACTCCATCCAAGGCGGACGCCAGGCGTTGACGTTCAGAGCTTTCGCGCTGGAGACCTGCTTCGCTGGCTTGCGCGGCGGTTAGGCTGGCGTCCAGCCGTGACTGGAGGTCTTGTCGGGTACGATCGAGCGTTTTGTTCGCCTCCTCGAAGAACGAGAGGTTCTTCTGGAGCTGGGTGCTCAGTTCCTTCGCGTTTCGTAATTGTTCCAGGGCCAGCCGGCTCTCGGCCTGGTGCTGTTCGACATCGGCCGTCCGCCGGGCCAGGGCCTGGCCGCTTTGGAGCAGTTTTTCTTCGAGTGTGCTGATGCGCTCGAGGTTGGCTTGCTGCGCCTGGAGCACGCGACTGAATTCCGCATGCAACGCCTGCAACTGGGTGTTAAGCGTCCCGGCGCGTTGCTCGCTCCGCTGGCGCTCGCCCTGTTCGTTGGCAAAATCGGAGGTGGCCCGGGCAAGAGCCGCCACGCCCTGGCTAACCCGTTGTTCCAATTCGGTAATCTGCGCGTGGCGATCGGCCTCGCTGGTTTGCAACTGCTTTTCGAGTTCTTTGATGCGGGCGCGGGACTCGGCAGTGACCTGTTGTTCTTTGCCAAATTTGCCGTTCAGCTCCTCGCGCGCCTGGCGCAATGCGGCCATTTCCTGTTCCAACTGGCTGCAGCGTACCCCGGCTTGCTGCTGGGCGGCTTCGCCCTGCTTGATGGCGGCGCTCGCAACTTCCAGTTGGCGGCGCAAATCGGACTCGACGCGGCTGCGTTCTTTCGCCTGATTCTCGGCCTCGGCCCTGGCACGGTCGAGGTCCGCTGACTTGGAACCCACGTGGCTTTCCAATTCCTTGATGCGGGCGCGTGACTCGGCAGTGACCTGTTGTTCTTTGCCAAATTTGCCGGTCAGTTCCTCGCGAGCCTGGCGCGAGATAGTCAATTCCTGCTCCAACTGGCCGCAGCGCGCGGCGGCCTGCTTGATGTTGGCGCTCGCCCCGTCCAGTTGCCGGCGCAAATCCGACTCGACACGGCCGCGCTCTTTGATCTGCTTCTCCAACTCGGCCCTGGCGCGGTCGAGGTCCGCTGACTTGGAACCCAGGTGACTTTCCAGTTCCTTGATGCGGGCGCGAGACGCGGCGGTAACCTGCTGCTCTTTGCCAAATTTGCCAGTGAGTTCCTCGCGCATTTGGCGCAATGCGGTCAATTCCTGCTCCAACTGGCCGACGTGCACCCTGGTTTGCTGCTGCGCGGCTTCGCTTTGCTTGATGGCGGCGCTCGCTGCCTCCAGTTGACTTCGCAGATCAGACTCAACACGGGCTCCCTCCTTAGCCTGCTTCTCCAACTCGGCTCTGGCATGGTCTAGATCCGTTGACTTGGAACCCAGGTGGCTTTCCAGTTCCTTGATGCGGGCGCGGGACTCGGCGGTGACCTGCTGCTCTTTGCCGAATTTCCCAGTGAGTTCTTCTCGCATTTGGCGCAATGCGGCCAACTCCTGCTCCAACTGACCGCAGCGTGCCCCGGCTTGCTGCTGGGCGGTTTCGCTCTGCTTGATGGCGGCGCTGGCAACCTCCAGTTGGCGGCGCAAATCCGACTCGACGCGGCTGCGTTCTTTCGCCTGATTCTCGGCCTCGGCCTTGGCACGGTCCAGGTCCGCTGACCTGGAACCCATCTGGCTTTCCAGTTCCTTGATGCGGGCGCGGGACTCGGCGGTCGCCTGTTGCTCTTTGCCAAACTTGCCAGTGAGTTCCTCGCGCGCTTGCCGCAACGCGGCCAACTCCTGCTCCAATTTGCTGCAACGCACCCCGGCTTGCTGCTGGGCGGCTTCGCTTTGCTTGATCGCGGCGCTCGCGACCTCGAGTTGGCGGCGCAAATCTGATTCCGCGCGCGCACGCTCTTTCGCCTGATTCTCGGCCTCGACCCTGGCACGGTCCAGGTCCGCTGACTTGGAACCCAGGTGGCCTTCCAATTCCTTAATGCGGGCGCGAGACTCGGCGGTGACCTGCTGCTCTTTGCCAAATTTGCCAGTGAGTTCCTCTCGCATTTGGCGCAATGCGGCCAATTCCTGCTCCAACTGGCTGCAACGCACCCCGGCTTGCTGCTGGGCGGATTCGCCCTGCTTGAGCGCGGCGCTCGCGACCTCGAGTTGGCGGCGCAACTCAGATTCGACACGGCCACGCTCTGTTGCCTGATTCTGGGCCTCGGCCTTGGCGCGCTCCGACTCCGCGGAGTTCTGGCGAAGATGGGCCTCGAGCTCCTCGATACGTTTGGCCGTCTTTTGAGTCGTTTGGTGCTCTTGCGCGAGTTTGGCGTTGAGTTGCTCGCCGGCCTGCTGCACGGCCGCAAGTTGCTGCTCCAGGTTCCCGCAACGGGCTTGAGACTGTTTGTGCGCAGCCTCAGTCTGCGTGGCCAGGGCCGCGGCCGCCTCCAGTTGCCCGCGCAAGTTCGATTCCGCCTGCGAGCGTTCCTGAAGCTGTTTTTCAAAGTCCGTCGTGGCGCGTTCGAGTTCCACCGAGCGCTTGCTGAGGAAATTCTCCAGCTCCTTGACGCGGTTGGCGGACTCAGCGCTCGCGCGCTGCTCGCTGGTGAACTTGCTGCTGAGCTCCTCGCGCGCCTGGCGCAGGGCGGCCAGTTCCTGACCCAACTGCTCGGAGCGCGCCTGAGCCTGTTTCTGTGCGGCTTCGCGCTCCTTGACCGCCGCGCTCGCCGCCGCGAGCTGCTGGCGCAAATCCGACTCCGCTCGTTCCTGCGCCTGCTTTTGCTTTTCCGACTCGGCCTGGGCGCGCTTCAACTCCGCCGCGCTCTGGCCCAAACGCTGTTCAAGTTCTTGAGCGCGCTTCGTCGATTCAGCAGTCACCTGCTGTTCCTGGGCAAATTTGCCGCCGAGTTCTTCGCGTGCCTGCCGCAGCGCAGCCAAGTCCTGTTCCAATTGCTGAGAGCGTGCCTGAGCCTGTTTCTCTGCGGCTTCGCGGTCCTTGACCGCCGCTTCGAGTTGCCGGCGCAACTCTGATTCCGCGCGTGCTTGTGCCTGCTTTTTCTCTTCCAACTCGGTTTGGGTGCGTTTCAACTCCGCCGCGCTCTGACCCAAACGCTGTTCAAGCTCTTGAGCGCGCTTCGTCGACTCAGCAGTCACCTGCTGTTCCTGGGCAAATTTGCCGCCAAGTTCTTCACGCGCCTGGCGCAGGGCAGCCAGTTCCTGTTCCAATTGCTGAGAGCGTGCCTGAGCCTGTTTCTCTGCGGCTTCGCGGTCCTTGGCCGCGGCGCTGGCGGCCTCGAGTTGGCGGCGCAAATCCGTTTCCGCGCGTTCCTGTGCCTGTTTTTGCTTTTCCAACTCCGCCTGGGCGGTCTGGAGCTCGGCCGAGGTTCGACCCAAATGTTGTTCAAGCTCCTGCGCGCGCTTCGCCGATTCAGCAATCACCTGCTGTTCCTGAGCGAATTTTCCGCCAAGTTCTTCACGCGCCTGGCGCAGGGCTGCGAGCTCCTGCTCGAGCTGCTCGGAGCGTGCCTGAGCCTGTTTCTGTGCGGCTTCACGCTCCCTGGCCGCAGCGCTCGCGGCGTCGAGTTGGCGGCGCAAATCCGATTCCGCGCGTTCCTGTGCCTGCTTTTGCTTTTCCAACTCCGCCTGGGCGGTCTGGAGCTCGGCCGCGGTCCGACCCAAATGTTGTTCAAGATCTTGAGCGCGCTTCGTCGATTCAGCAGTCACCTGCTGTTCCTGGGCAAATTTTCCGCCAAGTTCTTCACGCGCCTGGCGCAGCGCGGCCAACTCCTGCTCCAATTGCGCGGAGCGTGCTTGAGCCTGCTTCTGTGCGGCTTCGCGTTCCCTGGCCGCGGCGCTTGCCGCCTCGAGTTGCCGGCGTAAATCCGACTCGGCACTGTCCTGTTCCTGATTTCGCTTTTCCAACTCAGCCTGGGCGAGTTCCAACTCGGCCGCACTCTGGCTCAGACGCTGTTCAAGCTCTCGAGCTCGCTTGGCCGATTCAGCAGTTACCTGCTGCTCCTGGGCGAATTTGGCATCGAGTTCCTCGCGCGCCTCGCGCAGTGCTGCGAGCTCCTGTTCCAACTCCGCGGAGCGAGCGAGGGCTTGCTGCTGTGCCGCTTCGCGCTCCTTGCGCGCGGCGATCGCCGCCTCGAGTTGCCGGCGCAAATCCGACTCCGCTCGTTCCTGTTCCTGCTTTTGCTGCTCCAACTCAGCCCGGGCGAGCTCCAGCTCGGCCCCACTCTGGCTCAGACGCTGTTCAAATTCCTCCGCACCATTCTGTTCCGGCTGCGGCTTGAGGGCAGAGAGTTCCTCCAATTGTTTCTGAAGGTCCTCGATGGTCTTATCTCTGCGCTCGACGCGAGCTTGCGCCCGGCTGAGCTCCATTTCCGAATTGCAAATCCGGAGCGCCAGTGTCTCGCGCTCCTTCTTGTATTTTTCCAGCGCCTCCTGCTGCCGATCACTTTCGCTTTGAGGCGCCTGCAGTTGGTTCTCGGCATCGGGCTGGCCGGGCGGCATCGCCGCGGTCGATTCCCAGGCAGGAGGAGCCGCCTCCGCTCCCGGCTCAGAGTCGGTGCTCGCTTGCGGAACCGGTTCCCCGGCGTCCTGCTCGGCGAAAGCCTGCCGTTCGGCTTCGGCGATTTGTTCCTCAATCGTAGGTTCCGCTGAGTCGCTTTTCGCCAGCGGAACCGGTTCCCCGGCGTCCCTCTGGGCTAAAGCCTGCCGTTCAGCTTCGGCGATTTGTTCCTCAATCGTAGGTTCCGCTGGTTGGAGATCGGGCGCGTCCGGCTGCAAACCGGAGGGCTGGAACGCTTCGATCAGTTGGTCATCGGTTTGGAGCTTATCGATCGGGTTCGCGGGCAGCCGTGACAAATCTTCCACCTGCCATTCGCCACCGGCGGCGCCAGGTTCGGCACGCTGGATAGGCTCGAAGGGGATGCTGCCAGCGGTGAGGAGCGGGTTGATGGGCTCAGCGGTGTTTTCCAACCCCGGGGCGAGTTGCACCGTGCCTGCCTGCACGGCGTTCTCGTCGGGCATGGTTTCCGCGGACCAGGCAAGCGGCTGGTTGACTTCCACTGTGCGTGCGGAGTCGCTTTTGGTGGTCGAATTGAGCAAGTGCATCGTCACCTTGACGATCAGTTCGAGGGGGGAGACCGGTTTAGCCATCAGGTCATTGCCACCGGAGACGATGCTGCGTGCGCGGTTTTGAAACTCGGCATCGATCGTCACGAAAATGACCGGCACGGATTTGTATTGCGGCATGCGGCGCAAGTGTTCGCAAACCTCGAAACCGGTGAGTTGGGGCATGTTGATATCCAACAGGAGCACGTCGAAGTTTTTCTCCTTCAGCACGCGCAGGCTGTCAACGGGATCGGCCACACCAGTGGCATCGAAACCAGCCCGCTTGAGCGCATTGACCATGGTAAAATTGCAGACCGCATCGTCGTCCACGACGAGCACCGTGGACCTGGTCCTGGGTTCGACAAAGGTTGTGTCGCGGTTCTGGGCCAAGCGGTCGAGGCAATCCACCGCCTGGGCGATGGTTTGAAAGGTCGAGGGAGTGGGCTCGGACTGCTTGAACACAATTTGGAAGAGGAGACCTTCGAGCGCGCTGCAGAGCTCGGCGATTTTCGTCAAGCCGCTCAGGCCGGCGCGCGCGCTCAAGAAGCGCACCCGGCGGTAGAGCTCGGTAAGAAAAACCAGTCGCGCCTCACCAGCAGTCGCTTTGATGTAGGCGAGGCAAACCTGGCGAAGTTCCACGATTTCCTTCGGCGCATCTTTTCGCAGGCCGGCCTGGCGGGTCCAAATCGCGGTTTCTGCAAGAGAAGCCGCATCGTCTTGAGGGGCGACAAGCTGCGAGTCCAACAGGAGTGGGGCCGGCGGACGGGAGGCCACGGGGCGCCCCAGCAGCTCGCAAACGTGCTCCACCAGCTTCTGAGGGGTACATTCGGTTTTCAGGATACCTTGGTTGGCACCGGCCTGATTGGCCTTGGTGGCGAGCCCTTCCAGATAGGCGTTGGAGAGCACCAGTACGGGCGTGTCTTTGAGGTTGGCATCGGCGCGGATAAACTTAAGGATCTCGAGCCCATGGACCTTGGGCAGCATCAGGTCCAGGACCACCACATCCGGCCTGAGCCGCGGCAGAACCTCGAGCGCCACCGCACCGTCCTCGGCGGCTTCGACGTGAAAGCCCTCACGGTTGAGGCATCTCTTGTAAACCCTGAGCACAAACGGGTCGTCTTCGACGAAAAGAACAATCGGCTGCCCATTGCCGATGGCGGCTTGCTGACCAGCGGCCCAGCTTTCCTGCTGTAAATTGGCGACGGCTGGAGATGGCCCGGTGTAGTACTCTTCCGGGGCCGGGAGGGGCCTCGGCTGAGCGAGTGGTTGAACCATCTGGCCATCGGATTGTCGTTTTGGAACGGGAAAGAGATCGAAACTATCGTCTAAAACCGGAGCTGCCGCAGGGCGTGGCCTGGCGACTTTCTCCTCGGCGGCGGGAGCTGGCGCGGGGGCAGCGGGCTTCGGCGGGTCCTGGGCCGGGGCCCGAGGGCTCTGCACTTCATTGAGAGCTTTCATGATCAGTTCCTTAAGTACCAACGGACTTGTATTCAGGCGCGGGGCGCTGGTGGGCAATTCCTCACTGGAACGCTCCCGAACAGACGATTCAGGGACGAAAATGACGGGGGTGGCCGCATGCAACGGAAGCTTCTTGATGTCGCTTGAGGCAAGGCCATGGGCTTCTGGCAGCGGCACATTGGCGATGACGACATCGGCCGGATTCGACTTCAGATGGTCCAGGGCGCGAGCCGGCTCTTCGAAGGAGATGGGATGAAAACCGGCGTTGCGCAGGGCGTCGCTGACGGCCATGTTTGAGGGAGCCGCCTCATCGACGATGACCGCAGTGAACTGCGAAAGGTCGCGTTGTTTGCCGGCGGGGCCGCGAAAGAGCGACCCCATGACTTCAACGGCGTGCGTCACCGTGTTCAAAGCCGAGTCGTTGAGGTCCTGGCGCACCTGGGAGAGTTGGTTGAGGAAGGCTTCGAGGACTTTGGCCTGGCGGGTTAAATTGCGGAGCCCAGCGGCCTCCGTGCAACTGGCTAATGAACGTACCCGGCTGAGAAATTCGGTGCAGCACCCGGCACGAGCTTCAGCGTCCTTGGCCTTCACGAACAGGTTTGATTGCGCTCGGACCCCGGCGATAATCTCCTCGACCTCGCGAGGGATGGGCATGTCCTTGTGCTCCTCGATCCTTCGTGCTTTCGACGTGGCGGCTGGCCGGGTTTCGCCGGCGGTTTCCGGGCTCTCGAGCATGAGGGCGACATTCTTCACCAGGTTTTCCAAAGCGACCTCGCGTTTGTCGAACACCTTTGTGGCCAGCTTCCCCACTTCCTTCCGTGTCGCGCGGCTCATCAGGTCGGCGTAGGTAAAGACGTAAATGGGCCGGGTTCCGAACTCCCGATCCTGGCGCGCGGTCCTA
This sequence comes from Candidatus Acidiferrum sp., assembly GCA_035566435.1. Classification (GTDB taxonomy): domain Bacteria; phylum Verrucomicrobiota; class Verrucomicrobiia; order Limisphaerales; family UBA8199; genus DATMRF01. Next base: position 39,223 of record DATMRF010000042.1, read on the forward strand.
ATGAGTTCCAGTCCGGACATTCCGCGAAGGTTCAGCTCGACCAGGAGCGCGTCGGGATGGCGGCTGCGGAGCTTGCGCAAGGCGATAGTCCCGTTGGAGGTGAAGTCCACGTGGAAGCCTGCCATTTTTAGCAGGAACAGCAGGACCAGCCGGACGAATCCATCCCCCTCTACCAAGAGGATGCGTTTTGACTTGGTGGGCTCGGGCTCCGAGCCGTTTGAGCCGGTCGAGCCGGGCGTTGGGTTTTGGGTGGGTGCGTTCATGTTTGACGCAACGCAACCTGCTTTTTGGGGTAACAGCGACGGTAATCAGCGACGAAGAAAAACCTGCCCCGGTCCAGGAACCTCCGGGTCCCATTCGCTCCGCATTGCTTTCGGTCAACAGCTTGCATAGTACGTCCGCCTTGCGGTGGGAGCAGTAAGTAGACCAACGTGTCTAATGCGGTTCCTCGGCGGCGCGTGGAGGGAAGGCAAATTCCTAATCTTATGGCGTAAAATACTGTCTGCCAGTAACTTAACTTAGCAATGGATGCCATTTTCCGTTCAAAATGACCTGCGAGGAACAACCCCGGCCGAGCCCGAAATCCGCCTTATTATAGGACAGCTAAAAATTGCGCGGCTTGGTGCGAATGAGGATACAAGTTTCCGGTTTTGATTGACCCAGCGGAAGCGTTCTGCTAATAGTATTGCGAGTTTCAAACGCGGGTTACTCAGACGTGAGTATATGTTGTACCGCAGCAAAATATTTCGAATCGTTCGCAAGGCAGGAATGACTTCCACGGCAGTTTTTCTCGGCATCGCCTGCGCCTCTGCAACGACCGCGCCGACAAACTCGAGCCCGACCGTTGCGCCGTTGATACTTTCGGGGAGGCAAAGCGCCCGCCCGGCGGGAACATATTCGGCAGGGGTCGCCGAGCTGATCAAGATGCTGGACGCGAAGGTTGAAACGGAGGTCATGCTGGCTTACATCCAGGGCTCGCCCATCGCATATAATCCCGACGCTACTGAGTTGATCGGCTTGAAGGAGCATGGCGCCTCGACGGAAATGCTGACGACCGTACTGCATCATGGTGACGAGTTACGGCTGCGGTTAGCGCAGGCCGAGAGCGCGGTCAATCCCGCGCCCGCAGCCTCAGCGTACGCTTATGCCCCGGAGCCCGCATATCCGGCGACCGCGGTGGCGCCCTATGCTGATTCTGGAGAGGCGGCCTATCCCGCGGTTTATTCGGGTTATGCCTACGGCAGATCGTGGCTCTTCGGGGCACCCCTGGGCAACAGGCACCGTCCATTCTTGAATGAGCAAGCGCGGTGGAACTCCCGTTGCGGGGAGCCGCAATTCTTTGCCAACAGCGGCCGCCAGCAATGGGGCAACAGCGCTCCTGGCGTCGGTGCGGCGGCCCGTGCAGTTCTGGCTGCGAATCGAGCGCACGCGCTGGCTCCACCGTGGCCTGCCGGCAATGTGCAGGGCTCAGGCGGGCGGGTGGGTGGACGGGCGCGGTAGGCGGATTTCTGCCCCAGGAAAGCGCAAAAGTCACGGTGCTAGTCATGGAGAGGTGGAGTAATGGGGGAAAGTTTACCGTTTGTTTACCGATTTCACTGGTGATGAAGGCGGAAAAATAATTTTTTAATGTTCGGATTGGTTCGGATCGCTCGGGACCGCTGGGGAATACTCGGGCTGGCGTGTGTGGGTCTGATCGTAGCGGAAGAGCTGGCATGAAAATTGATGGCAGGAGAATTGTTCACTGAGCTATTAATCCTCGAGTTTTTCACAAGCGATACAGAGTCAGGCGCGCCCCACCCCGACGGGCGTAGGTGGGACGAAAGCGATCGCGGGATTGGAATCCCGCGCCCCGATGGAGGATTTAGCGATGGATGGACGCAGCATGCGTTCTAAAGGTGATGGGGTGAAAAAAATATAGGCTTTAGTGGGCGGGATTAGCTGAGGTTAGCCGCATTTCTGCGGGACCACCTGATACCAGCGGAGGAGCGGGGAGGGCTTGCGGCTGGGAAGGCTGGGCGCAGAGAGCTTTCAAGGCGGCCGCCTGCTGGAACACCGGCCTGGTGACGTCGAACTGGGGAGGAAGGCCGACGGCGGCCTTGGACTGGTCGCGGAGCCAGTCGCGGAAACCGCCCCGGTACCAGTTGCTGAGGTTCATCTCGGACAGGGGATAGGGGAGGGAACCATCGTCTTGAAGCTTGGCGATGATGTCGCGATAGGGCAGGCCTTCATGGAGCATGAGGTTAATCCGGTTGCGGACGGGCTCGGGGAGGCGGGCGACTTTGCCGTTGCGCGGGTGACGGTGCCAGCCGAGGCTGGCATTGATCGTTTTCCTGAGATTGCGAAGGTCGGTGGGCGGACGCGCTGGAGGAGTGGAGTAATGGAGTGGTGGATTCATGGGGTGGCGTGTTGGTTGATGGTGGAGAGTTGGTAGTTGATGGTTCTCGGAACGCGGAGGGCGGCGTGGCGGTTTTCGATGCGGCATGTCTTCTAAAGGTGATGGGGTGAAAAAAATATAGGCTTTAGCGGGCGTGATTAGCTGAGGTTAGCCGGATTCCCGCGGGACCAACTGATACCAGCGGCGGGGCGGCGAGGGGCTGCCGGTGGGAAGGTTGGGTGCAGGGAGGTGAGGTTTTGCCACAAGAAGGTACAAAACCGGCCTGGAGCATTCTTGATCATCGTTAATGGTGTCCCGCTTCAAGGGTGTGGGGCGGCCAGCCGGGGGAAAAACTTTTTTCTTAGCGCTCATAGGCGCTCATTGGTCGAGATTGGTCGAGTTTGGTCCCGGAGCGGGTTGAGGGTCCTTCGCTGCTGCCAGGGAGGCGGGGAGGCTGGCTTCCTTGCGGCGGGCTTTGGCGCAGTCGAGGCCGTGGTGGGCCGTTTTGGCCACGCTGTTGAGCAGGGAGATGAAGGAACCGGCGTCGGACTGGAGGTTTTCTTTGAGCGAGGTGGCGTCGAAATCCAGAAAGAACTGCATGTACTGTGAGGCGACCGCGGCAGTCAGCTTGGAGGGGAGATCCTTGGGGTTACTCTGGCTGACGAGCTTTTGGAGGACCTGTTCGCGGATGCGGGCGCGGTCAGCGCTTTGGCGGGCGAGGAGCCAGTCCTGGTAACCGCCCTGACGCCAGCGTTTAAGGTTGTGGTAGGTGAGGTGTTTGCCGGCGTCACCGAGTTTGGCGATGATGGCTTCGTAGGTGAGGCCGTCCAGGAGCAGGAGGTTGACGGTTTCGCGGAGCGGTTCGGGCAGGCGGGCGATTTTGCCGTTGCGGGCTTTGCCCGGACGCCAGGGGGAGTGGGGTAGGATGGGG
>DATMRF010000043.1:0-13926 GCA_035566435.1 Candidatus Acidiferrum sp.
GCCGGCGTATCCGCACCATGTGCGCCTTTACCACCCGCAGCAGTTGTGAACGTATCCTCTACAGCGTCTTTGATCGCATGAACAAACATTGGTCCCGTCACCCGCTCCCAGCTTTTACACACTACTCTTGACGCCAGCCTGTCGTCGGCAGCGTGTCGATCGGTCTTTGTCTCATCATCGCCGCCGCCGTCCATGGATAGTCTATTCCCGATGCCTGACCGACGGCTCAAGTTCCTGCTGCTGGCCTCCGTGTTCGCCATCGCGACGTGCGGGCTGGTCTATGAACTCCTCGCCGGTACCCTGGCCAGCTATCTCCTTGGCGATTCGGTCACCCAATTCTCGACCATCATTGGCGTCTACCTTTTTGCCATGGGTGTCGGGTCGTACCTTTCGAAATTCGTTCACGTGAACGAGATCGGGATGTTCATCCAGGTGGAGTTGCTGGTTGGATTGGTGGGCGGCTGCTCGGCTGGGCTTCTTTTCTTGCTGTTCGCGCAGATTGGCTCGTTCCGGGTACTGCTGTACGCCGTGGTGCTGGTCGTCGGCGTGCTCGTCGGCCTTGAGATTCCGTTGCTGCTGCGCATCCTCAAGGACCGGCTGGAGTTCAAGGAGCTCGTTTCGCAAGTTTTTACCTTCGATTACATCGGCGCCCTGGCGGCCGCATTGCTCTTTCCGCTCGTGCTGGTGCCGCATCTGGGACTTGTGCGTTCCAGTTTCCTCTTCGGCGCGCTCAATGTGCTGGTGGCGCTGGCGACCTTGCGCTGGCTGCGCCAACATCTTCGCCGCGCCGCAAGACTCCAGGCCGCCGGACTCGTCGTGCTCGCGGTGCTGGCGGCCGGATTCTTCGGTTCCGACCGGTTGCTCGCCTGGTCGGAAAAGGGGGCGTATGTCGATACCGTCATCTTCGCGCGCTCAACTCCGTATCAGCGGATCGTTCTGACGCGCGAAGCCAACGACTTGAGGTTGTATCTGAACGGCAATCTGCAATTTAGCTCGCGCGACGAATACCGCTACCACGAGGCGCTCGTTCAACCGGGACTCGCCCGGCTCGCTTTACCGCGCGACGTACTCGTGCTCGGCGGGGGCGACGGCATCGCCGTCCGGGAAGTCCTGAAATACTCGACTGTCACCAACGTGGTGCTCGTGGATCTCGATCCCGAGATGACCCATCTCTTCTCGACCCAGGAGTTGCTGCTGCGCGTCAATGAACGTTCCCTGCTCTCGCCGCTCGTCCACATTCTGAACGCCGACGCTTTCACCTGGCTTAAATCGAATGCCAACCGGTTTGATTTCATCATCGCGGACTTTCCAGACCCGTCCACGTTCTCGCTGGGCAAGTTATACACGACGGCGTTTTACGCGCGCGTGCACGCAGCGTTGCGGCCTCGGGGTGCGCTGGTCGTTCAGTGCACTTCTCCCTGGGTCGCCCGCAAATCATTCTGGTGTGTCGATGAAACGTTGCGGGTCAGCGGCTTCGTCACCGAACCGTACCACCTGTATGTGCCTTCGTTCGGCGAGTGGGGTTTTATCCTGGCTTCACACGAACCGCTTCCGCAGGAATTGCGCCTGCCTGATTCGCTGAAATATATCACCGAGGCCAGTGTGCGGGATATGTTCCACTTTCCTCCGGACATGGGGCCGCTCAAGGTGGAACCCAACCGCCTGGATAACCAAATGCTCGTCCGCTACTTCGAGGAGGAGTGGGCCCATTATGTGCATTGAGCCGTACGACAATTCCCTGCGAGCCTGTCCTGATATTGTAGGCGGCGATGTAAGGAGTCTCAGAGCATGAGCCTGTCCCGCCGAGTGTTCCTGGTCACCGGAGCGATCACGCTCGGAATTGCCTGCGCCACGCCATTCATCCCTCCTCGCGGGCGCCGGCGGCGATTTGGTGGCTCGATCGTTGGCGGCAACTCATCGCTCGGTCATGCGCTCCGTGACGGGCAGTTGCCTCGGCCCTCCGAGACCGCCGAAGCTGGCATCGTGATCGTGGGCGGGGGCATTGCCGGGCTCGCCGCCGCGCGACGGCTGCATCGCAGCGGCTTTTCCGATTTTCGGCTCCTCGAACTCGAGGCCCGGACGGGCGGCAATGCCATCAGCGGAAGAAACGAAGTCTCTGCGTTTCCCTGGGCGGCCCATTACGTCCCAATCGCCGGCAGCGACATGGTGGAAGTGCGCAAGCTCTTCGAGGAGCTCGGCGTCGTTACCGGCTACGACTCGATCGGGCTGCCAGTTTATTGCGAAGAATATCTCTGCGCGGACCCGATGGAGCGCCTCTTCATCGAGGGACGATGGCAGGAAGGCTTCGTGCCCCAACTCGGCATCGCCGTCTCGGACCAACAGGCCATCGACTCGTTCTTCAGCGAAATGCGGCGTCTGAAGGCTCTGCGTGGCCGCGACGGGCGACGCGCTTTTACGATTCCAGTGGACGCCAGCTCCCAGGACGAAGAGTTCACCCGACTGGACTCGCTGACCATGGAGGAGTATTTGCGCGACCACGGCTGGCTCGATTCCTCGCCATTGCGCTGGTACGTGAACTACTGCTGCCGCGATGATTACGGGGCGGGCATTGAGAAAATTTCCGCCTGGGCCGGCATCCATTATTTCGCCTCGCGCGACGGCCGAGCCGCCAATGCGCCCGGGTACGAGGTGGTCACGTGGCCCGAAGGCAACGGCTGGTTTGTGCGCCAAATGCAGTCAGGGCTCGAGGAACACATCCACAGCTCTTGCGCCGTGTGGAATGTCGAGCAGCAAGGCGGCCTTTGGCAGTTGGATTACTACGATCCCGAGCGGAAAAAGAGTGTACGCTTGCGGGCGCGAGGCGTCGTGTGGGCCGCGCCCCGGTTTGTTGCCCAACGTGCCGTCCGCCCGCTTCGCGAGCAGCCAACAGTCGCGACGGCGCCGGTTTACTCGCCCTGGATGGTCGCCAACCTCACCCTCGATGCCCTGCCCGCCGGCCACGGGATGGATCTGGCCTGGGACAATGTCTTCTATGCCGGCCGTTCTCTCGGTTATGTGGTCGCCACGCACCAGAACGTTCATCCTTTTCCTAAGCGGACCGTGATTACTTACTATGAACCTTTGGACGAAGACGAACCAACGGTCGCGCGCCAAAAGGCGTTGGCCCGCTCCTACGAAGATTGGTGCGACCTGATCGTGGCGGAGCTTGGTATCGCGCACCCGGAACTCGTTAACCACATCACCCACTTGGACGTGTGGGTTTGGGGACACGCGATGGTTCGGCCGGTGCCCGGTTTCATTTGGGGACCGGCTCGCTCTCGAATGCTCCAGCCCCTGCCGAACCTTGTCTTTGCCCACTCCGACCTCAGCGGAATCGCCATCTTCGAGGAGGCCTATACCTATGGCGTGCGCGCCGCTGACACATTGCTCCAAAATCCATCCGTTTCTCACCAACCCTCCCTCACTGCGTGATGACATGACCGTGAATCACGACTTCGATTTTTGCCGCCTTCTCGCGCCTTTTCGCGGCCATTCTTTTCTTTCCGCCTGAACCATGCGCGCCCTATGCCATCATACCTTGCTCGAGTATTACGGTTGCGACCCCGGACGCCTGCGGCGCGCGCGGGCAGTAAAAGCCCTGCTCTGCGCGGCGGTCCTCAAAGCCGGCGGCAAGATCGTTAAGACGGTGTTCCACAATTTCAGTCCGTACGGCGTGAGCGGAGTGGTCGTGATCACGGAGTCTCACGTCACGATCCATACCTGGCCGGAACACGCCTATGCCGCGGCGGACATCTTTTCCTGTAGCACGAAGCTCGACCATCGCCGCATCCTGGAAAGCCTCAAACGCGCCCTGACCGCTAGGCGCGTCGTGCGCAAATCCTTTCGACGTGGCAAGCCTCGTTGAGCAAGGGCAATTCGTCGTGCCACCCCATTTTTAGATTGCGAAGCAGGGACAGGGGTCCCATAGGATCGGCGCCATGCAGAAGATTCACTTTGCGAAGTGGCTGGCTCTATCGGCGGTGCTGTTCCCTTCTTTGGTGCCGGCTGCTCCAGACTCTTCAACTCTCCTCACGAGCCAAACCCACTCATTCGACCCTAAACTTTCTCCGGCGAGCCTGCGCGTCGAGGGAACCAGGCTCCTAAATGCCCGCGGCCAACCGGTCCTCTTGCGCGGAATCAACATCGCCTCGCTGGAATGGAACAACCAGGGCGACCACATGCAGGAAGCGATGGACCATGCGATCCGGGTTTGGCGCGCGAGCCTCATCCGGATGCCGCTGGCGCAGGACCGGTGGTTCGGCAAAGCAGCGCGCCAGGACGACGGTGGCCTGGCGTATCGCCGCCTCGTGGATAGTCTGGTCGATGCCTGCGCCGCGGCGGGTGTTTATCTCGACCTCGACCTGCATTGGTCGAATCGTGGACAGTGGTCGAGCGAAGGCGGCAAACTCGCCCAGCATCTGATGCCGGACGAGCTCTCGGTCTTGTTCTGGCAGGATGTGGCCGCGCGCTACAAGGACCATCCGTTCGTCATTTTAGGTCTGTACAACGAACCGCATGATGTTTCCTGGGACATTTGGCGCGATGGCGGCACCGTCGCTGAAAAGCCGCCAGGGAACGCCACTAACCAGCCGCCAGTCAGCTACCAGGCCGTGGGCATGCAAAAGCTTTATGAGACCGTACGGGCTGCCGGCGCCGGCAATGTCGTGACGGCCAGTGGGCTGGACTGGGGTTACGACCTGCGCGGGCTGCTGGAAGGACACGCCCTTCGCGGAACGAACGTCGTTTATGAAACACATCCCTACCCGAACAAGAAGGATTGGGACCGGAATTTCGGCAAGGTGAGCGAAAAGTACGCGGTGCTCATGGGGGAATGGGGCGGCCGCGCCGAAGACCTCGAGTACGGCCAACGCTTGATGGATTACGCCCGCCAACGCGGCTTGTCTTGGACCGCGTGGTGCTTCCACCCGAGTGCCGGGCCGACTTTGATTAAGAACTGGGCTTTTGAACCAACCGAGTTCGGTAGCTTCGTGAAGGAAACGTTGACCGGCCGGAGCGGCGGCTCGCCCCCGTGAACGTCGGGGCGAGGACGGGCACGTCCCCGTGGATAGCTGGGTGGACGGGAACAATCATGGACGTGGCCGTCCCCGCGCCTGATGCATTACACAACTCGTCAGAAATTGTACTTCACAGGACCATCCGCCCGAACGATGATACCGAAAAACTGAAAGGCAAACATTATGGGCCTGATGGATTATCTGAAGACTCAGTTCCTGGAAATCATCCAGTGGGAAGACGATTCCCGCGACACCATCTCCTACCGGTACCCGGACATGAACAAGGAGATCAAACGCGGCGCACAACTCATCGTCCGCGAATCGCAGGTCGCCCAGTTTGTCTATCTCGGCCAGTTCGGCGACACCTTCGGCCCAGGCAAGTGGAGCCTCACCACCGACAACATCCCCATCCTCTCGACCCTCAAAGGCTGGAAATACGGGTTTGAATCGCCCTTCAAAGCGGACGTCTATTTCGTAACCACGCGCCTGTTCACGGGCAACAAGTGGGGCACCTCCAACCCTGTCATGATGCGCGACCACGACCTGGGGGTCGTGCGCGTCCGCGCCTTCGGCACGTTTGATTTCCATGTGATCGACCCGAAGCTGTTCCTCAAGGAAGTCGCCGGCACGGACGATCATTTCCGGCTGGACGAGTTCGCCGACACCATGCGCTCGCGGATCGTCAGCGTTTTCAGCGACGCGCTGGCCGCCGCCAACGTGCCAGTGCTCGATGTCGCGGCGCGCTACCAGGAACTTGGCGCGGCCTTGCTGCCGCTCATCAACCCGGCGGTGACCTCCAAATACGGCATCGAGATCTCGAGTTTCGTGCTTGAAAACGTCTCGGTTCCGCCCGAGGTCGAGCAAGCCATCGACAAGCGTTCGAGTATGTCGGTGGTTGGCAACCTCAACGACTACGTTAAATTCCAATTGGCCCAAGGCATGGAAAAGGGCGAGGGCAGCGGCACTGCCACGGCGGGCGCTGGCCTCGGCGCCGGTCTCGCTTTGGGTCAGCAAATGGCCCAGGCCTTCGCCGCCCAGGGGAATCCCACCGCTCCGGCCGGCTCCGTCCCGCCGCCTGCGCCACCCGCCTCCGCAAGTTCCGCCGGCAACCTGCCCGAACTGCTTAGCCCCGCCGACGCCGCCAAAGTCCTCGGCGTCAGTGAGAATGACGTCATGACAGCGCTCGGCGAAGGCTCGCTAAAGGGCAAAAAGATCGGCTCCGCCTGGCGGATTACGCGTGGCGCGCTGGATGAGTTCCTCAAGACCTGAATGGCATCAAAACGCTGAAACGCTAAGACGTTTTGACGCTTTAACTCTTCCACGCTCTTACGCTCCAACACTTCTACACTCTTACGCCCCCGCATGGACGCCACTGCCCAAAGAAAATTCTCCTGCCCCTCGTGCGGCGGCGAGTCGCAGTGGAATCCGGCGAAGCAAGCGTTGGTTTGCCCGTTTTGCGGGACCGTTTCCCCCGCTCAGGCCGAACTCAGCACTACCGGCGAACAAGTCATCGTCGAGCATGATTTAGTGGCGAGCCTCCGCGGGATTCCGGATTCGCAGCGCGGCTGGCAGGCGGAGAAGCTGTCGGTCAAATGCCAAAGCTGCCAGGCCATCTCGGTTTTTGACGCCGGCCGAGTCGGCCAACGCTGCGATTTCTGCGGCTCGACGGCTCTGGCCCCTTACGAGGAGACCAAAGACGCATTCCGCCCCGAGAGCCTGCTACCGATGAAGCTCTCGGAAAACCAGGCGCGCGATATTATTCGCCGCTGGTACGGCACGCGCTGGTTCGCGCCGAACCTGCTCAAGCGCACGGCTCTCACCGACACCGTTAAAGGGCTTTACATTCCTTATTGGACCTTCGACGCGCAGGTCCATGCGGATTGGACCGCTGAAAGCGGCTATTACTACTACGAGACGGAGACCTACCAGGATGCCAATGGGCGGACCCAAACCCGCCAAGTGCAGAAAATCCGTTGGGAACCGAGCAGCGGCTCGCTGGACCATTTCTTCGATGACGAACTGGTGCCGGCGTCGCGCGGGGTGCAGCCCGCGATGTTGCGCCGTGTCGAACCCTACCCCACCAAAGAGCTGGTGCCCTACAAACCGGGTTTCCTGTCCGGCTGGGTGGTCGAGCGCTACCAGATCGACCTCGTCGCCGCCGCCAAGGAAGCGCGCGAGGAAATGGACGCCGAAATGGAACGCCTGTGCGCCACTCGAGTGCCCGGTGACACCCACCGCAATCTCCAGTTGGAAACCGATTACTCGGGCCAGACCTTCAAGCACATTCTCACCCCGCTTTGGCTCCTCACCTACAACTACGGCACGCATCATTTCCAGGTGGTGATCAACGGCTACACGGGCGCTATCGCGGGCAAGTACCCGAAGAGTTGGATCAAGATTACCTTCGCGGTGCTGGCGGTTCTGGCGGCGGTCGCTGTGTTTCTGTTGCTCACGCGGCATCGGTGAGGCGCTAGGCGCAGGGGATTTACGATTTGCGATTTGCGATTTAAGCGGCGAAGGCGGATGATCAGTCGCTCCAAGATGGTGCACTCTGATCTTGGGAGCCCTATTCCAATTCCCGCGGCCAGCCTGAGCCGCCCGGCCAAAATGTCAAGACTCCAGTCATGGAGCGTAGGTCCTGCCTGGCCTCGTTCACGGACTTTGTTCCGCTATGGTTCTAACTCCCGGACGGTTCCATAGCTTCAACCTCGCTGAGGATTTTCCTGAAGCAATCCGGACAATAGCTGTGGGTAAATTGAGCCTCCGTGTGCTCGGTGATATACGACTCGACTTGGTGCCAGTAGTTCTGATCGTCGCGCACCTTCTTGCAAAGGCTGCAAATCGGCAACAGGCCCGCCAACTGCCGAAGCTCCGACTGCAAATTCAGGACGCGTTCAGCCACCGCCAGGCGGGCGACGAGCATCTCGGTGTCAAAGGGTTTGGTGAGGAAATCGTCCGCGCCCGCTTTCATCCCCTCCAGGTAATTGGCTTTGCCTTCCATAATGGTCAGCAGGATGAAATAAGTGTATCGGGGGGCATCGGCGCTGCGAATCCTGCGGCATAATTCCAGACCGTCCATTCCCGGCATGAGCAGGTCCGAAATGACCACACGATTGCGCTGTTGTTGAAACGCCGCCAGGGCGTCAACCCCGTCTTTGGCTGCGGTGACTTGATGGCCAAGCTTCTTGAGCGCGGCGCCCAACGCCATCCGGCATACCGCATCGTCATCAACAATCAAAATATTCATGCGTCGAGTGCATCCGTTCTTTGCCCGCCAGGTCCCAGCGGGATCGAGGACGACTTCGTCCCCATCGAATCTTAATCAGCCAACCACTTGCAGGGACGAGGCGACCCCTGCCGCATGTCTCGTTCTGAGACAAAACTCGCTAGCTTGCCTATCTGTTTGATCTGCTCAACACCACGCCCTGCTGTTCCCCGGCTTGCCAACCCCTTCTTCACCGCCTCTCCAAACATCCGTCCCAGCACCGTAGCAAGAATGAGTCCAGCGGGAGCGCAGGCGTCCCGCCGGCACTTTGCCAAGGCCGTCGCGGTTCAGTTCAACCGAGAATAAACTGGCTAAGTCGTTGGCAGCAAAGGCGCCGTTATGGCGGATCGATGAATGCCGACCGCTAATCTGACTTGAACACACACTTGTAAACATTAGATTCACAGTCAATGTCCAAGCGCGGGCCAAACTGACTGAACCATCGACGCGTTTTGGGTCACGTACCATAGCCTCATAGCTCGGCCACTGAGCGAGATCCTTCGGGGGGTCGTGACCGTCCCCGCCCCTGCTTTCGGGCGCGATTGAATCAACGGCGGCCAGCCTTCCGCGCCGGTTTGTAGTGTTGCAACTGATGCCATTGAAATACTTGATCGTCTTATTTGGAATATTAATGATACCGAAATCTTGCGCCTCCCCCTTGCGCAAGCGAGCCGCAGAGATTAGTTATTTTGACCAGTACCGAGAGATTCACGTGTGGCGAGCTTTGGCTGTCGATGCGGTGATGCTGTACAAAAATTGTCCTAAATAAAACAATTGACGTTTATTGCCGATGCACAACAATCCCTCGCCTTTGAGCTCATGTACGGCTTGAACGACCGAGTGAAAGACGCCTAGATGTCAGCGATTTTTCCCAAATGGACGAATCGCCTGCCGGTGATGCTGATCATAGGGGGCGTGCTGGTAGGCGGGGCGCTGGTAGCGGGTGCGTGGTACTACTTCACTCCCAAGTACTCGAAGGTCGGCTACCAACCGATTCAGCCGGTAGCCTTCTCGCACGCGACCCACGCCGGCCAGCTCGGCGTCGATTGCCGTTATTGTCACAACGCCGTCGAAAAATCCTGGTTCTCGAACATTCCAGCCAGTTCCACCTGCATGAACTGCCACAACCAAGTGCTGAAGGATGACCCGCGGCTGGCCCTTGTCCGGGAGAGCGCGCAGACCGGCCAGCCGATCCCCTGGGTTCAGATTCATCGGGTGCCGGACTTTGTCTATTTCAACCATTCGGTACATGTGGACCGCGGCATAAGCTGCGTCGAATGCCACGGTCCCATCAACCAGATGGATGAGGTTTATCAGTATCAGCCGCTGAGCATGACTTTCTGCCTGGATTGCCACCGCCACCCGGAGCTGAAGTTGCGGCCCCTCGACAAGATCACCGACTTGAATTGGAAGCCCGCGTCTCCCGAAGCGCAGCGAAAGTTTGGAACCCAAGCCATGGAGCAATGGCGCGTTGAATCCCTCCAGACCTGCTCGGCCTGTCACCGATGAACCCGATGAAACCAGAATCCGGCCGCGCGTATTGGCGCAGCCTCGACGAGTTGGCGGATACGCCCGAGTTCCGCCAATGGGTCGAGCGCGAGTTCCCCGAGGGCGCCAGCGATCTCGACCCGGTTTCGCGCCGGCATTTCGTCAAGATCATGTCGGCGTCGTTTCTGCTGGCGGGTGTCGGTTTGGGTGCCACCGGGTGCCGCCGGCCGGTCGAGAAGCTCGAGCCGTTCGGCAAAATGCCCGAGAATTATGTGCACGGCCTGCCGCAGTTCTATGCGACCGCGATGCCGGCGCCCGGCGGCACCATTCCCCTCGTGGTCAAGTCCAACGATGGGCGTCCGACCAAGATCGAGGGCAATGCCCTTCATCCCGACAGCAACGGTGGGACTGACCGCTTCGCCCAAGCCTCGATTCTGAACCTCTACGACCCCGACCGCGCCGCGCGTTTCATTTTCAACGGCCAAAACGCGGCGCCGGAAGCCGCGCTCGATTTCCTCACCGAACTGGCGAAGCGGGCGCAAGGCAGCCGCGGCCAGGGGCTGAGCTTTCTGCTCGAGCGAAATGACTCGCCGTCCCGCGGCCGCCTGCAAGCCCAGATCGCGAAAGACCTTCCTCAGGCACGCTGGTTTGTTCACGAGGCTGTGGATTTGGACATTCATCGCCGCGCCGCCTCCCTTGCCTTTGGCCATTCGGTCAAGCCTTATTACCGGCTCGACCAGGCCAACGTAGTGGTCTCACTCGACTGCGATTTCCTGGGCTCGGAACCGGACGTGCACAACCACATCCGGCGCTTTGCGCAGCGGCGGCAGCTCGAAAAACCGGACGATTCGTTGAACCGCCTATACGTGGTGGAAAGCCTCATGAGCCTTACGGGCATGAACGCGGACCACCGCTTGCGGCTTGCGAGCAGCGCCGTCATTCAGGTGGCTGCCGGACTGGCCGCTCAGATACTCAAGGAAGCGGGCATCAACGGCCTCGGCAAGCTCGGTTTGCCGGCGGGGGTCGACCCCAAATGGATTTCCGAATGCGCGCAGGACTTGCTCGCCAATCGCGGCCGCTCGGTGGTGGTCGCGGGCCACCGGCAGCCGCTCGCGGTCCACCTGCTGGCCCAGGCTCTCAACTTCGCCCTCGGGAACATCGGCCGGAGCGTTCTCTTCCACGAAACCCCGCAAGCGAAGCAGGAAGGCATCCGCGAACTCGCGCGCGCCCTAAAGGCCGGCGAGGTTGAAACGCTGGTCATCCTCGGCGGCAACCCGGCCTATACGGCGCCGGCGGATCTGGACTGGACGACGGCACAGCGGAAAGCGAAGACCGTGGTTCGCCTGGGCTATTACGAGGACGAGACTTTCCCCGCCTGCGATTGGCACCTCCCGAAGGCTCATTTCCTGGAATCGTGGGGCGATGCGCGAACGAGCGACGGCACGCTCGTGCCGATTCAGCCTTTGATCGCGCCGCTGTTCGGCGGGCTCACCGAACTCGAAGTCCTGGCTCGATTGGCGGGCTCGAGTGTGACCGACCCGTACGGCATTGTCCGCGAGACTTTTGCCGGGCTTGTTCCCGGCGACACCCTCGAGGCGGCCTGGCGCAAGTTTTTGCACGATGGTTTTCTGGCCGGCTCCGCCGCCAAAGCAGTCGAGGTCAAACTGAACGCAGCCGCCGTTTCCGAGGCGCTGGTGTCTGCCCAGGTCTTTACGCCGGCCAAAGAGCGGCTTGAAGTGGTCTTTGCCCGCGACTACAGCGTCGACGATGGCCGCTACAATAATAACGGCTGGCTGCAGGAAATGCCGGACCCGATCACCAAGGTGGTCTGGGACAACGTGGTCCTGATCAGCCGCAAGACCGCCGCCGAATTTGGCGTGAAGAACTCCGACGTCGTGGAAATTACTTTAGGCGGCCGCAGCATTCGCGGGCCCATCTGGGTGCAGCCTGGATTGGCGGATTATTCGCTGGGCCTGGCCTTGGGATACGGGCGCGACCGGACGGGTCGGGTCGGACGCGACGCTGGTTTCAACGTGTATCCTTTGCGCACGGCTGAAACTCAGAACTTCGCGATGGGTGCGACGCTGCGCTCGGTGGGCATGACCTATCCGATCTCGTGCACGCAGAGCCACTGGTCCCTCGAAGGCCGGCCGATCATCCGGGAAGCGGACCTTGAGCAATACCGCGAGCATCCCAGGTTCGCGAAGCACATGGAACCACAGGAGGCGCCAGTGGTCGCGCCGCTCTACCCGAACCCTTTCGACGAGCTGAAGAAGAAGGGCCTGCACCAGTGGGGCATGTCGGTTGACCTGAACAAGTGCGTTGGCTGTTCAGCCTGCATGATGGCTTGCCAAAGCGAAAACAACGTCCCGATCGTCGGCAAGGACCAGGTCAAGCGCGGGCGCGAGATGCATTGGATCCGAATCGATCGCTACTATGCGGGGCGCACGCTCGTCGAAAAAGGCAGCCCACAGGCTCGCCAGGCCTTCTTCGAGACCTTCAAGACCGAGGGCGAGCAGCAATCCGAGGACTGGATTGACGACCCCCAGGTGGTCACGCAGCCAATGCTTTGCCAGCATTGCGAAGCCGCGCCGTGCGAGAACGTTTGCCCCGTCAACGCGACGTCACATGACGAAGAGGGCTTGAATCTCATGACCTACAACCGGTGCGTCGGCACGCGGTATTGTTCCAACAACTGTCCTTACAAGGTCCGCCGTTTTAACTTTTTCGATTTCAACAAACGCCCGATCGACGGGCTTTACTGGGGCCCCCTGGCCCAGCGCAAAGACGACGAATGGGACCTGCTTAGAATGGTCAAGAACCCACAGGTTACCGTGCGCATGCGCGGCGTCATGGAGAAGTGCACGTATTGCATCCAGCGGATCGAGCAGGCCAAGATCGAGCAGAAAACCAAAGCCGGCGCTTCCGGTGACGTAGTCGTTCCGACCGACAGCTTCACTACCGCTTGCGCCCAGGCCTGCCCGGCCGGAGCGATTGTTTTTGGCAACTTGAACGACCCCGGCAGCCGGGTCTCCAAACTCAAAGGGCTGGATCGCGACTACCCGGTGCTCGAGCTCTTGTTGACCAAACCGCGCACGACCTACCTGGCGCGCGTGCGCAACCCGAATCCCAAAATGCCTGATTACGACCCGCGCGGTCCCATAGAGTTGCAGGAATACGAGCAAAAGCGAGGCAATCCCTTCGCAGAAGAACACGCTGGCGGTGAGGCGAAGAAAGGAGCGGAATGACAGAGCGCTGGAGTGATCGAGCAGTGGGGTACTGGACCCGAGCCTTGGCGCCTGGTCGGAGGCATGCCGCAACGAATGGTTGTGGCAGGGCGCGCCGTCCTGAAAGCGCCCTACCTTGCGCGGGAGGAACGGAGTAATGGCCGAGGCGAGTTCCATATTGGCACACGCGCCCACAGCCGTGAGCGTTCCGGCCCCGCCGCCCGAACTCGAACGCCAGCCACTGGTGGCGAACCTGCGTAGCTTTGGATGGATCTCCAACCGGGTCGCCTCACTCAGCGAAGACAAAGCACCGTTTTGGTGGTGGGTGCTGTTCGTGCCGAGCGTGACGGCTCTGGCGATGCTGATGTTCATGCTTAGCTACCAAATTTCCACCGGCGTAGGGGTCTGGGGCAACATGCATCCGGTGATGTGGGCCTGGGACATCGTCAATTTCGTGTGGTGGATCGGCATCGGCCACGCCGGAACACTCATTTCGGCCATTCTCTTCTTGCTGCGCCAGCGATGGCGCACGGCCGTCAACCGCGCCGCCGAGGCGATGACCATTTTCGCCGTGATGTGCGCCGGTATTTATCCCGCGCTGCACGTCGGCCGCGCCTGGTACGACTGGTGGCTGTTCCCTATCCCCAATTCGAATTCCATCTGGCCGCAATTCCGCTCTCCGCTGATGTGGGACGTGTTTGCCGTATCGACCTACTTCACGGTGTCGGTCCTGTTCTGGTACATGGGCCTGATCCCCGACCTGGCGGTCATGCGCGACCGCGCCCGCACTAGGCTGCGCCAGTTCACGTACGGCCTGTTCTCGCTGGGTTGGACCGGCTCGAACCGCCACTGGAGCAACTACGAAAAGGCCTACCTCATCCTCGCCGGTCTCTCGACGCCGCTGGTGCTCTCCGTGCACTCGATTGTGTCC
>DATMRF010000044.1:0-135933 GCA_035566435.1 Candidatus Acidiferrum sp.
CCCGGGGTTACGGGCATCCAAAAACCGGCTCAGCCCCAACGGTGGCGGGATAACCCACGCCGAACCCGAGACCCTCACGCTACGTTCGGCCATTCCCCCGCAACGGTATCGCGGCCCTTCAGGCCGCAGGTCCGTTCACCGCCGTTTCCCAGCCCGTTGGGCTGGGCTAAGATATCCCGGCCCTTTGGGCCAACGACAAAGGGCGCCCGGCTGATCCGTCGTAAGGGTCAGACCGGAGATGAGGTTGCGGGCGGGGTTGGTGAGAACGGGACGAATGGGAGGGATGGGCAAACAAGGGATAGGTCGAGGCGTCGCTACGCGGCGCCGTGCGTTTGGCGGGGCGGGGTTCCGTGGACTAAAGTCCTTGTCATTACCCACATCTTTGAGCCAACCAGATTAGCGCTGTCGCCCAGCGGACGTCCGAATCCCGACTGAGCGCCAACGGGGGCGGGATAACCCACGCCGAACCCCAGACCCTCACGCTACGTTCGGTCATCCCCCCGCAACGGTATCGCGGCCCTTCAGGCCGCGGGTCGTTTCGGCGCCGTTATTCCCAGCCCGTTGGGCTGGGCTAAGGTATCCCGGCCCTTTAGGCCGGGACCTCCCGCCGATAGATGCGTCCGCGTGGCCACCGCGTGTCACAATCCCCAGCCCGTTGGGCTGGGCTAGGGTATCCCGGCCCTTCGGGCCGGCCACGTGCTGCCAAACACCAGGCAGCGTGTACCCGCCACTCAGCGCCAACGGCGCGGATTTCCGTCGCGTTAAAAGCCACGTTCCCGACCCGTCGCTTAGCGCCAACGGCGCGGCCCTATCTTAGCCCGGGGCAACGCCCTGGGGATAGGCGGATCGAAACACCGGCCGAGCCCCAACGGGGCGGGATAATCTAATCTTAATCCCAAACATACCGTTCGTCGTACGGTACCTGGTATCTCTGCAGGAATTTTCGGTACTCCTCCTGAAACGTCTTCGTGCGGTGATGTTCCGCCTGGTCCTCGACATACTTTATCACGGCGTCGGCGTCGGATTGGCTGACGGAAAACGCGCCATAACCAGTCTGCCAATGAAACCCTCCAAACTCCGCACCCTTGGTCTTGATCCATTTCGACGAACTGGTTTTCACGGTCTCGACGGTTTCCGCGATGGACTGCTTCCGCGGAAGACCAAAAAACAAATGGACGTGATCGACCCATCCGCCGGCCTTCAAACACGGGCAATCGTTCTGGCGCAGAACTACTGCGAGATAGGGATAGAGTTCCTTTTGAATCGAGGGCGTGAGAACCGGCGCGCGATCTTTGACGCTAAAGATGAGGTGGACCAGCACACGCGATAATGATTGGGGCATAAGTGTAATTCTTGTCGGGTTTCGTTTAGTCTGATTCCGAACACCCCCAGGTCGCGGGAGCATCCTTCACAGGGGCTTATGCCCAAATAGAATCGGTTCTGCAAGTTTCATGTTTCAAGAGCGCGAAGGTATCGCGGCCCTTCAGACCGCGGGTCGTTTCGGCGCCGCTATTCCCAGCCCGTTGGGCTGGGCTAAGGTATCCCGGCCCTTTGGGCCGGCGCCTCCCGCCGATAGATGCGTCCGCGTGGCCACCGCGTGTCACAATCCCCAGCCCGTCGGGCTGGGCACCGGCACACGCTCCCTTGCGGATTATACCCTCACGCTTCTTTCGGAGCGGCCTGGGCGGCGCGAAACTCCTGCCGTTCGGCCCCGATCAGCTCGATCAATTCCGCGCGCCAGGTGAGCAGCTTGCGCGCGGCCGACGGCGCCCGCAACAGCACCACGGCAGCCCGGAGGCTGGCCGCAAAACGGCGCAATTCGCGCACGTAATAATGGGCGATCAGGCTCGCCGGCGGCAGTGAACATGCGTAGAGCACCGTCGCCCGCAACCCAAAAAACCGGTGAAAGATGAACACGCACAAGGCGTAAAAACCCGTGAACGCGACCAGCCCACTGAGGATGGCCGCCGTCGAGATTTGCGTTTTGTCCGGCCGCTGCTTCGCTACCCGGCCGACGACTACGCGCACCAGCGCATAAGGCACCAGCCGGTGCAGCCAGCCATAGGCCGCCACCGGCGCGCCCAGCAGGGCCACCCCCGTCCAGGCCAGGCTTTGGCGTAACAGCCACCGCCGCTCCGGGAAATGCCTGAGGACCTCATCCGACAGATGCAGTTTCCGCATAGCCGCCTCATAATGCCCGAGCCGGCGCACGAATTCGGCGGCGCGCGCCGGATGGGTTTCGAAGGTGAAATCCACCGCCCGGGCGATGGCCTGGGTCAGCAGCAGTTCCCCGGAGATTGGGGTGGCCGGTTCCTGAATTACCGTATTGCCCACCAGGAGCCGGTCGAGATAAAGCCGTTTCACCGCCTCAACAATTCGAGCGCGCTCCAGGTGCGGCAGATGCAGAGTGAGCGATTTCAGCCGGCTTTCGAGCTCGGCGGTCAACGCCTGGATGCAACCGTGGCGGTTGGTCGAGTATTCGGCCAAAAAGTCCGCGACGCGAATCGGTTCGCCGAAGTTAACCAGCGCCCCGCTGCGGTAGGTCGCCTTGGCGGAAAAGGTCAGGCCCACCGGGACGATCTTCAGCCCGAGCTTCCCTGCATGGCGCCCCTCAAGCTCCAACGCCATCCGGGCCGCACCGGTTTTCACTGTCTTGAGTTGGGGCTCGTCGCCGCATTTGCCTTCGGGGAAAATGCCCACCGCCTCGCCTTTTTCCAGCACCCGGAAACAGGCCTCGAAAGTTTTTTGGACGTCACGCATCGCGTGCGGGTCGTCCTGGACCCGGTTGATAGCGATGACACCGCAACGGTTCAGCAGCCAGCGAATGGGCTGGATTCGGAACATTTGCACCGTCGCCACGAAGTTGACCTTGCGCGGCACCGTTGAGCCAATGACGAAGGCGTCGGTCAGCGAGTTCGGGTGGTTGGCGGCGAACAGCACCGGGCCGCGCACCGGCACGCGCTCCAGGTGAAACTGATCGATGCGGGTGAAATAAAACCCCAACGCCGCGCCCAGGACCCAGCGCCCAAGCCGATACATAGGAGGCATGGGAATCATGACGGAATGAATCAGAACGTCTTGAGCGTGTCCAGCACCGCCTTGGTCCGCGGCACTTCGTGCGTGCGAAACAGGTCCGTCCGTCCCAACGCCGCCAGCACCGCGAAGAACGGTTCCGCGCAGCGCACTTCCTCGCCGAAGTATTCGAAGGCGTGCGGCAGCGCGTGGCACACCGGGAAACCCAGCGCGCGCAAACGGAACGAGTTTAGAAAGACCGTCATCTGGTGCCGCACGCGCACCGCGCTGTCCTGCAGGTTCCGGTAATAAAAGCCCAGCCCCGGGTCGATGAGGATTTTCTCAAGGCCATGCCGGGTGGCGATTTCGATTTGGCGCGCGAAGTATTGCTCCATCAGGCTGACCGGGTCGGCGCTGAAATCAAAATCGCCAACGGCGCGCACATGGCGGCCTTGCACGTAGCAGATGATCACCGCGGCCTCGTGGGCGGCGGCCAGGCGGTAGAGCTCCTCGGTGCCTTCGGTCGCGGTGAGGTTCAACACGTTCGCGCCGGCTTCCAGGCACGCGCGGGCGACCGCCGGCTGGTAGGTTTCCACGGAGACCAGGACGCCGGCCTGGCGCAGCGCGGTGATCACCGGCAGCAGTTTGGTGTTCTGCCCGGCGTCATCGACCCGGGCCGCGTGAGCGAGGGTCGATTCGGCGCCGACATCGACCAGGTCCGCGCCCTGTGCCTGGAGCGTTTTCCCGCGGCGGACGGCGCTGTCGGCGGTGAGGCAAACGCTCTCCCGGTACCAGGAATCGGGAGAGAGATTGATGACACCCATCAGGGCCGCGTGGGAATTGAAGGCGAAATATTTGCCGGCCAGGGAGAATTCCTTCACGCGCGCCCGGGCGGCCGGGCGGTGCTTTTCCAGCAGGTCAGCCAGGTACTCGAGAGTCAGCATTCGATGCAATTTGCCCGAAATCTGTTTTCGGGAAAGGCATAAAGTTCCTGCGCGCGTGTTTTCCAGCGGGACTGCCGTTACCGGATTTGGAGTGGCCAGCGTCGGTGCGGCGAGCGCAGGCACAGCGGTCCAATCTCGATCAGCTCGACGACAACTCGGTGTTGGCTGAATCATTAAACCGACCGGGGAACGGAGGCCAGTGCGGGGTAATGCACGGAGTGTTGGCGTGCGACGCGCCGCTGGGAGGTTGCGGAAAGCAGGGGTTATTCGCGGTAGGGTTGGATTTCGAGGAAGTTGAAGGCTTGTTCCTGGCCGAAGGGAGGAACGGGTTGGTTGGGGGATTGCCAATCGGAGACGGCCAGCGTGGCGGTGGCGGCTTTGCTGCGAAAGATTTTCCAATGGTAGGTGATGCAGACCGGCACTTTGGGCTCAGGGTTGGAAGCGTAAACCTCGGTGAAGGAT
The DNA here is from genome assembly GCA_035566435.1 of Candidatus Acidiferrum sp. Lineage (GTDB taxonomy): Bacteria > Verrucomicrobiota > Verrucomicrobiia > Limisphaerales > UBA8199 > DATMRF01. The sequence continues at coordinate 4,419 of DATMRF010000044.1, forward strand.
CGAGCCGTGTCCACCTCGGCACCGTCGATGAGGATGGTGGCTGTCGATTTGGCTTCTTCGATCTTTTTCGGCTTTGGCGTGATGAGATCGTTGTAATCGCAGACGAACATTTTAAGGGAGTAAAGCCTGCCGGGTTGCAGGTTCCGGATGGTTTGGGAGAAGGTGTTGGGTCCTTTCTCGCTCCGTTTCATCCAGAGGAAGGTGTCGCCGATGTGCTCGGGGTCGGCGGGGCGGCCCAGTCCCATAAATCTGCCTTCGATCCTGCCGTATCGCGGAAAGCTTTTAGCGGCGATGGTACCGTCCTCAGCCGGATGGAGCGTCCAACCGTTGGTGCCGAGTTCGAAGTCGGCGTTCTGGATGTGCGTCAGGAACAAAGGATCGCTGGTGAACATGCTGGCATGCCCTTCGATGGCGTAATGGCGGTAGAGTTTGCCGACGAAACGGACGGTTTCTTCGTCGGCCAACAGGGAGGTCCACCAATTGAGTCCCCCGATGTTCGCGAGACCTGGGTCGTTGGCGACGAGGTTCATTTGTTGATCCATCCAGACTTGGTAATCGACGTTGGGTTGCTTGTTGAGCCCACCGGAAGGCATGGAAAAAAGACCGAAGGTGATCACCATTTGTTTTTTGACGCCGGGTTCTTTGACTTCCCAGTCGGCGAGGCCGTCGAGGAAAGCCTGGAGGGCGTCCCGGGAACCTTTTTCGGTGGACATTTCGTGGAGGTAACGTTCGGGGGCGACGAAATAGCCGCAGTTAAGAAGGGTTCGGATGACGTTGGTGCCAATGATTTCCTGATTGAGCTTTTTGCCGCTGCCGCCGACGTAGGCGTAAATGGATTTGTTGGCGAACCGGGCGTCGGCGTGGATCTTGTTGAAGGCCTCGGCGTACAGAGCGTAGTCGGCGCGTTCCTGATCCATACGGGCGAGGCGGGCGGGAGTCATGGTTGGGACCCACTCCGAAACGGGCCGGTTGACGATAAACTCGTCGATAATGATTCCGTCGAGGAAGGGAGCTTTTTCGAAGAAGTTGGTCCAGAAGGCGGTGTGTTCCTGCGCGGTTTTGGCCTGGGAGTTGATTCCGACTTCGGCGATGAATCGTTTCCCCTGGCGGTGCCAATCCTCAATGACCGAGTCGGCGAGCTTGATGTTCGGGGGGACAATCAGGGTAGTGACGTTGGGCAGGATATCGCGCTTGAGGAAATCCAGGTCGTAACGGCCGTAGGATTTGATTTGGGGGTCGAATCCGAGGCCGCAGTGCATCAGTTCGGGGATGGCTTTGAGGGTGAGGTGCTCGAGGGTGATTGTTCCGGAGCGTTCGATCTGGAGGGTGTGGCGGCCTTTGGTGAGATAGTGCATTGCCTCGTGAGTGGGGCCACTGCCCGGGGCAGGATTGATCGGGGCTTCCGCCCGTGAGGCTTTGTCCAAGGTCAGATGGATTTGGCCTTCGCCGTGGGTAGTAAAGGAAAGGAAAATCCAGCCATCGTTCGCACGAACAAACGGAAAGGATTCTGTGGTTGGGGCCGGGGCAACATCCAGCAGCAAGGTCGCGAGGTTGTTTGATCTTTGAGGTTTGGGAACGGCGGGGTTGCCGTCGGGCGCGGCCGCAAGACCACGGGCGACCATCAGAGCGGCCGCCGCGAAAATCATCAGTATTTTTGGCATAAGGGCAACGGGTAGCGGAGCGGTCTCAGGGGACTTTGCCACGCCACGCAGAGCTGGCAATCTGCGATTGCAGCAGGTCGGCAGTTGGAGCGCCTCGCGGCACTGGTCATTGGAATAAACACCCGCTCGCCCACTCGCGAAGAGCTCCAGTTGGAAGCGCCCCCACGACCAGGTCCGCAAGAAGATCCAACCCTTGGACCAAACCCTTCCGACTTTACCACGCAACCCCGGATCGGCTTAGGCTGCGGCCATTGCTGTTAAGCGGCCGCGGGGGGCCAGGGCAGCTTACTGCCCAGCCAGGGCATTGCCTAAAACGGAGAATTATTTCCCGACCTGGCCGGTGAGTCCGGACTTTTGCAACGCAGCGAAAACGTCCTTGTCGTTGAAGTCGCCTGTCACCGTGAAGGACTTGGCCCCCTTCGTCGCCGTGTTGGCTTTCACGCCGGCGACCGATTCGAGCGCGCTATTCACCGACTTGACACATTTGCCGCAGCAAAGATGCACCCCCTCGATCTCGAGCGACTGCACCTTCTGGTCCTTCGCGCCGGTATCGGTGGCGATCTTGATGCCGGGATCACTGCTCTTGCCGAAGTAGCCCGCCGCCACCAGCGCATCCGCCGCCTTTTGCACGGTCGCCGTGTCCGAGCCGGTCAGGGTAACGGTGTGCTCATCCTGATCCGCTGACGCAGTCACACCCTGAACTTTTTCAACCGCTTTCTCCACGCCCTTGACACAGCCTTGGCAGCAAAGGTGGACGTCCGTGAGTTTGACAGAAACATCGGCGGCTTGGACCGACCAGGCCAAGGCTAACGCCATCGTAACGGATGCAAGCAGGTTTCTCATAATTCGTATTAGATTGTTAGATGTGTCCTGACTGAATTTGTTCAAACCATGCAGGCCAGTCAACAAAGAACGAGCACAACGAACAAACACCTCGACTACAACCGGTTGCGTTTCCCCTCCGGGATGCTCTTCTCCTTGTGCGCCTTCACAGCCGCTCAGGACTTGCAGTCCCGGCGGGAAATGAATATAGACGGGCAGAGCTTCAGAATAATCTATGAAACAAACCTCCCAGGTCAGTCGTCGCCGTTTTCTCCAGCGCACCGCGGTCATGGCCGGTACTGCGGCCGGGGCGCAATTCATCGGGATGCCTTCGCTGCTTGGGGCGGATTCGCCCAATGCGAAGTTGGGCGTAGCCGTCATCGGTGCCGGCGGCATGGGCGGTTACAGCTTCGACTCCGCGCTCAAAGAAAGGCTCGTCGCGATTTGTGACGTGGACGACAATACGATGGCGCAAAGGCTCAAGCAATTCGGCGACAGATTCAAGGACCAGCCCGCACCCAAGGCGTTTTACGACTATCGCAAAATGCTCGAGGAATGCCAGAAGGACATCGACGTTGTTTTGATCGCCACCCCGGACCACCATCACGCGCCGGCGGCGATCCGGTCCATTCACCTCGGCAAGGCCACTTTCTCGCAGAAGCCCCTGGCCCACGACATCCACGAGTGTTACGCCCTGGCGCAGGCGGCGCGGGAAAAGAAAGTGCCGACACAGATGGGCAACCAGGGCCATTGCACCAATACGATTCGCATGGCCTGCGAGTATATCTGGGCGGGCGCTATCGGCAACGTGACCGAGACTCACTCGCTGCTGGGACGCAACTTCGGCGGCAGCGGCGGACGGCCCGCGAGCAAGCCAGTCCCGGCTGGATTGCATTGGGATGAATGGATCGGGCCCGCTCCTTTCCGCGAATTCCATGACAACCTCCATCCCTTCAATTGGCGGAATTGGCGCCAGTTCGGGACCGGCACCATCGGGGACATGGCCTGCCATAACCTGGACGCCCTCTTTTGGGCGCTCAAGATAGGGGAGGCCAAGCACTTCACCATCGAGTGCCTCAATACCACGGGCGGCAGCGAGGAAATGTATCCCCAGAGCAACATCGTGCGATACGAAGTCCCCGCCCGCGGCGGAATGGGACCGGTCAAAGTCCACGTGTACGACAACGCCGAGCTGCGGCCGGACATCATGAAAGATGCCGAAAAGAAATATGAGACCAAGTTCGGTGAAGACACGCTGTTCATTGGGGACAAGGGCCTTTTCCGCACCGGCGGCACCTGCAGTTCGCTCGGCTTCCTCCCGGAAGACCGGCGCACGGAAATCCCGGTGCCGAAACAGATTCTCCCCCGCGCCCATGGCGGCCCCATCGAAGACCTCTTCTACGCCTGCAGGCACGGAACCGTCCCCTGCTCGAACTTCCTGGGCGCCTCCGCCCCACTCACCGCTTTTGCGCTCACCGGCCACCTCGCGCAGTTTGCCGGGGTTGGTAAGAAACTGGAATGGGATGTTGAGCAGATGAAATGCACCAACATGCCGGAGATCAACAGGTACCTGCGTCGCGAATACCGGTCGGGTTGGGAGGTGTAGCCTCCGAGCCTGGAGCACAGCACCGGGCGAGATGGTCAGCCATGAACTTGGCCAAGCCGACTGACCGGGCTCATGTAATGCTGTCGCGCCAAAGTATCACCATCACAGAATGGAGCAGGCGGCAGGGGATCTCGATGTTACCCGATCCCGCCGGCACCATCGGAGTGCCGGGGTGGCAGGATTTAGCGGCCTGTACGGTGCCTATCGAGAGTGTTTGCATCGTCTTAATCGCCAATTGGGCCATCCTGTCTTCGGACATCAAGGGCTGCTTCGGTTTGGATTAGTCGGCTTCGCCCTCGAGGGCGGCGACTTTCCGCAGGCGGCGCAGATGCCGGTCAGCTTGACTGAATTCGGAGGTCAGAAACGCCTGGACCAAATCCCACGCCACTGACGGCCCTACAGTCCGGCCACCCAGGCAAAGGACGTTCATGTGATCATCCTCGACGCCCTGTCTGGCCGAAAAGTGGTCTTCGATCAGGCCGGCGCGAACTCCTTTGATTTTATTGGCGCAAATCGAAGCGCCGACCCCGCTGCCACAAACCGCCACACCACGGTCCACTTTTCCGGCAACCACCGCCCGGGCGAGCGGAATGACAAAGTCCGGGTAATCATCGTCGGGGGTCAATTTTTCGGCCCCAAAGTCGATGACTTCATAACCCGCCCCACGCAGTTGGGCGGCCAATTTTTGTTTCAACTCAAAGCCGCCGTGATCGGCCGCGATTCCTAGGCGCACAAGGTCTCTCCTTTCACAAATAAGAGCTGGGATCTAATCAGGTTTCTCAGAGGTGACCACCGGGTTCTGCCATCCTCCCGGTGGTGCGACCCGTTCAACCTCAGCCGGGCCCCAGGTGTTCGGCTCGTACTCATATAGCGGCGTACCGGCCTTCAGCACCGGATCAACGATGCGCCATGCTTCCTCGACGTAATCCTCGCGCGCGAACAGAGTAGCATCTCCAACCATGGCGTCGCCGAGCACCCGTTCGTAGGCGTCCATCTCCTGGGCGCAGGGATGACGGCCTGCCAGCAACTCAGATAGCAGGCTCTTAGATTCCTCCACGGGTGAGGTGACATTTAAGCCGAAGGCCAACACGACATCGGGACTGATCCGGAAGCGGACGTAGTTCGAGTTCAGGTCGTAGTGCTTATACATCGTTGGCGGCTGGCGCAAACGGGCGAGGATTTCGGTGCAGGTGACGGCGAGGCATTTCCCGGCGCGGATATAGAAGGGAACTCCGCGCCAACGCCAGGAATCGATATGCAGCTTGAGCGCAGCAAATGTCTCCACCCTGGAGTCGGGCGCGACGCCCGGCTCGTTCCGGTAGCCGCGGAACTGGCCGCGCACCAGGTTCTTCGCATCCAGTGGCGCTATGGCCTTAAGGACCTTCACCTTTTCGTCGCGGATCGACTCGCTGTCCGTGCGGATGGGCGGTTCCATCGCCAGATTAGCCAGCACCTGGAACAGGTGGTTTTGCACCACGTCACGGACGGTGCCGACCTGCTCGTAAAATGCACCCCGTCCTTGGACTCCGAAATTCTCTGCCATGGTGATTTGGACGCTCTCGACGTGCGAACGATTCCAAAACGGTTCGAGCATGGTATTGGCGAAGCGGAAGAACAGCATGCTGTGGACCGGTTGCTTGCCCAAATAATGGTCAATGCGGAAAATCGCCTTCTCGTCGAAGGTTTGGAGCAGGATTTGATTGAGGGTTCGAGCGGAGGCAAGGTCGCGGCCAAAGGGCTTTTCGATGATAACCCGGGCATTGGCGGTGCAACCGATCCCATGCAGTTGTTCCACGACGGTGCCAAACGCGGCGGGAGGTATGGCGAGGTAATATGCGGGCCGCTGCGCAGAACCGAGTTGCTGACGGAGCGCCTGGAAGGTCCCTGCATCGTGGTAGTCTCCGTCCACGTAGCGAAGCAACCCACACAGTTTGTCAAACGCAGCCGGGTCCAGGCCCCCGTGTTTCTCCAGGCTGTCCTTTGCCCGGGCCTTGAGCTGGTCCAGGTTCCAGCCCGCTTTGGCGACGCCGATGACCGGCAGATTGAGCGTGCCGCGCTTCACCATTGCCTGCAGCGCCGGAAAGATTTTCTTGTAGGCCAGGTCGCCGGTGGCCCCGAAAAAGACCAGGGTGTCGGAATGGGAAGCGTTCATTGCATTTTACCTACCGGCTTTTCCAAGTGACCGCCAAATCCCAAGCGCATCGCGGAAAGCAACTTGTCCTGGAAATCCGCCTCACCGCGCGAGGCAAACCTTTCGTATAGCGCCGTGGTCAACACCGGCACCGGCACGCCTTCGTCGATAGCCGCCTTGATGGTCCATCGGCCTTCACCGGAATCGGAGACCCGGCCGGCGAACTGTGCAAGCTTAGGATCCACGACCAAAGCGTTCGCCGTCAGATCCAACAGCCATGAGGCGATCACGCTGCCGCGCCGCCACACTTCGGCCACGTCGGTCAAGTTGAAATCGAATTGATACTGCTGGGGATCGCGCAACGGTGTCGTCTCAGCGTCCGCGTCACTTGGCTTTTTCCCGATGTTAGCGGCCTTCAGAACCCCCAGCCCCTCGGCGTAAGCAGCCATGATGCCGTATTCGATACCGTTGTGAACCATTTTGACGAAGTGGCCGGCACCGTTGGCGCCGCAGTGCAGGTAGCCTTGTTCGGCGGTGCCGCCAAGCTTCTCGCGACCCGGGGTGCGTGGAATATTGCCGATTCCTGGAGCCAACGTTGCGAAAACGGGATCCAGCCGTTGAACCACCTCGTTTTCGCCGCCGATCATCATGCAGTAGCCACGCTCCAAACCCCAGACGCCGCCGCTGGTGCCCACATCGACATAATGAATTCCCTGGGCCGCCAGTTCTTTTGCGCGCCTGATGTCGTCCACATAATAGGAATTGCCGCCGTCTATGAGGATATCCCCTCGGTCCAGCAGCGGCACGAATCCGGCAATGGTTTGATCCACCACAGCCGCGGGCACCATCAGCCAGACCGCGCGCGGCTTCGCCAGCTTCCGGACGAGGTCGGCAGGTGAAGCGGCGCCGACCGCCTTCTCTTTGACCAGGTCCTGCACGGCCTCCGGCGCGCGGTCATAGACGACGCACTCGTGGCCGGCCTTGAGAAGACGGCGCACCATGCCGGCGCCCATTCGGCCGAGTCCCACCATTCCGAGCTGCGTCGCAGATTGGTCTTTCATAACGATTTCATTTTCCGATAACGACGGACCAGGTTGTTCGTTGAACTGTCATGGGCGAGCTTGGGCTCGGTCGAACTTTCCAGCTCTGGAATGATGCGCTGCGCCAGCGCTTTGCCGAGTTCCACACCCCACTGGTCGAATGAGTTGATATTCCAGATCACCCCCTGGGTGAAAACGCTATGCTCGTAAAGAGCCACGAGTTTTCCAAGCACTTCCGGCGTGAGGCTCTCGGCCAGGATGGTGTTAGACGGGCGGTTGCCTTCGAAGACCCGATGCGGCACGAGCCAATCCGGCGTGCCTTCGGCTTTGACCTCGGCGGGCGTCTTGCCAAAGGCCAGCGCTTCGGCCTGGGCAAAAACGTTCGCAAGCAACATATCATGGTGCCGGCCCAGAGGAGTCAGCGCGTGGCCAAACGCGATGAAATCACAGGGAATCAGCCGGGTGCCCTGATGAATCAACTGGTAGAACGAGTGCTGTCCGTTGGTGCCCGGTTCGCCCCAAAAGATTGGGCTGGTGTCGTACGCAACGCGCTTTCCTTCAAGGGTGAGGTGTTTGCCGTTGCTCTCCATGGTCAATTGCTGCAGGTAGGCGGGGAACCGTTTGAGATATTGCTCGTAAGGCAGCACGGCGACAGTCTGGGCGTCGAAAAAGTCGGTGTACCACACAACCAGCAAGCCCATAAGCACGGGCAGGTTCTTCTCGAACGGGGCAGTTCGAAAATGCTCGTCCATTTGGTGGAACCCATCGAGCAAGGCGCGGAAGTTTTCCGGGCCGATAGCCAGCATGGTCGAAAGGCCGATCGCGGAATCCATCGAGTAACGCCCGCCCACCCAATCCCAGAATCCGAACATGTTGGCGGTATCAATCCCGAACGAGGAAACCTTTTCGGCATTTGTCGAAACGGCGACGAAGTGCTTGGCAACAGCGTTCTGGTCTGCGCCGAGTCCATTGAGCAACCAGTCGCGCGCGCTCTGCGCGTTGGTCATGGTTTCCAGAGTGGTGAAGGTTTTGGACGAAACGATGAACAGGGTTTCCGCTGGATCGAGATCGCGGGTAGCCTCCACGAAATCAATACCGTCCACGTTAGAAACAAAGCGGCAGGTCAGGCTGCGTTCGCTGTAATGCTTCAGGGCCTCATAAGCCATCACCGGACCGAGATCAGAACCACCGATGCCAATGTTGACGATATTGCGCATTGGTTTGCCGGTATGCCCCTTCCATTCGCCCGTGCGGACGCGGTTCGAAAACCCGGCCATTTTATTGAGTACAGCTTGAACCTCGGGCACCACGTTTTTGCCGTCCAAGAGGACGGTTGCGCCTTTAGGGGCTCGCAGGGCCACGTGAAGGACGGCCCGGTTTTCCGTGAGGTTGATCTTTTCGCCGTTGAACATGGCTTGCATTCGCTCCCGGAGGCCGGACTCCTTCGCAAGCTGAAAGAGCAGTTTGAGGGTCTGGTCCGTAACGCGGTTCTTCGAATAATCCAGGAACAGGCCCGCTGCCTCGGCTGTGATGCGCTCCCCGCGTTTGGGATCCTTGGCGAACAGTTCTCTAAGATGGAGCCTCCGGACGGTCTTGTGGTGAGCGGCGAGTGCCTTCCACGCGGGTCGCTGGGTGAGTGGCTTCAGGGTCGCTTTCATATGATTTGGTGAGGTGCTGTCGATTCAAAGTTTACTGGCGCCAGCCAGAGCGTTGTCCACGATCCGTTGCGCTTCAGTTACGATTTTCTGGAGATGCTTTTCATCGCGAAAGCTCTCCGCATATATCTTGTAGATATTCTCGGTGCCGGACGGACGGGCAGCGAACCAGCCGCTGGAGGTAACAACTTTCAATCCCCCGATCGGAGCCTGGTTGCCTGGAGCACGGGTAAGCTTGGCGATGATGGGTTCCCAAGCCAGTTCGGATTCCTTGACCGCTTCAGGGGAAAGCTTTCCGAGGAGGGCTTTCTGCTCGGGCGTCGCCGCCGCGTCAATGCGAGTGTAATAGGGCGTGCCGAACTCTGCTGTCAGCTCCCGGAAATGCTCTCCGGGGTCTTTGCCGGTGCGCGCGGTGATTTCCGCCGCCAACAAGTCCATGATCGGGCCGTCCTTGTCGGTGGTCCAAACGGTGCCGTCGCGCCGCAGGAAGCTTGCTCCCGCACTCTCCTCGCCGCCGAAGCAAAATGAGCCGTCAAACAAACCCGGCGCAAACCATTTGAACCCCACCGGCACCTCGCACAGCGGGCGCGCAAGTTTTTGCACCACCCGGTCGATCATGCTACTACTGACCAGTGTCTTGCCCACAGCCGCCTTGGCTGACCACTGCGGCCGTTCCGTCAACAGGTAACGGATGGCCACGGCAAGGAAATGGTTCGGATTCATTAACCCGGCCGACGGTGTGACGATGCCGTGCCGGTCGGAGTCCGGGTCATTGGCGAAAGCGACCTGGAATTGGTCCTTAAGCCCGACCAATCGCGCCATCGCGTATGGGCTGGAACAATCCATGCGAATCTTGCCATCGTGATCGACCGTCATAAAAGAGAAAGTCGGGTCGAGGCTCGGATTCACAACGTGGATATCGAGTTTGTAAACTGAGTTGATGGGCTCCCAATAAGGCAAGGCCGCGCCGCCGAGTGGATCTACAGCGAGCTTCAAGCCAGCGCCGCGTATGGATTCCATATCCACGACGTTCCGCAAATCATTGACGTAAGGCAGAACGAAATCTTCCTGATGTGTGGTCGCCGCCTTGATGGCCTTCTCGAAAGACACGCGAATCACTTCGGCGTTGCCTTTTCTCAGCAAGTCGTTGGCCCGGTCCTGGATCCACTTCGTCACATCGGTGTCGGCTGGTCCGCCGTTGGGCGGATTGTATTTAATACCACCGTCCTCCGGCGGATTATGTGAGGGGGTGATGACAATCCCATCGGCGAGACCCTTTTTGCGCCCGCGGTTGTACACGATGATCGCCCGTGAGATGACGGGCGTGGGTGTCACCCCATCCTCGCGCTGAATGACAGTCTCGACAGCGTTGCCCGCGAGAACTTCGAGCGCAGTGCGCTGGGCTGGATTCGACAACGCATGGGTGTCTTTGCCCATGTGGAGGGGCCCGTCGATGCCGTGTCTGCGCCTGTAGTCGCAGATGGCTTGCGTAATGGCCAGAATATGTGACTCGGTAAACGTGCCATTTAAAGAGGAGCCTCGATGGCCACTGGTGCCGAAGCTGACCAATTGGTTCGGATCTCGAATATCCGGGCGGCGTTCGTAATAGTTGCTTTCGAGCCGGCGTAGATCAACGAGCAATTCTTTGGGGGCTGATTTTCCTGCGAGTGGTGAGATACGCATGGAGCAGGATTCAATGCTTTAGATAAACACTGGGAAGGGGGTTGTTCATGGCTTCGCTTGAATCGCCGATTATTGGCCGTTGTTCAATGGCACCGGGCAAGGTTTGGTGTTCCAAATTCCGGCTGAGTATTCGGCAATGGTGCGGTCGCTGGAAAATTTTCCAGAGCCGGCGACGTTGAGGATGCTCTTGCGTGCCCATTCCTTCGGCTGGACATAGAGCCGATCAACCTGCTGCTGTGCGTCGAGATAGGATTTCAGGTCGGCCAAATGCATGTAATAGTCGCCGCGCGCAAGCAGGGTGTCAATTATCGGAGCGAACACTCCGGGTTCATAACGACTGAAATGGCCGGAGCTTATCAAATCGAGCGCGGCGCGGGTCTCTGGCTCGTTTTCGTAATGCCAGCGCGGGTTATACCAACCCCGACTCTCGGCAACCTGCTGCGCGGTCAGGCCAAATAGAAAGAAATTGTCCTCGCCGGCCTCCTCCGCCATTTCGATAGTCGCACCATCACGCGTTCCGACGGTGAGTGCGCCGTTCATCATGAACTTCATATTGCTTGTGCCGCTGGCTTCATAGCCGGCAGTCGAGATCTGGTTGGAAACGTCGCTGGCGGGAATCAAGCGCTCGGCCAGCGTGGTGCAGTATTCGGGCAGGAACAGGACTTTGATCCGGCCCTTTACCGTCGGGTCACCGTCGATGGTGCCGGCCAGACTGGTGATGAACTTGATAATCACCTTTGCCAGTTGATAGGCTGGCGCCGCCTTGCCGGCGAAAAAGAATGTCCTCGGATGAATGTCGAGTTTTGGGTTTTCTCGCAAATGGTTGTAGAGGACGACCACCCGAAGCGCATTCAGCAGTTGCCGTTTGTATTCGTGGATACGCTTAATCTGGCAATCGAAGATGGTATCGGCGTCCACCACGTGGCCGGTGGTGGATTTCAGCCAATCGGCAAATTGCATCTTGGCCTCGCGTTTCGCCCGGCGGAAGGCGTCCTGGAGCGCGGGATCGCCCGCCAACGGCTTGAGTTTCCGCAGCTGCTGGAGGTCGGTGATCCAACCATCGCCGACGGCCTCGGTAATCGTGCGAGAGAGCGGCGGATTAGCCAACAAGAGCCAGCGCCGCGGGGTGACACCATTGGTCTTATTGCTGAAGCGTTCGGGCAGAATCTCGGCCAAATCTCTGACGGTCGTTTTGCGCAGCAATTCGGAGTGGATCGCGGCGACGCCGTTGGTGCTGTGCGAGCCAACGATAGCCAGGTTGGCCATACGGACTTTGCGCTCGCCGCCCTCTTCCACCAGGCTCACGCGTGCAACTCGGCCTTCATCGCCGGGAAAGCGGCTGCGCACTTCCTCGAGGAACCGGCGATTGATCTCGTAAATGATGGACAACTGACGCGGCAGCAACATTTCAAACCAAGCCACCGGCCATTTCTCCAGAGCTTCGGGCAGGAGCGTGTGGTTCGTGTAGGCGAGCGTCCGTTTGGTAATGTCCCAGGCTTCATCCCAGCCGAGTTTGGCTTCATCGAGGAGTATGCGCATCAATTCGGGGACGGCGATGGCGGGATGGGTATCGTTGAGTTGAACGGCCACTTTGTCCGGGAGGTTGCTCCAGTCGGAGTTGCTATGTCGAAAACGCCGCACGAGGTCGGCCAGGGAACAAGCGGCCAAAAAATATTCCTGCACGAAGCGCAGGCCCTGGCCCATGCTCGTAGAGTCGTCGGGATACAAAACCCGGGTGAGCGACTCGGCGGTGAGCGTTTCGGCTACGGCGCTGACGAAATCGCCATGGCTGAATGCCTGGAAGTCGAAGTAATCGGGTGCGGTTGCGGCCCATAGGCGGAGCGTGTTGATGGTCCGACCGCCGTAACCAACGACAGGCCGATCGTAAGGGACTCCAATCAAGCTGCACGTGCGCCCAAGAACGGCGCGCAAGGTGCCACTGCGCATCTCGAACGAGCAGTTAAGTCGCACGCCCACTTTCTCGTGCGGACGAGCGACTTCCCACGGGTCAGGCCGGCGCAACCAGTTGTCCGGATGCTCGACCTGCCAACCGCCCTTAAGCGTTTGCTTAAACATTCCGTATTCGTAGCGAAGGCCGTAACCCATCGCCGGAAGTTCCAAGGTGGCCATGGAATCAAGAAAGCAGGCCGCCAGACGCCCCAACCCCCCGTTTCCCAGACCGGCATCGGGTTCCTGCTCGAGCATCTCCAGCCAATCAACGTTCTTGCCGGCGGCCGCCTGCTTTAACAATTGGCCAAGGAAGAGATTCGTGACATTATTGGCCAACGAACGGCCGATGAGAAACTCCATGGAAAGATAATAAATGCGCTTTGGATTCTCCCGCTCGTAGGCTTTTTCGGTAGCGACCCAGCGTTGCGAGAGGATATCACGGACTGAACGCGCCGCCGCCTCAAAGTGCTCGCGCGGCCCGGTAGCCGCCGGGTCCTTGACCTGGTCAAAAACCAGGTGTCGCTGATAAAGTCCGTCGGCCTCGGTGAAGTGGGACGGACCGCATCCGTATTGTTCGAGAACTCCGGCCAAAGGGCCGGTATCTGTCGCTTGTGCGGTTGAGTTCGCTTTCGCTGCGGTTTTCGTCGCGGTAATCACAGTAGTGCTTTCTCCAACTGGTTACTTCCAACGGATTATAACGCTGGTTATCTTGGGGTGCTAATCGGAGTTGCTCGTGATCTGTTCGGCCAGGCCAGGCTCCTGGGAGAGGTTTATATTCGCATTATCATCGGTCATTGCGATTCGCTTTGGCATATTCGGACTTGATCTCCTCCATGATCTCGCGCAACGCGGCGTCCCAGGCGGCCATTAGGGCGGCTGGCGTTTTTCGGGTCAGAGGCGTTTCGCGTGCGCAAACCTTGTCGAGCACGACGCGTCCCGGGGCCTCGTCCTTGATCTCGTAGATAATAAAGTGAATCTCCATTGTCCCGACCGGCTGCGAGGCCTTCCGAAAGTCGCCATAGAGTTCGTTCACGGAAACCTCGGCAACCAGAGTCGAGGTCAGGCCACTGCCCGGCTCCAAGACCCGCCCGAATACCCCGCTTACGCGCAGCCAGGCGCGAATGGGCTCCGCCAAGGCGCGTTCCGGCGGGATTAGAAAACCCGCGTAAGGATCCTGTTCGTAAGCGTTCTCAGTTTTCCTGTAGGTGAAGGACCGGCTTTGAAAAAGCGGAGAAATGGACACGCGGCTTAACGCAACAATATTGGTTTGTGCATTCGTGCTTGGCGGATCGGTGGGCAAGGAGAACGCAAATACCTGTCGCTTCCACACGGGATCAGAAGCGCAGCCGCACAAAACGCCCGCAGCGAGCAGTATCAGCACAGGGTTTCTCATTTTCTGGGCGGCTGCTCCAATCCTGAGAGCGGTTTAGGGGGCTTGCTGAACAAGACCGAAGAGGGGCGCTGTTCCAAATTGTGGAGTAGGAGGATTAGTTCATCGGTCGCGGCGCGAACATTGGCCAGTGAACCGTTCAGTTCTCCCGTGTCCACGCTGGCAAGCACATGACGCAGTTCCATCGCAGCGCTGGAAAGTTTCGCTTCGAGGGCGGCGGTATTGCGACTCACCCCGGGCAAATCAGCCCCTTTGATGGCATCTTGGGCGCCGGCGATGGTTCGTTGCAGGCCGCGGCTGGTTTCGCGGAACTCGACAATTAAGGAACCGGCATTCGTGCCGAGTTCCTTGAAATCAATCTGATTGACGTTCTCGGCCAGGCGGTTCGCGGCGTCAATCAAGGCTCTTGCTCGATCCAGCAATCCCGCGAGGTCGAGGTCTTCCACGCGCAGCAGACTTTTCTCCAAGGACGCCATAACACGGTTAAATTGGCTGGGCGCGGACGGAATGTAATAGTGCTTCGGGGTCCAGGGAATCGGCTCAACCGGATAAAGCTTGGGATCGACATATTCCAGGGCGAGGATATTGGCGCCGAGGAACCCCTGCCCCTGCACACGCGCGCGAAGGCCCTGGGCGACTTCCGCGTCCAGCATTTGCTGGATCTGGGCGGTCGCCGCGCTCCAGACCGTTCCCTCTGGAACCTCGAATTGAATCAGAACATATCGTTCCTTGTATTCCGGATATTCTGTCCCGATGAATTCGATGGAACTGACTTTACCAACGGTGACTCCGCGCAGTTTGACCAGGGCACCGACGGAGAGATTCTCGACTTTGCCCGTGACAACGGTTTCAAAGACGTCGCGCTTGCCAAAATAGGCCTTCAAGCCCATCGCAAAGAGCGCTCCAACGAACAGCGCAGCTCCCGTAAGAACGAAAAGACCAATTCTAAAATGATGGGCTTTCGCGCTCATGCCGCCTCCCGGTTTAGAAACCGCCGCACCCAGGGTTGGCTGGCGTTTTCACGCAACCACGACGGAGCGCCTTCCGCAGCGATTCCGCGGGTGTTCGGATCCAGCACCACAACCCGGTCGGCCACGGAATAGATGCTGGCCAACTCGTGAGTCACCATGACGAAGGTGATGCCAAGTCCTCGCGCCAATTCGCGGATCAGGGCATCGAGGCCGGCCGAAGTAATCGGGTCGAGGCCGGCGGAGGGTTCGTCGAGGAAAAGGAGGCAGGGATCCATGACGATGGCGCGCGCAATGCCCGCGCGCTTTTGCATGCCGCCGCTCAGATCCGCCGGAAGCTTCGTAGCGGCGGACTCCAGGCCGACCAGTCGCAATTTGGAAAGAGCGATCAAATCCTTCGCAACCTCTGACAGGTCCGTAAACTCATCGAGAGGCAAACGGACGTTCTCGACCGTCGTGAGCGAGCCGAACAAAGCGCCGCCTTGGTAGAGGACGCCGAATTTTCGCAGGATGCGCAGTCGTTCTTCGCCTTCAGCCTGGACAATGCTCGCGCCGGAAATCAGAACGTCACCTCCCATCGGCTGGTAGAGCCCAATCAGGTGTTTAAGCAACGTGCTCTTGCCGGAACCAGAGGCGCCGAGGATGGCAAACACCTCGCCACGATGCACCTCGAAGTTGATCCCTTCGAGAACCAGGCGGTCGCCGTAGCCAACCGTAAGATCCCGAACTTCAATCAGGTTGTGCGCAGCTCCGTTCATTTTCTTAACGTATAAGTCACCGAGGCAATAATCACGTCAGCAAGGATAATCAACAAAATGCTACTGACCACGGAACGCGTTGTGGATTCGCCGACCGCGCGAGGCCCTTCGCCGGTTTGAAGCCCGCGCAAACAGCTCACCGAGGCAACAATCGCTCCGAAGACGATGCTCTTGGAAATGCCTTCGGCAAGATCGCCGAAATGCAAACCGGATTGAACCTGGTGCAGCACCATCCGCAAGGGAAAACCCAATCCCAATAAAACGGGGATGCCGCCGAGCAACCCTGCGTACATCGCGAAAATGGTCAAAACGGGGGTCAACAGGATGCCGGCGACGACTCGCTGGACCACCAGGAATTGCACGGGTGACAATCCCATGGTCTGGAGGGCGTTCAGTTCCTCGTTCACCTTCATTGTGCCTAACTCGGCGGCGAAGGCGGAGCCCGACCGGCCCGCGAGCATGATCGCCGCCATCACCGGGCCAAGCTCGCGCGACATCACCAGGCCCAACAGATTCGCCACGAACACCTGCGCGCCGAGTTGCGCCAGAGGCTGTGCCGACTCGAAGGCAATCACCATGCCCACAAGAAATGTAAGCAAAGACACGACGGGTAGCGCGTTGACTCCAGCCACCTCAAAGACGCGGATGACTTCCTTCCAACGCATACGCCGCGGACGAAAAAGACTCTTGATCACCCCAAGCGTGACTTCTCCGATGAATTCAACCTGTTGGCGCAAGTCGCATAACCACAACCAGGTCGCCGCGCCGACGTCCTCAGCCAACGAGGAACAGGCCGGCTCGTGCTCCTGCAGCGCTTGAAAATCCTCCGTCGAAAAACTGCGAAGCAGATGCTGAAGTTCCGGACTTAGTCCGGTTAAATTGACGTTTGCCCCTGGTGTCATCCCGCCGACCGAAAGGTGATAGAGCAACGCCAGCCCCGCGCTGTCGCAGACAAGCTGGCGGACATCGATTTCAAGCCTAGCGACTTTAATTCCCGCCAACTCGCTCTCAAGTTTGCCCCACGCCACAGCGGTGGACTCCGTATCGAGCTCACCCGCAAATACGAGTTTGCCCGTTCCATCAGGTCGTACCGAGAGATCCCAGCGAACTGACAAATCGACTGGAGACACGACAGCCATTCAAGGGTGCTGATTCGGTTTCATTTCTTCCTGCCACCCGCCACCAAGGGCTTTGTAAAGCGTAACCACAGCCAGGAGCTGATCGCGTTGAGTGCGGGCCAGATTGAGTTCTGCCGGGAAAAGCTGCTGCTGAGCTTCCAAAACCTCGTAGTAATCGGCTTTGCCGGCCACATACCGCTCGGTCGAAAGCTTCACCGCCGTTTCCAGGGCGGTCACTTCGTGCGCCTGGTGCTGGCGAATTTCAACGAGTTCCGCTCGGGAGACCAGCGCGTCTGAAACTTCTCGAAACGCATTAAGGACGGTCTGTCGGTATTGCAGCTCGAATTGGTTCCGCGCGGCCTTGCTCTGACGGTATTGTCCCACCAACCGGCCCCCCTCGAAGAGCGGGCCAGTTCCTTCCGCGGCAATTCCCCACGCATTTGCACTTCCCAGAGTAAAGCCGGACAGTTCCGGGCTGACTTTTCCCAGCAGCGCCGTCAGTCCGATTTTGGGGAAAAACTCGGCGAGAGACTCGCCAACCTGCGCGTTGGCGGAGCGCAAGCCCTGTTCGGCCTCCCGCACGTCAGGTCGGCGCTCCAGCAGCGCGGAAGGTAATCCTGCCGGAATCTCGGGCATCCCCTGGGTGAGCAGCGGAGTTGGACGTTCAATGGGCCCAGGGTTCCGGCCCAACAACACGCAGAGTTGATTCTCGGTGGCCGAAATTCGCTCGCGGATTGCCGGGACGGCGGCGGCGGCATCGTCCAGGGCAGCTTCAGCTCGAGCGGATTGCAAGGCCGAGGCGGTGCCGCCCGCGACGCGTTGGCTGAAGATCCTCAGGCTCTCCGCAAAGGAATTGGTTGTGTGACTGGCAATCTCGAGCTCCTGATCCAATTCGAGCAGTTGGAAATAAGTCGTCGCTACGTCGCTTAGCAGGGTTAAACGCACGCCGCGTCGTCCCTCCTCGGATGCCAGGAATTGAGCGCGGGCCGATTCGTTCAGGCGACGCACACGGCCCCAAAGGTCCACTTCCCAGAACGCATTGAGCGTAGCCACGGCCGAATTGACAGTGGCGGCATTGTTCGGGAATCCGGAGCCGAACACATCGTTGCGTCCGCGGCTAACAGTGCCGTTATAATTCACGCTGGGAACGAACTGCGACCGCGCTTGCATCGCCAACGCGCGGGCTTGTTCGACTCGAGCCATGGCGATGCGCAGATCATAGTTATTCGTCAGGGCCTCGCGAATCAGCGCCTGCAAAGTGTCGTCCTTGTAAACCTCCCACCAGGTCAGTTCGGTGTATGCGCCGCTCGCGGACTGGTTTTCACTGCGAAAGGCTGCGGGCGAATCAATGACCGGACGCTTGTAATTCGGGCCAACGGCGCAACCTGTAAAGCACAGGACGACGTAGAGCATGCATAGCAGGTTGGAAAGTCCGGGAGTACCGTTCTGGAGTCGCTGCAAGGCACCGCGTAGCGGAGCTGCGATGGTGGCCATGGATCTCAACCCATGGTTGAGTGCTCCCGACGCAGCACGAGTCGCGAAGCGACGTCCGAACTCAAACCGACCGAACGGTCGGAAGGGTGTCAACGGTTCCTCGCGCGTCGCTCCGCGACGCAAACCCCTTCGGGCCACGCGTTCAGTGGACTCAAGTCCACGGCTACCGTCTGCTGTCGCTCCGCGACACTCCATTGCCGGCTCATTCCTCATGCCGTGCCTTCCGCGGGGGCCTGGCCGCTCGGCGTAACGCTGGTCTCAGACTTCGCCTCGTGGCGGGAACGGGCGAGTTTCTCAATCACATAGAAGGTGACGGGAATCAGGCAGGCGGCAATGCAGGTCGCGGCGAGCATGCCTCCGATGACCACCGTGCCAATAATGCGCCGGGACACCGCTCCTGCCCCGGTCGCGAACCACAAAGGCACCGTTCCGAGGATAAAGGCGAAGGAGGTCATCAGGATCGGCCGCAGGCGCGTACGGGCACCGGTCAAAGCGGCTTCGATTAGCGGCTTGCCTTTCTCGTATTCAAGCCGGGCGAATTCGACGATCAGAATCGCGTTTTTTGCCGCCAATCCGATCAGCATGACCAGACCGATTTGCGCGTAAACGTTGTTCACCATGTGCCGCGAAGCTAGCGCGACGAACGCGCCCAAAACTGCGACGGGTGTGCCGAGGAGAACGCTGAAGGGCAGGCTCCAGCTTTCATACAAAGCGGCCAGAATCAAAAACACAAAGAGGAAGGAGAGCCCAAAAATCGCCGCGGGCGGCACGCCCTGCTGCGCTTTCTGCTCCTGGAACGACATCCCAAGATAGTCATAGCCCATTTCCGGCGGCATAGTTTGGGCAAAAACCTCCTCCAAGGCTTTGGTTGCCTGCGCAGAACTGTAGCCCGGGGCGGCTGCGCCGTTGAGTTGCGCGCTGCGATAAAGGTTATAACGCAGGGAGAACTCCGGTCCCGAAATGGATTTGGTCGAGGTCAGGGCCGCGAGCGGCACGGCCTCCCCATCGTGGTTGCGGACATAAAACAGTCCCAGATTTTCAGCGCGGGTTCGATAGTCGCCCTCAGCTTGCACATAAACCTGCCACTGCCGGCCAAACCGGTTAAAGTAATCGATGAAATAACCTCCCATGAAGGTCTGCAAGGTGTTGTAAACCTGCGTTAGCTCGACCCCCTCCTTCAGGGCCTTGTCACGGTCCACATTCACGTAAAGCTGTGGCACAATCGGCAGAAAGGTGGTGTTGATGCTGGCAATTTCCGGACGCTTACGCGCGGCCTCCATGAACTTGTTGACGTTAGCTGCCAGGAACGGAATGTCCTTGCCGCCCCGGTCCTCCAGAACGTAGGTGAATCCCCCGGCGGTGCCGACGCCTTGAATAGCCGGGGGTGGAAATGCGAAGGCGATCGCGCCGGGGATACCGGAAAGCTTTTGGTTCAGGTGCGCCTTGATCGCTTCGTAGCTCTCCTCGGGCTTGGTGCGCTCGCGCCAATCCTTCAGGCTCAGCCAAAGGAACGCGCTGTAGGTATTGCGCGAAAAGCTAAGCAGGCTGAAGCCGGTAACCGTGGTGCAATACTGGACGCCTGGCGTAGCCAGTGCAATCTCTTCCGCTTGCTTGCAAACTGCCTCCGTGCGTTCCAGGGAAGCGGCAAATGGAAGCTGAATGTTAGCGTAGAGAAATCCCTGGTCTTCCTCCGGCAGAAAACCGGAGGGCAGCGTCTTGCCCAGGAGGCCGGCCCCCAACGCCACCAAGCCGAGAAACAACAGGCTGAACGTGGATTTACGAATTAACGCAGCGCAAACGCCAACGTAGCCGTCAGCGGTCCGGCCATAAGTCCGGTTGAACCGCCCGAAGAACCAACCGAGGGGGCCTTTGGTCTTTTGCGCTGGCCGCAGGAGCAAAGCCGAGAGCGCCGGGCTCAGTGTCAGCGCGTTGAAAGCGGAAATCAGGACGGAAATCGCGATGGTAACTGCGAATTGTTGATATAGCCTGCCCGTGATTCCTGGAATGAAGACGGTGGGAAGGAAAACTGCGGATAGAATGATCGCGATCGCAACGACCGGGCCCGAGACTTCCTCCATCGCCTTTAACGTGGCTTCTTTCGGAGACATGCCCTCGTCAATGTGGTGTTCCACCGCTTCCACGACTACAATGGCGTCGTCCACTACCAGGCCGATGGCGAGCACCAGCCCGAACAGCGACAATGTATTAATGGAAAAGCCCAACAAGGGGAAAACGGCGAACGTGCCAACCAGAGACACAGGCACTGCCAATAACGGGATGAGGGCCGCGCGCCAACCTTGCAGGAAGACAAACACCACCAGCATCACCAGGGCCAGCGCCTCCCAGAACGTCTTTCCAATTTCGCGAATTCCTTCGGTAACAGCTTTGGTCGTGTTAATGGCGATCTTGTAATCGAGATCCGATGGGAATCGCTGCTTCAACTCCGCCATGCGCTTTTCGACACCCTTGGCCGCTTCGATCGCGTTGGAACCGGGCAGTTGATATAACGCAAGAATGGCGCTTGGCTTTCCGTTGAAACGGCCGATTACGTTGTAATCGGCCGCGCCCAGTTGGATGCGCGCAACATCCTTCAGCCGCACGATGGAACCATCCGGTGTGGCGCGCAGAACGATATTCCCGAATTCGTCCTCCGAAACGAGCCGGCCTTGAGCGCGAACCGTATAAGTGAATTCCTGTCCCGGCGGACTGGGCCGGCCGCCGAGCTTCCCGGCCGGATTCACGGTGTTCTGACTGTTCACCGCGCTGATAATCTCAGGGACAGTGATATTGAGCTTGGCCAGTTGATCCGGTTTTACCCAAATCCGCATTGCATACTGCCCGGCGCCGAAGACCTGCACCTGCGAAATGCCCGACACACGGCTGAGAGAGTCGTCGAGGTTGATGTAGGCGTAATTGGCCAGAAACTCCGCATCGTGCGTCCCCCCGGGCGAGTTGAGCGCAATGATGACGAACGGAGCGGTGAGGGATTTCTGGACCGTGACACCATAGTTGCGGACGTCGGCAGGCAGTTGGGATTCGGCCTGGGCGTAACGCAACTGGGTCAGCACATGGTCAATGTTGGGGTCAGTCTTGAGATCGAAGTTCACGAACATGCGCATGCTGCCGTCGTTGGCGTTGATCGAATACATGTAGTTCATGTTGTCCACGCCACTCATCTGCTGCTCGATGGGGGTGGCTACGGATTGCTCGATGGTCTGGGCGTCCGCCCCCACGTAATTCGCCAGTATGTAGATCTCGGGAGGAACAACCTTCGGAAACTGTGCTACCGGCAGCCCCAGCAGCGTCACCAGGCCCACAATGACCATGATGATAGAAATCACCATGGCGACGATCGGACGATTGATGAAGAATTTAGACATGAGAGCTATTTGTTTGGCGGCCCTGCGGTCGCTTGAACGATTTGTTCCGTCGGGAAATTTGTTGTGGTTACCGTCACTCCTTCCCGAACCTTTTGAATGCCCTCGACCACTACGCGCTGACCCGGGCGCAGACCTTCTTCGATCATCCAGAGACTGCCGCTCCGGTCGCCGACCCGCACCGGCTGGATGTGGATTTTGTTGTCGGGTTCGACAACGGCCACCTGATAGCTGCCCTGCAATTCTGAAACGGCGCGCTGAGGCACGAGCAGCGAGTCGTGCTTCAGGTCGAGCTTTATCCGCACGCGTGCGAACTCCCCGGGACGAAGCGCGCCGCCCGGGTTGGGGAAGAGCGCCTCCACTCTCAACGCTCCAGTGGTTGGACCAATTTGCCGGTCGGCAGCGTAAATTTTTCCTTTGAGCGGATAAATGGTGCCGTCGGTGAGGATTAAATCGATCTCCAACTGCCTGAGCCGCTCATACCGATCGCTCTCGGTTGAGAACTGTTTCGTGAAGTTGATATACGCCTGTTCGGTGACGTTGTAATACGCTTTGATCGGGTCCACCGTGGATACGGTCGTCAACTCGCCGCTGGCGGGTCCTACCAGATCGCCGATCTGCGCCCGCGCGATGCTGGCGATCCCGTCAATTGGCGACATGATCTTTGTGAAATCCAGATTTACTTGAGCCTGCTCCACCTGGGCGCTCGCTGAGACAACCGCCGCTTTGGCTTCCAGGTTCGCCTGGACCGCATCGTCATATTCTTCCTGGCTGATGGCTTTGTCCTTTACCAGGGGAGCGTAACGTTTGACGTCGAGTTCCGTCTTGCCGAACCTGGCTTCGGCCTGGGCGAGCAAGCCTTTGGCCTGGTCGAGTGCTGCCTGGAACGGCCGTGGGTCAATCTCGAAGAGCAAATCGCCCTTTTTAATCGGGTCGCCCTCGCGGTAGTTTTGTTTAAGGAGATAGCCGGTGACCTGCGCGCGAATTTGGGCGTTCACCAATCCGTCTAGTATCCCAATCCACTCATGATAAATCGGCACATCGGCCTGCGTTACACTTGCGACTTCCACTAATGGAGGCGGTGGTGCGACCTGAGACTTGGGTTTGCAACCCGCGAGGCAGAGTAGCAGGCCTGTGGCGCCGCCCACTCGCGCCACCAGCACCGACCAACGTTGGAAGAGCATTGCTATTTTAGCTTTTCCCGTTTTCATAGGCCGCGTCCTTTCTCTTCAGTAGTTCTTGGGATGGTGATCCGGCAGTAGCGGACCCCTTCTCCACAGCTTCCTGCCGATCTTCCTCACGTTCCGCGGCGAGGACGGTGCGATAGACCATTGTCAAACCCGCCGCGACAAAGCACAATGCCGCGCCGATGCCCGCAAACCGCTGCGCCAATTGGTCCAACTGGAGCCACCGTAAAGGGTAAAGGAGCGCTGCCGAAGTTATGATACCCAGCGCCACCAGGCCGCCATAACGAAAGGCGCGCGGTGTTCTCTTCCCACAAGTAAGCACGAGTCGCAAATAAGCAAACAGAGAGGTAAAACCGACCAGAAATGCGATCGCTGTCCAGATCGAGAAATCGAATGAGATTTCCGGATTGCTGACGCGCAACGCTTGTGAAACCGCCAGCACCGCTCCGAAGCCGAACGCGCTTGAGAATGCCACGACCGTCGACAAATCCCGGTCGCTTTTTGATTCTGTATCCACAGGTTTGCTGTATTCGCTGGTTACTGGCGTTCTCGGATTACCGTGATCGCGCCAACATTCAGGTATTTGTTCAGGATCGCTTCCCCTGACCCCGGTTGCGCTCCTGCAGCACTTCTCTTTCGGCCTGAAGCCAATGGGCAAGCTCTTGACCCTGAGGACAGCCTCCCGCCAGCCAGATTTCGTGGGCTCGCTTTTCAATTTGCTCGCGTAAGCCGGCCTCTGTTGATGATGTTGCAGTCCCGTTATTGGTCTTGTGAGGTTTGGATTTCATGTTGTTCCGCCTTTCGGTTCTCAGTGGGGGGAGTTTGGGGGGTTACCAAGAGTGCGCTCGTCGCGGTTGCGGCAGGAGAAGGTTTTGGATTTGCCGAGCCGATGCCCACAGTGTTTGTCACGACTGCGGCCCGTGATTCCAGCGGGTAACGCTGTTCCCGCCAGGCATCGATCCCCCCCAGCAACGGCCGGACTCGAGTAAAGCCTTTCCTCTGAAGCCGTAGCGCTAATCGCGCGCTGGATACCTCGTTTGGGCACGAACAATACACAATGATGTCCCGGTCTCGCGGAAACTCACTCTCCCGCCTCTCGATATCCTCCATGCTGAGATGAATCGCTCCTTGAATCAGGACGGGATCTTGTTCGACGGCAGCGTTTGACCGCAGATCCAATATGAGTGGAGTTTCGCCAGCATCAAGCTTCCCGCGCAGCTCGGCCACTGTGATCCGAGCCATGCGCAATTCATGGAGTAGCCGCTGCCGTTGCCAGTACTTGTAGGCGACGTAGAGCGCCGCCAACCCGATAACCAGGCTCAGCGCACTCCCGCCGATTCGAGTGATTGCGGCAGCGATTTGCTCGACTTGATGGCTGAAGAGATAGCCGAAGCCCAGCAAACAGAACCCATAAAACAGCGAACCGGCTCCGTCCACGAAAAGGAACCGGGCGGCGCCCATGCCGGACATCCCGGCCAGCGGGGGCGCGACTGTACTCATACCGGGCAGGAACTTGGCCACGAAAACGCCGCGGAGCCCGTATTTCGTGAATACGTTTTGCGTACGACGGACACATGAATCCGGCTCCAGGGAAATGCGGCAGAGCAGAGCTAATACCTGGTTGCCGCGGTAGCGTCCCAGGTAAAACCAAATGGAGTCTGCGATCAAACAGGCGAGTGCGGTCACCGCCACCGCCGACGGCAAGCTCAATTTTCCCGCGGCCGAGAGCGCTCCCGCCGCCAGCAGCCAGGGCAGCGCCGGGAGCGGCAGCCCCATCTGCTCCACGAACACGGCCGCGAACACCAGCGGCAAGCCGTGGTTGATGAGGAACTGGGTGGTTTCAGTCACAAACGGCTTTCATTTCAGACCACGTGCTCGGCCAGGAACCACACCTGCATTTCATTGGTCCGGATGACGTTGCTCACGAGCAAGTCGTTCGTTCCATCGTCGCCCAGTTCGGCCGCTTTCCTGGCTGACGCGCGCGCGCCCTGGAGAATGATCTCGTGGGCGGTCAGCAAGCGGGAGATTTGAACCGGGACCTCCTCACGGCCTTTGGGTGGGCGCGGGATGTTCGTATTCTCAGCCACGTCCGCCGCCATGGCGTAGCTCAACCCGCCGAGCGCCTGGATTCGCTCGGCGATCTGATCGACCAACTCCACCTGTTCGTCGTAGTGCTTATCGAATAAGAGGTGAAGTTGGTAAAAGGTCTTTCCTGAGACTTGCCAGTGGTGCTTCTTATAGAGATCGCGCAGGGTCATTGTGTCGGCCAGAGTCTGGTTCAACCGCTCGACGCTCGCCTGGCACACCTTCTCGCTCAGGGCATTGGGCAATTTCGCAATAGTTGCGAAGGCCTGAATTTCGGCCGCTCGCTGATGGATTTTGGGCCGAGCTCGATCAGGATGATACTGGAAGGCCGGGTTCGAATTATTGTGGGATTTTGTTGTTTTCGTATTCATAGACTCCTCTGGTTGAGTTGTTGTTCCAGGGAGGCGCGCAACGGCTCGAAATCCGCTGTGCCATCGTACCTGGTTCCGTTGATAAAAAAGCATGGCGTGCCATTGACCCCGCTACGGATCCCGCTCATACGGTCTTCCTTGATCCGTTTGCTGATTTCTCCCTTCCTTATAGCGCTGCCGAATTCTTCCACGTTCAGTCCCAGTTGTTCCGCCCAGGCGGGCAGGAGATCCGGCTCCAGATCGTCCTGATTTTCGTAAATGAAGTCGTGCATCTCCCAAAATTTTCTCTGCAGCGCGGCGGCTTCGGCCGCCTCCGCGGCGACCATGGCATAAGGGTGCGCCTGAGTTAGCGGAAAGTTTCGAAAGACGAACCGCAGCTTTTTACCAAGCGTCTTTTGCACGCGTTTGACGACCGGATAAGCAGCGCCGCAGTAAGGGCATTGATAATCACCATATTCGACCAAGGTCACGAGTGCGTCGGCACGGCCTTGGGCGTGATCGCGCTCAGAAACGGGAGGGGTTAATGCGGCGGATTCGGTCATCTGTCCTCCTTCACGGGAAGCTGGTTTAACTGAGGGATCGAGGTGTCGCCTTTGTGTTGAGCAATCAAGGCGAGGGCTTTCAGGATGCCGTCTGCGCCCGGGTTAATTCCCACCGGTGAGACGTAGCTCCATCGGACAACGCCTGTTGCATCGATCACAAACAACGCCCGCTCCGCCTCGCCAACTTTTTCATTGTAAACGCCATACAACCGGGCGACGGCCCCTTTCGGTTCAAAGTCGGCCAAGAGGGGGGTGTGCAATTTCCGATCTTTGCTGAAGGCCAAATGGCTCCAAATGCCATCCACCGAAATGCCGACAATCTGGGCGTCGAACTCGTAGAATTCGGGCAAGAGTTCATTATACAGCGCAAGCTGGTCGCTGCAAACCGGACTCCAGTCCGCCGGATAGAACACAAGGACTACCGGCCTGCCGCGCAGGTCGGAAAGCGATACTCGCTGATCGGGGGTGCTGAGCAGCGCGAAATCGGGCGCGGGCGTTCCTGCTTTGAGGGCATTCATGGGGCAATGACTTTAAGATTGAAGGGTGGTTCTAGCGGTAGCCTCCTGAGATTACGAAGGTTTCGCCCGTGATCCAGGAGGAGTCGTCGGACGCAAGGAAGACCGCGGTACCCGCGATGTCCTGGGGTCGCCCAATCCGGCCGAGTGGCGTTTGCGCTTCGACTTGCCTGCGCATGTCGCTTTCAGCAATGCCGGCCGAACGGGTGCCTTCCGTCTCTACCATTCCGGGCCGAATGGCATTGACACGAATTCCGCGCGGACCGAGTTCCGACGCCAGCGACCGCGTGATCGCGTCCACGGCTCCTTTGGTGCCGCTGTAAACCGCTGATTGCGGAATGGCGAGAGTGCTTACAACCGAACTAATGTTAATGATACTTCCGCCGGTTGCATCGAATTGCTTCACCGCCCCTTGCGAGGCGAACAGCAGGCCGAGCACATTCAAATTGAAATGCTTGTGGAAGTGCTCCTCGGTCACTTTCTCCAAAGGCAAGAATTCGTAGAGGCCCGCGTTGTTGACCAGAATGTCCAGCCGGCCAAAGGCCTCTTTCGATTTGGCAAACAAGCGTTCGATCTCCGGTTGCCGGGACATGTTCGCTTGCACGGCGAGCGCCTTGCCTCCCGCCGCGGTAATCTCCGTCACAACTTTTTCTCCCTCTGCCTTGCTGGACGAGTAATTAACGACGACTGCCGCTCCCTCCGCGGCCAGCTCTTTGGCGATGGCCGCGCCGATGCCTTTCGATGCTCCGGTGACCACAGCTACTTTGCCCGTCAGTTTCTTGGATGGTGTTTTCATAAATATGGAGTTCTGTTTTTACAAACCGTTGCGGGAGGTTTGACCCGCTTTCATGGAAGTATTCAGGCCAATGGCTTTTGTCCGTGTGCGTGAGTAATCTTTCATACGAATTTGCAGGCCTCATTGAATTCGAGGCGCGGCAACCTCGGACGGAGTGCGCTGGCGTCCCCATACCCGATATTGCAGACGAAATTCGACTTCCAGGAGGTTCCCTCAAAGAAAGCGGCGTCCACTTTGGCGTTGTCGAAGCCCGACATCGGCCCGCAATCGAGCCCGAACGAACGTGCGGCGATAATGAAATAAGCCCCTTGCAGGCTGCTGTTGCGAAACGCCGTCGATTCAATAAATGGCCGATTGCCTGCAAACCAGGAGCGCGCGTCCGCGTGCGGGAACAGCCTGGGCAGCTTTTCGTAAAATTCCAGATCCTGCGCAATGACCGCGGTCACGGGTGCCGTTTTCGTTTTTTCGATGTTGCCTGGAGCCATGCAAGCCAGGAGCTTTTCCTTCGCCTCTTTGGATTTCACAAACACGATCCGCGCGGGACAGGAATTGGCGCTCGTCGGCCCCCATTTCATGAGGTCGTAAACCTGTTGCAGAAGCCCATCGCTGACCGGCTCGGGCGACCAGACGCTATGGGTCCTCGCTTTCGTCAGAATCTGCTCCAACGCTTCCTCGGGTAATGGGCGGCTCATGCGGATAGGCTCCGTAGATCAAACAGAGTTTTGCATTTTATAGCATTAAGCGAGATTCGGTGGCCAAAAAGCCAAGCTTGCCGTTTCAATCCTCTCGCTGTTATCGTTTTTTGGCTCCGGTGGCCCTCTCCAGCAAGGGACCATCGCGAGCTTCCGTAGCGGGCAGGCTGGGTTCGTGGGGGTAACTTCGGCAGCCCGATTTTATCATGGCCATCACCTCATCGTAATGTTGCGACTTCGCCCAATCGCGTTGAAATTCCAGTAGCACCTGAATCGCTGTCAGGGAGACTCCGCCGGCTTGCTCGACGCGCCGCAAGGCGGTGTCGTGAGCTGCCTGACTCGTTCCCGACGATGCGTCCTTCACGGCATAAATGCCGTACCCTTCTTCCAACATCTGCAAAGCTGGAAAAACGAGACAGGCCTCGCTCCAGGTCGCCGCGAGGAGAAAGTTCCTGCGCCCTGTCTGCTTAACTGCCGCTACAAACTGCGCGTCGTCCCAAGCGTTCATGCTGGACCGTGGAATGGGTGCCTGGCCGGGAAACAGAGCGAGCAATTGGGGCGCGATCTTGCCGCTGAACTCCCCAAATTCGAGCGCGGTCAAAATCACCGGAACGCCGAAAATCTTTGCGCACTTTGCCAGGACCATCACGTGCTCGAGCAAGTCCTCCCAGTCCGGGTTGAGCTTGCCGAAGAACATCTGCGGCTGGTGATCAATGAAGATTACCGCGCAGTTGTCGGGCGTCAGCAGCCCTTTGTCAGTCGAACTCATGCTCATGAGATGCAGGTCCTGTATTCTTGAATTCCGCCGAGATCCTGGTTTCTCGCGTGGAATGGCGCAATTGACCGTGTGGGCGGATTCTTGCTCAGCGAACGAACTAGGCCGTTCTACTTCCTTCGGACTAGGCATCGTCTGCCGCCACATCCCTCCGCTCGTTTGACTCGTGCGACGAAGTCCCGTAGTGTAAGCGCGGTAACAAGCCCTGGAATCACGCGATTTCTGAACGATCGCCCGAGCATGAATTCTTTTGAGGAAAGACTTTCAGCCCACGGGCTAGCCCTGCGCCGGGCCCGGCTGCAGACGCTCCAGATCAACGTGGGGCGCAAGTGCAACCAGGCGTGCCGTCACTGCCACGTGGATGCAGGGCCCTGGCGTACCGAAATGGTAGGCCAAGAAGTGGCTCGTCGCATCGGCGAATGGATTCAGCAATACCAGCCTGAGATTGTGGATCTCACGGGCGGGGCGCCCGAGTTGAGCGAGTTCTTTCGTTTCTTCGTCGAAACTGCCCGGGGCGCGGGGTCGCACGTGATTGACCGCTGCAACCTCACCATCATCGAGGAGACCGGTCACGCTGACCTGCCGGCATACCTGGCGGGACAGGCGGTCGAGGTGATCGCCTCGCTGCCGTGCTACACGGCGGAGAACGTGGCCAAACAACGTGGCGCCGGTGTGTTTGAGAAAAGCATTTCGGCGCTGCGCAAACTCAACGGGGTTGGGTATGGCTCTGATCTACCGCTCAACCTGGTCTATAATCCCGTCGGCCCAAAGTTGCCCGGCCCGCAGCCGGAGTTGGAGGCGAACTATAGGGAGGTCCTCGAAGGCGAGTTTGGCATCAGGTTCAATCACCTGTACACCCTCACGAACCAGCCCATTGCCCGGTTCGCCGAAGACCTGCGCCGGCAGGGTAAGACCGGAGAGTACATGTCGCTCTTGGCGAGCAGTTTCAATCCCGCGACGGTCGAGAGCTTGATGTGCCGCACGACCCTAAGCGTGGGCTGGATGGGAGAGGTGTACGACTGCGACTTTAACCAGATGCTTGGGATGCAGATGCAGAACGGCAAACCCCTCTACCTGTGGGACGTGGCGCCCGAACTGCTGGAAGGCTGGGCAGTCCGGACGGGAGACCATTGCCTCGCCTGCACGGCGGGCTGCGGCAGCAGTTGCGGCGGGGCGCTGCAGACGACGGCCGCTTCCTGACCGGAGGTTTAGTCCGGTGCCCGATAACGTGTTGCCAGCTTCCGCGGGGGCACGCCGAGGCGATACGCGGCCAGCATCCATTGATTGCGCAGAGTGGTGCGAATAACTCCCAGTGTCTGCCAGCGGCGGCCCGAGGTGAGAGCTGCTTCCCTGACCGTAACGATCCGTCCGCGCCGCCGGAGGCGGAGTGCAAACTCATAATCTTCCATGATCGGCAAGTCGGCGAAGCCCCCCATTTCTTCAAACAGAGTCCTGGTGAGAAACAACCCCTGGTCGCCGTAGGGTCGCTGGAGCCAGCGTGAACGGATACCCGTGGTCCACTCAACCAAGGATTTGCCGCGAAAATTCCCAGCGATGCGGAAGCGGAACGCGCCCGCGGCTACGCCGGCCGCGCTGAGCGTTCGGGCGACCACCTCCGCCCATGCCGCAGGAAGAAGCGTGTCCGCGTGCAAGAACAGTAAGGAGGCCCCTTCGGCTCTGGCAGCCCCAGCGTTCATCTGGCGCGCGCGACCGGGTTTCGAAACCAGGACGGTCGCCCCTGCCTCGGCGGCACGTTGCGCGGTAGTATCGGTGCTACCGCCGTCAACGACGATAACCTCGTGACACGGGGCTTGCCCAACAGCATGAAGGGTGGCGCCGATATTCGACTCCTCGTTCAGCGCCGGCATGATGACCGAGACTCGGTCCAGGCAGGTGTCTTCGGCCGCCGTCGTGCGTCGCCACCCGGCCAGGTCTTCCGGCCGATCGATGTCTGCCAACGGGTTCAATAAAGCGGCGTTGCAGCCCTGGCGCTCCAGCACCGCCAACGAATAGGCCAGTACCCGCTCCGTGCCCCAAGGGATGCCGCGAAACAACTCCGGCATCGGCCGACTCAGCCCGATGAGGTAATAACCTCCGTCCTGAGCGGGTCCTAGCACCACCGGGGTTTCCGTCAAACGGGCGAACGCTGTGGTGATGACGTCTGGGCTGAGGTCGGGACAATCGCTCCCGATAATAACCGCAGCCGTCGAGCCGGCGCGAAAACTCGCCTCGAACGCGCCAGTCATGCGCTCGCCCAGGTCGCCTACGGCCTGCGGAAAAAAGTGCGCACTGTCCCCCAGCCAATGACTCATCGCCTGTTCCGTACCACCCTCAAAGTGTATTTCCAATTCCGCGGGAATAGCCCGGCAAGCTTTGTGCGCTGTGCGCAAAGTCCGCAAGACCAGCCGGCGGTGCAACGCCGCCGCACCTTCGGCGCCCAGGGCCGGGACCAGGCGGGTCTTGGCCCTGCCGGCAATCGGGTACCGCGCGAAGACGAGCAGCCTTCTGCGGTCTTCGCGCATGCGGGAGTGGCTCAGCCTCGCTGCCACGACAGCCAGCGCCCCATCCACTTCTTCACCGTCGGGGTGAGCCGGGTCCGATTGTAGGCATCGCCGCACTGGCGGAGCGCTTCCGTCTGTGTCGGGTACGGATGAATCACGGAAGCCAATTTGCCCAGACCGATGTGAGCCGCCATCGCCACACTGATTTCGCTAATCATCTCCCCGGCATGCCGCGCCACGATGGTTGCTCCAAGGATTTCATCGTCCCCTTTCCTGACGTGGAATTTCACAAAACCCTCTTCCTCACCGTCCAGAACAGCGCGGTCCACGTCTTTGAACTCGCGCGCGTAGGTATCCACTTCCACGCCGCGCTCGCGGGCGTCACGTTCGTAGAGACCAACGTGGGCAATTTCCGGGTCGGTGTAAGTGCACCAGGGCATCGTGAGGGCACTGACTTTCTTCCGGCCCAGGAAGAGGGCATTCTGAATGACGATGCGGGCGGTGAAATCGGCGGCATGGGTAAATTTCCAGGCCATGCAAACATCCCCGGCAGCGTAAATGCGCGGATTGGTGGTTTGCAAGCAATCGTTCACCAGGACGCCTTTGCGCAGATCATATTGGACACCCACACTCTCAAGATTGAGTCCCTCGACGTTCGGCGCACGGCCGGCTCCAGCCAGAATCTCATCCACAGCGAGCCTCTCCTCTTTTCCCTGCGCTTCATAGCAGATAACTTTCGCGCCGCCATTTCGCTCGACGCGAGTGATCTTCGCGTTGAGGTGCAGCGCCACCCCCTCACGAACGAAGGCCTTCTGCACGAGTGCGGCGGCATCCATGTCCTCACGGTCGAGCAAGTGCGCGTTCCTGTGCAGCAGGCTGATCTGGGAACCCATCCGCTGGAAGGCCTGAGCCAACTCGCAACCAATGGGTCCACCCCCGATGATCGCCAGCCTGGTCGGACATTGAGTAAGATTGAACACCGTTTCGTTGGTCAGGTAGCCAGCCTCAGTCAGTCCGGGGATCGGCGGGTCCGTGGCACGCGCGCCCGTCGCGATGACCGCCGTTTTGAACCGCACCGTCTGTCCCGCAACTTGAATTGTGTCGGGACCGGCGAACCGGGCCTCGCCGAGGAACACATCCACGCCAAGCTTTGTAAAGCGCTGGGCTGAATCAGTAGGACTGAGGTCGGCGCGCAACTTGCGCATCCGTTCCATGACGGCCGGAAAATCTGCCTTGGCCGCCGCATTGACCCGCACACCGAAACGGCCGGCCTCGTTCGCATCAAAAAGGGCGCGCGAGGAGCGAATGACCGCTTTGGAAGGAACGCAGCCCACATTGAGACAGTCCCCGCCCAGAAGATGTTTCTCAACCAGCGCAACCTTCGCCCCAAGTCCCGCCGCCCCAGCGGCCGTTACCAACCCAGCCGTCCCTGCGCCGATGACGACGAGATTGTAGCGGGGCGCAGGAGCGGGATTCTGCCAACCCGGGGGATGAACATGAGACAGGAGTCGCGCATTGTGCGCGTCAGCCGGCCTGACCAGGACAGGTTCCGACGGCGCGCTCATAATCCCTTTGGGGTTTTGCACAGTCTCGTCGGTTCCGATCCTCTTGGCCAATGCCTTTCTCGCCAGACGTGTAACGAATACGGTCACGGTGACCGCGGCCAGCAGGCCGACGCCGTAAAGAATCCACTCGCCGGTCGTACGCTGGCGATGGCCGGCGCCGACATTTACCAGCGAGCCGAAATAGACATACATCACGGTGCCCGGCATCATGCCAATCCAGGAAGCCAGCACATAGTGACTCAACTTAACCCGTGTCAGGCTAAACGCATAGTTGAGCAGAGTGAACGGAAAGACCGGCACGAGGCGCGTCAAAAGCACGATCTTCCACCCCTCATCGGCGACGGCCCGGTCAATGGCAGCGAACTTGTCGTTCTTTTCGATCTTCCGGGCGATGGCATCGCGCGCCAGATAGCGGCCCACCAGGAACGCTGCCGTGGCACCCAGTGTGGCGCTAATGGAAACACAGGCTGACCCAAGGGCCACGCCGAACACGGCGCCAGCCCCAAGCGTGAGCACCGAGCCGGGAATGAACAACACCGTCGCCACAACATAGAGGCCGACGAAGATCACCGGCCCCCACGGTCCAAGCTTGCCAATCCAATCAAGCGCCGCCTTCAATAGGTCCTGGACATGAAAATATTTCAACGCCAGCACAAGGGCCACAGCGGCCGTTGCGTACAGAACCCACTTCCAGCGGGAGCTCATGCCGGAAGCGGCTGGCTGTGACTGCGCAAGGGCGCCGGTTTGGGGCTGGGTCTCCACAGAATGGGAACTTTTGGATAACATGCGTTCCTGAAAAGATGTGAATCCAGGAGGCTTTCTCCTCTCGTGCCTGACGGTTAGGGATGCTTCCCTATAATCAGCCTTGCGGCCAAGGCGGTAACGACCCCGAACGGCAGATTCACCAGCAGCAAATAGAGCGTGAACTTGGGCCCGCCCATCTGAAGGCCGAAATACCCCGCGCCGGCCATCGGCAGGAAGAATAGAAACAAAGCCAGCACCGGCGCCAGGAAGTACAAAAGACCGAAGAGGTACAGCCGCGTCCAGGCAATCCCTATCAAGAGCCCGAACGGGATACCCCACAGGCCGCCCCAGAAGAGCGGTTTGTATATATCCGGGGACTTTAAAGAGACCGGGGCCTTTACCCCGAGTGCCGGGCTAAAGCCCGACGCAAAGAGGAGGTGGCTGAAAAGGACCACAGCCAGGGCACCTACCACTCCCGCCGCAAAGCAGATGGCCACCCGCTGTACCAATGTCAGACTACTTTCCATCGCGTTCATATTTTCTCCATCATTTCTATATTTGTTTACCTTTCAATCTTCGTTGGAAGGCGTAGCCGATCCGGACGCGGATTACGCTACCGCGAGTGATTCTTGAACGACGTTTACGGCGGTACGGATCACGTCGAGCACGAGCCTCGGGTTGGAGAGCATGGGGACGTGGCTGCTATCCACCTCGTAGGTGGTGGCGCCCATACGCTTCGCCACGAAGCGTTGCAGCTCGGGTTGCACGGTGCGGTCACTCGTGGCCACGATGTACCAGCTCGGTTTCGACCTCCAGGCGGTGCCATCAAGCTTCTGGTTGAACAGGTCCGCGGCCGGCGCGAAGTGGGTAGCCCAGACGACCTTCTGCTCCTGCTCGGACAGGTCTCCTGCGAAGCACTCGACGCCTTCCGGGAGCATCCAGACGCGCCCGTCCCCGACTTCGATGTGGGAGAAAACGTCTGTGGTGGAGAACTGGCTTAGCTGGCCCTGCGACGTCTCGCCGGCGTCCGGGGCGAGGGCGGCGATGTAGACAAGTCCGGCAACACGGTCATCTGTGCCCGCGGCTGTGATGACGGTTCCGCCGTAGGAGTGACCGACGAGGATGGCGGGACTGCTGACCCGCCCCAGCGTGCGTTTTACAGTGGCGACGTCGCCTTCGAGCGTGTCGAGACCGTATTGGGCGGCCATCACCTCGTGCCCCTCCGCCTGAAGCGTGGGGATCACCTTGTTAAAACACGAGCCGTCGGCCCAGATCCCGTGGCAGAACACGATGCTCGGTTTGATTTCGATTTGGTTTCCAGTTTTCATATTCTTGTTTGGTTTATTTGAGGTTTTCGTTTTTGCAGAAGTTGTTTTACGGCTTGTGGCTAATCTCTATTTCCGTTGAAAGGGGGTTTCAGGCAACGTTCGCGAATCGTTGTTTGAGATCTTCAAGACGGAACGGTTTTTTCGCGGCGATCAATTCCCGCGCGGCATCCACTTTTCCCCACACGTTCCACAGTAGCACGCCTCGCACTCGACCCTCCTGCTGGTAATAAAGCACCCCTTCATGGTACCGGTCCTTCCAGTCGGCGGTGACCTGTAACCTCGCGTCCAACTCCCCAACCGCCTCATATCCGAGCTCAAAAAGGTCGGAGTAGAAAGAGGGCAAGTGGTGGTATGGCTCGGCTTTCCCCGCCATATTCCTTCCCGCCAACCGCCCCATGGTGTTAGCGTTGTCTTCGTGCTCCACGCGAAGGCGTTTCCCCAACGAGGGATTATAAAAGGCGGCGACATCGCCGGCTGCGAGGACGTCTGGCCGGCTCGTGCGGAGGAATTCGTCCACGACGATGCCGTTTTCGAGGGACAGCCCCGCCATTTGGGCCAGTTCCACGTTGGGAGTGATGCCCAGGCCGGCGACGACACCATCGACGGCTATTTCGCGTCCGGATTGAGTTCGCACCACAAAGCGGTCCCCGCGCGGCTCGACGCCGGAGACCGTCTCGCCAGCCAACAACTCGATCCCTTTTTGCCGGAAATAGTCGTTGAGGAAACGGGACAAATCATCCGGGAACACCCTGTCGCAAATGGCCCGGCCAGGGAAAACCATAACGACCTCCTTTTGGGTCATGGCCAGGGCGGCGGCAATCTCCGAGCCGATGAAGCCGGCCCCAATAACGACGAATCGCCGGCCTTTCTCGGTCAGCGCGCGCAGCCACCGGTAATCAGCCAGGTTTCGGAAATAGATGATCGAGCCCTCGCCGAAAGGCAGGCGGCGGGGGCTGCCGCCGGTGGCCAGAAGGAGTTTGTCATAGGTGTAAGCGTCGTGCCGATCGTCAACGATGGAGTGGCGCTCGACGTCAATGGTTTTTGCCGAGCGACCCAGGTAGAGGTCAAGCATCGGACCCTCGGTGTGACGCCAAACGGTGTCGAGGGATTTGCCTTTCCAAACGGATTTTGAGAGGGGAGGACGATCGTAAGGCGGATCGGGCTCAGCGCTGATAAGACCGATGGGGCCATCGGTATCGACCTCACGAATCCCGCGCACGGCGGCATCGGCGGTCATGCCGCCGCCGACGATAAGGTATTTGTAATGTTTCATGGTCGTCCGTCCCCCGGTTCACACAACATCGTGTTCTATTTGTTAAAATCACTCGCGAGCACGATGGGATAGCCAGCTTTGCCAACGGGGATTCACGCAGGGGTGAGCGCGGGCTTGGACTGTTCCTCAGGGCGCGACGCGGCCGCACTGCGGGATTTGGCAAAGTCGTTGATGAGCACGACGCGATAGCGAGCTTTGCCGGAGCGCAGATGTTCCAACGCATCGTTCACCTTTGACATAGGAAAAGACTCTACGACGGGAGCGATTGAGTGACGGGCGCTGAATGCCAGCATGTGGTCAATTGCCGTGGGACTTCCCGTAGGCGAGCCGGACACGGACTTCTGGCCCAGGATTAAACTGAATGCGGGCACTTCGAATGGTTTGAGGACGGCTCCTACATTATGGAAAGTGCCTTTGGGAGCGAGGGTATCGAGGAAACCCGGAATATCCGAAGGCGCGTTGATGGTGGAAATGATGAGGTCAAGACTTCGGGAGAGCTTTTTAAGCACACCGTCCTGCCTGGTGTTGTGCACGTAGTGAGCACCCAGTTTTCGCGCTTCCCCCTCCTTGCTGTCACTGGTGGTGAAGGCATGCACCTCGCAGCCCCATTTGTTGGCGAATTGGAGGGCCATGTGTCCCAATCCACCGATGCCAATGATTCCCACACGGGCAGTCGGGGGCAGATCGTGAATCAGGAGAGGCGAAAAGACGGTGATGCCGCCGCACAGGAGCGGCCCCACCTTTGCCAGGTCCAGGGCATCCGGCAAAGGGCGAACCCATGTCCACTGAGCGCGAACGCGATCCGCAAAGCCGCCGTGGCGTCCGACGATGGTTCCCTGGCTAGTGGCGCAAAGGTGTTGCTCCCCGGAAAGGCATTCGTGGCATGCGAGACAGCTATGAGAGAACCAGCCGAGGCCGACGCGCTGTCCGATCTTGAGTCCCTTAGCCCCTTCACCCAGTGCGACAACGGTCCCGGCGACCTCATGTCCGGGCACGAACGGGTATTGGGACATGCCCCATTCGTTGTCGAGCATCGACAGGTCGGAGTGACAAACGCCGCAATGTGAGACCTTGATCTCGACTTCTTCAGGACCAATTTGCCCGGGATCGAAGCTGAAAGGTTGAAGCGAGCCGTGAGCAGTCGTGGCGGCGTAGGCATTGAAGGTTGTCATATTATCCTATTGGTTGATGGTTAAACGTGCCTTGTTTGCTGAACGAGTTGGATTCCTTCCCTTGGTTAGCGTAACGGTTCGATTTCAAAAATGGTGTCAACGATCACCGGCGCGCCCACCGGCAGGCTTTGCACGCCATAGACCAGCCGAACGTGGCCGGCCTCCGGGCCGAAGATTTGGACAAACAGCTCGGACGCTCCGTCTGCCACGGTCGCGTGCTCGGCGAACTGCTCGGTCGTCGCCATCAGGACCGTCAACTTGACGAGCTTTTTGAGCCGCTCCAGGCTGCCGAGGTGTTGCTTCGCCGCTGCGAGCGCGTTGAGCGAAGCGAGGCGCGCGGCTTCCTGGCCTTCCTTGACCGAAAGGTTGTCGCCCAGGCGGCCGGCAATCGCGAGCTTTCGATTCACTACCGGGAGCGTTCCGCTCAGGAAGAGCAGATTTCCCGCTTCCGAAGACTCGACGTAGGCCCCCAAAGGTGTCGGAGGCGCAGGCAGCACGATTCCGAGCTCGCTAAGGCGCGAACTCGGACTGCCGATAACCGATCGACTACCACTTGGCGCCGGCATGGGCTCCTCCATCAATTCGAATATTTTCGCCGTTCACCATGGGCGCCGATTGTAAATACAACAGCGCGTCCACAATTTCGGAGACCTGAACCAAGCGCGGGATCGGGTGCAGTTTTTTCAGGAGCTCGTGGTCGTCGTTCGCGTGCAACGGCGTGTCAACGACACCGGGCGAGATCGTATTCACGCGGATCCCGTCTGCCACGTATTCCATCGCCAAAGCGCGGCTGAACGCGGGAATGGTAGACTTGGTGAGCACGGGCAGCGAGATTGGCGCGCCGGCCAAGGGTTGATCGGTCAAAGTCGTTGAAATGCTGACGATGTGGCCAGACTTTTGTTTGCGCATTTGTGCCACCGCCTGCTGCGTTACGAAGAAATATCCGGCGACATTGGTGCCGATCATCGTTTCAAAATCCTCCGGCGTATATTCGGTGAACGGTTTCGGAATGTAGATGCCGGCGTTGTTGACGAGAAGATCGAGGCGGCCAAAGCGCTGCACCGCCGTTTCAACGACTTTTATGGCGGTTAGTTTCTTGCCGATGTCACCGTCCACCAGGGCAAGGTCGGCTGAGGGCTTTAAGTCCGTTGATTTGCTGATCGTGCGAGAGTTTGCGACGACACGGTAGCCATGTTGCAGAAGCGCTAGAGTTATGGCCAGTCCCATGCCGCTGGAAGCGCCAGTGACAATGGCCACTGGCTTTTCGTGTGCCTTCGCACTCATATCTTTGGTTCCCCTGCGCCTGTGTTTGTTATGCGGAGTTTCGAATCGAAGTGGCCTGCCCGATGGACACGGGCAGGCCGGAACGGCGAGGGGCTTAGACCAGGTTAATCGCGACGTCGATGTTCCCTCGCGTGGCTTTGGAGTAAGGACACGTTTGGTGCGCGGCATCTACCAGTTCCCGGGCGACGTTTCGTTCCAAACCCGGCAGGCTGACATTGAGACGAGCCTGCAGAAAATACCCGTCGTTACCAGCGCAAAGGTCCACTTCGGGGTCGATGGCGGGCTCAGCCGGGAGCTTCAGTTTCATTTTGGAGGCAACAAACTTTATCGCACTTAGGAAACAGGCCGACCAACCCACGGCAAACAACTGCTCCGGATTGGTGCCGTTACCGGGGGCGCCAGGAACGGAAAGCTTTACCTCCAGCCGGCCATCAGAAGTACGGGAGGCGCCTCCCTCCCGGCCTCCGGTCGTGTGCGCCTTCGCGGTGTACATCACTTTCACGGGTTGTGTCATAGTGCTTTCTTCGGACATTTTCGTTGTATTCATAATTGAATTCTCTTTGGTTTAATTTTTGCCGATGAGTCGTCTGGACGCGGCTCGGAGCTCGTCGGAGTTCCGGCTGCTTTCAGGCCGCGAGGTGAGCGCCCTGATCGACCTCGTGAAGATAAATGAGCTTGTGACGTGCATGCGATCTGGTTCCTGTGTGCTTGAAGGACGGGAGAAAGTCGGCTCTGGCGGCTGAGGGTGCCATTGATCAAGTGGTCGGACTTTTGTGCCGCCAAGGAACTAGGCTCTCCTAGTCCTTTCGAACGAGGCGAGAGGTCTTGGGTATTCCCACGCCTGCCTGGGCGGAGTTATGGCAGAGAAGCAAGAGTCGGACTATAGCTGCACCAGGCCGCGCCGGCTCGCGGCGGCGATCGCTTCAGTGCGGCTCAGTACGTTCAACTTGGAGAAAATGCTGCGCAGGTGGGCTTTCACTGTGGTCTCACTGATGTAAAGATTCGCTCCGATTTCCTTGTTGCTCTTGCCACGGGCCAGCAACGTCAATACTTCCAGTTCCCGGCCAGTCAGCGTTTCGCCGCTGACGCCGGCGGCCAGTTTTTCCACCAGCGACTGAGGGATGCAGGTTTCCCCCCGGCTCACACGTCGGATGGATTCCAACAACTCCTCGCGCCGAGCGTCCTTCAGAACGTAACCCTTTGCTCCCGCTTTGATCGCCCGGTAGATTTCATTGTCGGTATCATAGGTGGTCAGCACGATGACGCGGGCCGCAGGATCCTCCTTATGGATTTCCTCAATGGCACCCACTCCGTCGAGTGTCGGCATGCGCAGATCGAGCAGCGTCACGTCCGGACGGTGCTTCCGCCACAGGTCCACCGCTTCGCGGCCATTCGCTGCCTCGGCGACGACCATCATGTCCCGCTGCAAGCCGATGATCGAAGCCAATCCTGCGGTCACGATCACGTGGTCGTCGGCGATGAGCACGCGGATTTTATCAATGCCTGCGCTTCTTGCTCCGTGCCGAGGATGGGAAAGCGGAGTAGCGGGAGGTCGGCCTTGAACTTTGAATTCGGTCATCATGGCGTAACGGCCTCCGAGGTGTTTGGAAACGGCAGAACGATGGAAATGGTTGCGCCTTGCCCTTTAGAGCTCTGGATCGACAATCGTCCTCCCATCGCCTCGACCCGCTCTCTCATCCCCGGCAAGCCAAAACCATCGTGGCGACCGGCGGGATCGAAGCCTCTCCCGTTGTCGCGCAGGATCAGGGCAATTTCTCCCTGGTCGAAGGCAAGTCGCGCCTTAAACTCGCTGGCCTGGGCGTGGCGCAGCACATTGGTCAACACTTCCTGTCCGATTCGCAGCAGATTCTCTTCCCACTCCGGCGGGAGTTCCGGGGGCTGGCCCGACACACTGAACTCCGCCCGGACGCTTGTGCCAGCCGTCATCTTTCGGAACAGGCTCTGTAGCGCTTCGCAGATATCTTTTTCCTCCAGCGTCTGTGGGCGGAGCGCTCGCACGGAACGCCGCGCCTCCTGCAAGCTCTCCCGGGCCAGCTCGCCGGCGCGGGTAAGGTGCTCCCCCGCTTTGGCCCCCATCCCCTGGGACATCGCCTCCTCGACCGCTTCCAACTGAATGATCACCCCGGTGAACCCTTGCGCCAACGTGTCGTGAATATCACGGGCGAGACGATTGCGCTCCGCCACGACCGCCGCCTGTCGGCTTTGCCGTGACAGGCGCCTGAGCTGGCACGCCAGCATGGCTTGATGCGCCAATGCCTGTGCCAGGTCCATTTCTTCGGGACGAAACGACCGCTTGCGGGTAAACCGAATCCCGACCACCCCCTCGACCTGGCCGGCGACGACCAGCGGCACGATCAGTATCGTAATGACCCCGAGGGATCGCACGTGGTCCCGCCACGGGAATGACGACCCTTCTCGAATATCCTCCAGCACACTGGGCTTGCCAGTACGGAAGACCTCCGGCCACGGCCAAACTTCTTCGATTCTGAGCGCAGGACTGACCTTTGCCAAAGCGGCGTCGGCCCCGGTCAGGAGCTTGCCTTCTTCAAACGCAAATTCGAAATTGACCAAGCCATTGCTCTCGTTTCTCAACCAGATGCTGCTGCTGTGCGCCTCCAACTGTTCGGTGATGGTGCGCAACACATGCTCCACAAGCCTGTCTGGGGCGGATTCCTTCGCCATCGCGTCCAAGGTGCGCGCGAGCGCCTCGGTCTGACCGCGCGCCAATTGGGCCGATGCGCGAAGAGTCTCAGCCGCCTCCTTGCGTTCGGTGATATCGCGCAGGATCACCGTGAAAATCACTTCTTCGCCCAGCTTCAGCTTGGAAATGGACGCCTCGGCGGGAAATTCGCGTCCATCCTTTCGCCGGCCGAAAACCTCGCGCCGCTGGGCCATGGTGCGCGAGATTTCCGGAGACTTCGAGAACTCTTCGACGTGCTTCTGGTGCGCGTGAACGAATCGTTGCGGCAGCAGAAAATCGAGCGGTTGGCCGATGACCTCAGTTGCGGCGTAACCGAACACTTTCTCTGCGCCCTGGTTGAAGAGCAGGACGCGTTGGTCGGAATCAACGGAAATAATCGCGTCGTCGGCGATTTCGAGAATTCCCTGGAATCGTGATTCACTGCGGCGCAAAGCCTGCTCCGCGCGCTCGCGCTCGATTGCAACCGCCGCGAGGTGAGTCATCTGCTCGATAACATTCCGCTGCTCCGGAGTGGGAGTGCCCGGTTCGCGGGAATAAAGCGCAAAGGTTCCCATGACTTCGCGGGCGGTAGAGAAGATAGGCGCGGACCAACAGGCCCGGAATCCGTGCGGTAGCGCCAGATGGCGGTGCCTGTCCCAAAGCGGATCCGTGGCGATATTGGAAACGATGATGGGCTCCCTGCGGTAAGCAGCGGTTCCGCAAGAACCGGCGCTGGGACCAATGGACGCGCCGTCAATCGCTTCAGTATAGGTTTTGGGAAGGCTGGGGGCCGCGCCATGTCGGAGGGTCTTGCCATCGGAGCTCGCCAGGAGGATCGAAACGAGAACGTTGCCGGATAATTCCTCGCCATATCGACATAACGAATCAAGAATGGGCGCCAGTGGCCCACCCCTGGCGATCATCTCCAGGAGCCGTTTTTCTCCGGCGACCAGAGCTTCCGCGCGTTTGCGCCCAGTCACATCTCTTACGGCCCCAACGAACTCAACTTCTCGCGAATTGTTTTTGACCGCATGAGCGAGCACATGGAGGTGCTTGACCATGCCATCAGGCATTAACAGGCGATGTTCAAAATCAAGACTGGTGGCCTCGCCCGACGCTGAATTAATCATCTGCTGAACCAGCGGCACGTCCTCGGGATGAACCCGCTGAAGCACCAATTCCAGTTTCGGTTTCAGCGCCCTGTCGTATCCAAGGATGCAGTAGGTTTCCGCCGACCAGACGAGCTCTCCAGTGGAAACGTTCCAGCCGAAACTGCCGGTGTGGCTGAGTCGTTGGGCTTCAGCCAAATAAGCCTCGCTTCGCCGCAGCGCTTCTTCACCCCGCGCGCGTTCGATGGCGATGCTGGCAAGATGAGTGAACCGTTCGATGAGTTTCTGATCCTTTGGCCTCGGACTGCGGGGCTCGCGAGAGAGGATCGCGAAAGTACCG
This sequence comes from Candidatus Acidiferrum sp., assembly GCA_035566435.1. Lineage (GTDB taxonomy): Bacteria > Verrucomicrobiota > Verrucomicrobiia > Limisphaerales > UBA8199 > DATMRF01. The sequence continues at coordinate 47,052 of DATMRF010000044.1, forward strand.
AGGACTTTTCCCTCTGACGAAAGTATGGGCGTGGACCAGCAGGACTCCAGCCCGTGGGACCGGAGCAGGCCACGACAGCGCTCCCACAGGGGATTCTCCCCGATATCAGCGGCGATGACTTGCTCCTTGCGGAGTGCCGCCAGGCCACACGGCCCCCAGCAGGAAGCGATTTCGCGGCCGTTCAACACCTCGGTGTAACTGCTGGGGAGACTGGGAGCCGCACCCTGCCAAAGCCGCTCGCCGTTCGCATCCAACAATAAAATCGAGCATAGGGAACCGCTGCAGATTTCCTCGGCCACCCGGCACAACGCATCCAGGATCGAAGCAAGGTCATTCCCCCCGGCGATCATTTCGAGCACCCGCTTCTCTCCCGCCAGCACGGCTTCCGCCCATTGGCGGTCCTCGAGCAGCTCAATCCGGCACTCCGGCCCTGGTTCCCGGGAATCAAGAACCGTTCCGCCGCCTTCAATTTCCTGCAAGCCGACGCTCATGACGCGAGAACAAGGACCTTCAGTTGAAGTAAAACCTGCGATTACCTTCAGGATAACACACGTTTGGGCTCGCCGCTAAGGCCGATTGTTTGCGGCCGCACCCCGAGTAAGCGGGAGGCGGACTTTGAACCGAGTCTCACCGGGCTTGGATTCAAATTCGATTTCGCCCCCATGCCGATCGGCGATGATGCGGTTACAGATGATCAATCCCAGGCCGGTCCCGGAGCCGACCCCTTTGGTGGTAAAAAAGGGTTCGAATATCCGGGACTGGATTTCCGCGGGTATGCCTCGCCCGTTGTCCATGATTTCGACGACCAGTTGATTATCTTCGACAAAGGTGCCGACGCAGATCTTGCCTGACCCGTCAGCGGCATCGACGGCGTTATCGATGAGATTGGTCCAAACCTGGTTGAGTTCACTGCCGTAAGCCATGATGCGCGGGGCTGAACGGTCAAAAGCTCGAACCAATTCCACATTCTTCAACTTGTAGCCCAGCATGGTCAGCGTGCTCTCGATTCCCTCGTGAACGTCGATCTCCTGCATGGGAGATTGGTCCATGTACGTATAGGATTTTACCGCCTTTACCAATTCGGCCACACGACCGGTGCTTTGGTCCACCAGTTTGAGGAGCAAGAGCAGATTGAGGCGAGCATCGAGCCAGTTCAAGGCCGGCACGTGGCAGGGCGGAGCTAACTTGGCCGTGAGCGCGGCGAGCCAATCGGTGTCAAGGCAGGCACTAACAAAACTGGAAGCGAGTTTCCAACCTTCTGAAATGTCGTGCAGATCAAACCAGCGCACCAGGGCCTCTTCACGATCGCTGCGGGTCATGGAATCGAGCAGCGGGGCCTGTTCGAGCCGGCGGGCCGCGTCGTGTTCGGCGGTCAAAAGATCTTCCCATTCAGCCGGTTTCAGAATCCTTGCCAATTGGCGAACCTGGGCCTGCGCGGCGGCAATCGTTTGCTGGAGCTGTGCCGCGGCGCGGCGGGCGGCTGCGGCCGGGTTATTGAGTTCATGCGCCAAACCGGCCGCCATCGTGCCTAAAGAAACCAGTTTCTGACGCTGATGGCTGTAGCCCTCGAGGTTTCGCAGACGGTCGGCGGCGGTCCGAAGGATTTCCTTGGTGATGCACGGGCACGTGGCGAGCATCCGCCAAAAACCCTCCCGGGCAAGCCGAAACAACCGCGCCGGTTTCGACACACGCACAATCGCATGCCAGGGCGCTTCCAACAGCAGCGGAATCTCGCCCATAAACATCCCTGGCTTGTTGACTCCCAGCAACACATCCTGGTTGTCGTACCGGCGCGAAATGCGAATTTCCCCTTCCAAATTCAGGAAGAAAAACTCCGCCGGCGCATTCTCCTCAATCAAAGTCGCGCCCGCAGGCACCTCGATAACTTCCCCCCATCGAATACAATCAAGCTGGTCATCCTTCAATCCGGCGAACAGCGGCACCTGGCGAATCATTTGTACCTGGCTGGCATCCATATTCACAGTGTGCCGAGATATTCATGCACCAGTTTGACAGCCATAGCCCCTTCCCCGACTCCAGAGGTCACGCCTTTGGCGGACCGATGACGCACGTCGCCGGCGACGAAGATTCCCGGGACGCTCGTCTCGAGGTAAAAAGGGTCGCGATCCACATTCCAGCCCTGCGGACGTCTGGATTCCCGCTGGAGCAAATGCTGGCCGGAGATCACATAACCCTGAGCATCTCGCTCCACGACCCCGGCGAGCCATTCGGTTCGCGGAACAGCGCCCGCGTAGATCAACAAAGCGCTCGCCGGCACTGTTTGCTTTTCTCCCGACTTCCTGTCCTCGATGACCAGCTCCTCGCAACGTTCCGAGCCTCGAACCTCGATCACATTCGAGTTGGCCTTGACGATAATATTCTTCGTCGCGTGAATCTGATCCTCCAAGTACTGGGACATCGTCGCCGAGAGCGATTCGCCGCGCACGACCATGGTCACCTGCCGCGCGAATCCCGAGAAATACATCGCCGCCTGACCTGCCGAATTCGCCCCGCCGACGACGTAAACGTCGCCGTCGCGATGCGAAAAAGCCTCGCTCATCGGCGCGTAGTAGTGAACTCCGGCCCCTTGCAGCCGGTCGAGGCCCGGAACTTCCAATTTGCGGTAGGCGATGCCGGTCGCGATAATCAACGCACGTGTAATGACTTCGCTTTCGTCGGAAAGCCGCAGCACACGGGACGGGCCCTCGATTCTCACACCCACGACTTCCTGAGGAGCAAGAATCTCCACGCCGAAACGCCGGGCTTGCGCCACGGCTCGACGGGCCAGATCGCCCCCACTGAGTCCGGTCGGAAAGCCTAGATAATTCTCGATCCGCGAACTTCTGCCCGCCTGGCCTCCGGGAGCTTCGCGCTCGATCAGCAGCGTGCGCAGACCGTCGGCGGCTCCATAGACGGCCGCCGCCAGTCCCGCAGGCCCCGCGCCGACGACGACCAGGTCGTAAAGCGGTTGTTCCGCACGGGTTCGTAACCCGAGCTTGGTCGCAACGGCGGCCGTGGTCGGCCGGGCGACAAACGAGCCGTCGGAGAAAACCACCACCGGCAGCCCGGAACATTCGGTCTTGCTGCTCGCCACGAGCTGTTTGGCCGCCTCGTCCTTTTCCACATCCAGCCATTGGTAAGGGATAAAGTTACGGCCCAGAAAATCCCGGATGTCCATCGCGGCCGGCGACCAGCGATGCCCTACGACACGAATTCCGTCGAAGACGGGGTGGTAAGATGCCTGCCAGTCGTCCAACAGATCGTCCACAATGCCGTAAAGTCGCTCCTCCGGCGGATCCCACGGCTTCATCAAATAGTGGTCGATTTTGACACTGTTGATGGCTCGAATCGCGGCATCCGTGTCGGCATAAGCCGTCAGGAGCGCACGCTTGGCGTCGGGGTAGATTTCCAGCGCCTTTTCGAGGAACTCGACGCCGGACATCCGCGGCATGCGCTGGTCCACCAGGAAAAGGGCCACCGGCTCATTGCGCAGTTTCAATTGTTCGACCGCTGTGAGGGCCGAGGCACCCGAGTCCGCGGCCATGACGCGATAACGATTCCCGTATTGCCGGCGCAAATCACGCTCCACCGCCCGCAAAACGTCAGGGTCGTCATCTACAGTCCAAATCACCGGCTTGGCCATACCGGTTTCTCTCGACTCATATTGCTGGCAAGTCAACCTGAATCAGCGTTGGCAGGGTCATTCCTCGCATGAAATCGTCTGGCCTTCCGTTTGCTTCTTTAGTCTGTATTCATAGATGACCACGCGATCCGCAACCATGTTTTCAGCTTCCACGTGGATGCTGCTCCGCCCGTCGTATCGCCTATGGTCCTCGCCCGCGTTCCGAGCAACAGGACTTCTTCCGTCCAAGACGGGCCCGCATAATTATCTGCGAATTGGCTTTTAGGGAGGCGCGGTGCTAATCGCTGCTTTCAAGAATGTTCAACTTGGTGGCCTCCGGTCGCGCTCGCCACCTCGCTGGGTGCAGGCCGCCCAAAGAGCAATTCTACACGGCGAATCTTTTTGCTTGTTGAATGGATTTGCAAAAGAAGGAGAGCTTTTGACAAACGCTGCAAAGCAACCAAGCTTGCTACGGTTTACGGGTACTTATGAGAGCATCTCATCAGTGTCACACTTCTCATCCCGGCGGCCACATTGCCTCATTCCGAGGCGATTCGATCGTACATCCGCCCCTCACGCAGGACGTCGTCGCTTCGACTTCAAAACGAGGCGAACGAAACGATTCCAGGCCTTTGCAGGAGCTGGTTTGGATTCTCATTTCACTCCTCCTTCTCTTATATCTGGCAACCAGTTACATATTCTGGGCAAAAATCGAATCCGCCTGGCCAATTTTCCGTGGATTATAGTGTCGGCTGACTGGACCGTAACCTCCAGGAATCACGCCTCACAACTCACGACCCAACCGACCTCCCGCAGTCGGCGCCTCGCATCGATGAAGAGAATCTTACGGGATTTTATTCGAAACGGCGAAGTGAATGCATTGGAAGGCGTCCTCTGCGCCACCCCATTCGCAAAGCTCTGGATGAATCAAGTGCGCGAGCAACTCAACACCTGCCACCACGCGTGGCCCGGGGCGAGCAAAATAGGAATTGGCATCCACGGCATAAACCCGGTTCTGGCGGACCGCGGGAAGATCCTTCCAACCTGGCCGGGCGAAGAGTTGCAAAGCCTGTTCCGAGGCGCCGGCTAAATCGAAGCCGCACGGGCTGATGATAAGCACTTCCGGCCCCCAATTGACGACGTCCTCCCACGCCATTCGCACTGAATCAGTTCCTTTGCGCGAAAGCGCATCAACCCCGCCAGCCAATTCCACCATCTCCGGCACCCAGTGGCCGCTGCAATACACAGGATCCACCCATTCCATGCAGAAGACTCGTGGCCGGGTGGACGCCACACCTGTTAGCACAGTCACTTTTTCCAGCCTCGCCCTACCTGCGCTGATGACTTTCTTAGCTTCGTCAGACCGGCCAGTGGCCTTGCCGAGTTCGCGGAGGTTCTCCTCGATGCCGGCGAGCGACTTGGGCGTGAACCAAAGGATTTTGGGGACCGGTCGCAGGGCTTTTAAAACCTGGGTGATCTCGTTGCCAGACGGAGCGCAAACCTGGCAAAGGTTTTGGGTCAGAATCAGATTGGGCGCCACTTCCTGCAGAAGGCGTTCATCCACCTGGTAAAGACTTGCGCCGCTGCGGATGCGCTCGCTGACGGTGACATCAATTTCCCGGGGGCTCATGCCTTCCAGAGGGAGCGCGTTGCGAACGACTATCGGTTTATCCCTGATGTCGGGCGGATAATCACACTCGTGCGTAATGCCGACGAGATGATCGGCCAGGCCCAGGGCACATACCATTTCGGTTGCGGCGGGCAAAAACGAGACGATGCGCGATTCAGCCATTCAATCCTTCCTGCCGGGCCTAGCGGCGGTCAAACGCCGCTTGATTCGGCGTCGATGTTCCTATCCACGGAGGTTTGATCCAGGTACAACATCGGGTACTGCGCCAGCCCTTTGCCGCGCAGGTTCGCGGGTGTGGGCGCGTTCGTCCAGTCGCCACAGGGAGCCTCGGCTTCCGCGGAGCCGAGGGCGGGCACATCGGCGGCGGTGAAGCGTTCGAGCACGGCCATCAATGGTACCGCTGCCGGGGACCTGGCCGCGGAGGCGTCTTGAACAGAGCTGGTGGAACAACCGGCAATCAGCAAGACGCCGCCGGGGAGGAAGCTGGTGAGGAGTCTACACCTCATAGGCGATCGGAAAGGCTTTGCTGCTCGCATTGACGGATTTGCCGATGCCCCGGGTTCCTGCCCGGAACCGTCTCTCGGCATCCTGTGCCATTTGGGGCGTGCCACACGCGAATACAAAATCATTAGAAGGAAGCAGGCTCATGCCGCAGCATAAGGCAGTAGCTGCCGGTAACGCAATACACCCGGAACGCGACCTGGAATGCACCTTTCGAGAGGTGCCGGCAGGCCATCTGCCGCTATGAGTTAGGCTAGCAATGCCGATCGGCGTCCTGCCCCGGCGAGTGAAACAACTAAGCTGCGCGGGCGGCGGAAGGCGTTGTGGTCCGCGCTTCGGTCAGCGCCTTTATTTGCGCCAGGCCCTGGTCGAACTGGCCGCCGACCATTTTTTCACAGTTCATAAACAGACCGAAGGCCTTGGTAATGAAGTTGTACTTTCCAGACATCCTCCACGTGACCGCGGTTTGGCCGCCTTCGGCCTTGAACGTGAACTCCGCGAGGTTCGTGCCTTTGAATGGCTTGACGAAATCGAGCCGGAACCGCACCCGCTCGCAAGGGATGCTGTCGGTGATGGTCATGCGGCCCTCGCCGATGTTGCGGTTCCCGGACCACGCAAAAGTGGCGCCGGTGCCCGCGGCCGGACCTTCATAGGTGTTCCTGGCGGCGGGATCGAGTTTCGCCCAGGGCGACCAGGCCTCCCAGTTGTGCAGGTTGTTGACCTGCTCAAAAACCACGTCGGGCGGCGCGGCCACGAGAGCGGAGCGAGTGACGCGAAAGTCGGAGGGCCGAGCGGCAATGACTGCGACCAGGATGACAACGAGCGCTGCGATGGCGATGAGGATTTTCAAGAGCATAACTTTCTCCAATTTTTAGTCGGTTGGTTCACATTCGTCTTTGTATTTTACACCATTAAGTGAACGGTGCGTTCAATCATAGGACGAACGAGGGAGGGCCGTCAGGACACCTCTAGAGAAGTTTTTCCACCGGAAGGCCACCGTGGTTCTGCAGGACTGCCAAACTCCCAAGGCCTGGGCCCACTGGAGCTGTAACCTGCGCTCCGAGAGTTCATTCCTCAACATCCGAACCATGCCCACAGGCTCAGGACCCCTGCGCCACAACTGGATGCGAGCTGTTCTGGAGGTCCCGTCTCGTCCGGTGGGACGAGCTGAGAAACCGGATTTGCAAAAGGTCTTTGAATGGCCTTGACACTTGTTACAGTCGTAACATATATTGACCTGCGACAACTGTAACACACAAGTTATGAAAGCATCAATCCGCATCACGGACGCTGAGTGGGAGGTGATGAGGATCGTTTGGGGGCAGGCCCCGGTGCCGGCTTCCACGGTAGCGGACGCTCTGGAAAAAAGGAAACATTGGTCGCTGGCAACCGTGAGAACGTTGCTGCGCCGCCTGGTCAACAAAGGCGCGCTGGACCAGCAACAGGAGGGCAAGCGTTTTCTGTATAGGCCGCGAATCTCCATGGACGATTGCGTTCGGAAGGAAAGCGAATCTTTCCTGGATCGAGTTATGGGGCGAACACCGCCAGCCACCGTACTGGCATTGGTCGAAAAAGCGAATCTGTCGAAAGATGATATTCAGGAACTGCGGCGGCTGCTTAAAGAAAAGGAGAAAGAACCATGAACGAACTGCTCCGGTTCGGGGAAGCGCTCTTTGCGTGGGTGCTCCAAACCTCGTGGCAAGCCGGCATTCTCGCGCTGGTGGTTATATTGGCCCAGGCGGTCTTTCGCCGGCAGCTTACGCCCGCCTGGCGTTACGGACTGTGGCTCTTGCTGGTCGTGAGGTTACTTTTGCCAAGCACTCCGCAAACCTCCTGGAGCATTTACAATGTTGCTGGATTGCCTCGGGCCCTGAATAGCGTGGACGGGCCGTCAACGGCTGAAGTGTCCCCGTCTGCGGCTTTCGCGCGGGTCTCGGCGGCGCAGGACAAGGCCGAAGCCGAGCGAACAAGCTCGGTGCGTCGCGGTTCCGAAAGACAGGCCAAAGTTGCGCCGAAACCGGCGGGAGCGTCGTCCGGTCCGGTCGAATCCTCTTTATCCTGGCGCCGGCTCGCGTTTTTCATTTGGATTTTGGGGACCGGCTTTTTTGTGGCGCGGCTTGCCTGGTCCGACGTGCGGTTTTCGCATCGTGTCGGCTGCCAACCAACGGTAATGCGCGGACCAGCGCTGCTGTTACTTAGGGCTTGTGAGGAAAGGTTAGGAGTCTCTCAGCCAGTGACCCTTATCGAGACCGAGGAGGTGCAAAGTCCGTCCGTGCACGGATTATGGAGAAAACGCTTGCTCCTGCCGGAAGGCACGTTTCAGCATTTCTCGACGGACGAGCAGCGTTGCATAGTTCTACATGAGCTGGCGCACATCAAGAGGCGTGATCTGGAGGTTAATTGGATCGCGTCTTTGCTGCTGGCCGTCCACTGGTTCAACCCGCTGCTGTGGATGGCTTTCTCGAGGATGCGCAACGACCGGGAGATGGCTTGCGACGCATTGGCATTGATGCACTTGGGAACAGGGCTCGCTGAGCCATACGGTGAGGCTATCATCAAAGTAGTTGACCAGCTGGCTTACCCATCGAAAGCCCCCGGGGTGCTGGCACTCTCGGAAGACAAGCGACGACTGAAAGAACGGATCCGGATGATCGCCGCCTTCAAGGGAAAGCCGCGCTGGTCAGCGTGGGCAGCGTTGTTGGCCCTGGGGATTGCAGTTGTCGGACTCACGAATGCCAGCCGAGCCCGACCTGCGGCATCGTCCGTGCAGCAGGGTACAGGCGGCCCAATCACATTGGCGGACAGGAGCGGTGCTGTTCTCCCCAAAGGCATTCATGGCAAGGTGGTCGATTCCCAAGGCAATCCAATTGCAAATGCGAACGTGCGATGTCAGGGATTTGAGTGGAACACCTTCACCGACTCCCAGGGCAGGTTTTCGTGGCTGGGAGCGGAACGGCCTCGAACGTTTCAGGTTCGCAAGAGCGGCTTCAAAACGCTGCTTACAGACCTTTTGGCTCCAAGTGAACAGGAAACAGTCCTACGGCTGGAGCACGCGCCGGTCATTGCCGGGAAGGTCATCGACCAGGAAACACGACAGCCTGTTTCGGAATTCGAGGTCTATCACGTCCGTCTGTTGCAGGGCCCCGTGACACCCTCGCTGAGCCCGCATGAAGTGCTCCATGGAAGCGCCGGAGCGTTCAAATACTCGTTTGACTACTCCGTTTGGCCGGACAGTGCCTTCCTCATTGATGCGGCGGGCTATGACCCAATACTTTCGCATCTGATTGCCGGTGATGATGGGAAGGAATTGGACTTCGAACTTACCCGAGCGCGGCCTGTCGCGGGAAAGGTCCTGACCCCGACCGGCGCCCCTGCGGGCAAGGCAGAAGTGCGCCTGTGGTGCGGGCAACTCAACATCAACGACATTCCGAGGCGTCATGAGACCGAATGTGACAACGACGGAGCCTTCTCTCTTCCGACCGTCTTGGATGGAAAGGTATTGGTTTACCACAATTCGGGATATGCCGAGGTGCCATGGCAGGATTTCCTCGCAACTCGCAAAGTTCAACTGGCTGAATGGGGTCACGTGAAGGGTCGTTGGCCAAAGCCACTGCCCAAGAGCCGAAGAGTTTCCCTAGAGCGTATTCGTTGGTCCGGCCAAATGAATATGTACACCTTTCCAGCGCCCTGGCGGGTTTCCAGCACCCCGATCAACCCAGACGGAAGCTTTGAATTCGAAGAGGGAGCACCTCCTGGAGAATACATGCTCACTGAGTGGAATAATCTGAAAATTGATTGGAAGGGCGGCGGCAATTCAATGATGGTTCTCGCGAGCAAGCGGGTGCCCGTCAAGGTCGAAGCTGGCCGAACCACGGCGGTCGAGGTCCCGGCCGGCCGCTCGGTGGTGGGGCGGATTGAATTAGGCAATGATGGGAGCATGACGAACGTCCATTTGCCAATTGTCAGTTTGCGATTGAAGCAGAATGGGCCCGAGTTCAAATTCCCGGCGCTCGACCCATCTCTTTCTGTTCCGGAGAACTTTAACCGGTGGAAGGAATACCGAGAGCGCGTCCTGGCGTATTGGCTCTCGGAGGACGGAAAGGTTCGACGGCGAGCAGAACGCGTTTACGAACTGCCGGCAGAACCGGATGGTAGCTTCCAGATCGACAATGTCACTCCCGGCGCGTACGAGCTGCACGTTAACGCGCAAATGTGGAGCGGCAAATCGGGCCCCGAAATTCGCCGCGAGATTTCCGTTTCAGCTTCAAGTGATAACAGCCCGCTCGACCTAGGCACCCTGAAATGATCCTGCGCTATGGGGAGTAAATTACTTCGCTGGGGTATTTTAGGTGCTGCCAACATTGCCCGGAAAAACTGGAAAGCCGTATGGAACTCCGGCAATGGGTGCGTGTCGGCCGTGGCCAGCCGCGACCTCCGACGCAGCCGGCGGTTCATCGGCGAATGCCAGGCCCACGCTCCCTTCAAACCCGCTCCACGCGCTCACAGCAGTTATGAGCAATTGCTGGCGGACCCCGAGGTCGATGCCGTTTATATCCCGCTGCCGACCGGCATCCGCGGAACCTGGGTGAAGCGCGCCGCCGAGACGGGCAAACATGTCGTCTGTGAAAAGCCCTGCGCCACCAGCGTCGCGGAGTTGACCGAAATGCTCGCTGCTTGCCGCGCGAACAAAGTCCAGTTCATGGACGGGGTCATGTTTATGCACAGCCGGCGCCTGCTGCGCATGCGGGAAGTGCTCGATGACGGCCAAACCATCGGCCCCATCAAACGGGTCACTTCGGCATTCACTTTCCGCGCCCAGGAGGAATTCTTCGCCTCCAATATTCGAACGCAAAGCGGCCTGGAACCCGAGGGCTGCCTGGGCGATCTCGGCTGGTATTGCATCCGGTTCGCCCTATGGGCCGCGAACTGGAAGCTCCCGCACCGAGTGATGGGTCAAATCCTTTCGGAATTCAAGCACACCAGCAGCGAGTTGGCGGTGCCGACGGAATTCTCGGGCGAACTCTTTTTCGCGGACGGAGTGACCAGCAGCTTCTACTGTTCGTTCCTCACCGAGACCGAGCAATGGGCAAATGTGAGTGGCACGCGCGGGTACCTCAGGGTGCCGGATTTTGTGCTGCCGTTCTCCGGAACCCGAATCGGGTTTGAGACGGGCAACCCGGTGTTCGAAGTTCACGGCTGCGATTTCGAGATGCAACCACACCTACGCCGTTGGGTAGTGAAGGAGCGCAGCCACAGCCACCCAACAGCGCAGGAAAGCCAGCTTTTTCGCCATTTCGCCGAGCAGGTCCAGTCCGGGACACTTAACCCACTGTGGCCGGAAATGGCCTTAAAGACGCAGCAAGTGATGCAAGCGTGTCGTGAATCCGCCCGCCATCAGGGGCGACCTGTTAAAGTGGATGAGCTGAGCGGAGCTTGAGACGAACCGCAGAGCCACGCAGTTGAGCACCAGGTAACAGAGCGAACGGAGCTTTGAATTACGGAATCGTTATCGCTGAGAATTCGAAGCAGGGTTACGGCAGCAAGCCCAGAAGCACTCCGGGGACTGGCCCTTGAGGATAATTTTGGCCTAGCGCGGACATTGCCGCCCCACTGAGCCGGCAGTCCAGCCCGCTCAGGTTGGCAAATCCCGGGTCCAACAGACGGCTGCCAGTTTCAATGCCAAGGACTGTCTGAAAATCACTCAGGTTTGGATAGCTCTTGTGCCGTCCCCAAGGTACGCCCCACTCGAAGCAACCCTGCCCCGGTCCGGCGAAATAGACGTTTTCCACAAAGCTTAGGCGCAACTTTTCCAACGTAAGTCCCTTGGGCTCGCCGTTGCGCCCGGCCGAGGAAGCACCCGCGATATCGCCCGGCTTCGACGCGCTCGCTCCATGCACAGCCTGGCCTTCCACTCCTTTGGCCGGCCATTGGCGGCCATCTTTCAGGTCGAACCAGCCCCAAATCTGCGCATCCCGATTAAACGCGATGACGTTATGCCGAATCAGCTCATCGTGATTCCAGATTGGTTCCTCGGCCTTCCTGCCGATCCTTGGAGTTGTGCGGGTCTGCTCGCGGAAGTTAAATCCCTCACGGTTGCCTAAAATCAGGTTGCGCTCGACCACACATTCCGGGCTGCTGGAGAGGGAGATGCCAGCCTGAGCGCCCCAGGCCCCGGCGGTCGCAGCGAAACCGTTCCCGACGATCACATTGTCGTAAGCCTGCAGGCCAACGGAGATTTCGCAGAAAATTCCGCTGTCCTCATTGTCCGCGAGTAGGCATTGGCGGACCGTGCAATGCTCGTTGCCGATATCGAACCAGACGCCATTACCGCGGTTGCGCACAAACCGGCTTCGTTCCAGGACTGCGTCACGGCACAAGACCAGTTTGTCGCCGCCGGCCTCCCAGCCGCGGTCGAAGCCTTTGGTGTTATTGTCCTCCACCAGGCACTCGGTGAACAGCAGTTGATGGGCACCGTTCGCGCCAAATCCTATCTGCCCGTTGTCCCGGAAAACACACCGCCGGACGACCTGGTGTTCGCCGGAAAAGGTCGCGCCGCTGGCGTTCATGCATTCGATCGTGCAGTCCTCCAAAGTGTCATGGCTGCCCCCGAGCACCACCGCCCCGTGTTGTGCCATGTTCGCGGCAAAGCGAAAGCGCAACCCGCGCAACTGCACACAGCCGCCTTCCACGCAGAAGATTTCCTGCCGGACCGAGGCCTCAACAAACACTTTGTTCAGGTCGCGGCTTCCCGGGTCCCAGACCTGGAGCACCTGGTTGGAAATGTCCACAAAGAAGGTGCCGGGAGCGAGTTGATTGCCCTCGAGCACCTGGCGGAGCAGGTAGCCATCGAGGGCCACCTGTTCGCAGCGGCCGATCAGACGATGATACTCGTCATCCGGGTGGGTCATGCGCCTGGACCAGCCGATGAATCGGTGCGGCCAGGGCACCTGGTAAGTTGGCAGCCCACCCTCCACCCGCCGCCAGCCTGTCAAACGGTCTGCGCCAGTAAGGACGACGTGTGCTCCCGGAGCAGCCTCAAAACGAATTGGCGCCTGGTCTGTGCCGCCGGTCTTGAGCACCACCTGTTCGCGGTAGATGCCCTCGCGGATAACCACTGTGTCGCCGGGCATGACTTTCCCGGCGGCCCGGCTGATGGTCTTCCAAGGGTGTTCCCTGATCCCCTCGCCGTCGTCGCTGGCCTGTGGGTTGCGTTGGGCGACCTCAAAGGTCGCGGCTTGAACGGAAAAGCCGCCCACCACAGCGAGCCACGCTGCGCACCTGAAATACTGCCAATGCATGCGGGGGATGAAACAGAATCAAGTTGCGGCTTTGCCGAGGTGGGGACTGCACGCGCTACCGCCGTCCGCTGAGCCTTTGATGCTTCAGCAGCCATTCATAAAGCTGAGGATTGTTGTAGGTTTCGGTCCAGGCATCGTGGCCGGCTTCCGGATAGACCGTCAGGTTTACATCCTGGACGCCAAATTTCTTCAGGAGGTCAACCATGCGTTGGGATTCTTCGGTGGGGACGACCGGGTCTTTGCCGCCATGAAAAGCCCAAACGCCCAGGGTTTTGAGCGCCTCCGCCTGCTCGCCGCCCGCCAGCAGCACCGTGATGAACTCGCCTCCGCCGCAAATCGGCACGATAGCGGCGAACCTTTCCGGGTGAGTCAGCCCGAGATCCCAACTGGCGTACCCGCCCATGCTTAGGCCGGTCAAATAAATCCGGGTTTTATCGACGGCGTATTTCCGGATGGTTTCATCCAGCAGGCCCAGCAACACGTCCTCGGACCAAAGCTGCCCGGCCGGGCATTGTGGCGAAACAACAATAAACGGAAAATCAGGGTGTTCGGCGACGCGTTTAGGCGGGCCGTGAGTCGCGACTTTCCAAACGTTGGTCCCGCGTTCGCCGGCGCCGTGCAAGAAGAGAATCAACGGCCATTTCTTGCGGGGCCTGGCATCATAATCTTTTGGCAGGAACAGCAGGTAATTGACTTTAAGCGTCTGACTCTTCTTGAACGTGAGTTTTTTAGCCATTTGAATGGGGGGCGGGTTTGATTCCGCGGCAGGTTCCGCAACGGCGCCGGCGGTCAGGGTTAACACGCTTGCCGCCGTCACCAGTTGAAAAAGATTTTTCATAAAACATCGTCCGCATCCTGTAGCGCAGGTTTCCGAGCCTGCTGGATCGCGGGTTGTCAAACCCGCAAGACCCACAACTTCAGTAAGTCCAACCGCGTACTGCGTTTGGCCGACTTGGAAATCGGCGATACGGCAGGTTTGGAAACCTGCGCTACATCAGTTTCAACTTCGGCAGGTCCTGGGAGTCCACCAAACCCACCGGTTCGCGCCTGGCGTTTACGACGATCAAATCGTCAATGTTGCGCTCGTTAAAAATCTTCAACGCTTCCGCGGCCAGCGCGTCGTCCCGGATGCAAATCGGGTGGCGCGTCATCACCTGCCGGAGGGGGCGCGTCAGCAGAGCTTCGTCAGCCGCCATGTGCCGCCGGAAATCGCCGTCGGTGAAAACCCCGAGGAGTTTGCCGCGCCCATCGACTACGCTTAAGCTGCCGGATTTGGCCTGGGTCATGACCAGCAACGCCTCCCTGACGGCGAGGTCCTGGCTCGCCACCGCGTTGCGAGGCCCGCTCCGCATGATATCGCGCACCCGCATGAGCATCGCGCGGCCAATCGCCCCGGAAGGATGGAGTTTGGCGAAGTCCTGTTTCTTGAAACCGCGCGCCTGCAAGACGGCCATGGCGAGCGCGTCGCCCATCACGAGCATCGCAGTGGTGCTGGCGGTTGGCGCGAGATTGAACGGGCAAGCCTCTTTGGGCACGCGCACATTCAGCACGAGGTCGCTGTGCCGCGCCAGCGAGGATTTCGGCGCCCCGGTCATGGAGATGACCTTGACCGGAAAACGTTTCAGCGCCGGGAGCAGGTTCAGCAATTCTTCGGACTCGCCGGAGTAGCTGAGGGCCAGGATGGCGTCGCCGTCGTTGACAATGCCCAAATCGCCATGGAGCGCGTCCACGCTGTTGAGGACGACGCTGGGGGAACCGGTGCTGGTCAGGGTCGCGGCAATTTTTTGTCCCACGTTGCCGGACTTGCCGATGCCGAGGATGATAATCTTGCCCCGTTGTTCGAAGATGCCGACGAGCAGTTCGACGGCTTCGCTAAAGGCGCCGTCGAGTTGCCCGCGCACGGCTTTGAGCGCGGCGAGTTCAATCGCAAACACTTTCCGGGCCTGGGCGAGGTGGTTCACGGTATGCGCTACTCGGTGTTCGGGTAACTACCCAGCACTTTAACGAAATTGCAATGCTCGCCGAGGTGGCGGATCGCGTTGTCCACCTTTCGGTCCTGCACGTGGCCGTCGCAATCGATGAAGAAGAAGTACTCCCATGCTTTGCGTTTGCTGGGGCGCGATTCAATCTTGGTCATGTTGATGCGATACCGGCGGAAGGCCGCCAGCGCGCTGTGCAACGCTCCTACCTTGTCGGTGACGCTCACCATCAGGCTGGTCCGGTCCTTGCCGGTCGGGGGACTGCATTGGCGTCCCAGCACCAGGAAGCGCGTCGCGTTGGCGGCGTTGTCCTGGATATCATATTCGAGCACATCCAGGCCGTACTTTTCCGCCGCGAGGATTCCCGCGATCGCCGCCGTGCGCTTTTCTTTGGCCGCGAACTCGGCCGAGCGCGCGTTCGAGGAGGTCTCGATAATCTCCACCTTCGGCAGGTTGTTCTGGATCCAAACGCGGCACTGGCCCAGGGATTGGGGGTGGCCAAAGAGCTTTTTGACTTGGGAACGCGGGCTGTTGCTCAGGAGGCAGTGCTGCACGGGGAGGACGATTTGCGCTACGATCTTCAGGTCGCTGTCCACGAGCATATCCAGGGTGTGGGTGACGACTCCTTCGGTCGAGTTCTCGACTGGCACCACTCCGTACTCCGCGCGGTTTTTACTCACCTCGGTGAAGACGTCGGAAATGGTTTTTTGGGAAGAGTAGCGCAGGCTGGAGCCGAACCGGCGGATGGCGGCCTGGTGAGTGAAAGTCGCCTCCGGCCCCAGGTAGGCAATCTTCATTGATTTTTCGAGCGAGAGCGCGCTCGACATAATCTCCCGGTAAATGGCCTGAAGCGATTCGTTGGTAATCGGCCCCTGGTTCAACCGGCAAATGCGGTTGAGCACGGCGCGTTCGCGGTGCGGTGCGTAAATTTCCTCGCCCGCCTTGATCTTGATTTCGCCGATGGCCAGCACGTGCCGGGTGCGCTCGTTCAGGAGCCTGACGATCTGGGCGTCGAAATTGTCGATCGCCTTGCGATGTTCGGGGATGGTCATCTTAATTCCCTGGCGATGGTTCAGGCGCCAGTGCCCGGAGGTTTCGGTGGCGGACTCTCGGGAGCGGGCGGCTGCGCAGCCGGTTTCGATTCCTCCGTCGGCAGCGCCAGCTGCTCCGGCGGCGCAGTCGCCAGGCCCGGATCGACGGTGGCGAGCGTTTCGGGCTTCTGCACCGGGATGCGGCGTAGTTCGTCCGCAGCCGGCAAATCCTCGAGGCCGCGCAAACCGAAGTATTCGAGGAATAGAGCGGTGGTGCCGTAGTTCATCGGCCGGCCGACCACTTCCGCCCGGCCTTGTTGCTCGACCAGCCCGCGCTCGAGGAGCGTTTGCATGACACCGTCGACGGCGACGCCACGAACTTGTTCAATCTCGGCTCGTGTGAGCGGCTGCCGATACGCGATGATCGCAAGCGTTTCCAGCGCCGGTTGCGAAAGGCGCGGCGGACGCGCCTTGTGACCGACGAGCGCCTTGAGCCACGGCGCGTATTCCGGCTCAGTCACGAACTGCCAGGACCCGGCGACGCAAACCAGCCGGAAACTGCGGCCGGCCGCTTCGTGCTCGCACGCCAATTCTTCCAGCGCGGACGTCAATTGCTCCTCCTTCACCTTGCGGAGTCCGCGGGCGGTCTCATCGCCTTCGGCGTGTTCCACGGCAGCGGCGAACACGTCCCGAAGGTCCTTGAGGCTTAAAGGTTTTTGCGCCGAAAACAGAACGGCTTCCAAAATGAATTTCAATTCCATTCGATCCTTAGGTAACAGCCGGCGTCACGAGGTTCAGGTTTTTCTCACTGCGCCGGGTTGGATTGAGCGACTGCCGCGGACGAGGACGACGAGGCCGTGCCCACCGCAGACGACACTGCTGGCGCCACCGGCGGTGTGGCCCGGCAAATCTCAATTTCTCCGAAAGCTTCCGGCTGGACCGCGGTGAGCTGCTTGAGCCGGATGAGTTCCAGCAAAGCCAGAAACGTGACCACCACTTCCGACCGGCTGGTCACCCCGGCGAAGAGTTCCGAAAACTTCACGCGCTCCAGTTCGCGCACCACTTGCATCAACTGCTCGATCTTCTCGCTGACCGACCATTTGTCCTCGAAAATATCCCGCTGGTCCGGGCGTTTGTTGAGGCGCTGCAGGACGGCGTTGACGGCGTTGAGCAGGTCAAAAATCGAGGCCTCACCGCCTGGCGCCTTTTCCGCTTCGAACTCCAGGCGGCCGGGCACCCGGGGAAAGACATCCTCCTGCCGGGCCTCCAGGACGGCCAATTGCGCGGCGGCATCCTTGAACTTTTTGTACTCGACCAGTTGGCGGATGAGCTCCCAGCGCGGGTCCTCGCCCTCATCTTCGCCCTCGGTTTGCACCTGCTGGTCCACAGGCAGCAGCTCGCGGCTCTTGATGTACATGAGGGTCGCGGCCATGACGAGGAATTCCCCGGCCACTTCCAGGTCCAGCAGGCGCATCGTTTCGATGTACTCGATGAACTGCGTTGCCAGCAGGGTGAGGTTGACCTCGTAAATATCGACCTCCTCCTTCTTGATGAGGTAAAGGAGCAAATCGAGCGGGCCTTCAAAGACCTCGAATTTTACCTTATAATCGGACATGGCAGCCGGCGCTCCGGCCTGGCGCCGGGACAACGTATCTTAGGCACAGCCCCCGGGCTTGGCAACGCCGGACGCGCTCGAAACCAGTTGACAAACCCGGGCCCGGTAACATAGATTTTCTCTGTTCGGGCGACAGTACGTTTCTTCAGCGGGGTTCCCCACCCCCACCTCCTTGGCGTCTGCCGCCCGGACTTTTTCGAAGAGTTCCACTTGACGCGGCTTCCGTGGTTTTATACTTTCTCCTGCCCCACGCGGGGGCGTAGCTCAATTGGTTAGAGCGCTGCCCTGTCACGGCAGAGGTTACGGGTTCGAGCCCCGCCGCTCCCGCCATCTTTTCAGCCTCTTGTCACATTTTTCTGCCTGACGCCGTGAGCCAGTACCTGTTTGCCAATGCTCTGCTCTTAACAGACGGCATTCCCGTTCAGGCGGCGCGCGTTTCCACAAACCGGTCGTTCTCTCACCTCCTGCACGGCAAAGCCGGTGTGATTATGGCACCTTCAGGCGATAAAACTCGCGGGGATTGGCCTGGTCAATTGGGATTATGATATGATTGGTGCCTGCCGAGTTGGGAACATCGCTCCAGTTTGTCAGAAGCAAATTAGTCATTGCCTGCAAATGTCCGAGCGCAACGGGCCAGGAGAGGTCAAGCGTAGGGCCGCCAGTCTGGCCGTCAGGCGCACCGAACCCAGCACCTCGGTGGTCGTGGTGTCGGCGGCCGAGTGCGCGGGTTCGACGTTACCGGCGGCGTCGTGGCCGGCGCTGTAAAAGCCGTAGGTCTGGCCATCCTGAGCTGTAAAGGTGGCGCAGTTGCTGGTCACCTGGCTCAGCCAAATTTCGACTCACAGCACCCGCAGTCGATAGAAGCGTTGGCCAACACGTGTGGAAGCAGGATCAGAGAAATAGAGCGGGGTTACACCTAGTGTGTTCGTTGCCATTTGTGTCCACTGCACAAGATTCGTTGAGGTCTCCACAACGAGTGTTTGCCCAGGAATGCCCGTCAGACTGAATCCAAATTGGTTGGTTCGGAACGCGAGCGCCGCGGGCCCAGTGATAATGCTCGGCTGAGGGAGCACGCCCTGATACACCCGCGCACGATAAAAGCGATTCTGAAACCGGCCTGATTGGACGTCGGCGAAGAGAAACTGACCGATGCTCGTCATGAGATTTGTCTGCAGCGGCACCCACAGCCTGAAATCTGTCGAGGCTTCGATGACAACGGCGAGGCCCGGCGGCGCCTGCACATTAAACCCAAACTGGCCTGCGTGGAGACCGAAGTTAGTGCCACCTGAAACAAGGCGCACCGAACCCAGCACCTCGGTGGTCGTGGTGTCGGCGGCCGAGTGCGCGGGTTCGACGTTACCGGCGGCGTCGTGGCCGGCGCTGTAAAAGCCGTAGGTCTGGCCAGCCTGAGCGGTAAAGGTGGCGCAGTTGTTGGTCACCTGGCTCAGCCAAATTCCCCACGGTCCGCCGTTGGTGGAAACGTAAATGTCATAGCTCCGGACGAACGAGTCAGCGTCGGTCCCGGACCAACACACATTGAAGTTCAAGCT
Source organism: Candidatus Acidiferrum sp. (assembly GCA_035566435.1). Lineage (GTDB taxonomy): Bacteria > Verrucomicrobiota > Verrucomicrobiia > Limisphaerales > UBA8199 > DATMRF01. The sequence continues at coordinate 66,278 of DATMRF010000044.1, forward strand.
CGTTTCGATCGGCGGCAGCGCGGTCACGGCAGTGACCGGCAATGAAGTGTCAGGAAGGATATACACCGTTCCGATGCTGCTCATGCCCGACGAATCATAGACCTGGTAAGTGAAGGAATCCGACGGCATGGCGCTGCCATTTTGGACGTAGTTGAAGGTGCCGTCGAAGTTCACCGTGGCAGTGCCAAAGGCGGGTTGCGAAGCCAGAACCGCGGCGGTCAAGGTGTAGCCATCGGGGTCGAGAGCGTTGGCGAAGAGGCTGGTTGCGCCATTGGTCAGAGTAGTCGCGGTGCCGCCCTGGCTGACGACGACGAAATTATTCACGAGCACGGGTCCGCGCGGGACATTCTGCACAAAGATGTAATAGGGCAGGTTGGGTGAAACGCCGCCGGAACTGGTGCCGGTCCACGCGAACGAATCCAGGCCGTCGAAGCCGGGGTTTGAAACATAGACCAGGTTCGCTAAAGAGCCGGCATTGATCACCTGGCCTGGTGAGACCGGGTTGCCATTCAGGAGCAAAGTGCCGTTGGCCGGAGGCGAAGCCAACTGCGCCTGGCTGAGCGCACCGCCGAGCACGCCGGCGAATCGATTGGAGAACACGGTGGCGGAGAGGGCGATGTTGGTGCCGGCATTGCCGGCGACATCCCACGCCTCGAGCAGGGCGACTGAGTTGCTGCCGCTCGTGGCTCCGGCCTGAGCGAGGTCGAGCGCACCGTTGCCGTCCAGATCCGCAAGCACCACAGGCCCGACGCTGCCGGTGCCCAGCAAGCGGCTGTTTCGCCTGAACGCAGCGGTGCCGTCGTTGAGCCAGATTTCCTTGGAGCCGTCCGGCCGGGCGATGACGACGTCGAGTTTGCCATCACCATTGATGTCGCCGAGGGCCAGTCCGGAGGCGATGCCGCCCAGAGCGGGGACACCGCTGCGCAACAATTGGAGCTCAGCAATGCGGAAAGCCGCAGTCGTATCGTATGCGTTTTGCAGATACACGCGATACCTGACGTAGTAATTGGGGTTAGGCCGGAGGTTCAAGGTGATGGTTTGCTGTCGGCCGGTAAATGAGAAGATCGGACGAAGCGGTGTGATGTCCGTGAAGCTGAAATTATTCGGGTCGGTGCTGGGACTACCATAGACCGACACAGCGCTGGGGTCGAAACCGGCCGTAGCGGAGGAGGTCAACCTGATAGAGTTAACTAAAGTCGGGCCGGCTGAAGGGATGATGGTGAACAGGGTCTGACCGCCGGCCTGGTAATCCGTGTTGGGGTCGCCGTCGATGGCGTACTCCGGATGGTTATTCCCAGGGAAACCGCCCCAGGTTATGGGATCTCCCGGGTGAATCGCGGGCGTCGCGGGAATGAGCAGATTCAAGGTGCCGCTCCCGTTATTAAGCCAGATCGTGCTGGGAGAATCGTTATACGCGATGATCGCATCCAGCGCACCATCTCCGTTGAGATCGCCGAGGACAACTTTATGCCCATCGCCCTGGCCCAGAGCCTGGCCGCTATCCTGAAAATTGCCTTCGCCATCGTTCCACCAAATTTTGGCCGGTTGTCCAAGACTGCACACGCCGATCGCGTCCAGAGTGCCGTCTCCGTTCAAATCGCCTAGAGCGATGCTGACGACCGACCCGGCAGTCACGGTCTGGCTGGCGCTGATGAACCTCCCCGTGCCGTTATTCGTGAAGGACTGAATGGAGCCCGAACCCGCGCCCAAAATATCGAGCCAGCCATCGGCGTTGAGATCGCCGGCGGCCAAAGTTCGGATTCCAGTCCCAAAGGACTGTCCGCTGTCGCTAAATCGGCCCGTGCCGTCGTTGAGCAAGACGCGGATGGTGCCATCCGGCTTGGCCACCACTGCGTCGAGATTTCCGTCTCCATTCACATCTGCCAATGCCACGGCGACACTGCCGCTCGAGCTGAAGCCCTGGGCTCGCGGTGTGAATTGCCCGTGACCATTGTTGATCCAGACCGAGTCACCAGCGGGGCTCGCGACAAAAAGGTCAACCGCGCCGTCGCCGTTAAAATCGCCCGTGGCGATATCGCTTCCGGAGTTGGCGCCCAGCGTCTGGCCAGTCGCAATCAAGGCTCGATTTGAACTACTGTTGACCGCGCCCATGAACTCGAACACATACGGCTGCGTGCCGAAGCCGGATACAGTGCGCAGGTTCTTTGTAATCGTGACGAACACCGGTTCACCGGGCTTGAAACCAAACGTCGGGTTAAGCGTGACGACCTGGCCCGCCACCCCGAGGCTGGCAATCGTCCCGAGACTCGAGCTCAACCGGCCCGAGAACATCGGATAAACGGCGATGGATTGATCGGAGAGAGTCGAAGCCTGAAGGCTCTGGTTGAAGTTGAGCACCACGGGGGCTCCAGGTGAGGGCGCGATACCGTTCCTGGCCGGGGTGGAATTGGTCACCAGGATGGTGGCGTAATGGAACACCGCGCTGGAGCTGTAAAGCAAACAACCGAACACGCCTTGAACCTGACAACGGTACTGGGCGTTGTTTAGGGCCGCGGTGGGGGCGGGGAGCGCGAGCGTCGCCGTGGCCGAACCGCTATAGGTCGCATTGTCGATCAGGTTGCTGAACCCGCCGCCCTGGTTGACCTGCCACTGGTAGGTCGCGTTCGGCAGGTTCGCCGCCGCGTTGAATTGAACAGGCGTGTTGAAGGCCCCGGTCTGATCGGTTGGATTCGAGGTCACTTGCAACGCCGTGGCGCGCGACTCGTACGCGCCGACATCGGCCGTGCCCTGGAAGAGACGTGGGTTGCCATCCAGGTCAGTCGTGATACCGCCCAACTGGGAAAGGCTGCCCCGGCCGCGAACGGGGGAACAAGCCGAGACGTGGAAATCACCCAGGGTGGTGGGCGCAGAAGCTGGATCGATGGGCTGCAGGAACTCCGGATCGGCGGCAAAACAACCACTCCAGCCGGCGGGCGGCGAAGTCAATCCCTGGATGTCACACGCAACCACGGTGCTGGCGCCGGACACATAGACCTGGTTGTTCTGCACCGAACCGAGTTGCCCGTTATTATTCCAGCAAATGGAGTTATAGAGAGACAAACCGGAGCTGAGGGCAGCCGCCCCGCCTTGGGCGTTGCCTGTGATGGTCGAATTCCATATCGAGAGGGTTGTTCCAACCGCCGAGGCACCGCTGCCGTGGTTTCCCGTCGAGAGGCAATTGAGCAACTGAAGCGTGCCCAATTGCAGCTCCGCTCCGTGGCTGCCATTGCCCTGGAAGGTGCAGTGGTCCAAAATCGCACTCGCCCCGTAACAAAGGAAGCCGTCGGAACCGTTGCTGATGAACGAGCAATTAGAAACCACTGGACTGCCACCGTCAGCGCTCATGCCATTACCGCTATTATTGCGAATGGCGCAGTTGACGATCAGGGGACTGGCGGCGTTGATGCTGATTCCGGTGGGGGCGTTCTGGAAAATAAGGCCGTCCACGCGGGCTTGCGAAGTACTGATGTACAAGCCAGGAACAGGACCGGCTTGCCCATCGACGATGGTGGGATTCCGCACCCAGTCGCGCTGGTTGAGGCTGGTTTCTGTGCCGCTAAACCCGCCATAGACCAGGGCGCCGGACGTTTGGATGGTAAAGCCGCCGTTGTAAGTTCCCGCTGCGACCCAGATCTCGGAGCCGCATTGATCCAGGGCGGGGTTGCCCAGGGCCACGGCCAGGGAATTGAAAGCGGTCCCCCACGAGCGCCCATCGCCTCCGGGCGCAGCCGAGGCGCTGACGTACCAGCGCGAGGGCAGAATCGTGAACAGGGCGGGGGCGGACGCAGCCACGCCGCTGTTCCCGCTGGTGACGACACAGCGAAAGCGGGCCTGGTTCAGAGCCGAGTTTGCATTGCTGATGGTGAGCGTCGGCGTCGCAGTCCCTGAGTAGCCGGCGCTGTCCGCCAGCGGCACAAAGCCGATGCCATTGGCCTGGTCCACCTGCCATTGATAACTCAGCGCCGCGCCGGAGGCCGTTACCGAGAACTGGTTCAGCCCGGAGGCGCAGTTGGTCAGCGGCTGAGGTTGCGCGGTGATGATCAGCGGCGTGGTCGGCACCGTCTGCAATTCGTAGCACCCCAGATCGACGTTGGTATTGGCGATGCGTGGCAGTCCGTCGAGGTCCAGCGGCAACGCAGCCACGGCCGAATTGTTTCCGGCATTCACCACCGGCGAGCAGGCTTGCAAGTGGAAGTCGCCGGCACCCGAAGGCGCGTGGAGCGGGTCGAGCGGCTGAACAAACAACGGATCTTGCCCCAGGTTGTTATGGCCGCTGAAGGTGCTCAGGCCATGGACACAGGAACTAAAGACCGTCACGCTTCCGGCCAGCGGATAGATTTGTTTCAGTTCCAACGTGGTCGCGGTAGGATCGCTGTCGCTGTTGTTCCAAAAGATGCAATTGGTCGCGGTCACACCGCCCGAGCTATCGACGAAGAGCCCCGCGCCCGTATTAGCCGTGATGGTCGAATTCATCAGCACGGCGGAACCCGAGCCGCTAACGTCCAAGCCTCCGCCCGCGGCGGCCGCGTTCCCGCTCAGCAGACTATTAAGCACCTGAACCGTCCCGCCGATGATCGCGACCCCAGGCCCGGCGTTGCCGCGAAACATACAGTTCTGGAGGACGGGGTTGCCGTTATAAACGTAAGCCCCGCCGGTGTTTTGAAGCATCTGGCAGTTCTGGACTAAAGGGCTCGAGTTGTTTTGGAGCAGGATACCGGTCCCGCTGTTCCGCATGACACAGTTCCGCACGATCGGGCTTGCTTGATTCACCAGCACCGCCGCCAAAGTCGCACGTTGGAGAACCAGGCCATCGACAATGGTGTTCGTCCCGAGTGGAGTGATCTGGCCACTCAGCGAGAGCGCTGAGCCCGTGCCGCTGGCGTCGAAGATGGTCGGGTGGATCTCCCAGTTACGCTGATTCAAACTCGTCTCATTGCCCGCAAATCCACCATAGATTTGCGTGCCCTGCGGAATGGCCGGGACATTGGTTGGATAATACGTCCCCGCGGCGACCCAGATTACATTACGGCAGCCTTGGACCGCGTTGAGGGCGGTGGCCAAATCCGGGTAAGCGGTGGCCCAGCTCGAGCCGTCGCCGCCAGCCGCTACGCCGGCGTTGACGTAAATAGTGGTGGGCGGCGTGACGTTCAAGAACACCGACGGCGTGCGATAGGTGAAGCTAGCTGCCGTCCAAGTCACTCGGAACTGATAACCGTTCATCCCCGGCGCAATGCTCAGGACGGTCAAAGTCGAGGTGGTGCTGGTGTTGACGACGGAGTAGAGCCCCAGCGCGGGACCGGTTGCATTGTTTCCGGAGATAGCGAATAGGTGCCAGCCGCTGCCATCGTTGGGATTGTATTCCCAGAAAGAATTGAGCCGCGGCGAGCTGGGATCGACCTGAATCGTGTAGCTGGCCGTGCTATTCACGCAGACGGTCTGTGAGGCCGGACTGGCCAGCACTAATGCCGGCTGCGTAGTGGCTCCTCCGCTGATCTCATAGGCCCCCATATCCACGCTGAACCCTTGAATCCGTGCTACATCGGCAAGGTCCACCGTGATGCCGTTCACGAAAGCATTATTGCCCTTGTCCGCCACCGGGGAATCGTTCCCATTAAGTTGGAAGTTGCCATTCGCCGGATCGAGGAAGGTCGGATCATAGCCGGTGTTGTTGTTGGCCGGGCCGGTGAACCCTTGAAGGTCGGAATAGGTGATCCCTTGAACACCGCTCAGCGTTTTGATCTGCGCCGCATACGCGTCACTGGGCGAGTTGCCGGCGGTGTTCCCCCACAGAATTGTATTACCCAAGCCTAACGTGCCGCTTGCCTGATAAATCCCACCGCCGTCTTGCTGAGACTGGTTATAGGCAATCGTGCAGTTGGTCACGCCAACCGTCGCTGAATTGACGTAGATCCCGCCACCGGAGGAACTGGAGCTGTTATTGGCCAGAAGGCAGTTGATGAACGTGCTCGTCGAGCCAACACTCATCACCGCGCCGCCCACATAAGCGGAATTACCCAGGAACCGGCAGTTGACCCAAAGCGATTGCGACTGGCCATCGTCCTCGACCGCGCCACCAGCATCACCGGATGAGTTGCCGGTGAACAGGCAGTGAGTGATCAACGGCGTCGCGCCGAGGTTCTGAATAGCGGCGCCACCGTTCGACGTACGGTTGGCGCAGAAAACACAGTTGGAAATCACCGGCGCACTGCCACCGGTGTTGAAAACCGCCGTGTAAGTGCCGTTGGAGAACCCACAGTTCTGGATGATCGGGCTGCCGGCGGCATTCTGCATTGCGAAGTAGGGGTTCCCGGCAAACTGGCAGTTGCGGATGATTGGGCTGGCAAAGACGTTGTATATGCCCGCTTGGCCACTGGCTCCGGTAAGGGTAAACCCATCGAGGACCGCCGTGTTGTCGATTGGAACAAAGAGGCCAACATTCTGCAGGAGCGGTCCCCGAGATGAACCCAGGAGCAGCGCGACATTGCTGGTCCAATTCCGCTGCGCCAGATTGGTTTCGTTTCCTGCGAATCCCCCGTAAATCGGCACGCCGGATTTCATTTCGAACGAGTAGCTGCCATCAGAAGCCTTGCCCGGGGTATAGGTCCCCTTGGCGACCCAGACTTGCGAACAGGAGCCGGCGGATTCAACAGCGGTCTGGAGGTTGGTGAAGGCATTGGCCCAACTGGTGCCGTTCTGGGCGCCGGTGGCGGCGGCATTGACGTAGATGATCTGGGGCGGCGCCACGGTGAGTGTCGCAGGGGCGGAGAGGTAATCGAAGTCGGGCAGGAATATCCGGTACTGCAGCCCGTTGAGTGAGCTGTCGGTGTTGGAAATGACCAAGGTCGAGTTCGTGGCACCGGTGCTGAGAATCGAGTAGTGGCCGCCCGGGTAGAGGTTCTGGAAATTGTTGGTCGAGCCTACCTGCCATTGGAAGTTGGTAACAGAGGTGCTCACCGCCAGAATGGTGAGAGTTGCAGTCGAGCCTGAGCAAACGGCCACCGAGGCCGGGCCTGCAAGCAGGTCGATTGTTCCGAACGTGCTCGAGTGGCCCTCCAAGGCACCCATATCCACAATGCCGTCGCTGATACGCGGGTTGCCGGCTAAATCCAGGCTGCCCACATCGACATAGGCATTGTTGCCTGCGTTGATGCAAGGAGAAGAGGTGTTGATCGTGAAATCGCCTCCATCGGGATTGGTAAACAGCGGGTCATAGCGGAGATTGCCCGAGCCCGCGTACTGCGACAGGCCCTGTACGCAGGTGTTGACCACCTGGGCGGAGCCGCCGAACGCGTAGATCTGGTTCAACTCCGGCTTCGTCGGCCCATTCCGATCGGTGTTCTGCCAGAAGATCGAGTTTCGTACCAGGGTCTGGCCCGCGGCGAGCGCCAGCCCGCCACCACCGCCTTGTGGCGAAGAATTGCCCGAGATGGTGCAATTGCGGAGGGTCAGACCAGAGCCGTTGACAGTCAGAGCGCCGCCGTCCTGGCTGGCCGAGTTGCTGTAAAAGAGGCAACTGCTCACGGTCTGGGTGCCGGCGCCGCCAAACAGCGCTCCGCCTTCCGAGGCCGTGTTGCCGCTAAACGTGCAGCGCGACACAACCGAAGCGCCACCCGAAAACGACACGGCGCCGCCTTGCTCGGCGGAGTTGTTGATGAATTGGCAGGCGACAATTGTGGCATTGGCATCCTGGTTGTTCATGGCTCCGCCGCGCCCTTGCGCCTGGTTGTTCGAGAAGACGCACGAAGTGACCATCGGGGATGCCTTCTCCGAGAGCATCGCGACGTTCCCAATGTTGAGGAATCGGCAGTTGATAAAGGTCGGAGCGCAGGGAGAGAAGTTGTTCACGGCGTTGCCCGACATGCCTCTGAAGGTGCAATTCTGCACCGTCGGGCTCGCCCCCTGGTTGGCCATCGCGGGTCCCGCTCCGCCGGTGATCGTCACACCATCCAGCACCGCTGTGCTGTCGATAGCTGTGGTCCAGCCGTTATTCACGAAGAGCCCTCCGTTCGCAGGCGCGACAAATACCGTCGCGTTGTTACTCCAGTTCCGCTGACTGCGAAGGGTCTCCGTTCCCACAAACCCGCCGTAGATCCCCACGCCCGACTTCATCTGGAGCGTGAGTGGTCTGCCGGCGCGATTGGTGGGCCAGTAAGTCCCGGCCGTCACCCAGAGCTCGGTGCACGGGCCGGCGGCGGCCAGAGCATCGGCCACATTCGCGAACGCGCCGGCCCAGGAAGCGCCATTCCCTGCCGTCGCGATATTGCCGTTCACATAGAGAACGGAGGGCTGCGTGACCGTGATCGGAACTCCGGGCAGCGCGTAGTTGTTGCCGATCTGAACCTGAACCAATGCTCCGGCCAGTTTGCTGTCCACATTGGCAATATCCAGCGTGCTGCCGTTGGCCGTCGTCGTGATCGTGTATTGGCCGCCGTTTTGCGGCGGGAACGCAACCCCGTTTGTAACCACCAGCCACATGAACGAGTAGTTCGACCCCGGAGCGCTGCTGATGGAGAAATGCGCCGAGTTGCCCGCGCAAACCAAGGTCGGCGCCGGCTCGGAAGTCAACAGGATCGGCTGCGGCGGCGAGGGATTCCTGTCCTCGTAGGCGCCCATATCGATCGACGCTGCAAAGATGCGGGGGTTTCCTGGCAGATCCACCGCCCCGGCGGGCACGCCCGCGCTGTTGCCGGCGTTGATCCCCGGCGAAAACGGGCCCAACGCGAAATTGCCGGCAAAGGCATTCGCGAACAACGGGTCGTAGGCCAGGTTGCCGTTGCCGGTGTAAGTGCTCAGGCCCTGAATGATCGAGTAAGAGATCTGCAAGTTGCCAGAGCCATTATCCACCTGCCCTCTCTCAATGGGATTAAACAAAGCGTTGGGATCGGATGTGTTGCCCCAAAAGATGCAATTCCGCGCCGTCACTGCAGCGCCGTCGTTGTTGTACAGCCCGCCACCCGACACCGTGGCCTGGTTGTAGGCGAACGTGCAATTCAACAGGCTCAGGCCCGTTCCCCAGTTGGCAATGGCGCCGCCACGGAAGGTGGTCGAATTACCGTCAAACAGGCAGTTATCCAGAGCGGAACCGAAGCCGCCGTTGAGCAGTGCCCCGCCGCCATTAAGCGAGGAGTTGTTCTGGAAGACGCAGCGGGACACATTGCAGCTCGAAGCCGTATCATTATAAATGGCGCCGCCCCACGCGGCGGAATTGCCCGCGAACGTGCTCAGCGTGACCGTGGGGCTGCTGCCTTGGTTGTAGATGCCGCCGCCCGACACTAGCGCCTGGTTGTTCACGAAAAGGCAGCCGGAGATTGCCGGGCCGGAATTCTGGTTGTGAATCGGAGGCGCCCCGATGTTATTGCTGAACACGCAGCTCAGTATGGTGGGATGTGAGGCCGTGCTGAAGGTCGATTGGTTATCGATGCAAATCCCCGAGTTGTTGCTGAAGGTGCAATTGCGGACCGTGGGATTGGCGTTGTGGTTGTTGAGCGCGGTGCCGCTCAGGCCGGTGATGACAAATCCATCGAGGATTGCCGAGCTGTCCACCGGCACTACGGTCCCGTCGTCAAAAAACAGCGCCTGGGGCCCGGACTGCCGCAGGATCGTCGCGTTCGCCTGCCAGTTGCGCTGGGTGACGTTGGTCTCAGTGCCCGCAAATCCGCCGAGGATTGCGACGCCGGATTTCAATTGGAAGGAGCTGCCGGCCGCGGGCGCGTAGGTTCCGCGCGCGACCCAGAGTTCGACGCAACCATTGGCCTGGGCGAGCGCGCTCTGCAGGTTGGTGAACGCATTAGCCCACGAACTGCCGTTGTTGACCCCGGAAACGGCGGCGGCATTCACGTATTGCACGGTGGGGGATGCGAAATCCGGGCTCAACCCGGGTGAGGCATAGTTGCCGGCGGCGGCAAAGCGGAACTGCGGAGTGGAGTTGCCAAAATCGCTGACCAACAGCGTGGAACTGTAGGAGGTATTGTTCACAGCGTAATTGGGGCCCGTCGCTGCGACGAAGCCCGACCCCGTGTTGACCTGCCAGGTCACTCCGCCCGGAAAAACATTGCTGAACGCAACCGAAAAGCTGGCGCCGCCGCCCGTGTCGCACACCACGAACGGGAACTGGGCAAACACGCAATTGCCGAGAACGGGCGCGGAACCGCTGACATTCAGGATGCTCCCGTAAGGAAGCCCCTGGTCGTCGATGAAAACGCAATTATTGATCGTCGGGCTGGCGGCGACGTTCTTGATCGAGCCGTTCACTGCTCCAAAGAGGGTAAAGCCATCGAGGACCGCCGTGTTATCGCAGCTGGTCCCGGGCTGCGAGGCATCGTTGACAAAAAGATGATGGCTGCCGGCCGTGTTATCCGATGTGCCGTTGACCTGGCCGTTCAAGATCGTCGGGTGCGCCAGCCAGTTCCGTTGGCTCAACTGCGTCTCGTTTCCAGCGAACCCGCCATAGACCGCAATGCCGGATCGGAGGGCAAAGGCCGCATTCACGTCCCCGGAAGCGCTCGGGAAATAGTTTCCCGCGGCCACCCAGATTTGAGAGCACGGCCCGGCCACATTCAGAGCGGTTTGCAAGGTCGTAAAGGCGTCTGCCCAATCCAGCCCGCTCCCGCTGCCGGTGGCACCAGCTTTAACGTAGAGGATTGGCGGGGAAAGCCGTAGGATGACTGGTTGCGAGGGATTGCCGTCCGAGCCCTGCAACCGGTACTGATAACCGTTCATCGTGAGCGGCGGGTGAGTAATGGTCAGCGTCGCGGTGGCCGAGCCGGAATAAACCCCGCCGTCGGTAACCGGCGTGAAGGTGTTGCCGCCGTTCTGACTGACTTGCCATTGATAGCTGGCGAATGAGGCTGTATTCGCCGCGTAGGGATGGATTTGAAAGATGCCGCCGCTGCCGTCGCAAGCCGCGCTCACCACCAGCAACGACAGCAGGCTCTGCGGTGTGCCTTGGAATTCATAGGCGCCGAGATCAACCGCCGGACCGATCCAGCGCGGGTTCAAATTCAAGTCCGAGACTGGCCCATCCGAAATGTATTGGCCGACGTCAATAGCCGGCGAATAAGCCTTGAGATGGAAGTCCCCGCCTGACGGATTAACGAAGAATGGATCGGTGTTCAGATTGGAGGACCCCGGCGTGTTGAAGGCCGACAGGCCGGCGATGATGTTATACGAGACCCCGACGCTGGCTCCTGAGCCCAGGCTGATCTGCTGCGCCTCGAGCGTGCCGGCCCCGCCAAACGGGTTGCTGACGCTGTTTTGCCAAAAGATCGAGTTGATAATGCGCGACCCGGCCGTGCTACCGTCATATTCCACCGCTCCGCCGCCAGGCACTCCACCCGAAGTTAGCGTGGCCCGGTTTCCGAAAAAGACCGTGTTGTAGATGTTGGCCTGAGTGTCCCGGCAGAGCAGCGCGCCGCCGTTCTCGGAGCCGTAGCCGGTGACCGAATTGCTCACACACAAGCAGTCGTAAATCGAAACGACCCCGGCGCCGTCCAGGTAAATACCGCCACCATTGCCGGCGCGATTGCCGGTAAAGCTGCACGCACCCATGCGGAAGGGCGCGAACCCGAGCACGCCACCGCCAAAGGTCCCTGCGACGTTGGAGAGGAACGTGCAGTGAGTCAGGGTCGAAGCCTGGCCATCGGCGCCCGCATTCAAGTAAAGCGCGGCCCCTGATCCTGAGACTTGGTTATCTATGAACGTGCAGTTTTGGATCGTCGGGTCCGCCTGCCGGTTGTAGATCCCGGCGCCATCCGTGCCGCGGCCTTTCGTAATCGTGAATCCGTCCAGCAGCGTGTCCGGGCCGATGCTCGTATTCAACATCACGCTGTAGCTGTTGTCATCGTCGCGGTTGGGATCGCCAATATTGCCGCTCAGGATGGTCGGATAACCGGCAATGTCGCGCTGCAGCAAACTTGTCTCCGTGCCCGCGAACCCGCCGTACACCGCCGCGCCATTGGTCAGGTGAAAGGACGCGGTGCGATCGCCCGTGAGGCTGGGGTAATAGGTTCCGCCGGCCACCCAGACCTGCGCGTCGGGCACATTCAGTGCGCTTTGGAGATTGGTCATCGCGTTGTCCCAACTGCTTCCGCTGTTATCGCCGGTCGCCCCCTGACGCACGTAAATCAAACGTCCCTGGCCGGGAGGAACGCCTTCCACCGCGCCGATATCCACGGCGCTGCCGACGACACGCGGATCGCCCAGCAGGTCCCGGCCCGTCAGACTCGACAGCACGGCGTTGTTGAGGCGGAGGTTGCTTCCGGCGTTGAGGACCGGCGACCCAAGCTGGGGAATCACGTTATTCGCCAACATGGGATCGACGCTGATGTTCCCATTGGTCAGGAAGCCAGGCCGATTACCATAGCCAACATTGATGAAACCGTGATAGGCCAACAGGCCATCGACCTGCGCCGCGGCGTAGTTAGTTAGTACCTGATCAATCTGCTGCTGGGTGTAAGGTCCGGTTCCGAACAACGGGATGTTGTCCACACCGACCGGCAGGCTACCCAGGCTCTGGATGTCGCAATGGCTGATATCGGTGATCCCCAGGAAGTCGCCCCGTGCCGCCCCCGCCTGGTTGTAACCGGTCAGCCCGTTCGTACTCGGATCGGCCAACAGAGTCTGGTAGGTCGCCGTGAGGATGTCTGCGCCGCCGTGGGGGTTCGAAGAATTGGTGTTGCCCCACAAGATCGAATTGGCGAGTTGCACCTCTGCCCCGAGTTCGACCGCGACAGCAAAATTGCTATTGGTAGGGCCACCGTTGTTGACGATCGTGCAGTTGATGATCTGGGACTGCGCATGCTGGCTGTTGTAGATCGCGCTGGCGCCCGCCACGCAGAAATTGCTGAAAAAGGCGCTGCTCATGATGATCGGAGTATTGAATCCGGTGCAGGCCACTGCGCCTCCCTCAGCTATGGCCGTGTTGGAGGCGAACGTGCAGTCCTCGATGCGCGGATTATCAAACTTGAAGCTGAGAGCTCCGCCGGCAAGCTCAGAGGCGTTGCCCGAGAACGCACAGTCAATTAAAATGGAGGAGACCGGCGTCGGGTTGAACTGGAACTCCTCGAACTGCTTTACGGATTGCTGCGCCAGGGTATCACTTTGGCCCCCTTGGCCCGCATCTATCGCCTCGACGATCTTCTCCGACAGCAACAGGCCGATGCCTTGCGGGGTGGCATAGGTTTGGAACCCGTCAAAAAACGTGTCCCAACCTTTCACGAACGGATCGTCCGCGCTGACGCCGCAGGCTTCAGCAATCATCACTCCGATATCGACCGCCGTCACCGCGATCGTGATCCAGGCATACGCTGCCCCGATCCTGTCGCCCACCCCGACCGTCTCCTCGGTCACAGGATCGAAGCTCTTGAACGGGTTTTTCGGAAACAGGCCCCGGGCAAAGGTCGTACCCGTTAGGTTCTTGGCCGTGTCCGCCAGGGTCCAAATGCGCTTGACCATGCTAAGCGCCGTCAACGCATAGCCTATCCTCTGGCGCATCTGGTCAGGCGTGATCCCGTAACTGTCGGCAAAACCCGGGTCGTTAAAGCCAAACTCCATCTTGTCGCTTGGCAAAGACATGAACGAGCCGGCGCCACCATCGCCCGAGGACACATTGTTCAGAAAGGTGCACGAGGTCCAGAAGGACTCATGGTTTTGCCCGAAAAAAGCCCCACCCTCGGTCCAGGACTGGTTGCCACTAAAGGTCGTCCCGGTGATTACCAGCCGCGCTTCCCGTCCCGCCACTGCCCCCCCATAGCCGCCCGCCATGTTATTGGCAAAGATGCAATTGTTCAGCGCGAGCTGCACCTCGCCCGGAGCCCGCGTGTAGGCGTTTTGGAAAAAGAGGCCGCCGCCGGCCACTCTCCGATCCAACGGCGTTGCCGTAGAGCCGTCCGACGCCACCGTTCCATCACTGTTGGTCTGCGGGATGGTCATGTTCCAAATGAACCCCACCGTCTGGTCGGTTGCGTAAGCGCAGCCGTTGGCGACGGTGACCTGGTCCAGCCGCACGTCCGTGGCGTTGATGCAGGTGAGCACATTGCAGCTGTTGTCCAACCAACCGGGGTCGTCAGTGACGTTCACAGTGTTCGCGGGGACCGCGGTCGGGTCCGGCGTCTGGTCGGTAATCGGATTGAGCTGCGGCGTGCCGATGTCACCGCTGAGCACGACCGGGTACCGAAAACTCACCCGCTGCGCCAGGCTGACCTCGTTGCCAGCGAACCCGCCGTAAATCCGGACATGGCTTGGCAGGGCGAAGGTGGCCAGGCGGTTGGTGTCACCGGTTGGTTTATAGGTCCCGCGGGCGACCCAGATTTGGACCGGGTTGCCCGCCGTGCCGGAACTGGCCGCCGGACTGGCCAGCGCATCGCGCAATTCCCGATAGGCGTTGGCCCAGGAACTGCCGTCGTTGCGCGTGGTGGCAGGCGCATTTTGGTTCACGTAAAAAACAGGAGCCGTTCCCGCGCGCGCTGCGCTTGAGAGCACGGCCAGGAGGAGGAGACAAAAGACTGAAACGAAGAAAACCGAATGAGCACGATTAGAACGACTTGGGCGCATGTTTCGAAATCTCTCGCTCAGAAAGCCCGCCTTCGAAAGTCCCGAAAAAACGGGACATTGCGTCGGGCAAATATGGGATAGCTGTGGCTGAATTAAGCCATCATGAACATCGTGGTCACTCGCCTCGAAGGCCAAAGACCTACACAATTCGGGCTTGCAGTGCCTTGGAGACCGCCAGGCTGCGGCTTTGAACGTCCATCTTCTGGTAAAGACGGCGCAGATAAGTGTCCACCGTGTAGTAACTTACGCCGAGGTCGCCGGCGATTTCCTTGATGGTCTTACCCTTCACCAGGCCCTCGAGGACCTCCACTTCGCGTGGCGCCAGGCCGTAGGGATCTCCGCTGGGCCGGGCATTCACCATCGCCAGCACCTGCCGGGCAATGTGACTGTCCAGTGGAGCACCGCCGTTGAGGACCTCGCGAATCCTGCTACCGATTTCACGCGCTTCGGTCGTCTTTAGCAAGTAGCCCGTTGCACCCGATTGGATCGCCCGGGTTACTTTGGGCGGGTCGTCAAAAGCGGTCAGCATGATGATTTGGGTCGCCGGGGAAATGGTCTTGAAGAGCGCGAGGCCCTCCAATCCGCTCATGCCGGGCAAGCCAATGTCCAGGAGGATGACGTGCACAAGCTGGCCTTGCTTGAGACATGCCAGGGCGTCTTCACAACAGGTGAAGGCTTTCGCCTGGAAGTCCGGTTGCAAGGCCAGCACCCGCATCACCGTGTTCCGGAACTCGGCGTGGTCCTCAATTAACCAAACGTGAATAATGGCCGCTTTCACATCTTCGGGCTGGCTGGCGGTGGCAGGCTCCTGGCGGGGATTCCCGTGGCTCTCAAGAGACGAATTCACGCTGTATTTTCGCGCGGTTGTTCGCTTGCGGCATGTCACGAAATCGCGGGACAACTCAAGTTAGCGAATCGCGGCGCGAAAATGGATCCGCGTTCCGGCGCCCCGCTCCGTGTACACCTCGAGCACGCCGCCCACCGCCTCGGCGCGCTGCCGCAGATTCCGCAGCCCCTGCCCGCCATTGTGCCGTCCCGCATCAAACCCGCAACCGTCGTCGCTGATCATCAGTTCGATGCGCCCGGATTCCACCAGGACTTGGATTTGAATCTGTTGCGCTTCGGAATGACGCGCCGCGTTATGCAACGATTCCTTGTAAATAGCCATCACATTGCGGCGAAATTCCAGGCTCAGGCGGGTTTTGGGGACTTGCTCGGGCGCGGAAAAGCTGACCGCGAAGCCATTGGCCAGGCGCCCCGAGGTTTCCTTCATCCGAACAATCATTTCGTCGAGAAGGTCGAAATCGGGGTTGATAAACCAGCTGATTTCGCGAATGGCGTGAGCGGTTTCCCGCGCCAGGCGATGAATGTCCCCCACCTGTTCCCGTTCGCCGGCAGATAAGTTGGGGCTGAGGGTAAGCAGGTCGGAATTCAACACCATGGCTCCCAAATTGCCGCCCACCTCGTCGTGCAAATCCGCGGCAATCCGCGCCCGTAATCGGCCGACCTTCGCCAATTGAGCCATACGGAACCGATAGGCGGCGTACAGCGCCAATGCCACGGCACCGAGGATGGCCAGCTTGAACGCGGCTGTCTGCCAATAGAAGGGCAACTGCACAATCGCCAACTCCGCGCCGGTCTCGTTCCAAATTCCATTGTTGTTACAAGCTCTCACATGGAAGGTGTATCGGCCCGGCGGCAGGCGCTGGTAAAGGGCTTTCCTCTCGTGCGTCTGGACCCACTTGGACTCCAAACCTTCCATGCGGTAACGAAATTGAACATTTTCCGGCGCCGTGAAACTCAACCCCGTAAACTCCAATTGAATCGGGTCGGCTCCAGCCCGCGCGGTAATCCGGGAGGGAGACTTTTCAGAACAGGTTAGCCAAGGTTCTCCGCGGTTGCGCTCCTCGGGACGCGCCCTGGTCAAATCGATTTGGCAATTCCCTGACTCGACGCTCTCAATCACCACCGGCGGGGGCAGAGGATTGACTGGAATCTGATTCGGATCGAAGCAAATCAGGCCGCTAGTCGTTGCAAACCAAATGCGCCCGTCTCTAGTTCGGGTCACCGAGGGTTGGATTCCGACGACCGTTTCCGAACTCTGCAAACCGGCGCTGCGGCCAAACTCAACCACCGAAACAGGGTGTGTCGGCTCTTTGGCGGCCGCATTCAGCTCCGAGAGCTTCAGGCGAAAAATTCCACGGGTGGAACCAAGCCAGAGATATCCTGAGAGATCCGTTTGAATTCCGCAAATCGTGCGCGGCAGCTCGCGGATTGCATTCCTGAAGAAGACAAACCTTTGGCCGTCGAAACGAGCCAGCCCAGCCCCCGAGGTTCCAATCCAAACCTGGCCATCGGAATCGATGTGCAGGCTATAAATCGCTTCTGACTCAAGCCCCTCCTGGCTGCCAAAGCGCCGCCAGGTCCTGGTCTGTTTGTCCCTGACGAAAAGGCCGCGTCCGTTGCTGCCGGCATATAGCGTCCCGTCCTTCGCTTCAACCAGGGTGCGCACGTCGGCTGGAGAACTCACCGGCAGCGCTGCCGCCGTGGTATTTGTTCCATCGAAAGAGAACAGCCCGGCGCTGTTGCCAAACCACAGCAACCCTTTCGAGTCCTGGAATAGAAAAGTAAACTGCGGTGCAACCCAACGGTCGTTCGGGACCGCTGTGACTCGGGTCCTCCCCTCGGTGGTAAAGAGATAAAGCCCATCACTGTAGGTGGCCAGCCACGTCTCTCCGGGCCCACGCGGAGCCGCCATCCACGCGAACGCGTTTTGCCATTTTTTCGGGAGGGCCGTGATGGCGTCCCCGGAAAAAACGTTAATGCCGCGACAAGTGCAGACCCAGGCGTCGCCGTCCGCAGTTTCCGAAACTGAACGGACAACGTCATTTAACAACCCGTCCTGCATTGAAAACCTGCGCATGGGTGCGGGTTGTACCTGGAGCAGTCCCTGGGCTGCCATGGCGATCCACAGGTTGTTTTCCCGATCGAGCATTGCAGAGGGAACCCAGGTGCTGTCCTGGCCCGGAAGAGCGCTGACCCGTTGGCACACGCTGTCCCCTGGTTCGCTTCGAAAGACCCGCCCGTGGTAGCCGACAATCCAAACCGTGCCTTTGTCCTCTCCAAGCACTTCGGGAAAAACGACATCGTCCGGTGTGTTGATGACCCGTGTGACTGAGCGCCCGTTAAAATAATATAAGAAATCCTGAGTCAGAAGCCAGACCCCCTCTTTCTGCGGATAGATCCGCCTGATCGATTCCTTTTCGGGCAACGACAGGTCCACCTGCTCCCAGCTCCCTGTGGGCGCGGTGGCCCGGCACAAACCGCGTCCATCCACTTCATAAATCTGGTCGTCGCCAACAATCCAGAAACCGGAAAGCAGGCCTGTTATCCCACCTTTGCCTGCATGACCGAGCGGCGACCAGCAGATCCCGGATTTTGCGAGGCTGGACGTCCACAAATGCCCCGCCTCGTCTTCTTCAATGATCACGTGCCCCAGCGACCGCGTGGAGCCACATTGCTTAAACCTGCCGTTCCGATAGAGCACCACATCCTCGAATTCCGTTTGGATGATCAGCGAGCCTGATCGGGTCAGATGCAAATGGGACAACCGGCCGGTAGGCAATTCCGGGGTGTTCGATGGATCGAACGTCACGAACCGCACGCCATCGAACCGGGCCAGGCCGTTAAAGGTCGCGCACCAAATATACCCGTCCGGCGTTTGCGCCATGGACATGACCGTGCCCTCGGGCAGACCGGAATCCGTACGGTACCAACGGAAATTGTAGCTGCGCGATTCGGCCGCCGCGAGCGCGTCGAGGTTGGCGCCAAGCGCCACCAGCAAAAGGAGCCAAAGCTTGCCCCGCCCCTGGAACGAGTGCGTTGTTTTCCCTCGCCCGTCAGGTCGTGCAGATTCTCGCTTTTGAGCGTTTGTATACGTGGGCTCGACGACTAAGATAGCATAAATTGCTCCTCCAGGGGCAGGTAGAACCCAAAAAATCAGAGGAGCGGTAGCTTGACGTTGCAAGTCCCTCGCGGTCGATCTTGTAGAGAAAATGGCCAAGCTGGCGAATGCCCAAGTCGATCCAGCCCGACTTGACTCCCAAGGGATCGCATGTTGGCAGCTCTCTTGAAATTGTCAAATTCATGAGGAGACTCATCTTTCTTGTTGCGAACCTGGCGGGAAGCCATCTCAGCTATCAACTCCAAAACCTGTTTGTGGGCGAAAGCAAACGCGCTGAGCATCGAAAGTTGTTCGATGCCCTGGCGGCGCTGCAAGTTCGAGAGGAACTGCAATCGCTTAAAGGGCCGATCATGAAGCTCGGGCAGATGCTGAGCATGCAATCGCACGTCCTGCCGGAAGAGGTGGTGCATGAATTAACTAATCTGCAGATGCGGGCGCCGGCGATGCATCCGGCATTGGCGCGCGCCCGATTCAAGGGCGCCTATGGGAAATTTCCAGAGGAGGCCTTCCAGGAATTTGCGGCGGAACCCTTCGCGGCGGCGGCGTTGCGACAGGTGCACCGGGCCGTTACCAGGGCCGGGGAACAAGTGGCGGTGAAGATACAGTACCCACGGCAAAATTTCCCGCCTGAATCCGTCCATATATTCTAATTTTGGCAAGACTTATGCTGCTTCTTATGCCATGAAGTAAAACTGAAAGGAGGCCCGAAGCCAAAAAAACAACCGAGTCGTCAGCCATACCTCCACAGTTGGAGCCGTCAGGCGCTCAGGCATCGGTGGGTCCGCCGCTCCGCGCCCCAGTGCGTCCTAACCCACGCACTCAGGCCAAGGGCGTCCCTCACCATTCTGCCCATCCGCCGCGCTCCACTCGCCCTCGGGCTATTGCCCATCGGCGATTGGCGATTTGGGTCAACTCACCATCCACCAATCCATCAATCCACCAATCCAGCGCCCCATCACCCCAACACCCCATCACTCCACGAGTTCATCCGAGTTCATCCGAGTTCATCCGAGTTAAAAAACAAAAAAACCGCTAAGATAAGCAGTTCACTCATCTTTAACCGGCTACTGACTCACATGCTTTTCGCCACGTCTCGAGTGAGGCGTAGCGCCGTTCTTTGACAATTTAATCTAACAAGGCCTGCCGAGCTCGGACCCCGAGGAGGGGCCGGAGCCCCCCGCTCCGGCCCCCCTTGGCTGGCAAACCCAGAGAAAGTCTCCTGACATTTCCTGACTGAAAAACTGCGTTTTGGTTCGTTGTGACCGCGCGAGCGAAATTCTGGGAAATGCGGAAGCGCTAATAATTCAACTACTTACGCGAAGATGCGTCAATGTGCGGGAGCGGGAAATGGCTTCGAGCCCCGCCGCTCCCGCCACTTTTTGCAGCCTTTTTTCACATTTTTCTGCACTGCATGACAAGTGCATGACAGAATATTGCTCCGGCCTGGCCACCATCACGATGCCGAATAGCCTCACCAACTTTGGCACATCCGTGTTCCGGGGCTGCGCCAGCCTGACCAGCGTCACGACCCCCAACAGCGTCACCAACATCGCGAACTTTGCGTTATATGGCTGCACTGGACTGACCGGGGTGTGTTTACCCCCGGTACCGGTTCATGATGCCAGTGTAACACAATACCGAACCCAGACATGCTGCCATGCTTCGCACGGCTATGGATGGAGGGAAGGAGGCGGTGAAGGCGGCGAAAGCGAGAATGGGGTGAACTCCCCATGGACAAAAACCAGCTCACGACGGACGATCAAGTTAAGCGACAAAATGAGCAGCTAGTAGACTAGAATGAGCCTCCGTATCTGCGTGTGTTGTGGCGAGCCAATAGCCGAGAAGGGCGATGCTCTTTTCCGCGACCCTAACATTTGCGCCTCTTGTTTAAGCCTGGCAGATGGAATGCCCGACTCCGCCCCGTCCCGCTCCGCCGATTTCGATGCCAAAATGCCGCTGGAAGCGGACTTTCCCCAAGTCACCGCCGAAGCGATGCTGTGGGAGCACATGCGGAAGGTGGCCACCATGAGCCAGTGAGGCCCTCTTTTTCGACCTGACTGTCCCCACACCCCCACCCTCCGACGGGGTCCGCGGTCAGGTCGGATTATGATTCGAGTCTGCGCCCGCGGCACATAGAGCTTGGGATTTCAGCAGCGTCATCGGCCTCCCGGATTGGATGACAACCATCTTTATCAGCTAAAGGCCCCTACTGCTCCTGGTGGTTTTGCTCCCCTGCGGTTTGGTCCCGCGCGCCGATGCGGCTGAGCGGCCACTTTACGAGGCAGAGTTGATTTTTCCCCTGGAGACCTGGCACAACCACGCCTCGTGCATCGTCGTGGCGCCTGATGGCGATCTACTCGTTTGCTGGTTCCACGGCTCCGGTGAGCGCACGGCCGACGACGTCAAAATCGAGAGTGCCCGGCTTCGGCGAGGGAACGGGCCAGAGGGAAAGGTGCAGGGGAGAGCTTGCGGGAGCAGGGCAACCTACCAGCAAAAGAACCGGTAGGGATCGTCCCATTCCTGCGGCGTGTCCAGGTAAAGGCCGTCCAGCCAGCGGGCGTCGCTGTGCCGAGCCGGAAGCTGGAAGCGCTCGATGAGCGGCGTCGAACCGGCCGCCCCCATGTTTGCCAAGAGTCGCGTGAGCAGGAAAGAGACCCGACGATAGGTCCGCCGCAGATTGCTTTGCTCATCGGAGGCGAACCACCAGGGCGCGAGCTGGCAAAATATGATATTGGCATTCGTTGCCTGAGCCAGCACGCCATTGCCGATGACGGTGGCCCAGGAAGAAACTAGCGGCAGCACACGCGGGTCGCGGTTGTGCACGTCGGCAGGGCTGACGCCCGCCAGAAGCGAGTTCTGGCCGAACGGTTCAAAGAAAGTTCCGATGTGCTCCGCCTTCCGCATTCCGACCTTGAGTGGCAAAAACGCGTTCGCCTCTTCCTCACCGAGTCCGAGGACCAGAATATTCCCACCCGCCTTGGCGAACTCGGCAACTGCCGACGAGTGCGGGGCCAACTGTTGTTGGCCACCAGGGCCAACGACGAGAACATCGGCTCCTGACAGCTTGCCGGCCACGTAAGGGCGGGGCGAGAGGCCTGCCTGGTCCAGATGTTGTTGGCCTGAGGCCTCGCCCACATAAACAATCTGACGGCGCGGCAGCGGCTTCCAATTGGCGACGTAGCGCAGAAGGTTCTTCGCCAGGGTCTCCGCCGCGGGATCGCTTTCCGTGCGTCCAGTCACATCCAGCTGGCAAAACAGCACCAGGCCTTTGCCTTCGCGGTATTCCAGCAGAGGACTGAACTGCTGGCCGAAGCCGCCGTCAAGGAGCGGCAGGAAATCGCCTCGAGCGGGCTTCTCGATGAGGACTGAGGCGACATTTCCGCGGTTCCCGGCGCGCCAAAGCCGCGTCACCGGGAGGCCGCACCATTTGACCTCGGGCGCATGCCGTTGACCGACCTCGTAATTCAGCTTTGGCGGAAGCAGGGTGGCCTCGCCGCGCCAGTTCCGCAGGTGGTCCTCCGCGAGCTCCGCGAGCAGCGGATGGTCAGGCACCCGTTTAAACACGCAACGCAACCCGTATTCCTCGACGCGGAAGCCAAACCGCTGTTCGAGTACTTCCGACGTTTGCTCGAACAGCAGCACCTTCAAGCCATCGCGCACGCGGCGCGCGTCCGGCGCTGGCAATCCCGGCCCCAACGCGCCCTTGCCTACGAGCAGAACGTCGTAGGGTGACAGGTCGGCTGCCGCATCTACAGGCGTGCAGTCAACACCCAGACTCTTAACCAGCTTGCCGGTTTCTCCCTTCGGGTCGAACAGCGCGATTTTGACCTTGGCGTGAACAGGTTCCGGACGAGGCAGGACGTCCACGACAAAAGTGTCCCGCTGGATTTCGCCGTTGCTGAAGTTCACCGTTGCGGTGATTTCGTAATGGCCGGGTTTGGTTTGAGCCGGGAGCCCGAACGTCAGCGGCAGGCGCGCCTGCCGGCCGGTTTCGACCGTGACTTGCTTCTGCCCGGAAATGGGTTTCGGCAGCGCGAACGACCAACTGCAATCCGCCGTGGTTGTCTGCCTCGAGTTATTAATCACGATGAGCTGCTTCTCGATGGTATCACTGGGGTAGAAATTGTGGTCCTTGCTGGTAAAGGCCGCCGGCTTGCCGCCTAGGTAAGCGAGCAAAGGCAGATTGTTGCGATAGAGGGCCTGCGCCGCTGCCGTGGGAATCCAGTCTGCCCGTTCGTAAGACGTATTCATGCACGCCATTTGGTCGTCCACGTAATCCGGGCTCAGGCCGGGGCGCTGCAGCGAGTCCCAATCCACCTTGAATTCCTCGCGCGAGCGGTTAGCTCCCTCGCGCAATTTCCAGAAGATCTCGTGGTCCCACGGGCAAAACGCCGACACACCCCACGTGCGAAACGCACGCAGGTTGTCGGTCAGATACATCGCGAAGATCGCGTTGCGTTGTTCGAAGTCGGGTGAGCCGACCGCGTTTCGCGGGTAATCCCAGCGGTTCCAAAGCTTGCCCGCGTGCAATTGCCGGGCTTCCCAGCGAAGGCATTCCTTTTCCAGCTCGGTAAGCTGGTAGGCCGGGTCGCCCAGGAACTGCGCGTTCCACTCCGCGAGGCAGAGTTCCCACGGCACTTTCGCGCTGCCGAAGGTGCGCACTCCCCGGTACCAGCCGCGATACATCATCCAATCCCAGGAAATGGGCACGCCGTATTCGCATAGGAACAACGGCTTAACCCCGACGGTTGCCCAATGTTCGAACCAATCGGACATTTCCTGAATGGGCGCGAAGTTGGCGTAGAAATTCGCCGTGTGCATCGAGCTTAGGTTCCCCGATGAGTGATGGTAGATGATGCGGCTCGGGTCCAACCGTTTCACGATAGCTTCGGCCCGCAACGCCAGCTTCACGTTGTTCCCTGACCACTGGTTGCGCGCGTCGTGAACGCCGTCGATTTGGTCCGGATTCATTTCCTCTTCCGTGCCGGTGGCGTTGTGGCTCATCGAGTAGCACACCACCGACGGATGGTTCTGGGCCGCGCGCACATAGAATTCGGCATGGTGCGCGTAGCCGTTGCTCCGGTCCGCATCCGCGCCTTTCCATTCGTACTGCGAAAAGTGAGGTTGGGAGAAGGAAACCAGCGTGCCTTCGTCGTCGGCGGCCCGTAACACCTCGGCGAAACTCAGATGCGTCCCCGGCTCGCATCCATAGTTGTGGGTATAAACGAAGTTGATCCCGAACCTCTTGAGGCGCTGGAGGCTTTCTCGCGTGCCCGCATACGTAGCCCAAGCCGCTCCAATTTCTGCGTTGTCGAGCGGCACGGCGCACAGGAAAATGCGGCTGCCGTTCAGGTAGAAATCCCGCCCTTCGATCCAGAACTCGCGGAATCCGAAGCGCTCCGGCAGAGCCGTGTCCAGCACCTGGCCAGCGCCATCCAGCAGCGAGAGGCTTACTTCATACATGTTTTGGGGCGTGTGAGTGTCCCAAAGTTTTTCCGGCTTCCAACCTGCGCCGAAGGAAAACCGGCTTTCTACCAGGTCGGCCCCTTTGAAGACTTTACTCGTGATTTCTTTAACTGTCCGGCCATGGTCGGTGACCTGGGCGCGCAGGGTGTATTGAGACGCTGTCTCCAAGCCGTGCAGCGCCGCCTGCAACGAGATCTCCCAATTGCGTACCGAGGTGCTCACCTTCACGTCTGTGATTCGAGCGCGCGCCGGCATGCCGACCAAATAAACATCGCCGCAAAGGCCGCGACGTTGGACCGTCCCCTGAACTTTTTTCGCACCGAAAGTATCACTGTAAGAGAGCATGACCCCCTTCAAAGGCATCGCGACGACGCTCAGGCTGAAGAGGTGCTTTTCGCCGGGGCGGCAAAGGGCAGTGACGTCCACCTCGCCTCCCGGGAACCGAATCTCGCCGGCCTTCTGGCCGTCCACCCAGACGGCCGCAAAGGAGTTCAAGTATTCTGCGGAGAGCACGAGCCGCCGGCCGGTCCACTCCGAGGGGACGCTGACCTCGCGCTGATACCAGGCGGTTGTGACCTCGCCCAATTTGACATCTTTCCACGCGGGATGCGCGTACAGCGTCTGGCAGTCCTTTTGCATGTAGTCGGTGACACCGGGCCAGCACCCGGGGACCTTGAAGTAGCCCCAGTTTCCGCTAGGCACACTCTCGGTGATGTCCCGGGCCGGTTGCCAGCGCCACAAGCCATTCAGACACACCCGCTCGCGCGTGGGAGTGGCCTCGCGGTAGGCCTGGTTCAGGTCCCAAACGGCCCGGACCCCCTGGGGCAACGGCGCGGCAGTTTGGTCCTGGCTCAAACCTGGATGGTTTACTGCCGACAAGCTAAGGACCGTCAGAAAAAGCCGGACTGTAGCTGAGGTTTTCAAAGGTTCGCTCGTTACCTGCCGCAGCATGGCAGCTGTGGGCGAAGCCGTCCAGAGGTTGGTGGGAGTCACAGGTGCGGATTTCACTAGGCACGCGGCTGGCAACTTGTTTTGATTGAGCCCGCGGCGCTCAGAACTCGCTTGCCCGGCGAGGCCGCTTTGAACTAGGCTCGGTCCGATGGCCAAAGTTCTCTTGCTGGATGATGAGTTGACCATGGTGCAGATGGTCGGCGGTCTGCTTCGCCAGGAGGGGCATGAGGTATTCCCGTTCACCAATGGCGAGGCGGCGACCTCTGCGTTGGCGACGCACGCGCCCGACCTGGTGATTACCGACCTGTACCTGGACAAGACGCGGCCGCACGGTATGGAGATCTTAAAGAAAGCGCGCGAGTTGGTGCCCCCGGCGGTCGTCATCGTCATCACGGGTTTTGGCTCAATCGAGACGGCCAAGGAAGCGATGAAGAACGGCGCCTTCGATTATTTGGAAAAACCATTCAAGGTGGACGAGTTCAAACTTTCGGTTCAGCGCGCGCTCTCTTACAACGCCGCCTTGACCGAGACGGTCTTTCTGCGCCGGGAGCTTAAGAAGAAATACCAGTTCAACCAGATCATCGGCAGCGCGGCAAAAATGCAGGCCGTGTTCAAGATGATCGAGCGGGTCGCCGACACCGACAGCACTATCCTGATTCTGGGCGAGAGCGGCACGGGCAAGGAATTGGTCGCGCGCGCGTTGCACTTCAACAGCCGGCGCCAGTTCGCCCCGTTTGTGCCCATCAACTGCACCGCCCTGCCCGAAAACCTGCTCGAGTCGGAGCTGTTCGGCCATCGGCGGGGCGCTTTCACGGGGGCCATCAATGACAAGAAGGGCCTGTTCCAGGAAGCCGACGGCGGCACCATCTTTCTGGACGAAGTCGGCTCGATGCCGCCCTTGCTCCAAACCCGCCTTCTGCGCGTGCTGCAGGAACGCGAGGTCCGCCGCGTGGGCGACAATACTCCGATTTTTGTGAATGTCCGCGTTGTCGCGGCGGCGAACGAGCCGCTGGAGAAGAAAATCAAAGACGGCTCGTTTCGCGAGGACCTCTATTACCGGCTAAACGTTATTCCCATTCAGTTGCCGAACCTGCGCGAACGTCGGGATGATATTCCTCTGCTGGTGGCGCATTTCCTCAAGGAGAAAGTTCACGCGCGCACCAACCGCCCCTTCCAAATGACGCGGCAGGTGATGGAAATCCTGTGCGCATACGACTGGCCCGGCAATGTACGAGAGCTGGAAAATGCGATCGAACGCGCGGCGACGCTTTGTGAAGGCGACGTCATCCAGGCGGCCGACCTGCCCCCGAGCCTATTGGCGGCCGTCGGGACGGCAAACTCGGCCCAAGATGCCGGTCCTGCCGCGCCGTTGCCGGCGGTGCCGGATTCCGCGCTCTACCCGCTCCGGAGCCCCGACTCGAGCGCCCAGCAGCCAGGCCAGACGGCAACGGAATCGGTCACGCCGCTGAAGAATTTCTTACGGGAACAGGAACAAGCCCATCTGAACCGAGCCCTCCAACAGTGCGGGGGTGACAAGGAACGCGCGGCGCTCCTGCTGGGCATCAGCCTGGCGACACTATACCGGAAGCTCAGCGGCGAGGACAAAGACGCCTGAGGGTTTTTGCCTTTCAATAGCTCGGCCGCCCTCTAGCATGCTGTTTCGGTCGGCGGAATCGCGGCCCGCGACGAACCCGATTCAGCGATTGGAAAATTAAGACCTATGCCATTGACACACACAAAAGAGTTGTTCGCCAAGGCGCTGAAGGGCAAATACGCGCTCGGAGCGTTCAACGTTAACAACATGGAGCTGCTCCAGGCTATCGTCGAAGCCTGTGAAGAGGAGAAAGCGCCCGTCATGCTCCAGATCTCCAAAGGAGCGCGCGGCTACGCCAACCCGGTTTACCTCAAAAAACTGATCGAAGCGGCCGTCAGTCTCTCGAATATCCCCATTGCCGTCCACCTCGACCATGGTGATTCCTTCGAGCTCTGCAAAGACTGTATCGACGAAGGGTTCACCAGCGTGATGATTGACGCCAGCCATGAGCCATACGAGAAGAACATCGAAACTTGCAAACGAGTCGTCGATTACGCGCACAAACACAATTGTGTCGTAGAAGGCGAACTCGGTCACCTGGTCGGAGCGCAGTTTGACGAAGGGGAAGAGGGCGGAGATTATTCCAAGGAAGGCCATTACACCAACCCGGAACAGGCGGTCGACTTCGTAAAGCGCTCAGGGGTCGATTCCCTGGCGATCGCCATCGGCAATTCGCATGGCGCCTATAAATTTAAAGGTGAACAACACCTGGACCTCGAACGGCTTAAGGCGATCAAGAAAGCTCTGATGGACTCCGGACTGGGTGACTATCCCCTCGTGCTGCACGGCGCCTCCAGCGTGCCCAAGGACCTGGTAGAGGAAATCAACAAGTACGGCGGCAAGCTCGGCGCCGACGCCGCCGGGGTGCCGGAAGGCGACATCGAAATCGCCCGCCGCACCGGCTGCACCAAGGTCAACATTGATACCGATCTACGCCTCGCCATGACCGCCGGTATCCGCAAAGTCTTCGCCGAAAGCCCGAAGGAGTTCGACCCGCGCAAATTCCTGGGGCCGGCCCGTGCTCGAGTTAAGGAACTGGTGCGGCACAAGGTCCGAGATGTCCTCTGCTGTGCCGGACACGCGTTCGATTAAGAGTTTAACCACAACCACCAGTAACCAGGCAGCGTGACGAGGTTTACTCGTCACGCTGTTTCGTTAATTGCGTGTCCGTAGCACCAGATTAATTAGCGCCATAATGGCACAGTTGAGCCAGCGTGACGAATGGAAACTGTGCCATATTGACTCTATGTGGCGCTGTTGTTTAATATCTGTTTATTCCTAAGTAATTTGTGTACAATCAATTGCATATTTTCGGATCGCCTGGCACATCTAAAGCTTCTTATACGGGAGATAGTTACAAACCTAAGAAAGGACTACGATTATGAACAGTTTGACTAGATGGCAACGACCTGAGTTATCGACCTGGGCAGGATTTGGACGGCTAACGGACCTGCGTGATGAAATTGACCGCTTATTCGAGGCGCCGCTGACCGAATGGGCGCGCAGCGCGCAACTATTAAGTGGATGGACTCCGGCCCTCGATATGTATGAGGACAAAGACAACCTCTACGTGAGGCTTGAACTGCCCGGCATGCAGAAAGAGGACATTGAGTTGTCACTTCATGAAGGCAGTCTCAGCATCGCGGGTGAACGCAAAGGAGGGGAGAAGGCGAAGGATTCCGAGGTTTATCGCGCCGAACGGTTTTTCGGACGCTTCCAACGGACGGTAACACTCCCTGTGGCAGTGGCGGTGGAGAAGGTGAAGGCGCAGTACGCGGATGGGGTCCTTACGGTCACGCTGCCGAAGGCCGAGGAAGCCAAACCCAAGCACATTGACGTCACCGTCAGTTGAGGCACTTGGGGAAACTCCTTTGAAAGAATACGTTTCGAGAAAGGAAAGCACTATGAAAGCAACCGTTCAACGAGAACCCAGCACCGCCAACCCGCGCGTTCCAGAGTTCGTTTCGCCCGTAGTAAATATCGTCGAGACCAAGGACGGCTACGTCCTCGAGGCCGAAATGCCGGGGGCGAACAAGGCCGGCCTGGAGGTCACGCTGGAGAACAACGAACTCACGATCGTGGGGCATCGTCACGCCGAACCACTGAATGGCGAGGCGCTGTTGCACGAATCCCACAGCGCCGATTACCGGCGTGTCTTTGAGCTGGATCCGGCGATCGACACCGCCAGGATTTCGGCGCAGATGGAGCAAGGTGTTCTGACGCTCACACTGCCGAAGTCCGAGCGCGTCAAACCGCGAAAGATCACAGTGGACTGACCGCCAAGGCAGCCCACCTTGAGAAGCCCCGCGGGCAGCCCCGCGGGGCTTTTTCTTGCCTGCTTCGCTCCTATTTCAATATCTGGAACAGGCTCGTGAAGTCGTCGGTCCAGAGCGGGACCTTCGGGGCGTTGGTTGCAACTGACCTGGCGCCGAAGCTGAGTTCGGGCAAGGTGAGCAGGGTTTCATCGTGACTTAGCAAGGCCCAGGTGGAGGGGTACAGCCACCATTCGTCCTCGGTTTCGTCATAATCGATCAGCGTCATCCGGTATTGGAACTCGCGGGCAAGGTTGGCCACCACCGGCTCGAGGTCCAGGTAGTGATTGGAGATATGGACCGCGATGACTCCGTTGGTTTTGACATGCCGCTGGTAAAGCTCGAACGCTTCCCGGGTCAGCAGGTGAACCGGAATAGCGTCGCTGCTGAAGGCGTCGAGTGCGAGCAAATCGAATTGTTGCGGCGGTTCGCGTTCGAGCGACAGCCGAGCATCGCCCAGAACAACTTCGACCTTGCCGGCGCACTCAGTTAAATAATTGAACCGGTTGGTTGCCAGCCGATACACCTCCGGGTTGATCTCATAGACTCGCACGTAATCGCCCGGCCGGCTGTAAGTCGTGAGCGTCCCGGCACCCAGGCCCACGAGGCCTAGGCGGCGCGGGGTGTTTGGCAGCGCCTGCAACGCCAGTCCGATTCCGCTTTCCTCCCCGTAATAGGCGGTCGGCCACCGGGCTTGCTCGCGGTCCACGAATTGCAGCCCATGGGTGATGCGGCCGTGGCGGAGCAGGAAATAGTGCGATTTCGGGTCGTTCTGCCGATACTCGTAAACCGTCAGCACGCCATAGAAATCCCGCGACATATAAACGACGCCGCCGCCCGACTTGATACCCTGCATCCAAAGCGCCACGCCCAGCGCAGCCAAACCGAGAAACAACCAGGCACAGGCCAGCCCGCGCCAGTACCGAAAATTCCTGAACTTCCCGCGGGCAATCCAGGACGCGACGAGCACGAGCAGCAATCCCCACGCCGCGAGGCGCAGGACCAAAAAACTGTGATTCGGCGTAGCGCCAAGGTCCTGGCCGAACCGGGCGAAAAAACGGTCCAAGCCCACAAACACCAGGACGGGCAAGGTGCAAGCCATCCAACGCCACTCATGGGCCGGATTCAAGAGCGATGGCACAAGGTCACGGAAGACACGCCCAACTCTGAACTTCGAACTTTGAACCTTGAACTCTGAACTCTTAACTTTGGACTCGCCACTCGCGGCGGACGGCGCCGGCAGACTTTGGACTTGAGACTTTGGACTTGAGACTTTGGACTTGGGACTTGAGACTTGAGACCTGGGACTTTGGACTTTGGACTCTATGACCGGTTTGGCGGTCAGGCAGACAGCAAAGAAAAGGAGCCCGCATAGCCACAGGCCGCAGTGCAATTCGTAATAGTCGGCGAACACCAGCGGCGCGACGACTGCTACCAGGAACCCGCCCAGGGCGCCGCCGGCTGCGACCAGCAAATAGAACGTAGTCAAAAGGCGCGGGTCGGGCCGGAGCCGGTAAAGCTCGCCATGGCAAACCATGCAACAAATGAACAACCCGACGGAGTAAACCACGAGTTGTTTATAAACCGAAAGGTCGGAGCCATAAAACAGCGCCCAGCAGATACCGGCGAGGGCCGCAACGAGCCCGAGCGTGAAAGGGAAACGCACATACCAGCGCGGACTATCGAAGCAGATGATGAAACTTAACAAGTACAAGGCCAACGGAATGATCCATAGGAAGGGAACGGCCGCAACGTCCTGACATAGCTTGTTGGTAATCGCCATTAACAGCACCGACGCACAGGCGGGCAACAGCAGCCAGAACGAGAGGACGAGGGCGGAGGGCAGAGGGCCGAGGTTCGTGATGCGTGGTGCGTGACCAGGCCCTGCGGACTGTGGACTGTGGACCGTGGACTGCGGACTGCCCCCGTTTGCCCGCCACAGCTTCAGGGCGCAAAGGGCGCAAGCAACCGCATAGACGACAAGTCCGCAGGCCCAGAGTCGGACCTGGAGACTCCGCGTGAAATGCGATTCGACGAAAAAAGGATAGCTCAGGAGCGCCAGCAATGAACCCGTGTTCGAGAGCGCGTAGAGGCGGTACGGCGACCACCCTGGCTGAGTGCGGCTGAACCAGTGCTGCAAGAGTGGCCCGGTGGAGGCGAGGACGAAATAGGGCAAGCCGAGACTGGCGGTTAACAGGGCGAGGATTTGCAGCGTCGGATTACCGTCGCCTAGGGGTTTCCAGGCTTCGGAAGGCGTAATGGGCAGCAGCGCGACCGCGCCGGCGAGCAGCAACAGGTGGGCTATAACCTGGACGCGGGGCCGCAGCCAACGGGTCGTGATGTGAGCGTAGGCATAACCGCCCAACAACAGCGCCTGGAAAAACATCAGGCAAGTCGTCCACACTCCGGGTCCGCCGCCGAACCAGGGCAGGATGTACTTCCCGATCAGAGGCTGGACCTGAAACAACAGGAAGGCTCCGGTAAAAATCGTAAACGCATAGGCCAGCATCGGGGTGATGTTGCCAGCGCGAGCTGAGAAATACCAGTCGCTGGATTTTCATTGCCTTAGGATGCCGAGCAGCGGACTGGTTTAAGGTATGCGCATACTTTTTATTGGCGGCACCGGCAACATCTCGGCTGAGTGCGCCGGGTTGCTCTACGAGCACGGTCACGAAATCCTCGTTTTGAGCCGCGGTCGCAGCGCCGTGCCACCGCAATATCGCGCGCTTTGCGCCGACCGGAAGGACCCGGTCGCCATGCGGAACGCCGTCCGTGACCACCCGCCCGAGGTGGTGCTCAACTTCCTCGGATACGAAGTGGCGGACGTCCAGCTTGATTTCGAGCTCCTTAACGGCCAAGTGAACCAGTACGTTTTCGTTAGCTCGGCGACGGTGTATGCCCGGCGGCCAAACCGGTCGCCGATCACCGAGGAAGCGCCAGTGGGCAATCCGTGGTGGGAATACGCGCAAAAGAAACTGGCCTGCGAACAGTGGCTGCGGGACCGGTGCACGGAAAACGGATTCCCCGTGACCATTGTCCGGCCGTCTCACACCTATTCGAGGCGATGGATCCCCAGCCCCGTTTCCAGTTCGAGCTATTCCTTTGCGTCGCGGCTCGAACAGGGCAAACCGGTATTTGTGCCCGATGCCGGCGACAACCCGTGGACGCTCACCGCTGCGAGCGATTTTGCTGCCGGTCTTGCGGGCCTGGTGGGCAAACCGGAAGCAATGGGCGAAGCATTCCATATCACCAGTGATGAGGTTTTGACCTGGAACCAAATCGTAGCCGAGATCGCTGCCGCGCTGGGCGTGGACGCGCCGAACGTGGTCAAAGCGCCGACGGATTTAATCTGCGAGGTGGCACCGCAATTGACGGGCACGTTGAAGGGGGACAAGGCTTATCCTGGGGTATTCGACAACTCGAAGATGAAACGCCTCGTTCCGGGGTTCAAATGCCGCAAACCGTTCCGCGTCGGTGTGCGCGAGTCGGTCGCCTGGCTGCGCGCGCATCCCGAGCAGCAAAACCTGAATCCCCAAGTCGATTCCATTTGCGACGCGGTGGCCAAGACCTCGGAAGCTCGACGGCAGGCGACCTGATCAGTAGCCAAGCCCCGGCGGCCTCATCCTCATCCTCTTTCTAGTCCTCTTGCTCCGAATCAGGCTAATTGATGAAGAGCACGAGAAAGAAGATGACGACGACTTCCTTCCCAACGCGCAACGATCCTGAGCTATGGCAAGGCAGGGGCGGAGGGTTTAACCGGGTCCCGATTACTTATCCTCGGGGTTGATAACCGCGAACGTGCGTGCCGCCACGAGGCCGCCAGCGAGATTGGCGACCAGATAAATCCAAAGGTTTGACCACGGCGACAAGCCCATGATCGAAATCCCGACCGCTACCGCCGGATTGAAAGCGCCGCCCGAAACGCTGCCGACCGAAAAAGCGCCGGTCATGACCGTGAAACCAATGGCGAGACCGTAAAAGGAATTGCCGGCGGTGGCTTTGGCGGTGGCGCTGTTGAGCACAACATAAACGAGCGCAAAGGTGAACAGGAACTCGGCTAGGAGCGCGGGCCCCGGCCTGACCGTCATCAGGCTGGCGGTGTGATCGCCGCGCAAGACGCTCACCGCGAGCGCGGCCAGCGCCGCCCCGCCGATCTGCGCAACCAAGTAGGGCACAACATCCTTCGTGGCACAACGTCCGCGGCGCCACACACCCAGCGTCACCGCGGGATTATAATGCCCACCGGAAACGTGGCCTCCGGCGTAAATCATCACCATCAAGGCCGAGCCGATGGCCAAAGGAGCGACGACTCCGGGCCCGCCGATGATGACCGTGCAGCCGACGGTAAGGACCAAAAAGAAGGTCCCGATTAACTCAGTGACGTATTTATTCATAGTTTGTGATGCAGTGGAGTATTCGCCGCTAGTTTAGGCCAGCCCGCCGCCGGTTTCAACCGTTCAGCGCTCGCCGCTCACCGCGCACTCTTCAGCTCGCGCGACGGACTTTTCGCAGCACCAAGTCCGACATTTCGCGGGCAGCCGGCACCTTCAGCCGGAGTGCTACGGCCCAATACACGGCGCAGGCCACCGCGCCCGGCACGAAGACGGCGCCCAGTTTGAGCGCCAGGCCGGCGTGGCCAAGCCGTGTTTCCCAAAGCCAGCCGAGCACCGCCGCGACGACGCCAGTCAGCAAGGCGTTCGGCAGCAGCACCAGCAGGGTGTTGGCGAAGCTCTTCAACCCCAGGCGCACGAGTTTGCGCCGCAGGCCATAAACCAGGAGCACGACATTGAAGCAGGCGGTCAGGGTGTTCGCGATTGCCAGGCCGGCCTCGCCCTTGACTCTGGTACCGGCGAAATACTTCAGCAGCAGGAACGCAAAGGCAAGATTCACGCACAGGCAAAAGATGCTGATCTTCATCGGGGTCTTGATATCGCTGAGCGCGTAAAACGCCCGGGCGAGGATGTTGTTCATCGAGAACATCAGGAGCCCAGGCGCGAGACAAGCCAGGGCCAGCGCGGCGCGGGCGGTCGCATCGGGGCCGAATTTGCCGTGTTCGAAGATCAGGCGCACGATCGGCACGGCCAGGGAGGTGGAGATAGCCGCGGCCAGCAGGTTGCCGAATGCCAAATAGCTCAAGCCCTGGCTTAGCGTCTGGCGGAACTCGGGATAATTCTTCTCCGCGGCCAGCCCAGCCAGGGTGGGGAGCAGGTAGGTCGCCAGAGAGATTCCAAACATGCCTTGGGGCAACTCCATCAGACGGACCGAGTAGTTGAAGGTTGAGACAATGCTCGGATCGAACCAAAACGAGAAGATTTGCGTCAGCAGCACGTTGACTTGAAAAGCGGCGACGCCGATGGAGCCGGGCAGCATTTTGCGGACAACCTCGCGGACCGTGGGGTCGCGCCAGGGAGAGACCCAATGATAGCGATAGCCTTCACGCGAGAGGCTGGGCAATTGGAAGAAGGCCTGAGCCAGGCCGGCGAGTACGACGCCGATGGCCAGGCCAAAGATCTGTCGATCGAGCGTCGGACCCATCCGTGGGGCCAGGAAGAGCACGCTGCCAATCATCACCACATTCAGGATGACCGCGCCGAGGGCCGGCACGAAAAAATGGCCCCGAGCGTTGGCCATGCCGATCAACACCGCTGCCAGGCAGACCAGCAGCATGTAGGGAAACATCAGGCGCAGCAGCCGCAGCATGAGTCGGGTTTCATCGTTGGCGATGCCAAGGCCCAACGCGATCGTGATGCCCACAACCGCCAGGACGGTCACCACCGCCGCTGAGGCGACCAGTCCGGAAATCACGGCGTTAGCGGCGCGCCACATCTCGGCTTCGCCGTCCCGCACCTCTTTTTGTTTAAAAATCGGGATGAAGGCGGCGGTCAAAGCGCCTTCGCCCAGGAGGCGGCGAAACAAGTTCGGGACCTGGAAGGCCATGACGAAGGCGCCGGCCACCCAGGTGATGCCCATAAAATTCGAATAGACCATCTCCCGCACCATGCCCAGCACCCGGCTGGCGAGCGTCGCCGCGGCCATCGCGCCGGAGGATTTGAGCATTTGTGACATTGGCGGCGCAGTCTAAGGGCTGATTCTCAAACTCCAAAGGACAAAGAATTTACTTCGCCGTTCGCACGCCTCGGTAGGGCTGGTTGTCCTCAACCAGCCGAGAGTGCAGGTTGTTAGTTCAGTTTCCGACACCTGCCTGAGGCTGGCCTTTACGCGGCGCGTTGGGGGCAACGCGCCCTACCTTTCCGCCTTCCTGAGATAGTGCAAGATCCTGAAATCCGGGGCATCGGCTAACTCTTCCTTCAGCTCAAACCGGTCCTCGAAACCCGGAAAGAACGTGTCACCCTCGACTACGCGCTTCACTAAAGTCAGGTACAGGTCCGAACACAGAGGCAGCGCTTGCTGGTACACCTGCGCTCCGCCGCAAATGAAAATTTCGCGTCCGGCCACGGCGGGATGGGACGCATCTATTTGAGTCAGAGCCGGGACCGTCAGAACGCCGGGGATTCCCGCGAGTGTGCGGGTCAGGACGATCGTGGTGCGATTCGGCAGCGGCTTGCCGATGGACTCGAAGGTCTTCCGTCCCATCACGATGACGTGGCCGGTCGTCATTTTCTTGAACCACTTGAAGTCCTCCGGCAGGTACCAGGGGATTTTGTTACCCGCGCCGATGACGCGGTTCAGCGACATCGCGGCGATGGCCTTAAACGGTTTCACTGGAGCTCAGACTCCGGCAGGTGCTAACTCCGGGGATTTAGGGCGCCTTCGATCCGTTTCCACAACTCCTCCGGCTCTTCGAGGCCAACTGAGAGGCGGATCAAATAGCGCGAGACGCCGCAGGCCTCTGCCCATTCGAGCTCGGTGTAATGGGCGAGGAGAGTAAACGGGCAGGCCAATGTGAAAACAGTGCCCAGGCTCGGTCCTTTGCAGACGGGCAGCCGGTCGTAAATGCCAGGCGATTTCGCTTCCGCATCTTTCGGCAGGAAGGTGAGGAGCGCGCCCCAACCACCCTGGGGGCGCCTCACGGCCTCGTAGGCCTCGCTGAACTCCCATTTGGGATACCAGACCCGTTCGATGGCCGGGTGACGCCGCAGGCGTTCCGCCAACTGCAAGCCATTATGGTTGTGGCGCGCCATGCGGTCCGGGAACCCGCGCGCCTGCTCATTGAGCACCGCGGCATCGTCCCCCCACAGCAGTTCTTCGTGTTGCGCCTGAATCAACGGCCTGAGTTCGTCATAAAGGGGCGAGCGCGGATTGCAGATGAGCGCGCCGCCCATAGCGTCGCCGGTACCGACGATGAACTTGGTCAGGCTGGTCGCCACCAGGTCCGCGTGATCGCCGAGATCCACGTTGAAGGGCGTCGCGACCACGTCGTCCACCACGAGGGGAACGAGGTGTTCACGCAACAGCGGGCTGACGCGGCGCAAGTCCGTCGAGCCCAGCAGCGGATTCCCCGGAATCTCGCAGAATGCACCGGCCAACCGTTCGCGGTCGAGCAGGCTGCGCAGGCGGCTTTCGATAGTGTCAAGGTGGTGCAGCAGAATTCCGCCGGGGCCAAACTTTTGCTGCAACTTCAGCGTATCGACGTACGGAAAACCCAATTGCGCCGTGGGCCGGCCGGGCGCCCGCGCGAGGATAGCCCGGAGTGCTGCAAACTCGGCGGCCATGCCGGTAGGGGCAAGAAACACGTCGTCTTCGGCGCAATCGTAAAAGCCGGCGAGTTGCTGCCGCAATGAGCGGCGGATATCCTGAGCGTCCAGGCACGCACTGCGACCGGCAAGGTGCGCCTCGGCCTGGCGGCTGGAGACGATCAGCCCCGTGTGTTGCCAGAACAACCGCAACGCGGTGTAGCCGGCACCGCTCGCCACAACGGCATGCACACCGTCCCGAGTCACGACTTTGGCCTCGAGGCCGCTCGTTCGACGGACAAAGTCCGCGCTTGCCTCCGCCGCGCGCCGCGAGGGCAACGGCAGGCACGACTGGCTGTCCCCGACCCGGCGGCCCAACTCTCGTACTAGTGGATGGACCACAAAACGCGGATAGCCGCTCGTAAGGCGTGCCGTCATCTCCGGGGTCTTCTCCTCGTAATCCACGACGTCGCGCCAACGCGGCAGCGCGACGGATACTGCATGGATCGAGGCCGGAATGGGCTGGCCCAGTTGGGCCGCGCTCCACACCGGTTTCTCGAGCAAATCGACCGGGGTTAATGATTCAGTCTCGGACATGTCTGAAAAGTCTATACTACTTTGCTTTCCTTTGACAACGGCTTCTCCGGGGCGCAACTTTAGTTGTGCCCCTTTCGGGCCCTATGCAAGCCACGCCCTCAGCAGCCGAGTCCGGAGCTGGCCTGACCCCGTTGACCGGGTCCCGTGTGGCCAGTGAGGCGCTGGCAGACGTGCTCGACCGAAGCACGGCCGTCGGCTCTCTCTGCCGCGTCGAAGGCGAGCGCATCCGCTGTGTGGCGTGTGGACATCGGTGCCTGCTCGCCGAGGGCCGGCGCGGGATTTGCAAAGTCCGGTTCAACCTGAACGGCCAGTTGCGCGTGCCGTTCGGCTACGTCGCCAGCGTCCAGAGCGATCCGGTCGAGAAAAAGCCTTTCAATCACGTCTATCCCGGCAGTGATGCGCTGACGTTCGGGATGATGGGCTGCGATTTTCATTGTTCCTATTGTCAGAACTGGGTCACCAGCCAGGCTTTGCGCGATGCCGCCTCACTGGCGCCGGTCCAGTCAACAACACCCGCTCAACTCGTCAACACCGGCCTGCGGCTCGGCGCTCGGCTGATGGTGTCCAGCTATAATGAACCCCTCATCACCGCCGAATGGGCGGTGGCGGTGTTCCAGGCGGCCAAGGCCGCCGGCCTTGCTTGCGCGTTCGTGTCCAACGGCAACGCGACCCCCGAAGCGCTGGACTTTCTCCGACCCTGGATCGTCGCCTACAAAATCGATTTGAAAAGCTTCGATGAGCGGCGCTACCGCACGCTGGGCGGCACACTCGAGCATGTGACCGAGGGCATCCGACTGGTGCATGAACGCGGGCTGTGGCTTGAAGTGGTCACACTGGTTGTGCCGGGTTTCAACGACAGCGAAACGGAACTGCGCGGCATCGCAAAGTTCCTGGCTTCGGTCAGTCGTGACATTCCCTGGCACGTAACGGCGTTTCACAAGGATTACAAGATGACCGAGCCTCCAAACACGAACGCATCGCAGCTCACCCGGGCCGCGGAAATCGGCGTGGAAGAGGGATTGCGGTTTGTCTATGTCGGCAACGTTCCCGGCCGGGCGGGCGATTGGGAAAACACATATTGTCCCAATTGCCGGGCGAAACTGATCGAGCGCTTCGGGTACCTGGTCCGCGCTTACCGGATTACTGCGCACGGCAAATGTCCGAACTGCGATACCGCGATTCCAGGCATTTGGCCCGCTGGCGGCCCGGCCGAGGTAAGGACCGGTGAAGGGATGGCTGACTACTATAGCCGGTTGCCACGCGGTGTTAGATTGATGTAGGTCGCGTGAACGAGTTCGAAATCAAGGCTTCGACAAAAATCCGCGCGGCAGCGGCAGCAGGACGGTTTTACCCGAGGGACCCGGTGGAGTTGCGCCAGTTGGTTGAGGGTCTGTTGACGGATGTATCGCCGGCCACCGGGCCGGTGCCAAAGGCGCTGATCGCGCCGCATGCGGGTTATCTCTATTCCGGGCCGATTGCCGCCTCCGCGTACGCGCATCTCAAGCCGGCACGTGACGTAATCAAACGGATCGTGCTGATTGGACCCTCTCACTTTGTGGCGTTCGCGGGATTGGCCACCAGCAGCGCCGAGGCCTTCGCCACCCCGCTCGGACTCGTGCGGCTGGATGCCGAGGCTATCCGCAAACTAATCAGGCTGCCGCAAGTCACCGTTCTGGACCTGGCCCACACCCACGAGCACGCACTTGAGGTGCATTTGCCGTTCCTGCAAACCGTGCTGGCAGACTTCACCCTGGTCCCACTGGTTGTCGGGGAAGCCTTGGCGGAGCAGGTCAGCGAGGTGTTGGATGCCCTATGGGATGGGCCAGAAACCCGCTTTATCATTAGCTCCGACCTCAGTCACTACCTGGATTCCGACGCGGCGCGCCAAATGGATCGCCTCACCGCTCAAGCCGTCGAAGGATTGCATCCCGAAGAAATTGGTGACGATCAGGCTTGCGGTCGGATTCCCGTTCGCGGCCTGCTTCAAGCCGCCCGCGGGCATAGCTTGCGCGCCCGCACCGTTGACCTCCGCAATTCCGGCGACACCTCCGGCCCGCGCCGACAGGTCGTCGGCTACGGCGCGTTTGTCTTTGAGGAAGCGGAAGCGCAACCGAACCCTTAACACACCTTCGGAACCCTCATCCGTTGCCGCCGCGCACGTCCCAAGCGTCGCGCAAGCCGTCGCCGAGAAAATTGAGCGCCAGGAGTGTCGTCACCAGAAAACCGCCGGGAAATGCGATTAGCCACCAGTAAATCCGGATGGGATTCATCTGGTCGGCGCCTTCGGCGATGAGCGAGCCCCAACTGGCCATTGGCGGTTGTACACCGAGTCCCAAGTAGCTTAGAAACGATTCGTAAAGCATGATCGCGGGCACCGTCAGCGTTAAATACACAATCACCACCCCGAGGATGTTGGGAATGATATGGCGCCTGAGGATGTGTGCGGGGCCGGCGCCCAGCGCGCGGCTGGCTTCGACAAACGCGCGCTGCCGCAACGACAGCACCTGCCCGCGCACGATCCGCGCCATGGTCAGCCACGAGACGGCGCCAAGGCCGACAAAGAGGAACAGCAGCCGCACCGTTCGGTCGAGTCCCGGCGCAGCCAACCCGCCCAGCCACTTTTTCAAAACGCCTTCTAGCGTGGTGATCAGCACGATGACGAAAATGATCGATGGCAAGGAATAAAGGATATCGACAAACCGCATCATGAAGCTATCCACACGCCCACCGGCATAACCGGCAACCGCCCCCCACAGGACACCAAGCACAAGGCTCACACCGGCGCCGACCAACCCCACCAGCAGCGAGATTTGCGCTCCGCACAGCACTCGCGACAGCAGGTCCCGTCCGTGAACGTCCGTGCCAAACCAGTGCCGGCCGCCGGGGGGTTGGAATTGTTCATCCGAGAGGTGGTCGGGATCGTATGTCTGGGAGAACTGCGCCCCGTTCGGCCCTGCAAAAGCGGCAACTCTCAGGGTGGCCGGCCAGGCGACCATGAGAAGCAACAAGGCAGCCAGCAGCCAGACGCTCAGAACCGCTGGTCGATTCCGTTTGAAGCGAGACCAGGCGCCGGAGGGGCGGGCGACAAGGAGCGAGCGGCGGGAACCGGGATCTAACCCGTCGGGCGCTTGCATTGCCAGGTTCTCGACCTTCGGCTTTCGGCCCTCGTTCCTCTCACTCATACCTGACCCTCCGGTCGAGTAGAGCGTAGGCAAAATCCACCAGCAGGTTAAGCACGACCAGCAGCGCCGCATAGAGCAACGCCAGGCCAACCGTCAGCGTGTAATCGGAGTTCAACGAGCTGTTGACCATGTGCAGGCCGAGTCCTGGAATTTGGAAGAGCGTCTCGATGACGAACGAGCCGGTCAGCAAATCAGCCAGCAGCGGCCCGGAGTAGGAGACGACTGGCAGCACGCCCAGGCGAAAAGCGTGCTTGAGCAGCACCGCGGTTTCACTAAGCCCTTTCGCGCGAGCGGTGGTGATGAACTCGGCCGACATCGTGTTGAGCATTCCCTCGCGCAGGAGCCGGGCGATTTTGCCCGAAAAGTACAATCCGAGCGCGGTCACCGGCAGGATGACATGGAGCGGCGAGGTCCAAAGACCGACGGGCAGCAACCGCCATTTGAGCGCAAACAGCATTAGCAACAGCGGCGCGAGCACCAGCCCCGGAATACAAACCGCCAGGATGGCAAAAAGACTGCCGGCGTAATCTTCCCAACGCCCGCGACGCACCGCGGTGAAGTAGCCCACGGGCAACCCGACCCCAAGCGCGAACCCGAACCCCAGCAGCCCCAGC
The DNA here is from genome assembly GCA_035566435.1 of Candidatus Acidiferrum sp. Lineage (GTDB taxonomy): Bacteria > Verrucomicrobiota > Verrucomicrobiia > Limisphaerales > UBA8199 > DATMRF01. Next base: position 107,142 of record DATMRF010000044.1, read on the forward strand.
GAAAGCGACACCGGCAGGGCCTGCGCGATGATGTCGGCGACCGTGTGGCTGCGGTACTTTAAAGAAACGTTGAAACTGGCGGGCGAATGGCGCCAACGGCCGTGTGGGTCTTTCTCCCAAACCAGGCCAAGGTAGCGCAGGTATTGTTTCAAGACGGGCTCGTCCAGGTGATACTTGACCTGCAACGCACGTTCGATTTCCGGCGAGGCCGGCTGGCGCTCGCGGTCAAACGGTCCGCCCGGCGTCACATGCACCAGCAGAAACGCCAGAAAGCTGATCAACAGCAGCAACGCCGGAAGCAGCACGAGCCGTTTGATAAAATACATGGCGCGTTCGCCTAGTCTCAAGTCTCAAGTCCCAGGTTTCAAGTCTCGGGTCTCAAGTTCCAAGTCTCAAGTCACAGGATTAGCGAACCCTTTCCCATGCTCCTACGGTGCCCAAGGATTGAGACTTGAGACTTGAGACCTGAGACTAACCTTCCATATCTCCTGTATCGGATGTTCATCAAGGATGTTCGGATAGATGCCCTTGATCTTGCTATCGTTGAAATAAACGAACCCGGCATAAAAATAGAGCGGCACGATGGGCACGTCCTCGGCGATCAGCACAGACTCGGCCTGCTGCAACAGTTCCGCGCGCCTTTTCAGGTCAGTGAGCCGGTTCGCCTCCAGGATGAGGCGATCATAGTGTGGGTTTTTCCAGCCGGTCCGGTTATTGCCGCTGTTGCTGGTGTAGAGGTCGAGGAAGGTGTTGGCGTCGTCGTAATCGCCGACCCAGCTCGAGGCTGCCACGTCATAGTCGAGCCGGGACTGCGCGGCGTAGAAGATCTTGCGCTCGATCTGCCGGAGCTGCATTTCTACGCCCAGCTCGTCGCGCCACATTTGCTGCAGCTCGACGGCAATCTGGCCCTGAAGTTTGGCGCCGCCGGCCGCGGAGAAGAAGAGGTACTGGAACCGGGGAAAGCCCTCGCCACTCTGATAGCCAGCCTCGGCCAGCAGCTCGCGCCCCCGGGCGGGGTCAAACCGCAGCCCTGGCGGTGACTGGTAATTGGCCACGCCGTCCGGCACGAAATGCGAAGCCGGTCTTTCGCCGCCGAACGTCAGCTTGCGCACGATGCGCTCCCGGTCGGTCGCCAGCGCAAATGCCTTGCGGACGCGCGGGTCATCAAACGGCTTGCGCGTGACGTTGAAGCGATAAAAGTACGTGCCGAGAAAGTCAAAGTTGTGGAAATCTGGCCGCTTCCGCAGAACATCCATCAGTTCGATAGGAACGAGGTCTTTGTCCCAGATGATATCGGCAACCCCGCTTTCGTACAGGTTCAGCGCGGTGTTGGGTGAGGCGGTAGGCAGTACGTCCACGAGCTCGCTCCGGGTCTGTGCGGCGCCCCAATAACGCGGGTTTTTGCGAACGCGGACCTTGTTGTTGAGGCGCCAGGCCACCAACTCGTACGGCCCGCTCGAAGGCAGCGGGCGCGCCGCCAGCCAGCGGTCGCCGCGGGTCTCAATGGCTTGGCGCGGCACAATCGCGAGCGTCGGAAAACAGCAGAGGTCGAGGAAGAACGCGAGCGGGTAATTTAGTTCCACACGAAACGTGCGTGCATCTACTGCGTGCAAGCCGAGCTTCGTCGGATCCTTGAGTTTGCCGGTATAGAGCTCTTCCGCGTTCTTAATGTAGAAAAGCTGGCCGGCGTAGTCTGCTGCGGTGGCGGGGTTAAGCGCGCGGCGCCAGGAAAAGAGCACGTCGGTGGCGGTGAGGGATTCGCCGGTGGACCAGGTCGCGTTGGTGCGCAGGTGGAACGTATAGGTCTTGCCATCAGGGGCGAGGTCCCAGCTTTCGGCCCAGCCGGGAACGGGCCGGCCGGTTTTGCCATCGAGCCGGAGCAGTCCCTCGAACAGTGCCTTGGTGATGCGCATATCGGCGGCGAGCGTCACGATGGCCGGGTCGAGTGATTCGGGCTCGCCGCCGTTCACAATCACCAGGTCGGCCGGCTGCTCGGGGCGGCAGGCGGAGCAGAGGAGGCAAAGCAGCGTAGCAACAACCGCCAGACACCGCCGGGCAGACCGTAGAGTGACAGCGCACCAAGGTCGCAACCGTTCTGTGAGTCCAAGAATACCGCAGAGAAGGGAACAGCGCCCAGGGGAGGAGCCGGAAATCCGAAACCCGAAACCCGAAACCGGAAACAAATCCAAATACTTCGAAATGGAAAAGTGAAAGAAACGCGTCCCTTTTTCTCGGCGGACTTCGCGTTTCTGCGGTTGAATTTGCACCTCCCCACGCATGGCGGAGAGCGGCCGGTAGGCTTCCGCTACTTGGGCAACGCTGTATTCGTCGTTGGGGCAGCGGGCGGCGGCACCGCGGGAACGGCGGTCGCCTCCGGCTGAGGCGTCAGCAGCACGTCCGAACTGGTCAGCGGGGCGGGGGAGCTGGATAGGGGCGCAGTCGGCTGGGTAGCCGGGGCGGACGGAGTCGCAGGCATGGCGGTTACCGGCGGACGACCGGGCTGTCCCAGTTGCTGCTCGAATTTGCTCGTGCTTCGGTTGCTGAAGTTCTTCTGCAGGATCGCTAGCCCTACGGCGAGGATGAAAAAGCCCGTCGCCGCCCACCGCGTGATTTTGGTCAGCACCGTGCCCGACCCGGCGCCAAACAGCGCGTCACTCGCGCCGCCGCCAAAGGCCAGGCCCGCGCCCGCTTCCTTCTTCGGAAGCTGAATCAGCACCAGGAGCACCAGCACCAGGCAGTCCAGCACCATGATGAAGGTTAAAATACCGATGATAAATGCCATAACACAGTCCGTTTAAATCGAGCTCTTAATTATGTCTGCAAAGCTGCGAACTTCAAGCGAAGCCCCGCCCACCAGCGCGCCATCCACATCAGGCTGACTCATCAACTCGCGCGCGTTGGACGGCTTGACACTGCCACCATATTGAATTCGAACGCGCCGGGCAACCGTTTCGTCGAAGATTTTCGCCAGCAAGCGCCGGATAAACGCGTGCGCCTCCTGCGCCTGGGCCGTAGTCGCAGTTTTGCCCGTGCCGATGGCCCAAACGGGCTCGTACGCGACGATCGATTCGGCCATCTGATCCTTGCTCAGGCTGGCCAGGCTGCCGCGCACCTGGGTCTCGAGCACCGCTTGCGTCTTGTCCGCCTCGCGTTCAGCCAGAGTTTCGCCAACGCAGACGATCGGCTTGAGCGACGCCGCGTGAGCCGCCAGCGCCTTTTTCTGGATCAGCGCGTCGGCTTCTTTCTGGTACTGCCGCCGCTCGGAGTGGCCGAGGATGACGTAACGCACGGAGAATTCTTTAAGCATCACGGCGGCGATTTCGCCGGTGTGAGCGCCGACATTGTGCTCGCTCATGTTTTGGGCGCCGAGCCGGATGTTGGAATCGAGAATGGCCTTGGAAACGTCTGCCAGCGCCGTGAAGGGAGGGCACACGACGATGTCCACCTCCTTCACGTTGCTCAGTTCGATTTTGAGCCCGCGCACGAGGTCCAGCCCCTCGGCGGCGGTTTTGTTCATCTTCCAGTTTCCGGCAATAATCAACTTACGTTCTTTGTTCATAATTCGTTCTTAACGCAAAGGCCAAAGGGACAAAGCTGCACAGGGAGTTAACAGCCATTGGGCACCCTGTGAATCCTGTTTTTCACTTTGCTGATTTTATTCGCTATCACCTTTGCTCCTTTGCGGCTTTGCGTTAAGGCTTCGCGTTAAATCTTATCTTTCGGACAACGCCGCCACACCGGGCAGCACTTTCCCTTCGAGAAATTCCAGGCTCGCGCCGCCGCCGGTGCTCATAAAGGTGACCTGGTCACCGAGCTTGGCTTTGTTAAGGGCTTTGACGCTGTCGCCGCCGCCGATGATGCTCTTGGCGCCGTGTTTCTGCGTAACCTCCGCCACCGCCCGGGCGACGGCGTTGGTGCCCTCGCAGAATCGCTTATCCTCGAACAACCCCATAGGGCCGTTCCACAAAATCGTTTTGGCTTTCGCAATCTCATCCGCGTAAGCTTTCGCAGTGTTCGGGCCAATATCGAGTCCGGCCGCGTCGTCCGGGCAATTCAGGTCGGTATTCACGCGGACGTTCTGATACTCGATGACCGGCTTGCCTTTTTTGTCCAGCTTGTCGGTCTTGACCGGCACCGAGATAACATCATCTGAGGGCAGCAGGAACTTGACGCCGCGTTGCTTGGCCTTCGCCAGAGCCGATTTGGCGACGTCGGCCTTGTCGGGTTCCACGAGCGATTTGCCGGTTTTCTGGCCCTGCGCCAGCCTGAAAGTGTACGCCATTGCGCCGCCGATCAGGAGCGCATCTGCCTTCTCCAGAAGCCGGTCAATCACGTAGATCTTATCGCTGACTTTCGCTCCGCCGAGAATCACCACGAACGGCCGCGCCGGCTTTTCCAGTTCTTCCCCGAGGAACTTCAGCTCGCGTTCCATCAACAGGCCCGCGGCGCACGGACCGCCTCGTTTCGCGACCACCCGCGCAACGCCTTCGGTCGAGGCATGGGCCCGATGGGCCGCTCCGAACGCGTCATTGACATATACCTCGGCAACCTTGGCAAGTTTTTCGGCGAACGCCGGGTCATTGGCTTCTTCCTCTTGGTAGAAACGGACGTTCTCCAGCAGCACAACTTGCCCGGGCGCCATGGCGCCGACGACCCGCTCCACCTTGTCTCCGATGCAATCGTCCACAAAGTTCACGTCGGTGTGAAGGAGATTTGCCAATTTCTCTGCAACGGGCCGGAGCGACATCGAGGGCTCGCGTTTGCCTTTGGGTCGGCCCAGGTGGGCGGCCAGAATCACTTTCCCACCCTGCCCGAGCAGTAAGCGGAGCGTCGGCAGCGTCTCGACAATGCGAGTCGCATCCGTAATGACCATCTGCCCGTCTTTCTCCTCGAGCGGCACGTTATAATCCACGCGCACAAATACGCGTTTGCCGCTAACATTCAAATCTCTTACTGTTAGCTTTGCCATAAAATCAGGTTTCCTGAATAAGAGGCCAGAGAATAGACAAGCAGCACATGGAGTCAAGAAAGTCTGTCCGTCGGTGCACGCAAGCGCGCTTGGTGTATTTCGATTTGATTCCTCCTGCGTTGCGGGAGGACTTCGGATTTCTGGCTCTACCGCGGGCCTGGGTTCCTGGCGTTCTCTGCGGTTTGCTTGCCGGCGGGACTTCCGCCCCGCCAACCTGCGGAGCACCTCCCTCTCCTGACCCTTTTTTCCTTTGTCACCCCTATAACAGGTTTTGTGGCCCTATCATAGAGTGAGAGCACTGCTATAATTATGAAAAACCTAACTGACCTGTACCCCCTCCCTTCCGTGTCCGCCTTTCCTGGCCCCGTGTCCGGCGCCCCGCTCCCCGCCTCTCGTTCCTGTAACACGTTTTGTGGCCCTATATAGAGTGACAGCACTGCTCTAAATATGAAAAACCGAACCCGCATGAAAACCTCCGCTACACCCTCGCGCCCGCCGTTGCATTTTTGCTTCTGTGGGCTCTTCCCCTGTGTTCGCCTTACCCGTTGGAAATCCGGCGGACGCCTTGTTGGGTTGCCAAAACCTGCACGCCACTGGACTGCGCCTCAAGCCGGATCAAACCGAATCAAGCTACAAAATGCCATCGGCTTGGCCAATCCTGCGGGTTTAGTCGAGGCCATCGATGGTTGCCAGGACCTTTGCGCTGCAATCAGGAGAAAGTTCCGATGCTATCGCCACCCTCGGCGGGGTTTGCCATCGTTTGTCCTTGCGGTTCAACGTAACCCGTTCGCACTGGTTCGCACTGGTTCGCACCGGTTGGAACCCAAAGTGCCCCCTCGACCCGGAAGCGCTGGCCATCGGGACTGCGATAACCGAAATGGTTCGCGAGCTGCGAGCAAATCTGGCAGTCACTGGAGGCAAGTTCGAGGAATGTGACTTGGGCTTCCCGGTTCTCGTCATAACAATTCAATTGACTTTCTGCGCAAGACCTGCAGACTTAGATGCGGTTATGAAGGCACAGGGAATTCCCGTAAGGCATGCCCGCCAACGGTCAGGCCGCATGCGGGTTCTTTGGTTGGCTGCGCTGGTGGGAGGATGTTGTTGGTCGATCGTCTCCAACACCTGGGCGGGCCCGCCGGTCAACACCGACAGCCCGATTGGTTTCTTTACGAATGTCGCCGCTCCGCTGCTGAAAGCGCAGCTCGGCCTGGACTTAACCAACATCCACGTCTTCCCGACCAACCAATACAGCCCGGCAGTCCACCGGCTCTTGCAGGTGACGGCGAATCTGTATGACGCGACGACCAATCGCGTGTTCGCCACCAGCCCCGCCGAGCCTTATTGCCCTACGGTATTCCGGCCGCTCTTCCGGCGGACGCCTGACGGCGCGATTATCATCGCCGGGTTTCGCGAAGTTAATGGGACGACCATGGCTTCCGTGATGACGGCGCCGCCGATGGTGGAACCGGATACCGACAGCGGCCAGGTAAACCTGGTACCGCCGCTCGGGGCACCCTTTAGGAACGACAGCCAGGAGCCGATGATCTCCGGTGTGCCGCTGGTGATCGGGGCCAGAAAAGGGTTCCCGAACTTCAATGAGTTCGCGATGCAGACTGCTATGAGCGTCTCGCGCTTGCTCGAATTTCGCAGGGCCGCCGGTGACACCTATGGCCCGGTCATGCAGACCAACCAAATGTACGTCGCCGGCATCAGCAACACGTTCGGACTTGAGGCCTGGTACTCCTACAGCAACGCTTACCCGCGAAACCTCCAATTGCTCGTCTCCGGAACGATGACAGCCCTGATCACTAACGAGTTTGGGGACCTGCTACTCAGCAATCGCGTGGCTCGTGGCGCCACAGTCACCACAAACAACTGGAGCGGTTGGACGTCGCTCGGCGATCTGGCCGGATCTTTTATGCTGCCCTTCGGCACGGCGAATCAGGTTATTTTCCTGACCAATTCCAGCTACGTAGCGGGTTCGCCGGGCTTCTTCGCGCCACAGACTCATATCTTCGCTCAGAACCAGGGTTCCTATGTTCCCCATTGGTATCTGATCCTGAACACCAGAGCGCTGTGCATTCTGGTCGATACCGACGCAAACCGGATTGTGGATTACGTGAACCTGAACAACTGGGAACCGACGCTGGATGTCATGGGCAAGCTGACTGAAGGCGCCGATTGCAGCGGAAACCCGGCAGCGCTTGGCGACGTGGCTAATCAATGGTGCACTAACCTCACGGCGAGGGGAGTACCCATCGGAGTCATCAATCAGATCCAACTGGGGCTGGGGCTCAACGGCACCACGCTGCCGAATATCAACAGCTTCAGCCTGGACCCTTACTCCGCCCCGGATGCCGAGTCGGCCGTGGACGGCTTCCGGTACAACCTGAACGGCTGGGGCCCGATCTATCCAAACGACCAGGGCAAGACATTTTACAAATCGAACGTGTTTTATGTCCCATTCGATCCGGACACTTCCATTTACATTCATACCTCCTGGCAGGCGAATGATCCGCTCGTCCACTATACACTTGACGATCTGCTTGACCTGAGGGTAAGCCGTACAAACCGCGTGGATTTCGTCAGCCACAACCCACCACTCGATAACCTGGGCCAGATAAACAACCGCTATCAGCCTTGGGGCGGCGGCCCTTCTGGGTTCGGCAATCCGAGCATACCGCCAACTCAAATTGCGGCCAAAGATCCTCTCGTGACACGGTCCGATTGTTGGGATTTCCCCACCAATCAGCCGCTGGGCATCGGCTGGGTTGGACAGGTGCACAGGGGCACGCCCTGGCAAACCATTTTCCTGAAGTCCTCCAACATCCTGTTGCAGACTGCGAACGTGAGCCAAAATCTGGCCGCCTGGCAAACGTGGACCGGAAATCCGTGGCTATGGGCAAACTGGCAAGGCAGCGGGCAACCGGTTCCTGACGCGGTTTTCACACTGCCGACAAACGATTGGCGACTGGTAAGTCAGTTGGTCTCCGTCTTCAACACGAACGACCTCCGCACGCTGACGTCGGCAAACCAAACAACCGTCCAAGCGTGGACAACTTTGCTGGACGGCCTGACCGTTTTGACCAATCCCTCACCCGGCGAACTCGACCCTATCGTCATGTCTTCCACTTCGCCGCAGGCCGCCGTGATCGCCACCGGGCTTCTCGCGGCGCGCTCGAGCCGGCCTGGCCAGGTTTTCCTCGACCCGGCCGATATCCTGGCCACGCCGGAGCTTAGCGTTGGCTCACCCTGGCTCAATGGCTCAGTTACTGCCAGCGATGAGGCTTTCGAGATGCTCCCCGCCCAACTCCTCGCGAAATTACGTCCTGACTCGATCGGTTCCGTCAGTACAGGTGGAGGCCAGCCACAGCTCCAGTTCACGGGCTTTGATGGTTATCCTTACGCAGTGCAGGTTTCTTCGAACCTTGTCGATTAGACATTTGTCAGCACCAATTACCCAAACAACGGTGTTTTCATCTTCACCGACGCGCCCGCGATAACCCCGGCAAACCGGTTCTATCGTTCCGCGCTGCTGCCCTGAAATCACCTTGCGAGTTCGCCATAGGGTCTCCTAATCTCGGCTCACCATGGCTGATAGGAAACGGTCCTTCCCAGGATGACAGAAGCAGAGAGAGCGGAACAGAATCGCGCATTCGAAGAGGCTGCCGGCATTGTCAAAAAAGAAATGCCTTTGGATGCGCGCGAGGACTCGTCACCGCCGGGCTGGTTCCTGCGGCGCAAGCTCGCGCGAGCACTCTCCCTGTTCGAGCGCGTAATCCAACTCAACCCGGCTAATTGGTCGGCTCTTTGGCTTATGGGGAAGGTGCACCTTCGCCTCCAGAATTCTGATGCCGCCCTATCGTGCTTCGAACGCGCTCACCAGGCCAACCCGGCGCAGCCGGAAATCGCCCGGGAAGCCTCCCGTTGCGCGATGGACCTTGGCCTTCATGAAGCGGCCGTCGATTTTGCCCAACGCGCCGTCCAAATGGATCCGAACAGCTGCGCCCTGCGCGCCAACCTGTCCCTTGCCTGCTTGATCGCCGGGCTTCTCCCGGACGCGCAACTGGCCGCCAACCAGGCCGTCATGGGCGACCCCGCCGAGCGCTATTATCAAACGCTCAAGGCGATGGCTCGACATTTTGGCGCCAACGGCTCCACACCACCGCCCACCCCGGCGGCGCTCTTCGAATACTGGCGGAAAAATGGCGAGCGTTGAATCGGGCGCCACTGCGTCCGCCTTCACCAAGGCATAGCTCGGGTCCGCTGATGGGAGATGACAACTCCCTCCTAAACCGCTATGATAGGCCCGCACATTGAAGATGATGAAAAGCAAGCAACGCGAGGCGATCGAACTGGGAGCAGAATTGGTCCGGCTTAACACCCTCGTCCGGCGGCGGCGCCAGCAATTGGCTCGCCTGGAAAAGTGCCCGAACAAGGATTGCGAATGCCGCCGTATCTGGAGAGAAGTGGTCGAGAGAGACCTCGCTCACCAGGTCGGCCGAATCCGCCGCCAGGTCCGCCGCCCCGCCCGTAAAACCGCCCGCGTGAAGTCGTAAAGGCTCCTCCCACGGGGAGCGCCGCCTGGCCGCCTCCACAGCCCACCGGGATCGAGATCTTGGAGCCGGAAAGGTAGCCGGTTTTTACATTACCGACGGCGCCCTCGTCACCACACAGGGATCCATGGCGAACGCCAACTACCCTGCAGGCTCCGGGCTGCATTACACATCCTCGAGAGTGCAATGGTCACAAAAAGGCATGAAAATGCTCAAACACGTTTGTTCTTGTTTCTTTTCGTGCTTTTTTGGGGCCATTTTGCTGTGCTCAACCCAGGCACCCGCGGCCGATCCCGATCCCGCGCACATGGACGTCCAGTCAAAAAAGCCCCTGCCCTGGCCGGGCGGGGTGATCCCGTATGACGTCTCCCGGCTCACGGAAGGGCAGCAGGCTATCGCCAAACGTGGCATGGACCGATGGCTTGAGACCCACGCGCGCATTCGGTTCGTCCCGCGGACAACCGAGCTTGAATACGTTAACTTCACCGGCAACACGAATGCAGGCAACAATACCAGCCGCGTCGGGTTTCAAAAGGGTGAGCGCACGGATATCAACATCACTGCCTTTTGGTGGCGGCAGGGCGAATGGATGCCGGCGCATGAACTGGGCCACGTGCTGGGGCTGTTCCACGAGCACACGCGATGGGATCGCGACCAATTTTTGACCGTTCATTACGAGAACATTAAACCCGGCCGGGAAGGGGACTATGACTGGATTCCTAAAACCAACTGGATCGTCAGCAGCACCGCCTACGATTATTACTCCATCATGCATTACCGGGTCTGCTGGGCTGGCAAATGCGAGTCCGAATGCAGAGACGGCGATGGGAGCAGCCCCTGCGCCGTGCTTGACCCCATGGGAACGAATTACGACCGGGTCATTGGGCAATGGTCTGATAACAGGATCAGTGCGATGGACGGGGAAAAGATGCGGCTGATTTACGGAACAAACCCGCCGGGCGAATTTGGCGAGTCTCGCAAGAAGTGAACTCCTAAGCAGGAGACTTAACGCTCCTGCGCTACGGTCGCGACTCCGTCGTACGCGTGACATATTCGGGCTAAGAGAGGTTACGTTGCTGCCGGAGAAGCTTGGAACAGAGCCAATGAAAATTCATCCGCGCATTTGGCAAACGAGCTTGGCCGATGTAAAGAAGAAGGCATGCAACCCCGGGTCCAACCAGGCGTCCATCCTTGGTTTCGTCACATCATTGTCGCGGCCGGCCTGGTTCTGCCCTTCGTGGGGAATGGCCAGGATAACTATGAGATCCAGGTCTATGGCGCGGACCTCATCCCTGCCGGCAGGACGATGGTCGAACTGCATAGCAATTACGCGGTGGACGGACAAACCGACGCCATAAATGGCGTCCTGCCGTCGAATCATGCGTTCCACGAAACCCTGGAAGTGACCCACGGGTTTACGCCTTGGTTCGAGACGGGTTTTTACGTGTTTTCAAGCATCCAGCCCGGCGAAGGCTGGCAGTGGGTTGGGGACCATATCCGCCCCCGGGTGCGAGTGCCGGAGGACTGGGGGTGGCCGGTGGGGCTGAGCCTCTCGACTGAAATCGGTTACCAGCGCCGTTCCTTCTCCGAGGACACCTGGAGCTGGGAACTCCGCCCCATTATCGACAAGCAATGGCACCGGTGGTACTTCGCCTTTAACCCGGCACTGGAAAAATCTCTGCATGGCCTGAACTCGAACGCTGGTTTCGAGTTCGCCCCCAGCGCCAAAATTAGTTTCGACGTGACGAAAGTGGTCGCCGCCGGAGTCGAGTATTACAGCTCGCTTGGACCCGTGGGCCGGTTTAGCAGTTGGGGCGAGCAGCAGCACCAGATTTTTCCCACGATCGACCTCAATCTTTCGCCCGACTGGGAGTTCAACTTCGGCGTCGGGTTCGGGCTTACGCGGAGCACTGACGACTTGCTCGTGAAACTTATCCTGGGCTACCGGTTTTAATTGGAAAAAACAGTTCTGGCACGCGGTGTAAGGTTGTCCTATCCTGATGGCGTCTGAACGCGCGTGACGTATGGACTCGACCATCACTTTCACTGTCAACGGACAGGCTCGAACCCTTACCACCGATCCGCGGCGCCCGCTGCTGGAGGTGTTGCGCGAGGACCTAAAACTGACTGGAACCAAGTACGGGTGTGGTGAGGGTGCTTGCCGCGCCTGCACGGTGTTGCTCAACGGCCAAAGCGTCGCTTCCTGCGTCACGTCAATCGCCAACGCTGACAAGAAAACGATTCTTACCATCGAAGGACTCGCAAAAGACGGTCAACTCCACCCGGTCCAACAAGCGTTCCTGGAAGAAGGAGCATCCCAATGCGGCTATTGCACCGCCGGCATGATCATGGGTGTAGTCGGTTTGTTGAGCGAGAAAGCGCATCCCGGCGAGGATGAAGTGCAGGCGCGCATGCAAAGGCACCTGTGCCGCTGCTGCAATTACGTGAAGCTGAGCAGGGCGATTCGCCGGGCCATTGGCTCGCAGACGGCCAAGTGATACCGGGGGACCGATGATGAAGAGCGCACTGCCGAATCGAAAACCGACCGTCGAGAGGCGAAAAGCCAACCGCCAGTGCCGAGTGCCGGCCAGCGAAACGCCAGCTATATTGGAGGCTGCCCCGGTGCCGCCCGAATCGCAGGAAGCGATGGAACCCGTCGGCTATGATTTTGGGCTTAAGCGCCGATCGTTTGTGCAGATTCTGGGCGCGGGGCTGCTCCTGGCGGTCAGCGCGGGTCCAGCTTTGGCGCAACGGGCCAGGGGCCGCGGAGGTCCGCGCGTGCGAAACATCGCCGCCCGGGTGCATCTTGGCAAAGACGGGACCATCACAGTCATGACCGGTAAGGTGGAAGCCGGCCAGGGTGCCCGAGCCGAGCTGACCGAAGCTGCCGCGGAGGAACTCCGGGTGCCGGTGGACCATGTTCGCCTGGTGATGGCCGATACCAGCCTGGTCCCTGATGACGGACTCACAGCCGGCAGCGGCAGCACACCCCGTACGGTGCCCGCCGTCCGCCAGGGCGCGGCCGCCGCGCGCGAGCTGCTCGTGGAGTTCGCCGCGAAGCGTTGGGGCGTGGACCACACGAGCATCGAAGTCCGTGATGGCAAAGCCATCCATCCAACCGTCAAGCAGCCGCTCGCCTACGCCGACCTTGCCGCCGACGATGAGGCCGCCAAAGGTTTGCAGGAAGCGATCCCGGCCGATGTGCGGCTTACTCCAGTTAAGGATTGGCAGGTGCTCGGCAAACCCACAACGCGTCCGAACGCGCGCGACATTGTCACTGGCGACCACCAATATCCGTCCGACATTTCGAGAGCGGGCATGCTCTACGGCAAAGTGCTGCGGGCACCGGCTTATGGGGCGAAGTTGACCTCTATCGACCTCGCGCCCGCGCAATCGATGAAAGATGTCGTGGTCGTGCGCGATGAGGAGTTTGTTGGAGTCGCCGCGCCCACCACCTTCGAGGCCGCAGCGGCGCTCGAGGCCGTTGAAAAGACCGCAAAGTGGGAACTGGCTCCGCACCCCTCGAGCAAAGGCCTTTTCGAATATCTTAAGCAACACGTGAGGGGCGGTCTGCCGCCAAACCCATTTGCGGAGGAATTGACGCGGGCGAAGCAGGCGCTGCATCAAACGTACCAGGTGGCTTATGTGCAGCACTCGCCATTGGAACCGCGCGCCGCGGTGGCAGAATGGCAGGAGGGCAAGCTAACGGTGTGGACGGGCACGCAGAACCCGTTCGGCTGCCGGGGCGAGCTGGCGCGCGCGTTTCACCTTGATGAAGAGGGTGTGCGCGTGGTCGTGCCTGATTTTGGCAGCGGTTTCGGTGGCAAGCATACCGGCGAGGCGGGGATAGAAGCCGCGCGCCTGGCGCGAGCCGCCGGGCGGCCGGTTTCGTTGCGCTGGACGCGCCGCGAGGAGTTTACCTGGGCTTACTTCCGCCCGGCCGCCCTCATCGAAATTGAAGCGGGGCTCGACGAACAAGGCCGGCTTTCCTCCTGGCACTTCGTTAACGTCAATTCGGGCGGCGCGGGGATCGAGACTCCGTACCGGGGGGGGAAAAGCCGGAGCCAGTTTGTGGGCTCAGAGGCGCCGCTCCGACATGGCTCCTATCGCGCCCTTGCGGCCACGGCCAACCATTTCGCCCGCGAGAGTTTCATGGACGAGCTGGCGGCGGCGGCGCATGCAGAGCCGCTCCAGTTTCGCCTGGCGCACCTGGAGAACCCGCGCCTGCGCGCGGTCCTCGAAGCGGCGGCGCAGCGGTTCGGCTGGGCGGACGCCGTGAAAAAGAAGGACCCGAATGTGGGTGTGGGCCTGGCCTGCGGGACGGAAAAAGGTTCTTATGTGGCCGCGTGCGCGGAGGTCGAGATTTCTCAAAAGGACAGGAAAATCGCCGTGCGCCGGGTGTGCGAGGCGTTTGAATGCGGAGCAATCCTGAACCCCTCGAACCTGCTGTCACAGGTCCAGGGCGCGATCATCATGGGGCTGGGGCCAGCGCTCCGAGAGGAAATGGTTTTTGAGAACGGCGAAATGTTGAACCCCGCTTTTCGGCGCTATCAGGTGCCGCGTTTTGCGGATGTGCCGCAGTTGGATGTACACCTGCTCAACCGACCGGACCTCGACTCAGTCGGGGCCGGCGAGACGCCGATCGTGGCCATTGCGCCGGCGATCGGCAACGCGGTGTTTCAGGCCACGGGCGTCCGGCTGCGAGCAATGCCGCTCCAGCTGCCGGCGGTCAGCTAGGTGGTGCACGACTAAGGTTTAGAATTTTCGCAACCTCCCGAAACCGTAGCCGCAGGTCCTTGAACCCCTGCGCTGCGACCCAGAAATCCGCAGTTTCGTTCGGCTTCTTTTCGACGTGGCAAAGCCAAGGAAAACTCTTGTGGCGGAAATCATCACCGTGGAGTTAAAGTTAATGAGTCACGTATGGAAAGGTGCGATAACCTGGATATGAGGGATGCGGGACCGACCATTGAGCCGGCTGCGAGCCAGACCGAGTTCCTGATGGCGGTGCCGGTGTGCGCCTGGTGCGAACCGCGACGCCCCGGAGCAACACGGGTCGCGGCGACCCACGGCATTTGTCCTCGTCATTTCAAGCAACTGAAACTGGAGACTCAGAAGATCTACTGCTCGACGACGCCCGGTGCGCCTGCGCCCGCTCGCAAGCCACTCGTGCGCCTGGCCCAGACCGAGCTCCCTTCGCTCGTGCCCGCACACTGACCCGAGCGAAGGACTTAGCTTAGCTCTCGGTCCGCCGGGAGGACCCACGCGGAGCGATGCGGATTGAAGCCGATTTTAGGATAATACCCCTCAGCCTTCGGAGCCGCCAACAGGATGATACTGGCCTTGCGCCCCAGTCGAGACTTTGTCAGCGCGATAAGCTTTTTGCCGATGCCGCGCTTTTGGTAGGCTTCGTCCACGGCCAAATCAGACAGATAGCAGCAAAACTCGAAATCGGTCACCGAACGGGCGACGCCCACAAGCTTATCGGCGTCCCACGCGGTGCACAGCAGGTTGGCGTGGCGGAGCATAGCGGCCACGGAATTCGGGTCGCCAACGGGACGCCGTTCGGCCAGGGTGGACCGCTTCAACAAGTCGATGAATTCGGACTCCGTTATCCGGCGAGAGGCGTCGTAGTGGATGCTCATAGGCCGGGCGCAGGCTAATGGTGCGTCGCCCCGAAGCATTGGCGGGGTTCCGGCAATACGCCGCTGGTTTGGCCATTGGTATTCATGGCTCGAGGCGCTGATGCTGCGGGTACACCAGCAGCTTCATTTCGCGTTCACAGGCAGTTTGCAGGCCCGCAGACCAATAGGCAACCATCGATGAACGGCTGTCGATGAACGGCTTCCCGTGCGCTTTTCGCGCCTCCCTTCCCTGACAGACTGCAGAGAGGACGCGGTCAGGAAACGCGCCGCTTGCTACGGTTCAAATCCTTCAAGGATTGTTTGGCGTTGCGATACTTGAGCGCGGGCGGCGCGCCGGAGACGCCACGGTTAATTAACTCCGGCGCTGACCGCCCCGCCCTAGTTCGCTAAGACCCCCGCCTAATTGCGTCAGAACCCTTGCCCGGCCTCATCCGCCTCCCCAGCCAATTCAAAGACGAAGTCAAAAAAGTCATCCTGTTGCCCCTGGAACAGTCCCATTGCGACAAACCCGTTGAACGCGGCCACAGCGCCGGCTTGCTTCGTCGAAGTCGGTCGAATCACCGCGCACGGTTTTAGGTGCGGACTGATGAAGGTGCACGGGAAAGGAAACACCTGGTTGGTGTCCTCGGGGCTGGCGGGATCGGTGCCATCGCCGGGGAAGAACGTCACGCCGCCGACCGAAGGGGCCACCGGCAGTTGGGGGAACCGCGTGGCGGTTGCCGCCGGGACTGGCGGAGCGTTGCCTGCCTTGTCCTGCCACAGCTCGAAGTGTTGGATTTCGGTGCCGCCGATGCTGGCAATAATTCGAACCACCTCGCGGCTCGTCGCCTTAGGCAGCAGCGAATCGTACAGGCTTGACCCGCCCTGCTCGATCGTAGCGAAATGGAACCCGGCCGTGTTGGCGATCACCTGGATGTCGTCGCCGCCGGCGGGCAGGTCGCTATTCGGAATTCCGGGCACATTCACCAGGTTGACGATTTGCGGGAACGTGTCTCCGAAGTCCGGGTTGCCGGCGCTGCGGTACCGCAGATACCAACTGGTGTCCACCGTCAAATTCATCAGGTTGGTCAAGCGCTTGGCCGTTTTGTTCGAGCCCGTCGCCTGGCTGCTGGGCAGTCTGCGAAACTGCTCCAGACTCACCGCCTGATGGCCTTTTGCCATGAGGTAGGAATTGATGAAAGCCGCGTGGCTGAATTCGTCGCGCGTATTCTGTCGAACGTAAGTCGGCATGTCGCCGTCGAGCGCCTGGATCGCCTGAATGAAGGCCGAGTTGCCCAGGGAAATTTCCTGGTATTGTTGCCATAGATCGGACTCCAGGATTTCTGCGGCGGCCAGCAGGCGAAGAATCGCAACGTCGCCCTGGCCGAGACCGCCGCTGAGGACATCCGCCCGTGCGGTGCCATGCCCTATCAGCAAACTGGTTGTCGGTAGTAAGGCCGCTCCTCCGAGGCCTGCCCGCTTCAGAAACGAGCGGCGTCCAAGCCGCGAACTACCTGCTCCGTGGTCCGCCGGAGCCGAGGCTCCCGAATTGCGGACCTGCTCGTCATGATTTTGCTGTCTCAACATATCTCTATCTTTGTTGTTGCGGCGTTTTGTTCGGCCTCTTCTGGCCGTTACTGAAATAGGAGCAACAAAACGAATCTTTGTTCCCGGGAAGCTGCGGGCTCAATCTTGGCGGGCGGGGGCGCGGCGTTTACGCCACTTCAACATGCTAATGCAGAGCCGGCAACGCCGTTTTCCTGGCCGTTCCGAGCTGTTGGACGGTGAAGCGGCGGGAACGGCGCGCCCCCCCTTCGTGACTGAGGTGTTACCCGGGAATGATTTGTTCAATGGACGGCTTCCCCCGTTCGATGCTAAAAACAGGGCCGGATGCCGAACCAACCTGACAACCACGCGCCATCTAAGCCGGCATCATCGCTAACACGTTACTGCCCGGGCCTAGCCCAATTCGCCCATTACCGCCGAGAGTGGCTCTCCGGGGACTTATTGGCCGGCATCAGTGTCTGCGTCATCATGATCCCGTCGGTGATCGCCTACGCCGGCCTGATGGGGTTGCCGCCTCAACACGGCCTCTACGCCGCCCTGGTTCCGCTGGTGGTGTACGCGATTTTCGGCAGTTCGCGCCAGGTGATCGTCGGCCCGGACATCGCCATCTCGTTGCTCATCGCCAGCACGATCGGTCCGCTGGCGGCCGGCAACCCCGCGCGCGCGGCTGCTTTGGCCGCAGTGCTGGCGTTGCTGTGCGGGCTGCTCCTCCTGCTGGGCGCGCGCGCTAATTTCGGCGCGGTGGCCGATTTCCTGTCCAAGCCTGTTCTGGTCGGCTACATGACTGGCGCGGCCCTCATTCTCATCGCGTCGCAGTTGGGCAAGCTCCTCGGCGTATCGCTAAAGAGCAGCGACTTTTTTCCACGTCTGCTTGAACTTGCAGGCAAACTCCACCAGGTGCACGGGCCAACGCTGGCGCTCGGGCTGACGCTGCTGGCGCTATCGCTGGCGCTGCGCCGATTCACCCCGAAAATTCCCGCAGCGCTGGCCGCGTGTGCGATTGCGATTGCCGCCTCACTGGTGTTCCGGCTCGAGGGCCAGGGCGTAACGCTCGTTGGTTCATTCCCGCGCGGGCTGCCGGGCTTCGCCCTGCCCGGCGCGTCCTGGCGCGATGTCGATAGCTTGCTGCCTGCCGCGATCGGCATCACGCTGCTGACCTACACCGAGGGTATTCTGCTGGCGCGCGCGTTCGCGGCCAAAAACGGCTATGAGGTTAGCGCCAACCAGGAGCTCAACGCGCTCGGCCTGGCGGATGTTGCGGTCGGCCTGTTCCAGGGGTTTTCGATTACCGGCAGCCAGGCTCGCACGACCGTCAACGACGCCACCGGCGGCAAGACCCAACTGGCGAGCCTGGTCGCCGCCGCCACGCTGGGGGTGTTCCTGCTCTTTCTGACTCCTGTCATCGCGAGGTTGCCCGAGGTCGCCCTGGCGGCGATCCTCATTTACGCAGGGGTCGGCCTGGTCGAATTCGATGTGATGGCGCGCATCTACCGCTTTTATCCCCGCAGCGCGGCGGTTGCAGCGCTGACCACTTTGAGCGTTTTGGCAGCCGGTGTGGTGGTCGGCATCCTCTTCGGCGTGGCGCTTTCTTTGCTGGGACTGATCAACCGCATCTCCAATCCGCCGGATGCCGTGTTGAGCGAAGTGCCGGGAAGCGGTTTCCATGACCTGGGCAGCACGCAACCTCAGACCCTCCCCGGACTGATCGCGTATCGGTTTTATGCGCCGCTTCTGTTCTCCAACGCGGGCCACTTTGTCGGGCGCGTGCGGGCGCTGATCGCCGCGAGCCCGCAGCCGGTTCGCTGGTTCCTGCTCGATGCACAAGCCATCACCGACATTGACGTTACCGCCGTAGAGGCGCTGCATGGCCTGCGCGAGGAGTTGCAGCGTCAGGGCATCGCGCTGAAAATCGCCCATGTCAATCGCCCCCTCCGCGAACTACTCCAGCGCACCGGCCTGGCGTCAGAAATCAGACCTGAAAGCTTCTTTCAATCAGTCCACGAGTGTGCCGAGGCGTTTAAACACTCCGGGGCCGGGCTGTCCGATCCGGTCGTAAAAAAGTAGGTGGTCCTTTAACGCCTATTTTACCTGGAGCAGCACTTTGCCCATCGGGCCCTCCGCGAGGCGGGCAAAGGCTTTGGGCAACTGGTCGAAAGGAAACACGCTATCGACCAGTGGGCGGGCGCCCGAACGCGCGAGCAGCTCCAAGACGTTCTCCCAGGCGGCGCGTGCCTCGGAGTTGGTGTTTGCACCGACGGCTACCCCGCCCATGCGAATTCGGCGGAAGAACAGCGTGGCGGTGTTGAAATTCGGAACCGGGCCGGCGAGGCGGCCAACCAGGCTCACCCTGCCGAGGTCACCCAGGGTGTCGATGGCCTCAGGCAGGAGTTTGCCGCCGATACTGTCGATGACCAGGTCCACACCGCGCGGGGCAACGGCGGCCTTGGCCGCCTGGCGCCATTGAGGGTCTTCGGGATTGAACGTGGCCTTGGCGCCAAGCTCCAGGAGACGGCGGCTCTTTTCGGTGCTGCGCGAGAGCGCCAGTACGGTGTGGCCCAGTGCGCGGGCAAGCTGAACGGCAGCCACTCCCACTCCGCCGGAGGCACCCGTCACCAGAACGACTGCCTGGGATGGAAGATGATCCCACATCGTCAGCGCCTGATACGCCGTCAAATACACCAGCGTCGCGCCAGCGGCTTCCGGATCGCTCCAGTCATGGGGAACCTCGACCAGGTCCTCCGCAGGCAGGGCAACACGCTCGGCGAATGTCCCGGGACGGTTCACGCCGACATCGCCGCGCAGGACGGCTCGCCGCTCGCCAATCTGGAGTCCGCTGACACCCGCGCCCAATTGCGCGACGGTCCCCAGTCCATCGCGTCCCAGAATGTGAGGCAGGGAGGGCTTAGCCGGGTATTGCCGCTCAGCAAGGTAGCGATCGGCGGGATTGAGGGCAGAGTAACGAATTTCGAGCACCGCTTCGCCCTCTGCCGGCTGCGAAGCGGGCACTTCGGCCAGGCGAAGCGCGCCCAGCCCTTTGAAATCATCAAGCAACCAGGCGCGCATACTTCAATAGCGCCGGGGGGGGCCGGTTTGGGAGGGCTCCAAAGGCTCCATTGGGCCGCTACTCTTGCGTCGCAAGTTGTGCTGGCGGATCGCGATCTCATCGGACATGGCGTCCGGGTTGGTGTATTTGCTGAACCCATCCGGCGGGGCAAACAATTCAGCCGGTGGCGGGTCGAGCCGGATTTTGGAAAAAGTCACGGTGAGCGGCACGGAGTTGGTGACTGAATTGAGTCGGACAGGAAATCCCGCCAGACCGGCGGCGCGCATCAATTGAAAGTTCGCGGTCGAGCCATTGTCCAACTGCACGGCAACGGTCTCGGAAGTGCAGGCATAGCCGGCAATTGTCGCCGGCGCGGCCTGTCCGGGCCCGGCCACGACGTTGGTAGCGCGGGGGCTCGACCCGAGCGGCGCGTAGCCCTGCAGAGCTTCGCTGAGAACATACCCACTGTTGCTCGCGACGTCCCAAATGAAGCCGAAGGCGCCGGCACGACCTTGCTTCTTTGAACCGCCGGTTGATTCCGGGGCGAAGAAAAATTTGCTGCCCCGGCAGAGGAGTTGCCCCGACACGGAGCGCTCCCGCTCCACGAGCGATTCGGCCTGCGCGTCCACACGCGCGCTATAGCCGGTGCTGTTCGTCAGCAATACGGCCATTGGCCCGGTCAAAAAAGCAGGAGGCTGGGCCGCGAGCACCGGCGTGAAGGCGCGTCCACGGTCCTCCATATCGTTGGAGTGCGAGCAGCCGGAGACCACCAGCACGAGGCCGGCGAGCAAAAAACACAACGTCTTTAGATCCCTGGAAGCCAGGTTCACGTATGCCATACGTTTAAGCTATGGGTGCAGGTCAGCCGGTCAAGCCTGCAACCTGTGGCTCATCAAGCCTCTGAAAGCTGGAAGGTAGGGCGCGTTGTCCACAAGCCGGCGGAGCCGGAACCAAACTCGTTGTGGGATCGGTTGCAGGTTGAAGGTTGCAAGTTGCGAATTGACGGCCGGCGGCGTGGAACATGAGGTCAGGTCAAAAAAGATGCTACGGGACCACGGGACTACGGGACTGAGGGACTGAGGGACTGCGGGACTACGGGACCACGGATGAGGACGGAGTGGCCACAAGAAGGCGCGTATCAGGCACAGAGCGGGTGGCGGTGAAGGGGGAAATTTATTTTGGTCGAAATTACTCAAGATTAGTCGAGATTGGTCGAGTTTTTGCGAGAGCGAACTTGGGCAATCTTGAGTAATCTGGAGTAAGGGTCGCGAGCGATCTCTACCAATCTTGACCGAACGGGACGGGGGGGCGGGCGCGGGCAGAAAGGAGAAAACTGCAGTTCGGCCCTGGAGGAATTTCCCGTAATTGGGCGTCCGTAGCTGAAATTAAGCGTAATCGAGTGCAGCCGGGGTGGGGAAGACTTCCCTATGCACATGGCTGCAGATGACTGCAGATGGCTGCAGATAGGTGCCGATGCGGGGACAGGCCAGCGGGAGCTATCGGGAGCTGGGGGTGGAAGTCTAAAGGCTGAAGGATAAAGGATAAAGGATAAATTTTATTTTCTCTGCCGGGGGGTGATCCAGGGGTGAAACGTTTCCGCAGGCCGTGTTTACCGAGTGATTGCGCGTTTCAGGGGTCGCCGAAGGCTGATCCATGAGGCTGCCAAGGGTGATCCATGAGGTTGACAAGGGTGATCCTTGAGGGTTGCTGAACCTGGCAAAACGGACGACGGGAATGGCGGAAGAACGAACGTCGAGGACGGCGAGCCAATGGTGTGAGCGGCAGGGGGTAAATTTGCCGTCAAAGTGTCCCAAGGCCGTGTTTACCGAGGTATTTTCATTTTCAAAGTGTCCCAGAAGTGTCCCGGAAGCTTCCCACAGTATCCTGCGTGGAATAGTCGGGAATTTGCGTTATCCGTTAGGGACCCGGGAGAATTTCTTTCTTCGGGCAGAGGTTGAGAAATGCAAAAGCGTAGCCAAACGTGTAGCAGAGCGCAGAAGTTGTTAATGGCCGGCGCTTTGTGAAGAGCAGAAGCGCAGCAGCAAAAGTGTAGCAGGTGCAAAAGCGTAGCACCCGGAAGAGCATGGCTGGAAGCGGCCGGGGCTCGCCCGAGGTGGAAAAAGGCGGAAGAAGGTGGAAGAAGGTGGAAAGGGACAGGGAGGGATGAGTTTAAGTCGCGGCTGGTCGCGGTTGGCCGCGGTTAGTCGCGGTTAGTCGCGGTTGAGAAGGACGATTCTGTCAACTTTGGAAAGTTGACAGTTGACAGGTCCGGAGCGGGGGAGCGATGGAGTTTTTCTTTTCGCGGGGCGAGTGGGAAAGCGAAAGTTGACAGTTGACAGTTGACAAAAAGTGGGCGGCAGGCCTGTTTTACTGGGGATTTGGGCGGTTTCGAAAGTTGACAGAGGGTGAAGTTGTCAACTTTGGAAGGTTGACAGTTGACAGGGGGGCCGAACGGCGCGCTGGGACAGCGCGCCCTACCAGGAACGGGGGCGGGCGGAATATTTCTTTTTCTGACGGTACGGTGGTGCGATCCGTTATCCGTTAGGATTATCCGTTAGGTCGGTGCAAGCGATTGGCGGGCAAGGTGTTTCTTTTCGGGAGGGCGCGCCGGTGCGATCCGTTATCCGTTAGGCCCATCCGTTATCCGTCAGGGTGGGTCGGCGGAGTATTTCTTTTTCTGACGGTGCGGTGGGGCGATCCGTTATCCGTTATCCGTTAGGGCGTGAACCGGCGGGCAGGCGCAATGCTTTTTTTTCTGACGGTGCGGAGGCGCGATCGGTTATCCGTCAGGAATTTCCTTTTTTCGGACGAGGGTGTCGGGAATGCAAAAGTGTAGCCAAAAGTATAGCAGAGCGCGCAAGTCGTTAATTGCAAGTTGTTTGTGAAGAACAGAAACGTAGCTGCAAAAGTGTAGCAGCAAAAACGTAGCCCCTACAAAAGTGTAGCACCCGGAAGAGGATGGCTGGAAGCGGGCGGGGTGCCCTGCTCACACAGGTCAACGCGGGGTTTAGTCTGCAAGAGCAGCCCGGGTGTCACCGGTGCTTTCACCGACCTACTCTGGTGGCGTTCGGCGGGGCATGGGGCTCAGAATGCCCAGTTCCCCACGAACGTCAAGCACCGAACTAACCAACGGCAAACGGCCGGCGACGAATCTACGGTTTGAGGAGCGTGAATTTCACCGGGTTGGCTCCCAACTGATGATGCAGGGCATCCCAGCCCAGCAGCACCAGCGGAACGGCTCCATTGACGATTAAGAGCAGCCTGGCGAAGCGGATGTCATTTTCCTTCATAGGCAGGGCGGTCAGAAGCTTTTGCGCAGATCCAAGCCGGCGTAAAGCTGGCCGACCTGTGCTTCGTAACCGTTGAACATGAGCGTCGGACGCTGGCCCGACTCGCCGATACGCTGCTCAGTAGCCTGGCTCCAGCGCGGATGATCCACATGGGGATTCACATTGGCGTAAAAGCCATATTCATGCGGCGCATATTCGCTCCATGTCGTGCGCGGTTGCGCCGCCACCAGCTTGATTTTGACGATGGATTTGATGCCTTTGAAGCCGTATTTCCACGGGACTACCAGCCGGATCGGCGCGCCATCCTGCGGCGGCAGCGCACGGCCATAAATTCCGCTGGCCAGAATCGTCAACGGATGCAGCGCCTCGTCCAGGCGCAACCCCTCGACATACGGCCAGCTCAACACATCTCTGCGTTGACCCGGCATCCGGGTGGGATCCATCAGGGTTTCGAAAGCGACAAATTTGGCGCCGCCGAGCGGCTGAACCAAGTCCAGCAATTTGGACAGGGAAAAGCCGACCCATGGTATCACCATCGACCAAGCCTCGACGCAGCGCATCCGGTAGATGCGTTCCTCCGGCGGACTAATCTTCAGCAGGTCATCGAGCGCAAAAACCCTCGGATTTTTTACTAGGCCCTCAACCGACACCTGCCAGCCTTGGGTCTGGAAATTTGCCGAGGCCGGGGCCACTCGCTCTTTGTCCGATGAGAATTCTTGGAAATTGTTGTAATGCGTGATGTCCTCAAGCGAAGTCCGGGGTTCAGAGACACGAAAACCAACGGCGCCCGGAGTCGTCGCCTCCGGCTTGGCGATGCCCGCAATCATCGAGGTGTTCACCTTGCCCTTGGCCACGGGATTGAGATGCCGATAAATCTCACCCGTGGCCACGGCGCTGGCGGCAAGGATTCCCGCGCGAATGAAGGCCCGGCGGTTGAAGTAGAAAGCCGGCGCAGTGACCTTCTCCTCGGATGTGTTATTTGGATCTTTCAATCGCGTGTGGCTTCCGCAGCCCAGGTGTTATTCCACGGCTGAACTACTTCACTGTAACCTTCTTCGCCGCTTCCTCGATGAATGACGCCAATTCACGAGGATGTGAGAGCATAACAATATGGCTCGACGGGATCGTGATGGACTTGGCCTTTATTCTGTCAGCCGTGTCCTGCTCGAGTTTCGGCGAAACCATGCGATCATTTCCGGCCACGACATACCAAGAGGGCTTGGATTTCCATGCCGCGTTCACAACTTTGGCGCCGAAGTCAGCGACAGCAGTTGGCCCTTGAGTAGCCGTTAGAACCTTGCGCTCCGAGGGCGACAGATCCTCGGCGATATCCTCGTCCATACCTTGTGCGGTCAGCGTGAGGTAACCGAACTCATCCGGTCTGACCTCGGTTGACCCAGGAGCAGCCGGATAGTTTTTAGCGATGTCCCCGACCGATTCGCCCTCGGCAGGGGCGAAGGCGGCGACAAAGAGCAAACCGGCTACTTTCGGGTCGTTGCCTGCTTCAGTAATTACAGCACCGGCATAGGAATGCCCCACCAGCAGGATTGGGCCCGCCTGGAGTGCTATGGCTCGCTTTGTAGCGGCGACGTCATCTGCAAACGAAGTCAGTGGAATCTGCGCGGCGACCACGTGTAGCCCTTTCGCTTCCAGCAGAGGTATGACTTTTGACCAACTGGAGGCATTAACAAAGGCTCCATGGACGAGTACAATGTTCGTGACGCCCGGAACATCATTATCTTGGGTGGCTGCAGGCAACTTCGCGGAGACATCCGCATTGACACGAGTAGTCTGGGCGTGGCCGGGGACCCCTGCCAAGGTGGACAGAACCAGGGTGCAAGCAGTTATAATGGACTTAATTGCAGTTTTCATTTGTGACTGGGAATAATGTTAATGGTTTATGTTGACGGACGGACAAATCAGAAATCGAAAGGGCTGAGGAATTCATAGAATGCTTGTAGATAACGCTCATTTGTGCTAAGATACCAACTAGTTGGTATGTTATCAAAACAAGGCTTCCCGTCACGGAGAGTTGGATCATGGTTCGCTCAGTTCCCAGCTTGGGCGGAAACTTTGGCCCGCCGTTTGGCGGTCGAGTGGCGGCTTTGGCCAAACAATGTTTGCAGATAGGCGCGAAATTGATCGATGTTTGCCACAAGTACCCTGTTGCTCTCTGAGGCCTTGGCCAGCATCAGAGAGCCTTGCACGATGGAGACATAGAGCATCGCGATGTTTTTTGGGTCAAAGGCAGCCCGGGGGGCGTAACGGGCTTTAGCTTCTGCCAGATCGCCTTCAAAATCCTTGGCGATCTGCGCAAATTTAGCCTGACACAGACTACGCAATTCCGGATTACTAAATGACATTTCCTGAGCAAACATCCCGAAAAGACAGCCCTTCGTAAGGCCCTTGATGCCGCCGGCAGATTCGTTTACGAAATCAAGCCGTCCAAAAATACGATCCAGCGGGTCCGCCAGTCGGCGGAATGGCGCGTCTGCGAATTCCTTCGCCTTCCTTTCGTAAAACCGATCGACGGCCGCAGTTGCCAGGTCCTCCTTGTTATCAAAATAATGGAAGAATCCTCCTTTGGTTACTCCTACTTCCGCGCAAACTTCATCCACGGTAGTGGCGTTGAACCCGCGATGACGCATGAGACTGACGCCGGCATCGAGGAGTTTGCGTTTTGTTTCTGGCAACTGGTTTATTTGCGTTCGATGTAACATACAGACCAGTTGGTATGTAATCTGGAATGCTGAAACCGTCAATTGACCTTCTTGAATTTCTCTAGGGCAGGAAAGGCTATCAGGGTGCCCGCATTTGGCAGGTGCATTCATTTCATTTTTCCGCTCGACTCCGTTCCGACGGAGACTTTTTTGCCATTGGCGAGGGTCGCTTGCGGCGAAACGACGACAACGTCGCCGTCACTCAACCCTTCCTTGATCTCAATTCCAGTTTCTGTCTCTTGGCCGCGGACGATGCCAACGCGTTGAACGATACCTTTTCGGACTGTCCACACATAGGTTTTACCTTCCTCAATTCTGACGGCACCTTTTGGAACTGTGATGCGCGGTTGCTGCGTCGCCGCTGGCTGATTTTCCAGGAAGCTCACCTTGGCGCTCATTTCCGGCTTGATGATCTGCAAATCCGGCCGGGCGATCTGGACCTCGATTTTGACCGTGCCCTTCTGCCGGTCGGCTGCGGGATAAACCTTCACCAAAGCTGCATCAAATTGCTTGTCCGGATACGCGTCTAACGCAACAGTTACCGGCGAACCGATACCCACCTTCGCAATATCAGCCTCATTGATGTCCACTTCGGCCCGCATATCGTCCGTGTCGGCCAATTGGACGATGTCCGTCGCGCCTCCGCCCGCCTGAATCTGACCGCCAAAATTGATGGTGTCCCCCAATTCCCGGTATTTCTTCAAGACAATGCCGTTGATAGGCGAACTGATGACGCACTGGTTTACATTGAATTTGGCATAATCGACTGCCGCCTCGTCCCGCTCAAGTTCGGCTTGCCCAACTTCTGCGGCCGTGATTGCGGTTTCAAAGTCATCCGTCGAAATAGCGCCAGACTTGATTAGGTGGCGCGCCCGGCCGGCTTTGTCCTGAAGAAGATGAAGGTTGGCTTTGGCAACGTCTCGAATGGCAATGGCCTGATGCAGTTGCGCCTGATAGTCCCGGTCATCAATTCGCGCCAGAACATCACCCGCTTTGATGTGCTGCCCCTCCTCGATGGGTTCTTCCACAATCTGTCCAAGGATTTTCGTGCCGATAGTGATGTATTTGTGGCGGGTGACTATATAACCAGAGCCTGTCAACAGCACGCTGGACCGGCGGTCCGTCCTCGCCAATACCACCATCGTTTGCACTGTGGGCGACCGGCCGATCGTCTTGGCGTAAACGAGGTAGCTGGCAGCCCCGAGAACTATTGTAAGCAACATCACGATCGCAATTGAAACCAAGCGGCTGCGCTTGCGGCGCGGTTGCTCCCGCGGGCGCTCAATGCGCAGTGTTTCCAGTTCGTGATTCGTTCGCGCGGCTTCGAAGGCCATGCCTCAATTCCTTCGCAAAGCGTTGACTACACTCACGCGCATCGCCTGCCGCGCCGGCAGCCAGCCGCCCAATGCGCCAATAACAATCGCAAACACGAGGGCTTGAATCACGATGACCGGGGT
Source organism: Candidatus Acidiferrum sp. (assembly GCA_035566435.1). Taxonomy (GTDB): domain Bacteria; phylum Verrucomicrobiota; class Verrucomicrobiia; order Limisphaerales; family UBA8199; genus DATMRF01. The sequence continues at coordinate 134,364 of DATMRF010000044.1, forward strand.
TACATGAAAATTAAACGCAAGGGTTGGCGCCGAAACGGCGCCGCCATTGAACTTGGTCGAGAGTCCGTTAACCGGCAGGGCGAGAATCACTCCGATAATGCCGGCCACGAAGGCCAGCGCTGAAGACTCCGCAAGGAACGATGTCATGATGGCTAGCGGGCTGAATCCCAAAGCCCGCAACGTGCCGATTTCAGTCGTCCTCGCGGACACGGCCGCGTACATCGTATTCATTGCAGCAAAAATGGCGGCGAAAGCCATGATTCCCGCCACCAACAATCCGAGTACCCGCAGGTTGGCAGCTATTCCTGATTGCTCCTTGTAATACTCTGACTCGGTCCTGGCTTGCAGGTTGATGCGTGGATCATCGGCGCATCGCTGAATCAGCGAGGGAACATCCGCGCCGGGAACGAGCTTGAGACGGATGCTGCTGTAACTCGAACCTCTGCGGGAATCCTCCTGCAGGCTATGGAGATCGGCCCAAACCTCCGATTCAAACGAACTCCCGCCGGACTCAAAAACGCCTACCACTTTCCAAATGCGCCGGCCAACTTTCAGGTCCGCCCCCAATGAACAGCCGGGGTATCGATTCAAGATCAATTTGCCGATGATGACTTCATTCAGTCCAGGCGCAAACATGCGGCCGGCGATAATGTGCACTTTTTCATGGATTTGGGTGCTCGCGGGCAGCACTCCGCGAAGGGGAAGGTTGTCCAAGGTGTCGCCGGCGGGCATAAATACCTGCTCGGCAAGTTCGGGCGAAACGAGCGGATTTCCCAGGCCATCGCGTTGGATGGCCGGTAGAAACTTGAGGGCCTCCAGCTGATCGAGCGTGATGAACGAATTGGCCTCGGAGTCCGCGCCCCGTCCGATAAGAATCATGTTATCCGGCGAACTGCTATCCTTGATCGCGGAGTTGAGACCTCCGACAATCGCCATTGCCGCAACGAAGACGCCGACGACGATGGCAATGGCACCGATGGTCATTGAATTGGACACGCGACGGATGAGCAGGCTCCGGCGATTATATTTGAAGGGAATGGCCATATATTAATCCACAAGTCTGAGGGTCTCAACGATGCTGCGTTTGGCCGCTGCACGCGCGGGAACATACGCGCTAAACAAACCGATGAGCGCCGCCACCCCCAGGGTCTCCGCCAGCACAAAAGGAGGAACATGCAATGAAACAAAAGGGCCAAGGGCATCAGCGTTGAGCGCGAAAACCTTGAACAGTCCAAACGCCACCCCGCAACCAATCGCTCCTCCCGATAAAGCCACAATCAACGATTCGCCCACAAGCAGCCTCAAGATCACCCCCGAGGGAAATCCTATCGAGCGCATTACCGCGATTTCGCTCCGACGCTCGCGAATGGACATCGCCGCCGTGTTTGCCGCGACCAGCCCAATTGCCACGACGGCCACCAGGCCGAGAAACTCGGCCAGTTTCATGAAAATACGATAGCGACCCAGAATGCCGCCAATTGCCGCTGCTTCAGAAACGCTTCGTGTTTCTGCCGAGGAATTGGCGAATTGGTTATCAAGCGCGGCACAAACTTCAGGAACCACCCTTGAA